>NZ_JBHSDI010000001.1:0-747958 GCF_042651045.1 Marinobacter lacisalsi
TCCGAAACTTCAGCTTACCGGAATCAGTGACTCTGAATCCGGAAAAGGCGGCGAACTGTTAAAGAGCTGATGACTTAAACGCGACAACTACGTTGACAGACTCCGGGATCGAGACAGTACCAGAGAGCTCCTGAAGTCCTAAATCTGACTCGCTGAGCATCAGCTATTTGACCCAAACCTGCTTGGTTTCGCCGCTTTCAGCGATAGGTGGACTTGTACGTGTCTATTGATATACCTTCCCGATCAGGCATGGGAGCCTGATCAATTGAACAAACTCAAGGAGAGAGACAGTGGCCGAAATCTTTTTCTCATCCCAGTTGCGCGAAATCGAAGAGATCGTCGCCAACACAGGTTATTCCTCCGATACCTTTCGACGTGTCAACGGACTCCAGGATAACGATAAGCTGGCTCCTTTTCGCGCTTACACTCTGGATCTTGACGACCAGAACGCTGGTGCGATAGTTCGTCATTTGAATAGTATCCCTCAGGCCGAACGGGTACGACTTTCGGCCTGGTCAGCGAAATTTGGAAATGAAACGAACGCAATAGCAGAATTTTGCGCTGACAACTTTGATAGGGAAACTCTGGAATCGGTTAACGGATTAGTTGGCGCGGGAACATCGGCGGCCATGGCCAGACTTTCCAGCTTCCAGAAAGCACTTATCGACTTCCAGGAAAAGCTCCTCCGTATGCAGAGCCGAAAGAAGGCCACCAGCATCGGCGGCCCGGTTTCATATTATCTCGCAAAGCAAGAAGTCGAAGAAGCATCGAGAAATCTGCAGAAACAATTCCGAGCTGAACTCGGTTACTACGTCAATAGAAATGAGTGGCAAAAAAACAGGGGCACTGCGCTCAGCGGAGAGAAACGTGCCATAACGCTCGCCAATCGCAGGCTGCATGGAAACCCGGACCCACGACTTTTCGTAGCTGACCAGGTCCAGGCTGGTCGACTGAATACGTTCGTGAAATTTATACGGGGTCTCGGCTACACCGCGATATTTTCGGATATCTTTATACGATCTGGCAAAGTCAGAACAGCACAAGTCAATGGCGAAGACTGGCTGAAAGAGAGCGTAAAGCAAGTCACGGGTTTTGGTGTTGGTGGCGCTCTTGGAGGTTATGCAGGAGATTTGACGATAACAGCTGGAACGCGACTCGGCGGACAAGCGATGGCTGTCATGGGGAAACGCCTGGGTGGTCAACTAGCGATCAGAGCCGGCCTCGCAGCGACAGTAGGATTGTCCGCAGCCGGTCCAGTGGGCTGGGTAATACTTGGCACAGTAATGGCCGCAGGATTCTACGTGGGTTATCAAGCCAGCCAGGGCGGCGATCATGTTGGCAAATCCCTTGCGTCATTAATTTGGGACAAGAGTAGTGGTTAATCAACTCAATGAATGGCTGCTTGTTGCTAGCGGCCTCCTTTTCGTCATTCAAGGCATCTGCTGGTTGGCGTTCTCCCGCCTGACCATGGCTAGAATTGAGCGGGAAATCACGAAGAACGGAAGTCACCGCCCGGCTGGGTGGGACAGCATAGGATATCGAGCGCTATCTTATGCCCGTGCCATTGCCTTTCCTCTTGGTTTTTGGAATTCAAAAACCGACCCGTTGATTGATGTGGAAATAGTTCGACAGTTTGCAAGCCCGTTTGATCGAACTCTTAGCCGAATTTTTCTTTTCTCCGGCTACACCTTTTTGGTTGTCGTAGTTATCACAGCATTTCGCTTGGGGGCTTGGTAAAGCTATACCTGATCAGGGTTAATCTCGTTGAACACAAACCGGAGATAGCTCTGAACCCCCTTTAATATACGTGGACGAGCGCGATTAATGCCTCACTAATTTCGGGGAGAAACAATCATGGCTCAACCATTCCCTGTCAGCCGGTTTCTTGGGCGCGCACTGATCGCGCTAGCAAGAATATCCGCCGTGTTTCTTTCACTGGCCTTGCTCGCTTTTCCTTTACAAGGAGACTCAATACTGGAATTCAACCAGGGCGCTGGCGCATCAGTACTGGAAACACTTATGCATCCCTGGCTGACGATTGTATTGGGTATAGCGATGCTTGCTTATCTGGTTGCCCGTTTCAAAGTAATACCCAAACCCAACGCGCGGGTAAGTGACCTCCTATATCTGGCCATAGTGATTGGCTTGCTGGCCGGTCTCCAGGCTATTGCTTACCTTGCGGTTTTACAGGCTCCACACATTTGAGCTAAACACTCTCATGGTGATGGAGCGACGCTTGGGCAATGATCATGCGTTCAAAAAGCTCAGTAAAAATCATCTTGAACCGACGGCGTTCCAGCCTTGAACAACCGTGAAACCAATCAGGACCATTACGCTGAAAACAAGCAAAGTCGCGGCAAAATAGCCAAGCACCTTTCGGCCCAAACTACCGCACGAATACCTTTCTATCGCTGCGGTTAGCGAAAAAAAAGCCCCAAAAAAACCTGTTAAAAAGAGGAGTACTGATATCACGGTCAAGACGATTCTTTGATCAGCATTCTGTTGTGCCAACCCCCAAGACCACCCAGACATCACCATGAATATAGCTGAGGCAGAGGCACCCGAAATAGCCTCTGTGTAGATTTCCCTAAAACTCCCGCTCATATCTTGTTTCCTTACGTTGCGAGCATGTCCTTTATCAGGCATTGATCACGTCTAAACAGTTAAAAGAATACTACAAGGTCTTCCATTCCAACTATGTCGTAATCATGTTTATATCCAGGGGCGGCGGATTATTCCGTAAGTAATCGCGCGCTTCACCAACAATCTGTTCCGCCGTCTCATCCCGAGTTTTGCAACGCTCGGCCCACTCACGCCCCGGATGTAGAACGTCCCATCTAGGCCTCAACCCGGCGTGGCGACCCTTTCCAGGATCGTGGTTACCAAACCCATCGATCAATTTGTTCCAAAGCGGATCAAACTTGGCGATCAATAGCGACTCCCCCAAAGGAATCCAAATATCGTCAACAATTAGGAAGCGACAATCGAAGTCTGCGATGTCCAGGTTCCTTGCCTCCTCTATGCTACGCTTGTGCTGCATTAGACGGCTATAAAGGACCGAACCAGGCGCCGACTCCAGACTTCCTCCCTTGCGTGCACCTTTGGGAACAGCCTTGCCAACGTATATTGGCGCGGAGAAAGTCCCTCTTCGATTTCGCTCAGCGATCATTTCGTAGGCGGGAAAGTCACCCTTGTAATATATTGCGTAGATTCCTGCTCCAGAGAAACGATCAAGATTCTTCATGGAAACCACAGGCTGCCGTAACATGGCTTGGCCCACGCTTTCACCAAGATGTCGCTTATCCAACGGGTTAAACGGTACTACCTTTTTATCCGTCATGCCCTTTTCTTGACTCCTTCGCCCATCAGTCTGTTGATTTGTGTTTCCGCCAGCCTCGCTGCAACCGAAGCCGCGACAGTTCGGCCCAACGCCACAGGAACGGCGTTACCCAATTGCCGCATTGTCTCGCTCCAAGAGCCATGAAAAATGTAGCCATCCGGAAAGGTTTGCAGTCTTGCAGACTCTCTAACAGTGAAGTAACGAACGGTACCATCATCCCGGACCATCATGTTTTCCCCACCGGGCACACCGTGGTCTCCCGCTTTAAGCGTTTTCGCTGGCAGATCAAGTGGGCTGCCGGTATGGCCGGGGTATGCTCTTGCCCCACCCTGGAAACGGTGATTTCTGTACATACGGGACTCCGGCAACCGGGGGTCTGGAATATCCCGGAGGGCATCGCGTACAGTTCGCCAGGGGGCTTCCTCACTCGGTAGCAACTCCGAGGACAAACGCCGAATCCTGGATTCCAGTCTGGCGGGCATTTCTGGCCGCTCTCCAGCTGCAATCTCATGACGATCCCAATATTCACCAGTCACCCACTGTTCACGCAACAAGGAATCGAAACTATGTGTGGGCTGTGGAAAAGACCATTCCACGCCGAGATCTGCACGAAGCCCAACAATGAATACACGCTCACGTTTTTGGGGCACTCCATAATCGGCTGCATTCACAAGCGTAGGCACAACGTTGTAGGTAAGACTATTTAAGTGCAGCGCACCCGAGGTCTTTTCTTCCTGGAGTCGCTTCAAATGGTCGGGCCAAGTTTCGCCGTTCCGCCTGATCACTTCGGGGAATTCTAGTTGCAGCAGGATATACTGATAGTAGTTGGCAAAACTGGAACGGGTAAGCCCCTTCACGTTCTCGAAAATGAATGCCTTGGGTTTTAGCGTGCGCACCACGCCAACCGTAGTCGGAAACATGTCTCGCTGATCACCAAAAGCCTTGTGCTTACCCCCCATGGAGAATGGTTGGCAAGGCGGCCCCCCCGCAAGCAAATCGATATCCTCGGGAATCGCAGTCCAGTCGAACGAGCGGACATCTCCTTCCCAGATTGGCCAATCCCTAACTACCGGATACCCTCGATTCTTGTTCTCCCGCATGGTATCGCATGCCCACCTATCCCACTCCAAAACCGCCAGGGTATCGAACCCAGCCAAGGCAACACCCATAGCTAGACCACCCGCGCCAGCAAAGAGCTCAACCGATTTCATCATGCTGTTTTCCTGTCTCGTTATTCAGAAATCCCTTTAGCTTTCTTCCAACACCTTCCAGATCCCGGAGTTCACACTCCCAGACAACTAATACACTCCACCCCAATTCGCGTAGCTCTTCCTGATTCCGCCTGTCTCGTTGTTGATTCTCCTCCAACTTCTGACTCCAGAAGGTCGTTCGAGACTTTGGCAACCTTGCCAATCGGCACCCTGAATGTCGATGCCAGAAACAACCATGTACAAAAATTACCGAGCGCCGGGAGCGAAAAACCAGATCTGGACTGCCGGGAAGATCCTTGGCATGGAGACGAAAACGGTAACCCATACCGTGCACTAAGCGACGCACAACCATTTCCGGCTTTGTATTCTTGTGCCTGACGCGAGACATGCGCTCGCTGCGCTCGACAGGGGTGAGGGAATCCACCAAACCGGGTACTCCAAAAATGACTCAAGGTAACTGCAAAATATTACAGCACCAAACAATGAGAGTCTCTCCGGCAATCCGAATCACCTCCAGTTTGCTGAACGCTAGGCGACCATAGTTTTTCCATTCTCAACCGAAGCAATTAATAAGGTCCAAACTTGGCTTCCACGTAGGGAGCCATCACATTGGCGACCCGGCAGATCCTGGCATATTCCATCAGCTTGCCCGGACGGAAGGTTTTACGGGTGCGATAGAGCTCCAGCGCCTCCAGAACCACATCCACGCCGATGCGATTGCGGAATTTGAAGCAGTCCGCCAGGGTTTTCTCCGGGGTATAGACATTCAGGGTGATGCCATCCACCTCGATCTGCTCAATGCCTTCGCTAAAGGCCCGCCCGGAGAACCGGTACCCGACCACCGGTGGATAATCCAGTACCGGCAGGCGGGCACCCCGATCTACCGCCAGATGCACCTGATGGGGAATCTGCGTGGTGATGCCGTGCCAGTCCAGCGCGGAAATCAGGCAAAGAACCGCATTGGGGAAACGAGTAGCGGCGGCCACCAGATCCGGGTTTTCGATGGGCGGCAGGTCCGCCAGCCGGTAGAGACCACGGCTGACCGGCTCGATCAACCCTTCATCCCGAAGCTGATAGAACTGGTACCGACTAAAGCCCCTGGCCAGTACTTCGCTCAGGCGTAGATGGCCGCCTTGCTGACGGAACAAGGTTTGGAGTTGTTCGCGGGAGGATCGGACGAAACCGGAGTCAGACAAAATGTCACCAATTATTGATATCTGGTGACATTTTGTCTGATTGCTAGTAAGGGTTCAAGCGACGGCCTTGCCACTGGGGTGACGTTTTTTCTCTACACGCCTTCGGCCAGCCAGTAACAGCGGTTGTCGTTACAAAGTGACTACGGTCATTACGGCATCTATCGACTATGCTGCCAGTACATATTTTAACCAGCTGACGGTGTGTCACCATGGGGTGCCGAGCATTACTCATCATTTTTCTGCTGGCGAGCCCGGCCACGGCCCACGCAAGCCCGCCAGACTCGCCGCTGCGCTTTGCAATCATAGACGACGTACCCAGCACCCATCTGGCCGCACACTTACTGAGTGTCGCTTACGAGGATCTGAGCCTCAGCATCACCACCGAGAAGCTACCCTCCCGGCGGGCTCTTTTGACAGCGGACATGGGCGAGGTGGACGGTGACCTGTTCCGGATTGCCAGCGTTGGCGACCAGTACCCGAACCTGGTTGGCGTGCCTTACCCGTTGCTTGAGGGGCAACTTGATGCGGTTACCGGCAACCCCGACCTTATCGGCCTGCAAAGCCTGGACGAGATAGATACCACCAGACTTCGGGTGACCGTAAGGCGGGGCGTGATCATTGCTGAACAGACCGCTGAAGCGCTCGACATGGTGCCGGTTCGCGCCGACCGTTATGACCAGATGCGCGCCCTGCTCGAATGGCAGCGGGTAGATCTGGCCTTGGTATCCGATATTGAAGGCTTTTCGCCTTTGCATGACCCTTCCTGGGACCCTTTTTATGTATTCCCCGAACCAGCCGCCCGCTTCCAGTTGTTTCACTACCTCCACCGGCAACATGCCGAGTTGGTCGTGCCCCTGGCCGCAGCACTGGAGAAGCTTGATCGCAGCGGCGAGCGAGCACAAATTACGTCCAGATACCAAACGTTACCCAACGAATTGTGACTGAGTTCTATACTATTTGATGTACTAGCAATATCGCTTCACTCCTCCAAACCAGAGCGTGGTTTCCGCCATGGCTGATACGCCGTCAAACCTGCCAAAGGACCTGCCGCCACAGGAGCTGTCAGCCCGCCTTGAGCAGGCGAACCGGCAGTTGCATCAGTCCGAGAAGATGGCAGCCATTGGTCAGCTGGCGGCGGGGGTGGCCCACGAGATCAACAATCCTGTGGGTTATGTCTACTCCAACCTGCAAACCCTGGAGCATTATCTGTCGGACCTGTTCCGGCTGACCGACGCAGTGGAGAGTGCGGCCTCCCTCGAAGACCTCCATCAGATCCGCAAGAGTATTGATTACGAGTTCCTGCGGGGGGATCTTGAGGATCTGCTGTCGGAATCCCGGGAAGGTATCGAGCGGGTGAAGACCATCATCGCCGCCATGAAGGACTTCTCCCATACGGAGGAGGAGGAAGAGTTCCGCTACGCAGACCTGCACCGGGGCATTGAGACCACCCTCAACGTGGTGAACAACGAACTCAAGTACAAGGCCGCGATTGTGCGGGACTTCGGTGACCTGCCGGAAGTGCTGTGTATCGCGTCCCAGATCAACCAGGTCATCATGAACCTGCTGGTGAACGCCGCCCACGCCATCGAGAATACCGGCACCATTACCATTCGCACCCGCAGTGAAGGGGACCATGTCACGCTGGAGTTCGAAGACACCGGCAAGGGTATCGAGCCGGCAGACCTGTCCCGCATCTTCAACCCGTTCTTCACCACCAAGCCGGTGGGCAAGGGTACTGGCCTGGGGTTATCCCTATCGTTCAATATTATAGAAAAACACCACGGCCAGATCACCGCCGCGAGCACCCCTGGCCAGGGCACCATCTTCAGGATCCGGTTGCCGGTGAACCAGCCGGGCAGCCCTGACGATGACTGAGGAGATTCACGAGGCATCCATGACCGAGAAGCTGCCCGACGATCTTCGAATACTGCTCGTGGACGACGAAGCCAATATCCTGCGCAGCCTGCAACGGATTCTGCGCAAGGAGCCCTACGATCTGGTGATGGCCGGCTCGGGCCAGGCCGCCATCGAAGTGCTGGAAAACCAGCGCATCGACCTGGTGATTTCCGATGCCCGTATGCCAGGTGTGGACGGCCCCACGCTGCTCAGCACCATACGGCGTCGCTGGCCCTGGGTGATCCGCATCCTGCTCACCGGCCATGCGGATATGAACTCCACCATCAAGGCCATCAACGATGGGCAGATCTACCGCTATATCGCCAAGCCCTGGGATGATGACGAGCTGAGGCTCACCATTCGCCAGGCACTGGCGTTCCAGTATTCAGAGCGGCGCCGCCTCGCCCTTGAGCGCAAGTTCCGCAAACAAAACAAGCAATTGCGCGCTCTTGCGGAAAGCCTGGAGAAAAAGGTGGATGCCCGCACTACCGAGCTGCAGGAAACCGCCGATATGCTGGACCGCACCCTGGCGGAGTTGCGCAACAGCTATGTCACCACCACCGAGGTGTTCTCCTCCCTGCTCAACCAGCGACTGCCCGGGGACCTGCAGACGAACGCAAAGGTCAGCGCCCTGGTGCGTGCCTTCGCCCAGCGCCAGGACCTGGACAGCGAGCAGACCCGCAACCTGGAGATGGCCGCAGCCCTTTATAACCTGGGCAAACTCAGTTGGTCGGACGACATGCTGCGGGCGCCCTCTGACCAGCTCACCAAGGACCAGACCGCCCTGTACCGGGCCTATCCGACGGCCGGGGAACAGCTGTTGATGACCCTGGAACCCCTGCAGGAAACCGCCCATCTCATCCGCCACCACCAGGAGCGCTGGAATGGCCGCGGTTTCCCCGACGAGCTGGAAGGCGAAGCCATTCCCATGGGCGCCCGCATCCTGCGCATGGCGGTGGATTTCATCGAGCTTCAGGCAGGGCTGATTCTCAGCCGCAAGGTCTCACGGGAAGACGCCATCAAACTGCTCCGGCGTCAGAGCGGCCGTCTCTACCAGCCAGAGCTCTGTGAAGCGTTTGCGGTCATGTGCGAGGAAAGTGCCCCGGACCTGGCCCCCACCGAGGAAGGCGTGATCGCGCTACCCACCCGAGAGCTCACCGCCGGCATGGTATTGGCGAGGGACCTTCACGCCGCATCCGGCATGTTGCTGCTTAACGAGGGCAAGCGTCTCACCAAATCCCTGATCGACAAGCTGATTGCCTTCGAGAAGGGCGAGCCGGAAGGCACCCGCTACACCCTGTTCGTCTATGACCCGGAAGAACCGGAAGAGCCACTGATGGAGGCCAGTATCCAATGAACCGCATTCTGCTGCTGGACGACGAAGCCAACATTCTCAGCGCACTCAAGCGGCTGCTGCGAGACGAGGACTGGCAGGTGGACGCCTTCACCGACGCCGAATCCGCCATCGAGGCCCTGAGCACCACGACCTACAGCGTCATCGTATCTGACTACAAGATGCCGGTGATGGACGGGGTCACCTTCCTGCAGTTTGCCCGTCAGCGGCAGCCGGATGCGATTCGCCTGATGCTTAGTGGACACGGCGACCGGCAGTCAATGATCAGCGCCATCAACCGGGCCGAAATCTACCGGTTCCTGTCCAAGCCCTGGGAGGAGTACGAGATACAGGCTGCGATACGGTCGGCGGTGGATCTTTACCAGGTCACCGTGGAAAACCGGCAGCTACTGGACCAGATCAAGCGCCAGAACGATCTGCTTCGCCGGCGGGAAGAGGAATTGCTTCGCCTTGAAGAGGATAACCCTGGCATTACCCGGGTGCGCCGGGATCAGGATGGTTCCATCGTTATTGACGACCAGCTCTGAGCGCTGCTATGGCTGATTTTATTCCCGAGGAAAACCGGCTCAATCTGAAGGTGGTGTTCTATGGCCCGGCCCTGAGTGGCAAGACCACCAACCTGATGCAGCTGCACAGCCAGCTGGCGCCGGAACGCATGGGGGAGCTGATGGTGCTGGAAACCCGGGACGACCGCACCCTGTTCTTTGACATGCTGCCGATCGGCCTGAAAGGCGGCCATGGTCTGGACCTGCGCCTGAAACTCTACACCGTACCCGGTCAGGTACAGCATGACAGTACCCGCAAGGCCGTGCTGTCCCGGGCCGACGGAATCGTGTTCGTGGCGGACTCCCAGCGTAACCAGCAGGACAACAACGCCATCGCCTTTGGCAACCTGGAGGAGAACCTGGAGAAAGTCGGGCTGGACATCGAGACCCTGCCCATCGTCATCCAGTTCAACAAGCGCGACATGGACGGCATCGTCGCCGAGGAAGAACTCCAGCAGCGCTGGGCCGAGACCCCCTGGTCACCCCTGCAGATGGCCAGTGCCCTCAACGGTACGGGCGTCGTGGAGTCGTTCCGGGAACTGCTGGACCGGTTGTACACCGTGTCCGACCCGGAATTCAGGCTATCGCAGGATCACGGTATTGATCGAACCACCTTCGTGGACCGGCTCAGTGCGAGGGGCAACGATGCGACATTTTGAAGATGACCCCGGCCTTGCCGACCTGCTGGATCCGGCGCAGGTGGACCGGCTGGCGTCCAACCTGGCCCGCCTGGGGCTGGGTCAGGTGCAGCTGAGTGCCGAAAGGCGGGAAGGTGCCGTACCGGTGGAGTTCAACCTGGAAACCATTGGCTGGCTCAGCGCGGATTGTGACAGCAACACGCTGAAGGCCACCGCTGACCTGGTCGCCTTCATTCTGTTTTTTGTCGCCAAGTATCGCCTGGCCGCCAATATCCACCATGACGCCACCGAGGCGGGCTACGCCGAGCTGCAACGCAAGCACGAGGCCCTCCAGGAATCTGAATCGCGGTACCGGGCACTCTCGGGCCAGCTGCAGGAGCGGGTCAAGGAGCAGGTCGCCACCATCCAGAAGGCCCAGCAGGAACTCTACGAAAGCGCCAAGACCCGATCGGTGGGTCAACTGGCGGCGGGTATTGCCCACGAGATCAACAACCCTATCGGGTTCATCAAGAGCAACCTGAAAGTGGCGGGCGACTACCTGGATGAGCTGCAAACCAAGCTGCCGGACAACGACGAGACCCGTGAACTAATGGACGACTTCCGGGACCTGCTGGCCGAATCCCTGGATGGCTCCACCCGCATCGCCGCCATCGTGTCGGACCTGAAGACGTTCTCCAGTATCGATCATGCGGATTACACCCACTGCAACGTCAACGATCTTCTCAAGGCCTCCCTGCACATGTTGCGGACCAGTCACAGCAGCCGCACGCTGAACATCGACCAGCGCCTTGGCGAGATACCGGAAATCCCCGGTAACCCGGCGCGCCTCTCGGAGGCCTTCTACAATGTTCTGGACAACGCAGCCAGGGCCATCGATGAAGATGGCCGGATCATCGTGAAGACGGCCACCGACAACAGTGGCAACGTCGCCGTGGTGATCCAGGATAACGGTTGCGGCATCACCGAATCGACACAGGACCAGGTGTTCGATCCGTTCTTCACCAGTCGCCCGGTCGGGTCCGGCACCGGCCTCGGGCTGACGGTGACACAGGATACGATCCGGGCCCACAAGGGTCTGGTCCGGCTGGAAAGCCGCGAGGGCACCGGTACCCGGGTCACCATGCTGCTGCCACACGCTTCCTAACCCGACCAGGATCACCATGGCCAAACGTTACGCATCCCTTTTTACCGGCGAGAGACAGAGCGAGGACGACGCAACCGCCGATAGCGGCACGCGCCAGCCCTACCGCCTGTTGCTGGTGGATGACGAGCCCAACATCCTGTCCGCCCTGAAACGGGTGTTCAAGCGGGAGAACTATGAGCTGTTGTTCGCCAGGAACGCCGCCGAGGCCCTGAAGGTTCTTGAGCAGCAGCCGGTCGAGCTGATCATGACCGACTTCATGATGCCTGGCATGAATGGTAGTGAGCTGCTGCGCACCGTACGTGAACACTGGCCCCATACCATCCGCATCATGCTCACTGGCCACGCCAACACCGATGCGGTGATGGGTTCCATCAAGGACGGCGCGGTGTACCGGTTCATCCTCAAGCCCTGGAACGATGACGACCTGCGCCTGACCATTGCCCTGGCCCTGGAGCAGTACGAGCTGATCCAGAAAACCCAACAACTGGAACAGCAGAACCGGAAACAGAACAAGGATCTGGAAACCATCGCCAAGCTGGGCGCCACCAACCGCAGTCAGCTTGCAATCATGCTGCACAAGAAGGGCTGGCTGAACCCCCAGCAGATCCAGCAACTGCACCGGGAAATGCAGAACCAGAAGGCACCCGTGGTCCGCCAGCTGCTGAAGCATGACTGGGTGGATTTCCACAAGGTGCGGGATCTGCTGCGGGACGAACTGATGTTCGAGGAAATCGACCTGCGTGAGTTCCAGGTCGACCCCAACCTGCTGTCACTGATCCCCCAGTCGGTCTGCCTGCGCCAGCTGGTCCTGCCGTTGCGGGTCCAGGGCAAGCGCCTGCGCCTGGCCATGGTGGACCCCATGGACGTCAACCTGATCGACGAGCTGGGTTTCATGAGCGGCTACACCATCCACCCCCTGCTGGTGGAAGCGGGCCAGATGCAGGCCAAGCTCAACGAGATCTTCGGGGAACAGACCGAGGATGTTAACGAGCTGACCACCAGGGTGGGCACCGATGACCCCTATGAGGGCATCGAGATTGTACTGGACGACGAGGACAGCGAAAGCCTGGAGCAACTGCTGGGCAGCTCCGAGGAGCCGCCGGCCATTCGCCTGGTCAACGGCATTGTCCTGGAAGCCCTGCGACTGGGTGCCAGCGATATCCATATTCACCCCCGCACCAAGTCGCTGGTGGTGCGTTATCGCATCGACGGGGTGCTGCAGGACAAGATCCACATACCCACCAACCTGCTGATGTCGGTGGTGTCCCGCATCAAGGTGATGGCGGAAATGGACATCACAGAGCGCCGCCGCCCCCAGGATGGTCGCATCACGGTCAAGACCCCCATGCGCATCGTCGACCTGCGCATTTCCACCCTGCCCACCATCAACGGCGAGAAGGTGGTCATGCGGGTGCTGGAGCGGCAGTCCTCCGCCCAGTCCCTGGAGCAACTGGGGCTGTCCGATCACAACCGCAAGCGGCTGGTCCACGTGGTGGGCAAGCCTCAGGGCATTATCCTGGCCACCGGCCCCACCGGCAGCGGCAAGACCACCACGCTGTATGCCCTGCTGCAGCACAATGCCACGCCAGAGCGCAATTACGTCACCATTGAGGACCCGGTGGAGTTCCATGTGGACATGGCCGGGCAGGTACCGGTGAAGGACCGCATCGGGCTGGATTTTGCCACCGTACTGCGGGCCATCCTGCGACAGGACCCGGATGTGATCCTGCTGGGGGAGATCCGCGACGAGGAAACCGCCGATGTAGCCTTCCACGCCGCCATGACCGGCCACCTGGTGTATTCCACCCTGCACACCAGCTCCGCCGCCGGCACCGTGGCGCGACTGCTGGACCTGGACCTGAAGCCCTTCGTACTGGCCTCGGCCCTGGAAGCCATCATCGCCCAGCGCCTGGTGCGCCGCATCTGCACCCATTGCCGGGAAGAGGTAGAGCCACCGCAGGAGATCCTGGAGCAGCTGGGGCCCCGTTTCAGCCAGCCGTCCATGACCTTCTTCCGGGGCAAGGGATGCGAACGCTGCCACAAGGGTTACCATGGCCGGGTGGCGCTGCATGAGGTGCTTACCATGAACCAAAAACTGCGCATTGCCATTACCGAGGGTGCCAGCGCCATGCAGATCGAGACCATTGCCCAGGAACAGGGTATGAAAGTACTGCTGGATGACGGCCTGGAGAAGCTGGAAGCGGGACTGACAACCGCTGAGGAAATTCTGCGGGTGCTTGGCCCCCAGGAGCTCCATGACTGAGCTGACCAATCGCGAGGCCCTGAGCTGGTCGCTGATGTTCGCTCTGGGCCTTTGCCTGGCGGGACTGGGCGTGGCCCTGTCCGCTAACCTGGTGCTGGCTATAATCCACGCCCAGCCAGAGACCGTTTACCCGGTTGGCGGCCCCATGGCCGGCCTGGCCGGTGGCCTCTGCCTGGCGCTGGCATTCTCCTCAAGGCGTCTGAGTCGGCTGATGGCCTCTATGTTGCTGGGTCTGGCCGCACTGCTGATGCCACTGGCTTTGGCCAACACCGCGCTGGTGGAACTGGATATGCCACGGGTGGGCGTACTGCCGGGCTTGCCTGTGGCGATCGCCACGCTCTGCCTGGGTTATATACTGGCGACCCTGGCCTCGGTACCTTCTTCCTCCATCCGGATCATTGCCGGCCTGACTGTGGCGTCGGGTCTGGTGAACCTGTTCCCGGCCAATATCGGCCTGCCGCTGTGGGCCCGGCTCACCCTGCTGCCGGATCTCAACCCCGCTACAGCAATTTTCCTGATCATCGGCGGGGGTGTACTACTCAAAGTTCCTCGCCTGTATCAAGACAGTTTTCATGAGTTCCGGCGCCCCGTGCTGTGGGTTGGCGTACTCGGTGTTGCCATCACCGTGATCAGTTGGTACCTGGCCAGCATGGCCCTGGAGCTGTCCCCCGAGATGAACCAGAGCCTCTCCTCAGAGGGCCAGCGGTTGGGGGGCAGCGTTATCCATTACCTGACGGAAACCCTGATCCTGTTCGGCGGACTCGCCCTCACCGTGCTGATTATGGTGAACCGGCTGTTCGGTGCCATGGCAATAGCCCAGAACCACCACCTGCGCCAGGTCAACGATCAGTTGCAGGACCACCTGACACGGGAACAGGACCTGCGGGAAACCAACGAGCGCATCATCAATTTCAGCAGCGACCTGCTCTGCATCATCGACCGCAAGGGCATCTTCCGCTTTGTCAGCCCGTCCAGCAGACGAATCCTGGGCTATGCGCCATCGGAAATGGAGGGGCGTTCCGCCCGCGACTTCGTGGTGGAAGAGGACTGGGACGCCAGCCATAAGGCCGCCAATCAGCTCCGTGCCCGCGAGCCCCTGGATGCCCCACAGCTTCGCAACCGCTACCGCCACCGGGATGGCCACCTGGTGACCCTGGACTGGAAAGCGAGGACGCCGTCAGCAGACGGCACCATGTTCTGCGTCGGCCGGGACATGACGGCAGAACTGAAGGCCGAGGAACTGGCCCAGCAACGGGAAGCGTTCTTCTCCCTGACACCGGAAATGTTCTGTATCGTCGCCGACAACTATTTTCTGGAGGTCAATCAGGCTTTCCTGACAACCCTGGGGTATACCCGCAGCGACCTGCTGGGCAGGCCTTACCTGGACATTATTCACCCTGACTATCACGACCAGGTCATTCAGGCGGTTGCCAAACTGATTCGCGGTGCGACCATCTACGAGCTGGAAATACTGGTTCTGCATCAAAAGGGCATACAGCGTTGGCTGCGGCTCAACGCCTCCATGCATGACCAGCGCATCTATTGTTCCGCACGCGACATTACCCGCGAAAAGGAAGTACAGAAGGAACTCAGAGAGAAGGAGCACCTGCTCAGCATGGCCGAACATATCGGCCGCCTCGGCGGGTGGATGGTGGACAGGGTCTCCGGAAAATCCATCTGGTCCGATGCGGTGTGCGAAATCCACGACCTCCCCCCAGGAGAGGCCCCAGACGTGAACGCGGCCATCCTCTACTACACACCGGAGTACCGCCCTCGGGTTGAGGACGCCATTCGCGTGGCAAGTGAGCTGGGCCTGCCCTTCGATTACGAGGCCCGTATTGAGACCGCCAAGGGACGTTCACGCTGGGTCCGGGTCATTGGCGAGGCGGTTCGCGACCAGAACGGTGAGATCATCACGCTGCAGGGGGCACTCCAGGATATCACCGCCAGCAAGGAGGCCAGTGACCAGATCCGACGCCTGGCCGAACGCCAGTCACGGATCTTCGAGAGCATTACCGATGGCTTCTTCACCCTGGACCGCGAGTGGCGTTTTACCTTCATGAACGCCAAAAGTGAACAGCTGCTGCAAAGGTCCCGCAATGAGCTGTTGGGGGACAGCCTGTGGGAAGCTTTCCCCGAGGCCATCGGCACAGAATTCGATGACCAGTACCGGCATGCCATGGCAACCGGCGAGACCACATCCTTTGAAGCCTATTTTGAACCTCTCAGCCTCTGGTGCGACGTCAAAACCTACCCATCAGAAGAGGGGCTCGCGATCTACTTCAACAGCATCAACGAACGCAAGCAGGCGGAACAGGAACTGGAGGCCACCATGGCCGAACTGGAGCGGAGCAACCGGGAACTCCAGGATTTCGCCTTTGTCGCCTCCCATGACCTGCAGGAACCCCTGCGCAAGATCCAGACCTTCAGTGACCGGCTGTTGCGAGACCCGGCTCACCTTGACGAGCGGGAACAGGACTACCTGCAGCGGATGCAGGCCGCAGCCAAACGCATGCAGACGCTGATCATGGACCTGCTTTCCTACTCGCGGGTATCCACCCGGGCACAGCCATTCCAGAGCTGTGACCTGAACCGGATAACGGCAGAAGTACTACAGGACCTGGAGTTCGCCATCAGCGCCGCTGACGCCCACATCGAGATATCCCCACTGCCAACGGTGGAGGGCGACCCCTCGCAACTGCGACAGGTCATCCAGAATCTGCTCAGCAACGCCGTAAAATTCCGGCGCCCGGACGTGAAGCCGGAAATACTCGTCTATCCTGACAACGTCACTGATCGAGGCTGGACGCTGGTGATAGAGGACAATGGCACCGGTTTCGACCCCAGCTACGCGGACCGCCTGTTTCAGCCTTTCCAGAGACTGCACAGCAAGAATGACTATGCGGGCACGGGCATCGGTCTGGCCATTGTCAGGAAAATCGTGGAACGTCACCAGGGCACCATCATAGCCGATGGCCGGCCCGGCGAAGGTGCAATCTTCCGGATTCATTTCACCAACTCTCACACTCGCTCCGGCCAGGCCAGGGAGAGTCGTCAATCATGACCCACAGTTCACCCATACGCATATTCGTAGCCGATGATGACCCCGACGACCGCCTGCTGATCCGGGATGCGTTTCTGGAAAGCAGCGACTTCCTATACCTGACGTTCTTCGAAGACGGCGAAGGCATCATGTCCGGCCTGACCACATCCAGCCGCGGCGCCCTGCCACAGCTGATCCTGCTGGACCTGAACATGCCAGGCAAGAACGGTCGCGATATCATCGCCGAACTGAAGGCCGATTCGTCCCTGCGGGGCATTCCCATTGTCATCCTGACCACATCGAGGAACGAGGAGGATATCGCCGCCTGTTATGACCTCGGCGCCAGCTCCTACATTGTCAAACCCGTCAGTTATGAAGAGCTGCTGGAAATCACCCGGTCACTGACCCACTACTGGACAAAAATCACAACACTGCCAGGGCAATCAGAGTCTTATGTCTGAAAATGAAACCCGCCTGCGCGTCCTGCTGATTGAAGATGACGAGGACGATGTACTGATAACCCGCGATCTGCTTGAGGAAGGCAGCGCCATGCCGTTCGATCTTGACTGGATCGACAATGCCGACGACGGCATACGGGCACTGCGGGAAAATCTGCATGATGTGGCTCTGGTGGACTATCGCCTGGGGCCGGAGTCAGGCATCGACCTGATCCGCCAGGCCCAGCAGGAAGGTATCAGCACGCCGCTTATTCTGCTCACCGGCCAGGGGGATTACGATCTGGACCTCCGGGCGGTGGAAATCGGGGCGGCCGATTACCTGGTCAAGGGGCTGGTGGACGCCCAGTCACTGATCCGCAGTATCCGTTATGCCATTGACCGCTCCCTGGCGGTTACCGGCCTGCTCCAGAGTGAAGCCCGTTACCGGTTGCTGTTCAACAGCAACCCCGTGGCCATGATGCTGGCCGAGCCGGATACCCGTCAGGTGGTGTCCATCAACGAGGCTGCCCAGACCCTGTACGGCATGGGCCCGGAACACGCAAGCCACCTTAACCTGTCCGACCTGGTCAGCCCGCATGAACAATCCGGAGGGCTGCCACGTGTGCTCAGTTCCGAAGGCCTGTTTGCCCAGCCGGGCAGCCGGCTTGAGGTCCATCGTCGCCTGGACGGCAGCGAGCTTTACGTGGAAGTCCGCCATCAGGCCATGTACCTGAATCAGCGCCAGCTTGATCTGGTCATGGTGGTGGATGTCACGGAACGTATCGAAAGCAGTCGTGAATTACGGTTGATGAAACGGGGCATCGAGTCCAGTTCCAACGGCATCATTATTGCCGATGCCCTTGAGCCGGATATGCCCATCGTCTATGTGAATCCGGCTTTCGAATCCATAACCGGTTACCAGGCAAAGGAGAGCATCGGCCGCAATTGCCGGTTCCTGCAGAAAGGTGCTGAAGACGATGAGACCAACCGGCAAGCCCTCGAGGAGATTCACCAGGGCCTTCAGCAGGAGCGGGAAGTCAGCGTGGTACTGCGAAACTACCGCAAGGACGGCACGCCCTTCTGGAACGATCTCTTTATTGCCCCGATACGGGACAGTGCCGGCGATGTCACCCACTTCATCGGCATACAGAACGACATCTCCGAGAAAAAATCGGCGGAGACCAAACTGGCCTATAACGCCAGTCACGACGTGCTCACCGGCCTGCCCAATCGGTCACTGCTGGAGGATCGCCTGATTCAGGCCTGTCAGATGGCCAGGCGCTATGGTCGAAAGGTGGGCGTGCTGTTCTTTGATCTGGACGGTTTCAAACCGGTCAATGATTCCCTGGGCCACCGGGTGGGCGACCAGTTGCTGGTGGAAATCGCCTCACGTCTCAAACGGGGCATCCGCAGTGGTGACACGGTTGCCAGGGGCAGCGGTGACGAATTCATTGTGGTGCTCCCGGACCTGGCCCATGGCGATGATGTCATCAAGGTCGTGGAGCACTTGCTGCAGGCCGTGGCCGCCCCCTACCAGCTTCAGGACAGGAGTGTGCAACTGACCGCCAGTGCCGGCATTGCACTGGATGACGGATCCATTGACGACCCCATGGTGCTGGTCCAGCAGGCCGATCTGGCCATGTACCGGGCCAAGCAGCAGGGCCGTAATACCTATCAGTGGTTTGCCTCCGACCTGAACGTGGAAGCCAACGAACGGGTCGAGCTGCGCAATGATCTGCAAAGGGCGCTTGAGCAGGAGCAGCTTGAAGTGTTCTACCAACCCATGGTGGAAAGCCGCACCGGCAAGATCCGGGGTTCTGAAGCGCTGATTCGCTGGCATCATCCCGTCCGCGGCCTGATGTCACCTATCCAGTTCATCCCCCTGGCGGAGGATACCGGCCAGATCATCGAACTTGGCCGGTGGGTATTGCAGCAGGCCTGCCGGGATGCGGTAAGGCTTCTGGGCCTGGGTTACCGGGACCACCGCATATCAGTCAATGTGTCGCCGGTACAGTTGCGGCAGGCCGGGTTTGTTGACCTGGTGACCGAGACCCTGCGCCAGACCGGCCTGGCGCCGGAACTGCTGGATCTGGAAATTGTGGAGTCGGCCATCCTCTACGATACCGAACAGGTGGTCGACAGACTGCGCAAACTGCGCGAGCTGGGTGTGGGCATCGCCATTGATGATTTCGGCACCGGCTTTTCCAGCCTCAGCTACCTGAAGATCATGCCGGTCACCAAGATCAAGATTGACCGGGCCTTCATCAAGGACGTTATCAGCAACCGCAGCGATGCCGCCATTACCCAGGGCATCCTGTCCATGGCCCACCACCTTTCCCTGGATGTGGTCGCCGAGGGCGTGGAAACCAATGCCCATGCCGCGTTCCTGCGCAAGAACAACTGCCAGTTGTTACAGGGTTACCTGTTCGCCAGACCGATGCCCTTCCAGAATATGCTGGAGTTCCTGACCACCCAGGCGGTCGCGAATGCCCCCCATGGCACTGACGACAGCTCTGATGGCAAGCCCACGCTGTTATTGCTGGATGACGAGGCCAATATTCTCAGGGCGCTTTCCCGGGTACTCCGCCGTGACGGTTACCGCATCCTGTCCACCACCAGCATCAACGAAGCCTTCGAGCTGCTGGCGGCCAACAACGTGCAGGTCATCGTCTCGGACCAACGTATGCCCGATATGTCCGGCACCGAGTTCCTCAGCCAGGTCAAGGATATATACCCGGACACTGTCCGCATCGTGCTGTCCGGCTACACCGACCTGAAATCGGTGACCGACGCGATCAACCAGGGCTCCATCTACAAGTTCCTGACCAAGCCCTGGGACGATCAGCACATCCGCGACCACATCCGACAGGCGTTTGTGTATTACGGTGCCTCCAAGGAATGAGGCACCGTCCGTTCCACCCGGTCAGGTGATATCAGACTGAAACCCGCCATCACCGTCTTGCGGCTGTACCGGGCCGCCAGGCTTTCCAGGTGAAGCGCCCGACGGCCGGGAAAGAAACGGAACCAGTTAACATTTTGGAACGGTTACCCACGCTCGGCATGAGTAATATAGCGACTCTTTCTGATTATCAAATACCTAACTAATGGATAGATCGCTATGTTCAGACAGTTGCGTGTCGGCCTGCGCCTGACGCTCGCCTTTGGATTTCTCGTACTGCTGCTGGCTGGCCTGGGCGGATTTTCGCTCTACCAGACCAACGCCCTCAAGCAGGAACTGCAGGACGTCACGGACCACCGGGCACCCGCCATCATGACGGTCAACCGGATGAACGAACTGTTCCAGCGCACCCGCATCCACACCGAAGCCATGATCGGCGCCAGCAGCATGGCTACCCGGGCACCCCTGATCGGCCGCCTGGTGGACACCCGGGACAAGCTCGACAAGACCCAGGCAGTGTACGAGGACATGGTTCGTAGTGCTCAGAACCGCGAACTCTATACCAGGTTCAAGGACATCGAGGCCCGTTTCTGGGAGGCCCATAGTAATGTCATCCGGTACGCCGAGAGGGGCCAGGCAGACCGGGCACGGCAGGTTCGCGATGATGAGCTGGAGCCGGTTACCGATGAAATGAGCGCTGCCCTGAATGCCTTGCTGGAACTGCAGAGTGTGCGCGTGGAACAGGCCTCAGAAGAAGCTGACCGCAAGGCTGCCAACGTTCGCAACGGCGTGATCGTCGCTGTACTGATAGCCATTGCGCTGACCCTGGTCATGGCACTGTTGATCACCCGATCCATAGCACTCCCCGTGCGCCATGCACTCGACGTTGCCCGCACCATCGCCGGCGGTAACCTGAATGCCCGCATTGATACCCGTGGCCGCGATGAAATGACCGAGCTGATGCAGGCGGTCGCCGAGATGCAGGACAACCTGCGCGACACCATCAGCACCATTACCGCTTCATCGGAACAACTGGCTACCACCTCCGGCCAGCTCAACTCGGTGACCGAGGAATCCAGCCGCAGCATGAACCGGCAGAGCGAGGAACTCGACCAGGCCGCCACCGCCGTCAACGAGATGACCACAGCCATCGACGACGTGGCCCGGAACGCCAATGCAGCGGCGGACTCTTCCCGCGAAGCGGACCAGCAGTCCCAGGCCGGTCGTGAAAAAGTGCAGGACACGGTCATGGCCATGGAAGGGCTCGCCGACAATATCAACAGTACCGTCCAGTATATCGAGGAACTGGCGACCAAGGCCGGCGATATCGGCAGCGTTCTGGATGTGATCCGGGAGATTGCCGACCAGACCAACCTGCTGGCCCTGAATGCGGCCATTGAAGCCGCCCGGGCTGGTCAGGCCGGTCGTGGCTTTGCCGTGGTAGCTGACGAGGTCCGCAGTCTGGCCCAACGCACCCAGGATTCCACTACCGAGATCGAGAACATGATCTCCGCAGTGCAGACTGGCAGCGAGAACGCCCGCAAGGCCATGGCCCGCAGCTCGGAACGTTCTGGCGAATCGCTGTCGATTGCCCGTGAAGCGGGCGATGCCCTGGCCCGGATTGCCCGGGCCGTGGCAGACATTAACGACCGCAACGCCAGTATCGCCAGCGGTGCCGAAGAGCAGGCCCAGGTGGCCCGGGACGTGGACCGGAACCTGACCAATATTCGCGACCTGGCTGCCCGGTCCGCCACCGGTGCCAACCAGACCCGCTCCTCCAGTGAAGAACTCTCGCGCCTGGCTGAAGGCATGTCCGAGCTGGTTCGCAAGTTCTCGCTCTGATCGATCAGGCCCGGAACCCGGATCGAACGGGTGACAAACCCGGCTGTCCGGGTACACTTGGGGGCAATCACAACAACAGGAGCCTTCATGAGCGACAAACCCCTGGAATACCGCTTTCGGGTCCGCTATGCGGAATGTGATGCCCAGCAGGTGGTGTTCAATGCCCGCTATGCCGATTACGTGGATATCACCATCAATGAATACATCCGGGCACTGTTCGGCCACTACCAGAACATGCTGGACCGGGGCCTGGACATGCAAGTGGTCAGCATGACCCTGAACTGGTCGGCGCCCGCCCGTTTCGACGATGTCCTCTGCGGTCGGGTGACAGTGAAACATCTGGGCAATACCTCATTTACCCTGGCCATCGATTTCGTCCGTTATCCGGATGATGAACCCATTGCCCGGGCCGATGTGGTCTACGTGGTAGTGGACGCTGAAACCCTGGGCAAGAAACCCATTCCCGATGACCTGAGGGACAGGATGGTCACCGCCGGTCGCGGCACTGTTGTCAGCCATGCCGGGGAATAGCCAGACCCAGCCGGCCCAGAGCCTGGTCCGGGTTGCTCCCGGCGTTCTGGTTGTGGGCAAACCACTACCCTGGCCGGTATTCGACAGCTACGGCGAGGTGTTGCTGTCTCAGGGCTATGTGATCCAGAGCGACGCCCAGCTGGAACAGCTCTACAAACGGGGCATGTTCTACCCTCGCCAGGCCGAAAACCCTGATGAGGAGGTGCAGGAAGAGGTTGCGGAAGGCGAGCGTAATCCGTTCGCCGACTACCGGGCACTGCTGAAGACCCTGAACCGCACCTACGAGGCCATCTCCCATCGCGATCCAGAGGCGCGCCTGAAGCTGTTGGGCCTGGCGCGACTGATCGACCGCATATGCCGGGAAGCACCGGAACCGTCCCTGGCGCTGGTCCACCTGTATTCCGTAGAGCCCACGGCAACCGAGCAGTCCCTGTTCTACGCCATTGTCTGCCATTTCGCCGGCCGGGAACTGGCTATGGACGAAGGCCGCATCGTCGTGCTGATGGCGGCCGCCCTGTCTGCCAACCTGGCGCTGATGCCCATTCTCGACAAGCTCAATGCGTCCAGCCACGCCCTCAGCGACCAGCAGCGCTCGATCATCCACCGCCATCCCCAACTGGCCGCCCGGGCACTGCATGACGCCGGCATCGAGAACCGCCTGTTGCTGAAAATCGTCATGCAGCACCACGAACGCTCCGACGGCAGCGGCTATCCCGAGCGGCTGACTGGCGACCAGATCCTGCCGGAGGCCCATGTCATGGCACTGGCGGAACACTATGTCGCCCTGATCAGCCGCCGCGGCTATCGTCCCCGGTTCAGCATTCCACAGGCTCGCAAGGCCCTTTCCGATGCCGCCAACGAAAGCCCGCGACCGGCCCTGTTCCGGGCACTGCTCAACGCCCTGACGCCTTATCCTCCCGGCGCCCTGGTACGACTGGCCAGCAATGAAATCGCCGTGATCACCCACCGGCCGGAACAGTTGCAGGGTCACCGTGCCAAGGCCATTACCGATCCTCGCGGCAACGCCTATACCGAAGGACTTGAACGGAATACTGATTTGCTGGAGTTCAACATCCGTACTGTGGAAGTGGTCGACATGATGCCACCCATGGATTTCCAGGCCCTGTGGGACTATCAGGACTAGTGTCCCGTGCGGTTAATTCGCTGACCTACTGAGCCACTGAGAGCCTTGAGAGCAAGGCGCGATGGCGAAGGTTTGGTGGTTCCAAATCGAGTCAGCGCAACACAGCTATCAAGGCTCTCAGTGGCTCCCGAAGGGCGCGACGCTGGGGCCTCTGGCCGGTGTTGCCAGCCCTTGATGTGGAACCACCACACCCGCAGACTGGCGCCTTGGCCAGAGGCCCCAGCGTCACGCAGTAGGTCAGCGAATTAACCGCACGGGACACTGGCACCCGAATCCATACCCCCAAAAAAATCGAGGAAACCCTCATGAAAGCAATCGCGCTGAACAACCAGACCCTGAACTGGACCGACCACCCGGACCTGCCGGAGCCGGCCGCCGACGAAGTCGCCATTGATGTAGCCTGGGCAGGCATGAACCGGGCCGACCTGATGCAGAGCAAGGGCGCCTATCCGCCGCCCCCGGGTGCATCTGAGATCCTTGGGCTGGAAGTCAGCGGTCGGGTTGCGGCCGTTGGCGAGAACGTCTCGCACCTGGAACCCGGTGACGAGGTATGCGCCCTGCTCACCGGCGGTGGTTACGCCAGCCGCGTCAACGTGCCCTCCGCACAGGTACTGCCGGTGCCCGCCGGACTGACCCTGAAGCAGGCTGCAGCGCTGCCGGAGGTCTTTGCCACCGCCTGGATGAACCTGTACATGGTTGCCGGCGTGAAACCGGAAGAGCGTGTTCTGGTCCATGCCGCCGCCAGCGGCCTGGGCACCGCCACCATCCAGCTGGCGGTTGCCATGGGCAACCCGGTCTTTGCTACCGCTGGCAGCGATGACAAGCTCGCCGTCTGCCGCACCCTGGGCGCTACCGGCACCTGGAATCGGCATAATGGTTCCTTCGCCGAGGCGGTCAAGGACTGGGGCGGGGCTGACATGGTGCTGGACCCGGTCGGCGGCGACTACATTGCCGAGAACCAGAAATGCCTCAATGTGGAAGGCCGGATCGTGCTCATTGGCCTGATGGGCGGCACGGACGCCAAACTGAGTACTGTGGCCATGCTGCGAAAGCGCCAGCGGGTGATGGGCTCCACCCTCAGGGCACAGCCTGTCAGCGTGAAGGGCGAGGTCATGGATGCCCTTTACGAGCACGTCTGGCCGAGGCTGGCCAGTGGTGAGATCAAACCCGTGATCGACCGGACCTGGCCGATCGAGGAGGCCAATGAGGCCATGACCTACCTGGCCAGCAACGAAAGCACCGGTAAGGTGTTGCTGGCGGTCAATCCCTGACCGCCATGCACTGCGACCCCACGCTCACTTCAGGCCCAGGGCCCGGGCGTGGTGGTCCAGATGGTCGTCGATGAACGACGCAATAAAGAAGTAGCTGTGATCGTAGCCCCGGTGCATCCGTAAGTCGATATGGTGATGGGCCTTTTCACAGGCTTCCACCAGGGCTTCCGGTGCCAGTTGCTGCTCCAGGAATTCATCCGCCGTGCCCTGGTCCACCAGCAGGGGCAGGCGCTCCCGAACCTCCGGAATCAGCAGGGTGGCGTCCCATTCCCGCCAGGCCTGCTCATCATCCCCCAGGTAACCGCTGAACGCCTTGCGGCCCCAGGGGCAGTTACTGGGGTTGGCGATGGGCGCAAAGGCAGACACGGACTGATACTGGCCCGGGTTCCTCAGGGCACAGACCAACGCCCCGTGCCCACCCATGGAATGGCCGCTGATGCCCCGCTGCCCGGTGATCGGCAGCTCGCTCTCCAACAGTGCCGGCAGTTCAGCCACCACATAGTCGTGCATGCGATAGTGCCGTGCCCAGGGTTCCTCGGTGGCGTTTATGTAGAAGCCGGCACCGGAGCCGAAATCGTAACTGTCATCCTCCCCGGGCAGTCCCAGCCCCCGCGGGCTGGTATCCGGGCAGACAATCGCCATGCCCAGTTCGGCGGCTCGGCGCTGGGCGCCGGCCTTCTGCATGAAGTTCTGGTCGGTGCAGGTCAGCCCAGACAACCAGTAAAGGGCCGGCACCGTCTTCGGCTCAGGGCCGACAGCAACCGGTGGCAGAAACACGGCAAATTCCATGTCGCAGTCCAGTACCGCCGACCGATGGCGGTAACGACGGTGCTCTCCCCCGAAACAGACATTCGTTGCCAGACATTCCATACCTGATCTCCCGGGTATTCGTAGTGAAAAGAATGATGGCGGGGAAATTCAGCGAGCCTCGGCAAAACGCCCGACATCGATACCGGCACCCACCCGGGCCAGTTCCGCCAGGATGGACGTACGGGTGACAATGCCCACCAGACGCCCATGATCCTCAACCGGGTACACTTTGGGCTTGCCGTGCCCAAGGTTCTGGGCCAGGTCGACCACGGACATTTCCGGGCTGATCGTCACCGGTTCCGTCTTCATCACGTCGTCCACCGAGGGCTCGCCCTCGCCGTGATAGTTGCTGACCAGAAGCGCATGGATACAGTCCTGTTCGGACACAAACCCCACCACCTTGCGGCTATTATCCACGACCGGAAGCCCGGTGACATGGTTCTGCAAAAGATGTTTCACCACCGCTGGCAGCGGCGTGCCCAGCCGCACCGGCTCGATGTGGTTCCACATGATGTCCGAAGCTTTCAGTGAGCGCATCATGAACGTCCTCCTGTTCCCTTTTCTTCCTGTTATTGTATTGGTTAAACCGTCCTCATACGCCCCTACCTTAGGCAAGAACCCGGCAAAACGAAATATCATTATCTCACCTATTTGTGCCGGATTGCCCAACTTACTGATTTGAAACATTTACATCCGGTAATCCCTGACTAAACTTCAACTGGATTTCCAATACTTCATTGAACTCTGTGGCGCCTGTCGCCCGGACACATTGCAACGGAGCACACCATGGAAGCAATCAGCAACGCCGTTTCCTACATCAACGGTCTTGTGTGGGGCCCACCCATGCTGGTCCTGATCCTGGGTGTGGGGTTATTCCTCAGCCTGGGCCTGAAACTGATGCCTGTCCTTCGTCTGGGGGACGGCTTTCGCCTGATGTGGAAAGGCCGCACGGGCGGTGACGCGGAATCGGAAGGGGAAATTCCTCCCTTCCAGGCACTGATGACCGCGCTCTCAGCCACCATCGGCACCGGCAATATAGCCGGGGTCGCCACCGCCGTATTCCTGGGCGGCCCCGGGGCCCTGTTCTGGATGTGGCTGACCGCCCTGGTGGGCATGGCCACCAAGTATTCCGAGGCGGTACTGGCGGTGAAATTCCGTGAAGTGGACGAGCGGGGCGCCCATGTAGGGGGCCCCATGTACTACATCCGCAACGGCCTGGGTCCGAAATGGGCCTGGCTTGGCGTGCTGTTTGCCGTTTTCGCCGCCATTGCCGGCTTCGGTATTGGTAACACCGTACAGGCCAACTCGGTGGCGGATGTCCTGCAGACCAACTTCGCCCTGCCGCACTGGGTCACCGGCCTGGTCCTGGCTGTACTGGTAGGCCTGGTGCTGATCGGTGGTATCCGCCGCATCGGCCAGGTGGCCAGCGCCCTGGTGCCGCTGATGGCCATTTCCTATGTCGCTGTCGGGCTGGTGGTCCTGGCCTTCAACGCCACCGCACTGCCCGCCGCCTTCGCCATGGTGTTCACCGATGCGTTCACCGGCACCGCCGCCCAGGGCGGCTTTGCCGGCGCGGCTGTGTGGGCGGCCATCCGCTTTGGTGTTGCCCGGGGCATCTTCTCCAACGAGGCAGGCCTGGGCTCGGCCCCCATCGCCCACGCTGCCGCCCAGACCCGCAACCCGATCAACCAGGGCATGGTGGCCATGCTGGGCACCTTCATAGACACCATCATCGTGTGCACCATAACCGGCATGGTGATCATCTCTACCGGTGCCTGGGACAACGGCGAATCCGGGGCCGCACTGACCTCGGAAGCCTTTGCCCTGGGCTTCCCGGGGGGTAACTACGTGGTGGCGATTGCCCTGGCGGTGTTTGCCTTTACCACGATCCTGGGCTGGTCATTCTACGGCGAGCGCAGCGTCGAGTTCCTGTTCGGCGTCAAGGCGATCGTACCCTACCGGGTGCTGTGGATTATCGCCATACCCGTAGGCGCCACCCTGAACCTGGGCTTCGTGTGGCTATTGGCGGACACCCTCAACGCCATGATGGCACTGCCCAACCTGATCGCCCTGATCCTTCTCAGCCCGGTGGTTTTCCGCCTGACGAAGGAACACTTCGAGAATCAGCGCCGGGTGGGTGGATAACCCCGGGTCTGGCAGCTTAACTAAGAACATGACCAAAGAGTATAAAACCGGCGCAGCCATACCCTTGTCGAATGGCTGTGCCGTACCCATAACTGTCTAATAAACAAGATGTCCCGTTTGATCAGTTCGCTGACGACTGCAAACTGACCAGACAGGACTCCGGGCTTCCGACGCCACTCAGCCCCGGAAGCTTCGACATGGCCAACACTATGGACCGTGCAGATGCCTGCAGGTCGCACCACCAATGGAGGAAAAGGTATGAGTTTACGTCTAGGCGACACCGCACCCGACTTTGAACAGGACAGCAGCGAAGGCACCATTCGCTTTCACGAGTGGTTGGGTGACGGCTGGGGCATCCTGTTTTCCCACCCGGCTGACTTCACTCCGGTATGCACCACCGAACTGGGCCTGACCGCCAAGCTGAAAGACGAGTTTGCCAAGCGCAACGTCAAGGCCATCGCCCTGAGTGTGGATCCGGTGGACTCCCACAAGGAGTGGATAAACGACATCAACGAAACCCAGGGCTGCGAGGTGAACTTCCCGATCATCGCAGACGAGGATCGTACGGTGTCCGAGCTGTACGACATGATCCACCCCAACGCCGATAGCAGCCTGACTGTCCGTTCCCTGTTCGTCATCGATCCGAACAAGAAGGTCCGGCTGATCATCACCTACCCGGCCAGCACCGGGCGCAACTTCAACGAAGTACTGCGGGTAGTGGATTCCCTGCAAATGACCGACGAGCACAAGGTCGCCACCCCGGGCAACTGGGAGCGGGGCGAAGACGTGGTTATCGTACCGTCACTGCAGGACGAGGACGAAATCAAGCAACGCTTCCCGAAAGGCTACAAGGCCGTGAAGTCCTACCTGCGCATGACCCCGGACCCCAGATCCAACTGGTCCGGCGAGTAAGCTTACCCATTCGATAGCCAGGGATGGCTGCGCCCAAGGCGCACAAAAAAAGCCGGCCAGGGAAACCTGGCTGGCTTTTTTACGATTCCGACTCACGGGAGCCGGCAGGCATCGACCAGCTTTAGAACGCCGGCACTACTGCGCCTTCGTACTTCTCATTGATAAACTCGCGCACGTCCTCAGACGTCAGCGCCTCGGCCAGCTTCTGCATGGCCTCGGAATCCTTGTTGTCCGGACGGGCAACCAGAATGTTCACGTAGGGAGAGTTGGCACCCTCGATCACCAGCGCATCCTTGGACGGGTTCAGGCCTGCTTCCAGGGCGTAGTTGGTATTGATCAGCGCCAGATCCACCTGGTTCAGAATACGGGGCAGCGTAGCGGCCTCCAGTTCCTTGAAGTCCAGATTCTTCGGGTTCTCGGCGATATCCCTCGGAGTGGCAGTGATCTTGCTCTCGTCCTTAAGCTTGATCACACCCGCGTCCTGCAGCAGCAGAAGTGCACGGCCGCCATTGGTGGGGTCATTGGGAATGGCCACGGTAGCACCTTCCTCAAGCGCATCCAGGGAATCGATCTTCTGAGAATAGGCACCGAACGGCTCGATATGGACGCCGGTCACGGTGACCAGATCCGTGCCCCTGCCATCGTTGAACTCATCCAGGTACGGCTGGTGCTGGAAGAAATTGGCGTCCATCCGCTTCTGGTCCACCTGGATATTGGGCTGGACGTAGTCGGTGAACACCTTCACCTGCAGATCCACACCGTTCTCCTTCAGCTTCGGCTGGATGAACTCCAGGATCTCCGCATGGGGTACGGCTGTAGCCGCTACCGACAGGGTTTCTTCCGCCTGTGCACCGGAAAAGGCCGCGAATGCGGTCAGGCCGATCAGGGTTTTCTTAAAATTCATAAAAACACTCCTGCTATTTAGATATAAACGCATTATTTAAAGGCACGAAAAGAGTTTGGGGGCGCCCGGTGCGGGGACGCTTTTCTGGACCGTCGAAAACCAGGGACGGTTTTCGTCGAGCCCTACATGGACGTACTTGCGGGCGTGTCCAGAAAAGGGTCACCGTTCCGGGTGACCTTGCCCCAATGTAGAAGCCCAAGCTCTCGAATGGCGCGACGTAGCCATATACGTACTTGCGGGCGTGTCCGGAAAAATGTCACCGAATTGGACGCTTCCCCCAATCTAAAAATCAAATCACTTGCGGCTAAAATACAAAACCAGCCGATCCCCAAGCATCTGCAATAACTGCACAAACACCACCAACAGCGCCACAGTAATCACCATGACATCCGTCTGGAACCGTTGATAACCGAAACGTATCGCCAGGTCACCCAGACCACCGCCGCCCACAACACCGGACATGGCCGCGTAAGACACCAGCGTAATCGCCGTCACCGTGATGCCGGCAATGATGCCCGGCAGGGCTTCCGGCAGCAGCGCCCCCAGCACGATCTGGCGGACATTGGCACCCATCGCCTGGGTGGCCTCGATGATGCCCCGGTCCACCTCCCGCAGGGATGTCTCCACCAGACGGGCAAAAAACGGCGCACCGCCGGCCACCAACGGTGGAATGGCCCCGGCCACCCCCAGCGACGTGCCAATGATCATCACCGTCACCGGAATCATCACAATCAGCAGGATGATAAACGGCACCGACCGCAACACATTGACCACAAACGACAGGATGGCATAGGCCACCGGCTGTTCCAGCAACTGCCGCTTGCCGGTCAGGAACAACAGAACGCCCGTGGGCAGCCCAATGAGCACACTGAACAGCAGCGACATACCCACCATCACCAGGGTGTCCCAGCTGGCCCAGCCGATTTCCACCCAGTCCACATTACCCAGCAGTGATTCCATCATCGCACCACCTCCACATGAACATCCGCGGCATCGAATTCCGCCATGGCCTTCTCCAGGTCACCCCCCACCAGGGAAAGGGTAAGCTGGCCGTAGGGCGTATCCTTGATATGGTCGATACGACCGGAGAGGATGCTGAAATCCACCCCCGACGCCCGGGCCACATGCCCCAGCAATGGTTTGTAGGTACTTTCACCCCGGAAGGTCAGCCGCAGGATCCGGCCGCTGGCCTGATTGAAGTCCTGCTCCAGCTCCTCCCGGTCGATATTCTCGCTCTCGAAGACAAAATCGCGGGTGGTCGGATGCGACGGGTGCAGGAACACATCCGTTACCGGGCCGCTCTCCACAATCTCGCCACCGTCCATCACCGCCACCCGGTCGCAGATACGACGCACCACGTCCATCTCGTGGGTGATCAGCACAATGGTCAGTCCCAGTTCCCGGTTGATCTCAGCCAGCAGGCGCAGTACCGACTGGGTGGTCTGCGGGTCAAGGGCACTGGTGGCCTCGTCACACAGCAGGATGGTCGGGCGACACGCCAGGGCCCGGGCAATGCCCACACGCTGCTTCTGGCCGCCGGACAGCTGTGATGGGTACTTGTTGCCCTGGTCGGTAAGACTCACCAGCGCCAGCAGCTCCGCCACCCGCGCTCGAATCTCCTCTTTCGAATAGATGCCCGCCAGTTTCATGGGGAAAGCGATGTTGTCCGCCACCGTCCGCGACGACAACAGATTGAAGTGCTGGAAGATCATACCCACCTTGCGGCGGAACGCCCGCAGCTCGGCAGCGTCATAGTGGGTCACGTTTTCGCCGTCCACCAGAACCCGGCCGCCCGAGGGCCGCTCCAGCAGATTGATCAGCCGCACCAGGGTGGATTTGCCGGCACCGGAGTGACCGACGATGCCGAACACTTCCCCGGTGTCGATGGTCAGATCGGTAGGTTTCAACGCGGGGATCGCCCGGTCGCCCACCTGGTAGGATTTCTGAACCTGGTCAAGTTCAATCACAAGCTAAAAACCTTCCGTAAGGGAGTCTCTGGTCGACTCCCAGGGCTTTGGCCGTGGCCTTGTGGGCGCGGCACGAAAAGCCGCTGATTATAACGCAATCACCCGGCAAACCCGAATGTTGGATTTTGTATCCGTTGGTGTCCCAGGCCGGGGTAAATCCGTGAAGTGTAGTATGATTATTTAGTTTACAGAGTCATCTATCGTCAGGAGGCGCTACCCATCGTGAGCGATCCCGAATCTTCAGTTACACGGATGAATTCCACCCAGGCATGGGTCTCCTACCTCAGCCGGGTCGAACTTCCCGTACTGGCCAATACGCTGCGACGGATCAATGAGCTCACCGACAGTGACAGCAGCACCGTCAACCAGCTGGCCGAAGTCATCATCAACGATGCCCAGCTCACCTCACAGGTACTGCGACTCTCCAATACGGTGTTCTACAACCAGACCCGGGTGCAGGTCAGCACCGTCAGCCGGGCGATTACCCTGATCGGCTTCGACTCGGTGAAGTCCATGGCGATCTCTTCCCTGGTCGTGGACTCGCTGCTCAATCGCTCCTCCCGACCGCACCTGCTCAAATGTCTGGCCCGGGCCATTCATGCGGCAGTGCAGGCCCGCAACCTGCTTCCCAAGCGCAATGAGCGGGCCCAGGAGGAAGTGTTTATCGGCGCCTTGCTGATGAATATCGGCGAGCTGGCATTCTGGGCCTGTGACACGGAGCAGGCCAGTGAACTGGAACAGGCACTCAGGGCGGGCAAGCCCGACGTGGAGGCACAGAAAGCCATACTTCACACCACCTTCCCGGAAATTACCCGGGGACTGGCGGAAGCCTGGGCCCTGGGGCCCTTTATCCGGGACGTGGTATCGTCCAGCCGCGCCAACTCCGACGCCAGCCAGCTGGCCCGTCATGCCGTGAATATGGCTGAGCTGGCGGAGGATGGCTGGCGTACACCGGAGATGGATCGCCTGATGGAAACCCTGGGTGGCGAACTGGATGAGACGCCCGCCGTTATCCGTGACCGGGTCAGGCTGAATGCGGGAGAAGCGGGTGAGGTTGCGGTGTCCCTGGGCATACCCCAGGTACAATCCCTGATGCCGGATGGTACCGGCGATATCGAAATGCCACCGCCGCCGGAAGTCGACACCGACCTGCAGCTGCGCATCCTCAGGGAACTGGCCCAGAGCCTGACGGAAAAACCAGACCTGAATAACGTCTTCCAGCTGGTCATGGAGGGTATCCAGCGGGGAATCGGTCTCAAACGGGTAGCGCTGTTGATGTCAGACCGGGAGGGCCAATACCTGACTCTCCGCAAGAGCGCCGGACCCCAGACCGAAAGCTGGCGCAACCACTTCATGGTCCCGCGCAACGGTACAGGTCCCCTGGGCGCACTCCTGCCCCGGGATACCTGCACCGTCTACCAGCCACGAAAACCGGTGCAGGAACAGGACTTCGACCCCTGGCTCGGCCGGGTGCCCGCCCTTATAGGGCCGCTGGTGACTAATGGTCGCATGCTGGGGATGTTCTACGCGGATTTCGGGGCCAACGGCAACGAGCCCGGCGACGAGCACCTGCAGGCATTCAGCCACTTCCTGCAGCATGCCCAACTGTGTCTGACGCTGATGGCCGGGCGCCCCGGCCAGTAGCGGCGGCCCTGCCCGGTATCAGAGCCTGCCAATCGCCAACACTACAGTTCGTACAGCTTGGTGACATGCAGAATCGGGCCGGTCGGAGCACCCGTGGGTGAGCCACCTTCCGGCTCAAGGCTGATGGCCAGGGTCCGGCTCCGGCTCAGGGCATCCCGTGCCGCGTCGTCCAGGGTGACCTGATACACGCCCCCCAGTTTCATCACCCCGAGTGACAGCGGCTGCCCGTTTTCCGGCACAACCCACAACTCGTAGTCCTTACCCGCTTCCGGTCCACTCGCCGCCACTGACCGCAGCCTCAGCTTCCGATCACCAGCGGTCTCGCTGATCAGCCAGAGTGGATCACTGAGGTTTTCCTGGACAATGGCGCCGGCCAGTCCGGGGCCTGTGCCAGGCTGTTGCACCAGCATGACCGCCAGCACCAGGGCCGCCGCGGTGGCCACCAGACTCCACCCCGGCCACAGCCAGGCCATGATTCGGCTGCCCATGGGCGTCGTACTGGGGGCAGGCCAGATACGCTGTTCAATGCGTTTCCAGACCCGGGCCGGTGGTTGCTTCTCCGGTACCGGTTCCGCCAGACCGGAAAGCTGCTGCTCCCAGTACCAGACTTCCTGACGCACCCGGCCCGATTCCATCATCCACTGCTCAAAACGCCGGCGGGCGCCCCCGTGCAGGGTACCGAGCACGTATTCCGCCGCCAGCATTTCAATACGCTCCGTTGTCTTTTTCATCCTTCAAGACACCTCTTCAAAGCCTGCAGGCCACGGCGCACCCAGCTCTTGATGGTCCCTATTGGCGTACTCATGGTGGTGGACAGTTCCTCGTGGGTCATGCCCCGGTAGTAACTCAGCAGCAGGCAGTCCCGCTGATCGGCGCTGAGCTCGTCGATGCAGCCGGCCAGGGCCCGGTTACCGGCACCGGCGAGGGAGGATTCCAGGGGGCCGGCACGGCCGTCCGCCACATCAGCGAGGGCGTCTTCACCATCGGCCTGTCTCACCTTGCGGGCCCGCATCAGATCCAGGGTGCGATACCGGGCAATGGTCATCATCCAGCTCATGGGCGAGCCCCGGTCACTGTGGTATTCACCGGCATGGTGCCAGATGCGGATAAAGGCCTCCTGCAGCGCCTCTTCCGCCAGTTCGTGCTGGCCCGCCAGTCGATGACACAGGCCAAACAGGCGCCCGGCAATGGCCGCGTAAAGCGCCTGAAATGCCTCCCGGTCCTGATGTGCCACTGCGTTGAGCAGCCGCATCAGGTCCTCCTGGCCCGCTTCTTTATTCATGGACATCTCCCTGCCGGCATCTGATGAGTGAACGCGCCTGTTCACGATACGGGGCGGCCCCGGGAAAAGATGCACCTGGACCAGTGAAAAATTTCTGTACAGAGCTGCATCTTTTTCCGTAGACCACCCGTTACCTCCCCTGAACACACCAACAATAGCAACCAGTGAGGAATCAGCCATGACTACAGCAATGAAACGCTCCGGCCTGGCCATCGCCATTACCGGGCTCTGTTTCGCCGCCGGCATGAGCCAGGCATCGAGCCACCGCGAAGCCCCGTTCATCACCGAAGCCCCCAAGGTGGACGGCACCGACTTTTACATGTTCCGCAGCTACGAGGCCAACCGTGATGGCTTCGTGACCATGATCGCCAACTACCTGCCATTGCAGGACGCCTACGGCGGCCCCAACTACTTCGACCTGGATGAAGACGCCATCTATGAAATCCATGTGGACAACAATGGCGATGCCACCGAGGACCTGACCTTCCAGTTCAAGTTCAGCGACCTTCTCAACGACATCCAGCTACCGGTGGGACCGGACGGGAACCAGGAGATGGTGTCGGTGCCCCTCAAGAATATCGGCGACGCCAGCAACAACGACAATGTCCAGTTCCGCCAGGAGTACACCGTGAAGGTAATCCGCGGTGACCGACGCACCGGCACCAGTCAGACCGCCATGAACGTTGACACGGGCATGGAGACCTTCAGCAAGCCCCTGGACAACATCGGCGGCAAATCCTTCGCCGATTACGCCGGCTATGCCGATGGCTTTGTCCACAACATCGCCATTCCCGGTTGCAGCACCGACGGCAGGGTCTTCGTGGGTCAGCGCAAGGAAGCCTTCGCGGTGAACCTTGGAGAAATCTTCGACCTGGTCAACACCAATCCCCTGGGGCCCCGTAATGGTGAGGGCGCCGGCGACCTGGCCAAAAAGAACGTCACCTCCTTTGCCCTGGAAGTGCCCACCGAGTGCCTGACCGGCAGTGCCCAGACCGCCTCGGGGGATCCGGTGATCGGTGCCTGGACCACCGCGAGCCTGCGCCAGATACGGGTACTCAATCCTGCACCCAACGCCAATGACAAGGGTGCCGCTATCGAAGGTGGCGCCTATGCCCAGGTGTCCCGTCTGGGCATGCCCCTGGTGAACGAAGTGGTCATTGGCCTCAAGGACAAGAATGGCTTCAATACCAGCGAACCCAAGGATGATGGCCAGTTCGCCACCTACGTGACCCACCCCACCCTGCCAGAGCTGCTGGAAATCCTGTTTGCCGGCGCCGGTGCCGAGGCACCCAACAACTTCCCGCGCACGGACCTGGTCACGGCGTTCCTGACCGGTGTACCGGACCTGAACCAGCCTGAAGGCGTCACTGCCTCGGAAATGCTGCGCCTGAACCCGGCGGTCCCGGCAACGGCACCCGTCTCCCAGAACGACCTGGGTGTTCTCGGAGCCGACAATGCCGGCTTCCCCAATGGCCGTCGCCCGGTGGATGACGTGGTGGACATCGCCCTGCGAGTGGTTATGGGTGCCCTTACCACCGACGCCCCCAACAAGGATGCCCCGTTCACCGACGGTGTGCAGCTGGACCCGGCGGAGCTGAAGACCAGCTTCCCGTATCTGGCCACCCCCGTCGCCGGTTCACCCAACTCGTAAGGAGCGGATGATGAAAGCCATTATGCGAACAACCGGCGTTGCGCTGCTGGGACTGGCCCTGGCCGGATGCGGCGGCAGTAGCGGGAGCAGCAGCAACGACAGCAACGACGACGGCCCCGCAATGACCGAGCAGGTCGGTACCGACTTCATCATTGCGGAACTGGACAACACGACCGACAACCGGGACGCGGTCAACCTCGACAACAAGGAGTTCAGCTTCAATGACCAGCAAGCCATTGACGCGCTGTTCTGAAGCGGATGGGCAGCTGCCGGCGTCCGGATTCCGGTCCGGACGCCGGGCCCTGCTCCCTGCCCTTCGGGGCAGGGTTGCCTGGGGACTGCTGACACTGACCGTGTCAGCAGCCTGCCTCAGCGAACCCGCACCCATTCAGACCCAATTTTCCGATGACCAGGTGCTGGTGACGCTGCCTGACCTGGCCCCTGTCACCGACACCTCCTTTTCCAATGCCGGCAACCTGGCCGACCAGGTCCAGGAACACCTGAACCAGGCCCGCGCTACCGGCGACCCCCGTTTTTTGGGCTATGCCCAGCGCCTGCTCCAGGACTGGCCCGAGAACCGCATGACCGAGCGCTTGCGGGTATTGCGGGCGACCCTCTGGCAAAGCCTGCATCGCTTTGACGACGCGCGCGCGGACCTGAATCGGGTGCTTGGCGGCAATCCCGACAGACAACAACGGATTCAGGCCCTGCTGACCCTGGCCAACCTGGAAATCGTGCAGGGCCGATACACCGAGGCTGAACAGGCCTGTAACCGGTTACAACAGCATTACCCGGGCCTGATCGCCGCCAGCTGCGCCGCCCAGGTGGCGGCCCGCACCGGCCAGGCGGAGTCCGCCTATCAATCGCTGCTGGCCCAGGCGCAGCAGCCACAACCCCGGCACAGCCGTGCCTCCCGGGCCTGGGCCCAGGGCACCCTGGCGGATATTGCCGCCCAACTCGGTCGCGAGGAGGCCGAGAGCCACTGGCGCCAGACCCTGGCACTGACTCCGGATGACCTCTACAGCCGCACCCAGCTTGCCGACTGGCTGATCCAGCAGCGGCGCTACCCGGACGTCATCGACCTCACTGACGGTCACGAGTCGGTCGACGCCCTGGCAGTGCTGCGGGCGATTGCCCTGGAAGCCACCGGCGCGCCGGCAGCGGGGGCACTGATCCAGTCCCTGGAGGAACGCTTTGCCGAGGCCCGCTGGCGCGGCAACCTGCTCCATCAACGCGATTACGCACGCTTCCTGCTGGATCTGCAGCAGCAGCCGCAGCAGGCCCTCGCACACGCCCGCGACAACTGGCAGGACCAGCGCGAACCCATGGATACCCGTCTGCTACTGAGGGCCGCCCTCGCCAGCGCTGACGATTCAACCGTCACCAAAACCGCCAACTGGCTGGCCACCAACCGCCAGCAGGATGCCCGCTACCCGGAGGTTCGGCCATGACACGTTATCTGAACTGGCTGATGCTGACCCTTCTGGCCCTGACTACCACCAACGCATCCGCCCACAAGGCCAGCGATGGTTTTATCTACCTGGACCAGAGCAACCCCACAGCGAGTACCGTGCGCGTTGATCTGGCACTGCGGGACCTGTCCCTGGCCCTGCCCATGGACAGCAACGGCGACGGGCAACTCACCGGCGCCGAGGTGAAGGCGGCGCGGGCGGCTGTCACCGGGTTCGTGGAGTCGGGCCTGGACCTTCGCAGCGACGCCGGCGCCTGTATCCTGAAGGGCACCCAATGGGGCCTGGCGCGGCACAGCGATGGTCCCTATGCCGCCACCCGCTATGACATTCACTGTCCCGGCGACGCCCCTGCCACCGCCATGAACTATAACCTGCTGTTCGACCTGGACCCTCTGCACCGGGGCCTGGTGCAGAGGACCACCGTTTCGGGCGAATCGCTGGCGGTGATGGGCCCGGATCAGCGGCGCCTGGATCTGGCGGCGCCACCGTCCGGTTTCGAAACCTTCGCGAGCTTCCTGTATGAGGGGGTGGTGCACTTGCTGATCGGACTCGACCATATTCTGTTTCTTCTGGTGCTGATCCTGCCAGCGACGTACCTCCAACGGCGCCAGCGCGAATCAGCGGCGGAAACCGGAAGGGCGGGTTTCCGGGCCCGGCTCTGGCAGCTAACCGGGATTGTGACCGCGTTTACCGTGGCCCACTCCATTACCCTGGCACTGGCAGCACTGGATATTGTGCAATTACCCATAGCCTGGGTGGAAATGGTGATCGCGCTGTCCATTCTGGTGGCGGCCATGAACGTTGTCTGGCCAATACTGGGCCACAAGACCTGGAAGCTGGCGTTCGGCTTCGGGCTCATTCATGGCTTCGGCTTTGCGAGTGTTCTGGGGGACCTTACCAGCGGCGTATCACAGACGGTGACCGCACTGGCAGGCTTTAATATTGGCGTGGAACTGGGGCAGCTTGGACTGCTGATCATGGTCTTTCCCCTGCTGTTTGTCCTGGGAAAATATCGTGTCTACGCCCGCGCGGGCGTGCCCGCCATGATTCTGGCGGTGTCCTGCATCAGCATCTATTGGGTGACCGAGAGGGCCGGGCAGCTGTACTAGTGTGCTTGACGGTACACTGGCGACAGAGGCTCCGGACCCCATGGGTTGTATGACAAGCCATGGGGTCCGGTGGTTAGCGGGTCAGTGCAGGGCCCGCATCTGCCGTGGGTATAACGCCGCGCTGACTTCCGGCTCTTCCAGCATGTCCGCCAGCTCACGATCCACGTCGGTTTCCTCACCTTCTTCAGGTAAAGGCTCGAACAGGGTGTTGAGCCAGGAGGTTACGGACGGTGCCTCTTCCCGCTCATATTCGTTGGACAGCGCACCGATGGTACGGAAGCCCACGATACGCTGATGCCGGGGGTCACGAATCTGTTCGAACCCACGCCAGTAGATACGATCACGGGTGTGCAGCTGCACGAACAGGGTATCAATGGGTTCAGGACCATCTTCGTGTTCTTTGCGGGCTTCCGCTTTGTTATTGCGCTGCCTGATGGTGGTCCAGGCCGGATACAGCAGGGCCACGGCATCTGCCTCAACGTGTTCCCGTGCAGCACGAAGGATCAGGGCCCACCGGGCCTTGTCGGCATCGGTTTCAAGGGAGTTGATGGGAAGGTCGTAGCTCTGCTCGCTGGAAAGCACGATGGCCATAATCGGCGCATCCAGCTCGCCCATGGCTTCCGCCTGTGCTACTGACACCAGTTCTTCGATTGCCATCGGTTGGTTCATGATACTCGCCTCCTCGATGCCATCATAAAGAGGAACCGGCTCGGAAACCGGTTCCGGAGAACGGGGCAGCGATGACTGCTATCCGTTCATCACAGCATAGCCTGATCCGCCCCCAAAGATAAACGTGGGATTTATGGGCTCAGATCACAAGTCCGGCGCTTATCTGTCTGCATCGGCTGTCGTCTGCCAGAGATTTTCATAGCGCCCGTACCAGGGAGCTGCTTCCTCCAGCTGGGCCGCCAGCTGCAGTAGCCGGGCCTCAGCGCCATGGGGCGCGCCAAACTGCACACCTACGGGCATGCCCTGGGAGTCCCAGCCCAGGGGCAGCGAAACCGCCGGCGTACCGGTCAGGTTGGCCAGCTGTGTAAACGGCGTTCGCGCCAGGCTCTCCATGGCCAGCTGGTCAACAATACCGGCACGGTGCATCAGCTTGCCGGCATGAGCCCGAACCAACAGTTTCGATACCACCTTCATGGCGGGCGGCAGGTCCATTTGACCGATGGTCGCCGGCGGCTGGGCGGTGGTGGGGCTCAGGTAGAGGTCGTACTGACCGAAGTAGTCTCCGAGGGTACGGGCGAAATCGTTCCATTGCTGGCGCATGCGGACATAGTCCGGCAATGGGAAACTGCGACCAAGCATCGCCAGCACCCGGGAATCGAGCTCGAAGTCATCCTTGCTGGCGCCCTCTGCCATGGCCATGTCGATAAACACCGGCACTTCCCCGAAATAGATGCCCAGATAGCATCGGGCCAGCGCCGCGCCGTCAACTGCCGGCGCGGCCTCCTCGACATCATGCCCCAGAGATTCCAGTAACCGGGCGGCATCCTGCACGGCAGCCACACAGTCGGGGTGCACGTCGCCACCATAGGGCGACCGGGTAAACAGGCCGATGCGCAGCTTGCCCGGTGCCTCGCTGGCCAGCTCGCTCCATGGCCGTCCGGGCGCATCGATCCGGAACGGGTCTCCGGCACTGGCGCCCGCCAGCACGTCCAGCATGGCGGCACAGTCGCGAACGGTGCGGGTTACCACATGATTGTCCGCTGCACCCAGCCAGCTTTCACCGGTCTGCGGCCCCCAGGAAACCCGACCGCGGGATGGCTTGAGGCCCACCAGGCCATTGTAGGCCGCCGGAATGCGAATGGAGCCACCGCCATCGTTGGCACCGGCCACCGGCACGATACCGGCCGCTACGGCCGCGCCGGAGCCACCACTGGAACCTCCCGGTGTATGATCCGTGCCCCAGGGGTTGCGGCTGGGCCCCCAGAGCGCGGATTCGGTGACCGCCTTGAGTCCGAATTCCGGTGTCGCCGTGCGACCCAGAAATACCAGGCCCGCTTTGCGGGCCCGGGTGACGTAATCGGAATCCCGCTCCATGATCCGGTGCCGCAGACCCCGACTGCCCATGGTACAGGGCTGGCCGGCCTGCTCCTGGCCCAGGTCCTTGAGCAACATGGGGACGCCACCGAAGGGCCCATCAACAGGGCGCTGCTCACGGGCTTCACTGAATTGAGGCAGGCAGATAGCATTGAGGGCAGGGTTCAGGGCTTCAGCACGCTCTATAGCCGCCTCGGTTACCTCTGACCGGGACACTTCGCCCCGGCGTACCAGATCGGCGAGGCCCGTCGCGTCGTATTGCAGGTAATCGGAAGGTTTCATGGAGTTAATCCGTTGTTGTTGGGATTCCGGATGCCGTTGAGGTATACCTTGCGCATAACTCCCTGGAGTTTATCAGTAGTTTTTTGACATGCCGACAAATCCACCACTGGAGCCGGCGCGGTAAGCAAGTGCGCCAGGCGAAAACGACTGAAGGGCCCCATGCACCATCTTTGCCGGCTACCCCGCCGCTTCCGCATGGTGGGCGTGTTGATTCTGTGCTGCCTTTCCCTGCTGGCACACGGCAACCCCACCGCCCCGGTAAACGACTGGCAGACCATTGTCCGCAACACGCCCTACTGGTCGAGCCAGGGGGTGTACAACAATGTTCTCGACATACGTCGCTGGGTACTGGAAGAGTCCGGTTACTGCGCGGACCCCGAGCGGCACCTGCTGTTCAACCACCGGGGCCAATTCCTGGGCTACACCAGCAACGCCTTAACCAGCGAGGAAACCCAGCAACGCCTCAACAGGCTACGGGAAAAACTGGCCCGGGAAGGACGGGCCTCCGCCTGGACGCCAGGCGCTGACGGCACCACCGGCTACCCGTTTGCCCTGGCCTGTGACCAACCCCATGCCCGGCTCGAGGAAGCCCGCAGCCGCTACCTGGGAGATGACCCCAAGGCCCGGCTCTGGGGGCGCTGGGACGACCTGGACTTCGCTTCGCCAGAGAGTCCGGGCACCCTCCATGACGCTCTCCTGTATGTCTATAGTACCCGCAGCAACCAACAACGCCAGTCACTACCGCAAGAGCTGCCCCGTTATCTCGCCGGCATGCTGATGATCGAGAGTGGCGGGCGCGCCCGGGCGCATTCCATCGCCGATGCCAGGGGCATCATGCAGCTCACCCCACAGGTGTTGTCCGACTGTGGTGTGGCACCGCGCAACCACTGGCATCGCCTTGCCCAGCTGGACTGCGCCATCAAGCTCATGAGCCAGAACGCCCGCATTCTGGAACCCGCCATCAACACGTATTTTGCCGAACTGCCGACGGCGAAACGCGAACGGCTGTTCACACTGCTGCTGATCCAGGCCTACCATGGCGGGGCCACCCGCGTTCGCCGCCTGCTGGACGATGACGACCTGAATGGCCCTGCCCAATACTTTGCCGAATACCATGAACGCTTCAGCGCCGGCGACATCGCCTTTGGCATGATCTTCCACAACCTGGGCAGGGATCGACTGGGCCTGGCATCACTGTATTATGTGGCGGATGTGGAACTGGCGACCCAGGCGATTGCCCGGTCGTTCTGAATCATACCGGAGGATGGTTTGCTGTCATTCCTGCCACCCGGCCTGGCCCCGGATATCGCGCTGCTACTGATGGTCTGCTCGGTGTTCACCTCCATGGTGACTGCGTCGCTGGGCGCTGGCGGTGGCGTCATGCTGCTGGCGCTGATGGCCATGTGGGTGCCACCGGCCGCGGTTATTCCGGTCCATGGCATTATCCAGCTGGGGTCCAACGCCGGACGCATGACCATGACCTGGCGACATATCGACTGGCGAGTTATTGCCGCATTCGCCCCCGGCGTCGTACTGGGCGCTCTCGCCGGCAGCCTGCTGCTGGTAAGCCTGCCGCCCTGGGCATGGCAGCTGACCATTGCACTGTTCGTGCTGTACCTGTGCTGGGGCCCCAAACTGCCACCCCTGGCCCTGGGCCGGGGTGGAATTCTGGCAGCGTCCGCCCTGACCAGCTTTATATCGCTGTTTGTGGGGGCCACCGGCCCACTGGTGGCGGCCTTTATCAAGCAGATTCATGAGGATCGATTCACCACCGTGGCCACTTTCGCCACGGCCATGACCCTCCAGCACCTGCCCAAGGCCCTGGTGTTCGGTCTCGCCGGTTTTGTATTCCGGGACTGGATCGGCTTTCTGGCCGCCATGATCGCCTGCGGGTTTGCCGGCACCTGGCTGGGATTGCGCCTGCTGGGCCGGCTGGGCAACCGGTCCTTTCAGCTTATCTTCAACGTCCTTCTGACACTGCTCGCGGCCCGGTTGCTGTGGCTGGCATGGTTGCAGTGGTAACCGCTCAACCTGCCTCTGGCGCCGGAATCGCCACCACCTGATTGCGGCCCTGTGCCTTGGCGGCGTAAGCGCCTTCATCGGCACGGGCCATGGCATTCCGGGGGCTGCTGTCCGCAGCGCTCAGTTCCGTCAGACCGATACTGGCGGTGACACCGAAATCACGGCCATCGTGAGCAAGCCGGAGCGATTCAATCTCGCTGCGCATGTGCTCAGCCAGTATCAGGGCGCGATCAAGGCCACAGGCCGGCAGCAGGATGGCGAACTCGTCACCCCCGAGGCGGGCTACCATATCCGACCGTCGTACCGAACGGCGGAGGATATCCGCCAACTGACGAAGCAGTTCATCCCCAAGCAAATGCCCGCCCTCGTCGTTGACCGGCTTGAAATAATCCAGGTCGATGGCCATCAGCACCGTCGGGGTTTCCAGGCTGCCTGCCTCCCCCAGCCATTTCACCAGGTCAGCAGAGAAGGCCCGGCGGTTGAGCAGCGATGTCAGGCTGTCGTGGGTGGCCTGCCAGGATAGCTGCTGCTCCTGCTGCCGGCGTTCACTGTCATCACGGATCACAAACACCAGCCGTTCGTCCGGCTCACCCCGACTGACATGAAGCATGGTGACCTCTATATCCAGGGTCTGGCCGCCCCGGTTGCCCAACACCCCATCCAGGCCGTGGATCTCGTCACTGGCAAGAAAGTCCTCTGCGCTCAGCGGTTGGCTCTCGGTCTGAAACGTCACCAGCTCGAACAGCTGTGCCCCGATCAGGTCGTCGGCGTACCCGATGAACCTCGCTGCGGCCGGGTTGGCATAACGAATGTTGCCCCGGGTATCGGTCATCACCACGCCCTCATGGAGGACGGCGAGGATGCTCTCCCCTCTTTGCTGTTCTGCCCGCAGGCGCGCTTCCACTTCCGAGCGGTCCGACATGACCTGGTTGAAGGTACCCGCCAGTTCGCGAATCTCCTGGTAGCCGCCGGCATCCACCGGCTGCTCGCGAACGCCAAGGTGGCGCTCCCGGATCTGCTCGGCCAGGTCCATCAGTGGATTAAGATAACGCCGGGACAGATAGAAAGCGACAGGCATCAGCACCAGCGCCACTATGGCGGCGATCCACGCCAGGTCTTCTCCCAGGCGATTGACCGGGGCCATGGCATCATGCAGGGGCCAGGTGGCGGAAACGTACCAGGGGGCCATATTCAACTGCTGGATTGCGACCAACGACAATTCTCCGTCGCGGGAGGTGCCCCGGGTGACCCCTTCGAACCCCTCCATTCCCGCCAGGTCCGCAGCATTACCGGTATTCACCGTCTTTATACCGCTGTGGTAACCCTTCTGCACCAGCAGCAGGCCAGAACGGCTCACCACACTGATGTACCCATCGTCACCAACGCCGGTACTGCTGACTTCGCTCAGGAAATTGTTGGACGTCAGCACAATAGACCCTGCCAGCACGCCTACCATCGCTCCATTGTGGTCAAACACCGGGGCAGTCATGACCACCGTGGGCAAATCCCGCAGCAGGGAGGAGAAGGGTTGCGAGATCTGCGGGGTCAGTTGTGCGACGGTATCCTGGAAATAGGGGCGCCCTGACAGATCGGCGCCCTTCAACCCGGGTACTTCCGGATAGCTTTCCAGGATTCTTCCCTGCTCGTCCATCAGGAATATATTTTCGAACAGGTGGGAGATCGGCCGCTGGCGCTCCATGATCAGGCGGGAAAACTGGCGAAACGAGGTGGCGTCCATTTTCATGGCGTCCGCCGCCTCCGACAGGACGCCGAATCGTTCGATCAGTTTCCGGTCCAGTTCATAGGCGACCATCTTCGCCACGGTCGACACCTGAGTGCGGGTCTGACGTTCGAGCTCATCACGACTGATGGCCATATTGATAAGACTGACGATGACCACCGTCAGTACAACCGCACCCACAAACAGGACCACACCCCTGTTCGCCAGGCGGTCAAACCAGGCTCGCATCGATGCGCTCTCCTGATATTGTCAGCAACTTCATCAATCTCATGCGTAGCTGAAAAACTCTCTGATGACTCACGGCTTTGTCAGGCACATCGGAGCTGGCGGCTAACGCCCCGATGGCGCGGCACATTACCTCATTGAACCGATCTGCTGCCACCAGTTTAACAGACCACCCCGAACCTGGCCGGTGACAGGAGTTTCACTGGATGAACTCAATAAAAATTGTTATCGTTTGCGTTCACTTGCATTTTATTCAGGATCGATGCCATGCCTGACTCTGCAGACCTGACGTCTCTGGAATCTCCCCTGCAAAACCTGGTAGCCATGGGCGGCCCGGTCATGTACGTGCTGATCGCCCTGGCAACTCTGGGGGTTCTGACCTTTTTCTACCTCACCATCACAGGGGCACTGTTCGCCCCCCGTTCCGTGGGAAGCGTTCGCCGTGAAGTGGCACAGTGGAAGCAATCCGGCACCTGGCCGACGGCGTCAGGTTCTTTCCTGGCCCGCTGCAACCCGATGCTGGCCCTTTCCCGCCGTGCCATGGCCGGTGTCAGCAATGGCGAACCAGCGGACAGTCTGCGGGAGAATCTCGCCCAGGGCGCCCAAAGAGCCCTGCAGCCCTTTGAGGCACCCCTGAAAATTATCGAGGTCATTGCCGCGCTGGCACCGCTATTGGGCCTGTTGGGCACGGTTATGGGCATGATGGAAGCCTTCAGCGCCATGGCCACCACCGAAGGTCGTGCCAGTGCCAGCCAACTCAGTGGTGGCATCTACGAGGCACTGACAACCACCGCCGCCGGCCTGGTGATTGCCATTCCGTTTGCCGCCATCGCCGCCTGGGCCGAGTTCCGGCTTCGCCGGCTCAACAGCCAGATGAATGAGCAATTGCTGGACATCCTGAACACCGCCACCGTCACGGCGCCTGCCGAGGCGCACCAGCAGCCTGCTCGGCAGGACAGGCAGGCTCCGGAACCCCGGGATGCCTCCCGCCAGCCCACCCGGGTTGCCCATGCCGCTGGTTAAACCCCGGCCCGCGCGTCCCATGCCCATACGGATGACACCACTGATCGATGTGGTGTTTATCCTGCTGGTGTTCTTTATGGTGACCAGTTACCTGCTACCCACCGGCTACCTGGAGCTGGAAAATGACACGGCGCCCGGCCGGGGCGTCGATGGCGAAGCGCTGCCGCAACTTCAGTTGCTGGCCAGCGGCGAGGTGCGCTGGCAGGAGAGGAACTGGCAACCACGGGAGCTCAGCCGGCAACTGCTTGGTGCCGGCCACCGGGAGGTCCGGCTGGCAACGGAAGGTGAAGTGGCCCTGGAGCGCTTCACCCTCACCCTGAGCGAACTGGACAATGCCGGGATCGACGCCCGATGGAAACGCTCACCCCCCGACAGCACGACAACGTCAACACCATGACCCCATTGACCCCGGAACCCTTCGAGGATCGCAAGACGCTGCTTGAACGGGTGGAAGACAGCCTGCTGCCGCTGATCAACCTGGTCTTTCTGCTGCTGATGTTCTTTATCGTGGCCGGCCAGTTGACCGATACCCCGTTGCCCGAACTGCCCGAGATGAAGGCGTCAGAGGCGGGCGAGCAGCCAGAAGCCGACCTGGTGGTCAACCAGCAGGGGCAGTTCCTGGTTGCCAACGAGCCAGTAGCCCTGGACAACCTGGCCAGTGCCCTGCCAACCGCAGAGGAGCTGGAACAGCCACTGCGCATCGGGGCATCCGGCATCACCACCATGAACGACCTGGAGACGTTGTTCCGCAGGCTGGAGGAACTTGGTCACGAAGAGGTCATCCTGTTGACGGAGCCGGCGAAATGAACAACACCGCCCGCACCGTCATTTTCGTGATCGCCCTGTCACTGACGGCGGTGACGGTCTGGCTGTCCGTCCCCTCCGTGCCCAGGCTCGAACTGAAAACCCAGGGCAATGCCACTGTCACCATGCCGGCATTGAAGGTGTCGCTGGCAGGGGGCACGCCTGAGCCGACAACGGAAGAGCAACCCTCCAAACCGGAACCGGCACCAGCGCCACAGCCGGAACCTGAACCAGAGCCCGAAACAGAGCCCGAACCAGAGCCCGAGCCGGAACCCGAACCCGAACCCGAACCTGAACCTGAACCTGAACCTGAACCTGAACCTGAACCCGAACCTGAGCCAAAGCCAGCAGAAGCAGAACCTCAGCCGGTGACGCCCACCGAAGCCGAGATTGCCGAGGCAGTGAATGCCTCAACCATCGAGGCACAAGCCGCTGCAGACACACCGGAACCGGACGCCGGGGCCGACCAGGCCACCCGACAGGAACAGGTACAGCTGATGGCAGGGGAAGATGAAGAGGTCGACCGGTACCTGAGTAAGCTGGCCCGACACCTGAACCGCTATCGGGAATACCCCCGCCGTGCCCAACGCCTGCGCCAGGAGGGCACCCCGGTGGTGCACTTCGAGTTCGACCGCAACGGCAGGCTGCTGGAAGCCTGGCTGCGGGACTCTTCCTCCCACCGGCTGCTCGACGAAGCCGCCCTCGAGCTGCTGCGGGACGCCAGCCCGTTGCCGGAGGTGCCCGATTCCATGGTCGGCCGGAGCTTTACCTACACCCTTCCGGTAGGGTACAAGTTGCGTTAACCGACCACTACAGCACACACATGACACCTGATCCGAAAGCCAGCCGTGCCATCGCCCGGCTGATGTGCGACACCACCCGCGACACACTCTGGTCCAGCTATCGTGACCGGCTGCGCCAGACACGGCCCCATGCCGACCTGCAATGCCGCACCGGCTCCGGTCGTGCCACCTATCATCGCTATGACCACCGACACCAGATTCACCTGATCACCTATGGTGTCCGTATGGTCATGGCGAAACAGACACCGGAAACGGCTGCCAGCTGGCTGTCCACCCGTGAGATACGCAGCCGGGGTTACTTTGGCGGCGAAATATCGGTCCTGAACCTGCTGGCGCACACCTGCACCCATGAGTTTGCCCACTTGCTGCAGCAACATGCCGGCAAGCGCTATCACGGCTCGGTGCACAACCACCATTTCTACCAGTTGCTGGATCAGCTCAATGATGTGGGACTGGCAGATCGCACCCGCCGGCACCTGGCGGATCTCGCCAGGCACCATGGACTGTTCCTGGACGACAGGACGATGGCCCTGCCCTGCCAGCAACAGCAGGCAGGGCAGTGGCAAAAAGGGGATCAGGTGCGTTTCGGGGAAGGCCGGGCTGCCAGGGAAGGTCAGGTTATCAAGGTCAATCGCCGTACCTGCACCGTGGAGGGTACCGGCGCTTCCCGGGGCCTGCGTTTCCGGGTGCCCTTTGTCATGCTGGAAGCCGCTGACGCCTGACCCGGTTCAGGGGATGGCCTCCACTGGCTCCGCTCTGGCAGCAGCCAGACATGCCTTCAGCTCCGGCACGCAGGAACCGCAGTTGGTGCCGCATTTCAGCCGGTGGCCCAGGGCCTCCACATCGTCAGCCCCCTCACGGATTGCGGCCTCTATCTGCAACTCCCCAATACCGAAACAGCTGCATACCAGTGGTCCGGTATCCGCCACGTCCACATCCCGCGCGGAGAGCAGGCCCCGACGCTCCTGATCGCTCAGGGTGCGGCCATCGAACAGCGATGACAGCCAGCCGGTATCGGGCAGGTCATCGGCACGACGGGCCACCAGTAGCACTCCCTGAAGTCGTCCGTTGTGCAGCCTGGCGGCACGATAGAGTCCGGAGGCACTGTCTTCCAGCACCAGGTCCGGGGCACCGCCCAGCCATCGGATCACCTGCCGTTGCCACGCCACGGGCTGGCAGCCGGCCACCCACCAGGCATCGCAATGGGCCTGGGGTACGCGGGTCCAGTAGTCCGCCTGCCAGCCTCCGGGGGCGGACATCGGCCGGATCAGCCGGCCATGCCAGGCGGCGTGCACCGGTCGCACGGAGACTACGCCATACTTCGATTCCGGCTGGCCCGAAATCGGGTCGGTTACCGGAACGATCAGTGAACTGGCCAGAGCGCCGAGGCTGAACTGACCATTCCAGTGAATGGGTACGAACACCTCGCCCCGTCTTTGCCCCGGCTCGGCCCGTACCCGACCCAGGAAAGCGCCCTGGTCGTTCCGGCCGGTGAGCCGCGCCAGGCCACCGGCTTCAAGGCCAAGATGAACCACATCGTCCGGGTGCAGATCGATAAAGGGCTCCGACCGATGCTGTACCAGCCGGGGGGAGCGGGCGGTTCGGGTCATGGTATGCCACTGGTCCCGGATGCGGCCGGTGTTGATGATGACCTCCCCCGCCTGTTCCGGCTGCGCCGCCGGTACCCGGGGTTGCACCGCCACGAAGCGGGCACGACCATCATTGGTACTGAAACGCCCATCGGCGTATAGCCGGGCACAGCCACGGGGGTGTTTTCCGTTGACCGGCCACTGCACCGGCGACAATTGCTCATACTGATCGTCGGTCAGGTGGGCCAGTGACGACAGATCAAACTGCCGGGCCCCGTCGTTATCCAGGGCCGACAAACGGGCGTGCTCCCGGAACACATCGGCGGCGGTGGCCCAGCGAAAGGCGTCACCGTGGCCCAGCCGCTTGCCCACCTCCGCCAGGATGCGCCAGTCGGCCCTGGCGTCGCCGGCTGCCGGAAGGAACCGGCGCTGGCGTGAAATACAGCGTTCCGAGTTGGTCACGGTGCCGTCCTTCTCGCCCCAGCCTTCCGCCGGCAGCAGGATGTCCGCCAGTTCGGTGGTGTCGGTACGGGCAATGCAGTCGGACACAATCACCACCGGGCAGTGTTTCATGGCCTCACGGATATGGGACGAATCGGGCAGGCTGACCGCCGGGTTGGTACCCATCACCCACAGCACCTTGATCTCGCCCCGATGCACCGCGTCGAACAGTTCCACCGCCTTATGACCTGGCGCCCGGGGAATCCGGTCGGTGCCCCAGAAGCCGCCCACCCGCTCCCGGGCGCCCGGCGTATCGTATTCCATGTGGGCAGCCAGGGTATTGGCCAGGCCGCCCACTTCCCGCCCCCCCATGGCATTGGGCTGACCGGTCAGGGAAAAAGGCCCCGCACCCGAGCGACCGATGCGGCCAGTCGCCAGGTGGCAATTAATGATGGCATTGCCCTTGTCGGTACCGGTCGAGCTCTGGTTAATGCCCTGGGAGAAGGCGGTCACCGTCCGCGCTGTATCGGCAAACCAGCGATAGAAGGTGACAACATCCTGTTCCGGCAGGTCACAGGCCCGGGCTACTTGCTGGGGGGCAAAGGCACCGCAGCGGGCGGCAGCCAGGGCTTCATCAAAGCCCTGACAATGCTTTTCGATATAGCCGCGGTCCAGTGCCCCGGTATCCGCCAGCCAGACCAGCAGTCCGTTAAACAGCAGCGTATCGGTGCCCGGTTTCAGGGCCAGGTGCAGGTCCGCCAGCTCGGCGGTGGCGGTTCGCCGGGGGTCAATGACCACCACCCGGCGCCCGGGGCGGTCGGCGGCCTTCATGCGCTGGTACAGCACCGGGTGATTCCAGGCGGCGTTGCTGCCGGTGAGCACCAGCAGGTCCGCCAGTTCCAGGTCTTCGTAGCACCCCGGCACCACATCTTCCCCGAACGCCCGCTTGTGGGCTGCCACCGCCGACGACATGCAGAGGCGGGAATTGGTATCCACATGGGGCGTGCCAATGAAGCCCTTGGCCAGTTTGTTGGCGGCGTAATAGTCCTCGGTCAGTAGCTGACCGGAAAGGTAGAAGGCAACAGATTCCGGGCCATGGCTTTCCACCGCTTCGCGAATGGCTCCGGCCACCTCGTCCAGCGCCCGGTCCCAGGACACCCGGCTACCCAGAACCCGGGGATAGAGGGTCTGCCCCTGACTGCCCGTGGTTTCATGCAGACTGGAACCCTTTACGCACAACCTCCCGAAGTTGGCCGGGTGGGCCTTGTCGCCCGATACCGGCGGACTGTCGGCCTCGCGGTCGCCGGCCTGGGGAGTGGCCATCACACCGCAGCCGACTCCGCAGTAGGGGCAGGTGGTTCGACGGGGTTGTTGTAGTGTCTGGTTGCTCACGGTCGCTCCGCAAATTCCCTGTGGTGGTTGTCCGGGCATAAAAAAAGCCCGACTGGCGTGCCCTGACGGACCTCCGGCCGAAGCCGGGGTCCGGGAACAGACCAGTCGGGCGTCGTTGCCCGCCAAGGTCCCACCGGTTGCAAAGACGCAAGGCGGGACACCCTTATATAGATACCCATGACCAAGCAAGAATAGTTCCACCGCTCAGCACGGTTGGGCTATACCTCCTTGTCGCCCACCAAATCACAACAGACTCAGCCAGTTGGGCACCCCTCCCCCTTCTCTGCAGGTGAATCGAAGGACGTAGTCGTTCGTTCACCGCTGTTTTTTCGCACACCGCTGGTGCGTGACGCCTGAAAATGCACCGCCATCTACGGCCCTTTTCCCGCCGAGTCGCCACCTGGAAACCCCATCATGCTGTTTTAAAAGGAAAACAATAACTGGCACGAGAGCTGCAATAGTCCACTCAGGAACGGTCCCAATGGCGTGGCCCGCTCCGAAACATTCTGACTGATCTGCAGACATTGGCGTCTGTCCTTCTGGAAACCGGAGGGCAGGCGTTTTTTTTTTGCGAGTAAAGGGGCCCCTGACCTTTCGTCAGGCGCTCCACCAACTGAAAGACCTCTTAGGGGGAAGCAATGAAACGGAATCTGATACTGGCGACATCCCTGGTTCTCGGGCTGACGGGCACTGCCCACGCGGAAATCGGCCCGGCCGAGAAACCGGACCTGAAACTGGGCTTTATCAAGCTGACGGATATGGCACCCCTGGCGGTGGCCTGGGAACAGGGTTTCTTCATGGATGAAGGCCTGTTCGTGGAACTGGAGGCCCAGGCCAACTGGAAAGTCCTGCTGGACGGGGTGATCACCGGCGAGCTGGATGGTGCTCACATGCTGGCCGGCCAGCCCCTCGGCGCCAGCATCGGCTATGGCACCCAGGCCGACGTTATTACGGCCTTCAGTATGGACCTGAACGGCAATGGCATTACCGTTTCCAATGATGTCTGGGAGGTGATGAAGCAGCAGATTCCCGACAACGACAACGGCAACCCGCAACACCCCGTCAGCGCAAGCACCCTGAAACCCGTGGTTGAGCAGTACCGGGACCAGGGCGAGCGCTTCCGCATGGGCATGGTATTCCCGGTCTCCACCCACAATTACGAGCTGCGCTACTGGCTTGCCGCCGGCGGCCTGAATCCCGGCTACTACGCCCCCCAGCGCGGTGACACCAGCGGCACCCTGGAGGCCGACGTACACCTGTCAGTCACCCCACCCCCGCAGATGCCTTCCACCCTGGAAGCCGGCACCATCCAGGGCTACTGCGTCGGCGAGCCCTGGAACCAGCAGGCGGTGTTCAAGGGTATCGGCGTACCGGTGATCACCGACTACGAAATCTGGCCCAACAATCCTGAAAAGGTGTTCGGGGTGACCCGTCAGTGGGCTGAGGAAAACCCCAACACCCATCTGCGGTTGCTGCGGGCACTGATTCGTGCGGCCCACTGGCTGGATGAGAACGACAATGCCAACCGGGAGGAAGCGGTGAAGCTCCTGGCCCGCTCGCAGTATGTGGGGGCGGATGAGGAAGTGATCGCCAACTCCATGACCGGCACCTTCGAGTATGAAAAAGGCGATGTGCGCAAAGTACCGGACTTCAACGTGTTCTTCCGCTACTACGCCACCTATCCCTACCCCTCGGATGCCATCTGGTACCTGAGCCAGATGCGCCGCTGGGGGCAGATTCCGGAGCCCAAGTCCGATGACTGGTACATGAAGACCGCGCAGGAAGTCTACCGGGCCGACATCTACAAGGAAGCCGCCCGCACCCTGATCGAGGACGGCACCCTGTCGGCGGACGATTTCCCGGACCTGGAGGCGGAGAACTTTGTCCGGCCTCACCAGGGGGAGCTGATCGACGGTGTCGTCTTCACACCCCGCGAACCCAACGCCTATATCGATAGTTTTGATATCGGGCTGAAGGGCGATGACACGCCCTGAACCTGACTTACTGAGAGAGGGAGAACGGCTATGAGCACCCTGAGCCAAACCAATCCATCAACCATGGCCGGCCGCTGGCTGGCCACCCTGGCGGACTTTTTCACCCCACGCCAGCTGGCGACAAGGGCACAGCAGCTTCTGCTGCCACTGGTGGGCATTGTGGTGTTCGTCGGGCTCTGGCACGTGGCCGCTCCCCAGGTTCAGACCTCCCTGGGCGCCTTTCCCGGGCCGGCCGATGTGGTGGAGCAGGCCGGCGCCCTGTGGCAGGAGCATCAGGACCAGCGGGCCCGGGCGGATAAGTTCGTCACCATGCAGGAGGAACGCAACGCCCGCATCCTGGCGGACAACCCCGATGCGGAGGTGAAGATCCGGGACTATCCGGGCGCACCGACCTTTGTCGACCAGATTGGTACCAGTCTGGTGACGGTGCTGGCAGGCTTCGCCCTGGCCACGCTCATTGCGGTGCCGCTGGGCATTGTGATCGGGCTGAACCGGCATGTGAATGCAGCGATCAATCCGCTGATCCAGGTGTTCAAGCCGGTATCGCCGCTGGCGTGGCTGCCGCTGGTGACCATGGTGGTATCAGCGACCTATGTCAGCGACGACCCGATGTTCGAGAAAGCGTTTCTGACTTCGATGTTCACGGTGACCCTTTGCAGCCTGTGGCCGACGCTGATCAATACCAGTTTTGGCGTGGCGGCGGTCAATCCGGATCTGGTGAATGTATCGAAGGTGCTGAGGCTGTCTTTCTGGACCCACGTTCGCAAGGTGGTTCTGCCGTCGTCGATTCCGATGATCTTTACCGGGCTGCGGGTGTCCCTGGGCATTGCCTGGATGGTGCTGATTGCAGCGGAGATGCTGGCCCAGAACCCGGGCCTCGGGAAGTTTGTCTGGGATGAGTTCCAGAACGGCAGCAGTGAGTCCCTGAGCCGGATCATGGTGGCGGTGCTGGCCATCGGGTTTATTGGCTTCCTGCTGGATCGGGGCATGTTGCTGATTCAGCGCAAGGTGGCCTGGAACGAATAGTTAAAGCTTCGGTGCATGGCGTCCCGGGCGGGTAGTGCTTTCCGGGACACGCGGTAAATACGTCCATGTACGCTCGACAAAAACATCCCTGTTTTTGACGGTCCCGGAAAGCACTACCCGCCCGGGACTCCGAGACCTCAAAGGTGGCTTCCATGAACAAATCACATCTCGAACTGACCGGCGTCCAGATGGCGTTTGATACCCAGTCGGGGCCGTTTGTCGCCCTCGACAACCTGAACCTTAAGATCAAGAAGGGGGAATTTGTCTCCCTGATCGGCCACTCCGGCTGCGGCAAGTCCACCGTGCTTAACATCGTCGCTGGCCTGCTGAACGCCAGCAAAGGCGGCTGCGTGCTGGATGGCCATGAGGTGACAACACCCGGGCCGGAGCGGGCGGTGGTGTTCCAGAATCACTCGCTGATGCCGTGGCTGACGGTGTACGAGAACGTGGAACTGGCGGTGCAGCAGGTGTTCCGCAAGTCCATGAGCCGGAAGGAGCGCAAGGAGTGGATCCTGCACAACCTGGCGCTGGTGCACATGGACCACGCCATCGACAAGCGCCCCGGGGAGATTTCCGGGGGTATGGCGCAGCGGGTGGGCATTGCCCGGGCGCTGGCCATGAAGCCCAGTGTGCTGCTGATGGATGAACCCTTCGGGGCGCTGGATGCCCTGACCCGGGCGCATCTTCAGGATTCGCTGATGGAGATCCAGAAGGATCTCAATAACACGGTGATCATGATCACCCACGATGTGGACGAAGCCGTGCTGTTGTCGGACCGGATCATCATGATGACCAACGGACCGGCCGCCACCATCGGCGAGGACCTGGCCATCGAGCTGCCCCGGCCCCGCGACCGGGTGACGCTGGCAGACAACCCGGACTACATGCATTACCGGCAGGCCGTGATGTCGTTCCTCTATGAGAAGCAGCGCTTCCCGGACCAGGAAAAGCAGAAAGACGATGACGACCAGGACCATGAGGAAAGCTCAGAGACCCGCAGGGGCCTGCAGGCCATAGCCTGAAGGTTCTCGTGCCCGATGTCGGTGCAGAAAACCGGGGTGGTGAACGCTCAGAGGGCACGCCGACCCCGGCCCGAACATCGCCTGAATACGCTACCGACATGAAACCAAAGGATTAATTTTTGCTGGCACGGTACTCGCATTAACTCAGGTACGGATGATCGTCCCGGCCATGGACAGGCCGGACCATCCAGGAGTCTTCGGACTTCACAGAACATCGTTGTTGGCATTGGCGCCGGACCATCGTTCTCCCTCGGGGGACCTGATGCTCCGGCTTTTTTTCGTCCCGCCAATGGCAACCGGAACCCAACGGGAGCAGCCCTATGGACTCGAACACACTGGTTATTTGCGGACACGGCATGGTGGCCCAGCGACTGCTGGAGCAGCTGCACGACGGCGGCCACCCGTTCAGCCGGATCGTGGTGCTGGGCGCAGAACCGGACGCCGCCTACAACCGCGTGCTGCTGTCGTCCGTACTGGCTGGCGATGCCACCCTGGACCAGATCCGACTGAAGGAAGACAGCTGGTTCGACGCCGCCGGTATTGAGCGACACTACGGCGACCCGGTCACCGGCATTGACCGTGATAACAAGCAGGTCGAAACCGCCAGCGGCCAGAGTTTCGGCTATGACACCCTGGTGCTGGCCACCGGCGCCCGCCCCGCGCCCCTGGGTATCGACGGGGAAAATCTGGACGGCGTGCTGAGCTTCCGGGACCTGCGGGACACCCGCCGGCTGATCGAGCTGAGCCAGCGCTATGGTCGTGCTGTGGTCATCGGCGGCGGCTTCCTCGGCCTGGAAGCGGCTGAAGGGCTGCGCTGCCGGGGCATGGCCGTCACCGTGCTGCACCGCAATCCATACCTGCTCAACCGCCAGCTCGACACCACTGGCAGCCAGCTGCTGGCCGACAGCCTGGAAGAGCGAGGCCTCAGCATTCGCACCGGCCATTCACCCGCCGCCCTGCTGGGCAAGCGCTGCGTACGGGCGGTGCAGCTGGACGACGACACCCTGATCAGCACCGACCTGGTGATTACCGCCGCCGGCATTACCCCCAACGCCGAGCTGGCCCGCGAGGCCGGCCTGGAGTGCGGTCGTGGCGTTCGGGTCGATCGCCAGCTGCGCTCCAGCGACCCGGCTATCTACGCCCTGGGTGAGTGCTGCGAAATCGATGGCCATACCTTTGGCCTGGTGGACCCGGGCTACCAGCAGGCACAGGTTCTGGCGGACGTTCTCCGCGATCATGCCAGTGACCAGACGTTCCAGTCCGCCAGCCAGCCCACCCGGCTGAAGATCAGCGGCATCCCCATTTTTTCCTGCGGCCAGACCGATGCGGACGGACCGACCGAGTCCATCGTCTGGCACGACTACGAACAGAACCGCTACTGCCGCCTGCTGCTGAGTGACGGCCGTCTGGTGGGCACTGTGCTGTTTGGCGACACCACCGACGGCCCCTGGTATGCGGAGCAGATCCAGCTGGGGCATGACATCACCCCCTGGCGGGCCAACCTCGCCTTCGGCCCCGAGTACTGCGAGCAGGCAGCCTGAACAACAGAATTCGAGAGATTGAGAGAGGACAGAACCATGAGTAACAAGACCCTGATCGTGATTGGCAACGGCATGGTAGGCCACCATTTCCTGGAGCAGTTCGTGGCAACGCCCGCTGCCGACGACTATAAGGTGATCGTCTTCGGTGAAGAGAAACAGCTGGCCTACGACCGCGTGCACCTGTCCGAGTACTTCAGCGGCTCCACCCACGCCGACCTGGCCATGGGCACCGCCGACTGGTACACCGAAAACGACATCGACCTGCACCTGCACGAGCAGGTCACCGGCATTGACCGCGAGGCTCGCACGGTCACTACGCCGAAAGGCAGCTACCAATACGATGAGCTGGTGCTGGCCACCGGCTCCTATCCGTTCGTGCCGCCCATCAACGGCAAGGACAACGCCAACTGCTTTGTCTACCGCACCCTGGACGACCTGGATGCCATCCGTGCCTGCGCCGATGTCGCCAGGACCGGCGTGGTGGTCGGTGGTGGCCTGCTGGGTCTGGAAGCCGCCAACGCCCTCAAGAGCCTGGGTCTTGACGCTCACGTCGTGGAGTTTGCCCCGCGCCTGATGCCGGTTCAGCTGGATGAAGATGGCGGTGCGGTACTGCGCAGCAAGATCGAGGAACTCGGGGTTCAGGTACACACTGAGAAGGCCACCACCGGCATCGTCGACGGTGAAGACTGTCGCCTGCGCATGAACTTCAGTGACGACTCCTTCCTGGAGACAGACCTGATCGTTTTTTCCGCTGGCATCCGCCCCCAGGACGCCCTGGCCCGGGCCTGCGAACTGGAAATCGGCGAGCGCGGGGGCATCATGGTAAACAACCAGTGCACCACCTCTGACTCGCACATCCACGCCATCGGCGAGTGTGCCCTGTGGAACCAGCAGATCTTCGGGCTGGTGGCCCCGGGTTACACCATGGCCCGAACCCTGGCCGCGGCCCTGAATAATGACGAAGAGGCCGCTTTCACCGGCGCGGACATGAGCACCAAGCTCAAGCTTCTGGGTGTCGACGTCGGCTCCATCGGCGACGCCCACGGCAAAACCCCCGGCGCCCGCAACATTCGCTTCAACGACGAGAAAGCCGGGCACTACCGTCGCATTGTGGTCAGCGAGGATGGCAAGAAGCTGCTTGGCGCCATCCTGGTGGGCGATAACAGCCACTACGATACCCTGCTGCAGTACGCCCTCAACGGCATCGATCTGCCGGAGAATCCGGAAAGCCTCATCCTGCCTGAAAGCCAGGGCGGCGCCCCCACCCTGGGCCCGGATGCCCTGCCGGATACCGCTCAGATCTGCTCCTGCCACAATGTCACCAAGGGTGATATCTGCTGCTCCATCGACGCCGGTGCCACCGATCTGGGAGCCGTGAAGTCGGAAACCAAGGCCAGCAGCGGCTGTGGCGGTTGCGCCGCCCTGCTCAAGAACGTGGTGGACAGCGAACTGGAAAAACGCGGCGTGGAAGTCAGCAAGGACATCTGTGAGCACTTCCCGTACAGCCGCCAGGACCTGTTCAACATCGTCAAGGTCAACGGCATCCGCACCTTCCGCACACTGATCGAACAGCACGGCCGCGGCCATGGCTGCGACATCTGCAAGCCGGCGGTTGCTTCCATCCTGGCCACCTGCTGGAACGAGCACATCCTGGCCACGGACCATGTGCCCCTGCAGGACACCAACGACACCTTCATGGCCAACATGCAGAAGAACGGCACCTACTCCATCGTCCCCCGGGTGCCCGGCGGTGAAATCACCCCGGACAAGCTGATCGTGCTGGGCCAGGTGGCCAAGGAGTACAACCTGTACACCAAGATCACCGGCGGCCAGCGGGTCGACCTGTTTGGCGCCACCCTGAGCGAGTTGCCGGACATCTGGGAAAAGCTGATCGCCGCCGGCTTCGAGACCGGCCACGCCTACGGCAAGTCCCTGCGCACGGTGAAGTCCTGTGTCGGCAGCACCTGGTGCCGCTACGGCGTGCAGGACAGCGTGGGCATGGCCATCTTCCTGGAAGACCGCTACAAGGGCCTGCGCGCGCCCCACAAGGTCAAGATGGGGGTATCCGGCTGTACCCGTGAGTGTGCCGAGGCCCAGAGCAAGGACATCGGCGTGATCGCCACCGAGAACGGCTGGAACCTGTACGTGTGCGGCAACGGCGGCATGCGCCCCCGCCATGCGGATCTGTTCGCCACCGATCTCGACGACGAACAACTGATCAAGACCATCGACCGTGTACTGATGTTCTACGTGCGCACCGCCGACCGTCTGCAACGCACCAGCGTGTGGATGGAGAACATGGAAGGCGGCCTGGACTACCTCAAGGAGGTGGTACTGGAGGACCGCCTGGGCATCGGCGATGAGCTGGAGCAGCACATGGCGGATCTTGTCGGCACCTACCAGTGCGAGTGGAAGACTGCGGTGGAGGATCCCGAGAAGCGCAAGCGGTTCCGTGAGTTCGTCAATGCGCCGGAGAAGAAGGACCCGGTGCAGATGTGGACGACCGAGCGGGATCAGCGGCGGCCCCTGCTGGAGACGGATGCCGAGCCGGCCTGATTTTCTGGCCTGGGTGGTGGGAGGTGAGCGGCGACGCTTTTCTTCCGGGAAAAAGAACTCGCTGCGCTCAGACACCTTTTTCCCTGCAGAAAAGGATCCCCGCCCACCTCCTGCAAACCATGGGGGGCGAACGGCGGAAAACGAAGAACACCCCAGACAGGTTTCCGGGAAGACCCGCCGCATGTTCGATCAAGGTGGGGCGGGGGTGTCTTCCCGCAGGAAAAAAGGTGTCTGAGCGCAGCGAGTTCTTTTTTCCGGAGGGAAGATACCCCCGCTCCGCCGAAGCCACCAAGGCTCTCAAACCAGAATAGACAAGACAGAAACAGACAGAGGAGCACCACCATGAAAACCACCAGCCAATGGGACATCGTCTGCACCGTCGACGACCTGGTACCCGAATCCGGCATCGCTGTCTGGACCCCGGAGGGTCCGGTGGCCATTTTCTATATCCCCCATCGGCTGCCGGCCCTGTTCGCCATCAGCCACACCGACCCGTTCAGCGGCGCCAACGTTCTTGCCCGTGGCATTACCGGCGACCTGAAGGGCGAACCGGTGGTGGCCTCACCTCTGTACAAGCAGCACTTCAACCTGGTAACCGGTCAGTGCCTGGAAGATGACAGCGTGAAAGTGAGAACCTACCGGGTGCTGCTGGACGGTAACGCGGTAAGACTGGAGGTCAGCAAGGCAAAATCCCTCGTCGAAGCGGCCTGATCCGCCAGCCAGACGGGACACCAGAGCAGTACGCACGGAAGCCGGCCTCCCCCCCCTTCACAGCTTCCGTGCTTTTTATGAGGCCACTCCAGGGCCAGAGGAGGTGGAGCCGGGGGTTTGTTTCTGCAGGGAATCGTTGTCTGAGCGCAGCGAGTTTTCGATTTCCGGAAGAAGCGAACTCCCGACTCCGCCTCAATCCCGCACGCCGGACTCCCGATACGGGCTGCCATTTGGACGCGCATTGCCCCGTATGGCTGCGTTTAACAGCTATTCGCCATTCCGACTCATTGAATCAACCTGGTTCTGCGGCGCACCGCCACTGGGCTGGCCAGAGCCAGAGGCCTCGGACAAGGGTGCGGAGACAGCGAGCATAATACAAAGCCACAGTGCAAAGAAAACCACCAGTGCCAGCACGTTAGCGACCAGTCTGCGCCCCGGATTCTCGATCAGAAACTCTTTCACGACGAGCCCCAGGAAAACGATCGCTACCCCAAGTGTGAAATACGGGGTGGTGACCCCTTTAAGAAAGAGCGAGGCGCCTCCCTGGTATTCCAGGATCCATCCGATTGATTCACGTGCGAAACCAAAGTGGCCCAGAAGCAAGGCGGGCCAGGCTGCCACAATCAATAAAACGATACTGGCAAACTTTTTAGGCTTCTGGCCGTCGCTTCTCTCGTTCCGATCGCCGGCATTGACAGCAGAATGCACCATGCTCATCCCACCTCTGTCAGGGTCGACTTGTGACGGCTAGAAACTTCAGGCAAGCGGTGTATTGGTCCTGATGCCTTTCGCTCTCCCCAGAGAAAAGAACCTCCCGTTACGTCAAGGAACTTTGCAACCAAAGAGTGGATGGGATGCCCGAACTTGTCGTAGACAGTGAACTCGACCGCCACACTGCCAAATCCAAGCATTGTGTTGCCGGAAATCTTCAGTTCACACCGATGGCCCTCCAGAGCATGGAGCTCCTTCAGCCACGGATGCCGACTTAAACTGATTGGTGACCACTCGGTGGTGACCCAATCTGCATCGGCAATCGCCGGTTCGCGCAGCCCAGCACCACCAAAGCCATAACGAACGGGGTCAGATTCCTCAGATGTACGGAAGGAAAGGTACGCGGTGTTTAAAGCTCCTACAGAAACACCACCACCAATATTTTGCGTTCTCATTTCCATTATGTACCTCCTTGTATTTGAGCTTTGGACGCTAGCATAGGCTTCAGCAAGCCAACAATTCAGCTGAAAAAGACATGTGGCCGAACAACTAGCCTTCACCTCCAGATCCCTACGCTTCTGCTACAGTAAGGCTTTAGTTAACTGCCAACCGATGAGACCTCCACCTAACCCCGAATTAATAGACCTGTAGGGTTCGAGGTGATATTTGTAATCCGATGGCACCTCAGATGGCCAAATTCGTGATAATCTTGGCGCACTTTAAAACAACCGTATAAGAATCGATTTTGAGAGTCTGCAGCGCCTAGACGGTGCCGTGGAACGGCGGTACAACGCCCAGCCACTCAGACTTCTCGCCAGGGTCAGTGACGACATGTCGGCAGAAACCATCGAACAACGGATTCAGCGTGCCCAGGCCCTGCGCCTGAAGCGCATGATCTGGGGCTTTGCCAACCATGGCTGTACCGCGCTCGCGGTAGCCGGGTTGTATATGGGGGGCTTCCTGCCACTGGCGCCCATGATGGTGTTCTTTGCCAGCAGCATCCTGATTGGCACGTTGCAGGTCCTGATACTGCAGTTCGGCATCAACCTCCGATTCCGCGACCCGAGCATGACCATGGCCCAGATTGTCTGGCCGGTCTTGCCTTCGCTTTATGCCATGTTCTTTGTAGCGCTGCCCCAGGGACGCATTCTCTTTCTGCTGCTGGCCGCCGGGGGCCTCATGTTCGGCACCCTTGCCCTCAACCGGCGCCAGATGCTGACGATCGCCTGGTTCTTCTGGCTTGGTTATCTCGGTCTGGTTCTGCTGCTTACCTGGAAGAAGCCGGACCATGTCTACTGGCCTCTGGAAGCGGTTACGCTGTTTGCCTATGGCTCGGTACTGTCCATTATTGCCTACCTCGGCAGCTTCATTTCCCACCTGCGCCAGGAGCTGGGTGCCCGTAACCGGGAACTCAAACACGCCAACCTGGAGCTGGTTGAACTGGCAACCCGCGACCCGCTGACCAGCCTGCCCAACCGCCGTACCGTAATGGAACAGTTCGAACGGGAAGTCGCCCGCAGTGACAGACAGTCGGCTGGCCCCAAGGCGCTGGGTATCAGCGTGCTGGATATCGACCACTTCAAGCGTATCAACGACACATACGGTCATCAGGCAGGGGATGAAATACTGCGCAAGGTCAGCCGGACCATTGAAGCGGCCATCCGCAAGGGAGATTATATTGGCCGGATTGGCGGGGAGGAATTCCTGATCATCTTCCCGGAAACCACACCCGACATGACCGTACCGGCCGCCGAACGCATTCGTCGCGCGGTGGAAGCACTGCGTTTCGATGCCTTGCCGGAAGGTTACCAGGTAACCGTTTCCCAGGGTGTGGCACTGCACCATGCCGGGGAGCCCCTGGAATCCACCTTCAAGCGGGCTGACGAGGCACTTTACCAGGCAAAGAACAGTGGTCGTAATCAGGTTCTGGCGGCCTGATTCAGACGAAGGCTATGTTGCCTCACCTCCCAGGAGGTGATCCAGCGGCTGACTGTAACCGGGTGCAAAGACTTCCAGGAAGTAGACCACCTCCGGCAGATTGTCCTGCTCCAGACGCTGTCGTATCTGCTGGGCCGCTGGCTCGAACTCACGGTTACCCGCCTGGATTTCCGCCTCACACTTGAGCAGGGCCGACAGGCGATCGGCCGCTTTCACCAGTTCCGCCACGTCATCCCCCCAGCGGGATTCCTGTATGTAGGGCGCGAAGTCATCGCGCAGGTACTCCGGAAGCAACGCCAGCAATTCGTCGGATGCCTTGTGCTCGATATCCCTGAAAGCCTCCCTCATGACGGCAGAGTGATACTTCACCGGTGTTGGCATATCACCGGTGATCACTTCCGTGGCGTCATGATAAAGAGCCGCTGTCGCTACCGTCTCCGGGTTGACCCTGCCGCCACACTCCCGGTTACGGATGACCGCCAGGGCATGGGCGATGGTGGCCACTTCCCAGGAATGGGTGGCAACGTTCTCGTCGATGGCGTTGCGCATCAACCCCCAGCGACGAATCCACCGCAAGCGGCCGATGTAGGCAAAAAAGTGACTGGCGCGACGGCGGCTCATCTTGCCTCCAGCTGGAACTCGATATCTACCTGGCTGGCCTCGCCGTCGCCCGGCTCCACCTTGTGGGCCCGCAGGAAAATCTGCCCGTCGGGCACGTCATATTCATCCGTCAGCAATCGCTTGAGGGTCTGGCCCCGTTGAGAGGCCAGGCCATCCAGCGCCCCATCCGGCAAGGTTTTATCTTCCGACAGGCCGGCTTCCAGTGCGGGCAGGTCGATACTTTCCACAGCCAGGCCACGAATGGCCAGCACCAGCCCCTCACGGGCCTTCAGTGCCTCGGCGACGGTTTCCATCTTGGTGTATTCCCCCATCACCAGGGTGGTTTCTCCCGGCAGGAACGCCACCTCACCCAGTTCGTCAGGGGAGAAACCCGCCAGATCGATCACTGAACCCAGCAGGTTGAATGGCGACATGGCTGCCTTGACCAGGGTGCTACGAAGGGTTTTCATCATCACCGGCCCCAGGTCAAACTCCGGGTCGGCCAGGTTACCATTCACGGGAATATCCAGGGTGACACGGCCGTCACCGTCACGAAGCAGCGTCAGGCCGAGTTTGACCGGAGCAGTGATCGACGTGTCGCTTTGCACAGCCTCGCCCAGCTCAATACGATCCAGGGTCAGGGCCGTGGTCGAGTCCAGCCTGGTGCCCCGAAGATCGTACGTGCCTTCAGCGGACAACTTGCCGCCATCCACCCGGTACCCCAGATAGAAGGCGAAGTAGGGACTGGTAACGGGCATCGACAGGTCATTCAGGGTCACATTGATACGCGAGCGGTCATCGGTGCCCAGGGTGGCAATCGTGCCATCCGCCTCCAGCTCACCGGAGTCGTTCACCATCCCAGTGAGCGTGAACTGCCCGCGCTGCGGCGTGATGTTGCTGAGGCCGGACACGGAGGCCGCAAGGTCATGGACCCTGCCGGTAAATGGCGGGTTGGGGGTCTGGTCGGTGTATCGGATCTCGGCATTGGCCAGCTCCAGCCGGGAAAGCCTGAAGATCAGGTTCTGCGCTTCCTGCGACGCCCCGCCGCCGGAGCCGGACTGATCAGCCACCGACTCCTCGTTCGCAACAGGCTGCAGCAGACGGGTCACATTATGGGGCCGGTCGCGATAGTTGATCACGTTAAGCTCCGGCTCGGACACCGTCACGGTGCCTATCTCGAGTCGTGCCGGCGCAAAGTTGTACTCGATGGGATCCAGCCGCAGTTCACGCCAGGTGACCACCGGCTCTTCCTCGTCCGCAAACTGACCGTTGAAATGACTGATACTGCCACGGCCACTGAAGGTTCCGGTCAGGGGGTCGTCCTGCACATCGATATCGATATTGCCGGCCAGGTTGAGTGTGCCGTCGCGGACCTCCATCTGGCTGATCTGCTGCACATAGCCATTGAACGGAGCCAGAACGATCTGATCGAGGTTGATGCCACCCTCGAACGTCAGCGGGTGAAGGGTAAACTGACCATTGGCGGACGCACTGCCACCCGGCTCCAGGGTCGCCTGCATCTGGTAGCTGATGGGCTCTTCCAGTTGCTCGGTCATGGCGCCAAGGTTCAGTTCCAGATCCTGCAACCCCAGCTGCACTGGTGTAGCCGGCCGGTTGTCCCGCCAGTCAATGGTGCTGCCACTTAACGCCAGATTGCCCACCGACCACCGGAAACGGCCAGAGTCGCCACCCTCCTGCTCATTACCCTGCAATGGACGGGTCAGGTTCAGTTGCCCGTCAGGACTCATGACCGCATTCAGGTGAATCGATTCTCCCTGGACCATGGAAACCACCAGTTCCGGCCCCTCCAGGTTGAAAGACACGCCGTTCAGGGACAGGCCATCGGCGCTGGCCAGGGTGTTTTCCGGCTGGGCCGGATCCGCCAGTGCCAGATTTCCGGCTGTCACTTCACCATCCCGCGTCGCCAGTGCCACGCCCTGATCGTCGAAGGCAAACTGGAACGCCGTGCTGAGGGAAATGCGCCCCTCCTGCAAGGTCCAGGGCAGATACGGCCCCAGCCATTGCTGCAGGGTTATGGCAGAGACATTGTTGAGGGCAAGACGTCCGTTGGACCACAGCGGGACCAGGTTGAGTGTGCCATTCCCCTCCAGCACCTGATCATCCACCACCGCCCGCAGGCTGTATTCCCCGGGCTCATCGCTTTGCCGGCTCACCAGGTTCGACAGCGTGAGTTCGAGGGAATCAATCACGATTTCCCGGGCGGCACTGTCTGTACCATTGATGAAATCCCGGAACCGGAGACGGCCACTGTTGATCGTCGCCTCGTCGAACACGACCGGGTAGTGGCCGCTGTCGTCGGCCGCCTCCTGGTTCTGCCGGCGCCAGTCTTCGATCAGGTTGATGCGGTTGTCCTCAAGCAGATCAACCCGCAGGAACGGATTGTCCAACGCCAGGTGTTCCACATGGACCGTACCGCGCATCAGATCGATCAGCCCCAGGTTGAGATCGACCGAATCGGCTTCCAGAACCCGCTCTCCCGATGGGTCAGTGGCAGACAGTTCGTCCAGTGAGAAGGAAAAGGTAAAAGGGTTGAAACCGACGTCGTCGATCTCCGCCGACCAGCCCAGATGCTGCTGGAACCTTTCCGGAATGGCGGAGGACAGGTACAGGGGGATCAGGCCGAAGCCCGTCACCAGATAGACCAGCCCCAGAACCAGTAGCCAGAACCACCAACGGCGGTAGGCCGGTTGTTGTCGGGCAGTTTCGGTCACACCATTCACTCCTTTGCGGTTCTCAATTACGCCTGATCCTGAAAGAATATAGAACCGTAGATTCGAACCCAACCTTTATAACAGGAAAGCCCGATGGACATAGGTGATATGCGCCGCGATTTCGAGAGCGAGGGCCTCGATCGTGAGCAGCTGGACAGCGACCCCGTCCGACAGTTCGAACACTGGTTCAACGATGCCCGGGAAGCCGGCATACTGGAGCCCAACGCCATGTCACTGGCCACCACCGGGGCGGATCAGCAGCCGGACCTGCGCACCGTGCTGCTGAAGTACTTCGATCACCAGGGTTTCGTATTCTACACCAACTACGGCAGCCGCAAGGCCGCGGAGCTGGAAGAAAACCCGAGGGCTGCGTTACTGTTCCCGTGGATCGGCCTCAATCGCCAGGTCATTGTGCAGGGCGAGGTTACCCGGGTCAGCAAGGCGGAATCCCTGCGCTATTTTGCCAGCCGCCCCCGTGGCAGCCAGCTGGGCGCCTGGGTGTCGGAGCAGAGCCGCGTGATCAGTTCCCGCGGGTTGCTGGAGCAGAAGGTGGCTGAAATCAAGCGCAAGTTCGGTGATGGGGACGTTCCCCTGCCTTCCTTCTGGGGGGGGTATCGGGTCGTTCCCCAACGTATCGAATTCTGGCAGGGGCGCCCAAGCCGCCTGCATGATCGTTTCGAATATCTCAGGAGCCATGATGGCTGGACAATCCAACGACTCCAACCCTGAACCGGTTCGCGCCAGCATCTCAGTATGGCTGGGCCGGCAGCCCCTGGAGCCGTATGACTTCCCCGACTGGCTGGGCGAATACGAGCGGGAAAAAGCCGCCGGCATGGCAACCGGCCAGCTGATGGAATACGTGCACAGCCGCTGGCTGATACGCCAGTCGCTCTATGGCGTCAGTGGCAAGGCGCCACACCTGTGCCGGCCGGTACATGGCCGGCCGGTGGCCTCTGCCGAGCCTGAAGGCTGGTTTCTGTCACTCAGCCACAGTCACGGCATGTCGGCTTGTGCCATTTCCTCGCACACTGGCATCGGGGTAGATATCGAACCCCTTTTCCGGGAGTCCAACTGGCGAAAGATCGTGCGCCGGTGGTTCACCCCCCGGGAGCAGGACTGGCTGCTATCCCAGTCCAGCCAGGAGGCCTTTCTCAAGGTCTGGACCCTGAAGGAGGCCTGGCTGAAGGCTACCGGCCGCGGCATCGCCAATAACCTCCGCACACTCGAGGTGACGGCCAACCTGGAACTGACCGGCGACCGCCCGGGCGAGAACTGGCATGCTGCCCTGACGGAAGCGGAGGGCTTCATGATTGCCGTGGTCTGGCAGGATGAGTCCGCCGAGGCGGCCCCCGAGCTGCACCTGGTCCATAACAACGACGAGGCCCATATGCAGCCGGCCGAACTGGAACGCCTGGGCGAACAGCCCTGGGTTATCTGCCCGCTGAAACAGCTATCACCGGAACAGGACGCCCCGGAATGACCGTCAACGAGTACCCCGACCAGGGAGAACGCTGCCCCTGGTGCGGCACTGACCCGCTCTACGTGGACTACCATGACCGGGTGTGGGGCCGGCCCGAGACCGATGACCAGGCTCTGTTCGAAAAGCTGTGCCTGGACGGCCAGCAGGCGGGGCTGAGCTGGATCACCATCCTGCGCAAGCAGGAAAACTATCGTAATGCCTATGATCAGTTCGATCCGGAGGCGATTGCCCGCTATGACGACCGCAAGGTGGAAGAGCTGTTGTCCAACCCCGGCATTGTCCGCAACAAACTGAAAGTACGTTCAATTATTGGAAACGCCCGCAGCTACCTCGCACTGCGGGAGCGTGGTGATTCCTTCGGCGAATTCCTTTGGGCGTTCGTCGATTACCGTCCCATCCAGAACCGTTGGCAGGCGTTTGCCGACGTGCCGGTGACTACCGCCGAAGCCGAAGCCATGTCGAAGGCGCTGAAAAAGGAGGGCTTCAATTTTGTCGGCCCGACCATTGTCTACGCCTTCATGCAGGCCACCGGTATGGTCAATGATCACCTGGTGCAGTGCCCGGCCCATGAGCCCTGCCGTAAGATGGGACACCATCCACTTTTCTGAACGGCCAATGATCTTCCCCTGAGCCCCGCGCGTACAAACCCCTATAGAGAAAGACCTACCGATACTGGGGACCGCTCGTGCGTATTACTCTTGCTGAACTCTACCGGCCAGACACCGGGGCCGTGACGTTAATGGAACTCATCTCCCTGGAAGGTCAGCGATACATGGCCAGGCTCAGGATCGGAGATCAGACCCTGGTTCTTTCCGATGCCGACGGGCATACCCGCCTGTTCCGCAGTAGCTGGGAGGCGCAGGACACACTCCGGGATATTCCCATCGCCCGTACCGACGTGGTACACGCCTCGGCCTACAACGAAATGGTGGGTATGGACCCTGCCCCGGTAGCCCCCATGCGCATTCAGCTCCAGAGGCAGGACCGATGATTGCTATCCAGCGGCTGGCCATCCTGGTAGGGCTTGCGGGGCTCATCCCCTTTCTTGTCGGGGCTTTTGGCCTGTTTCTGATGCCGGAGCATGATGCCTGGCTGATCAAGTGGTTCTACATCTACAGTGCCGGGCTGCTGGCCTTCATGTCAGGGGTGTACTGGCCGGTGGCCATGCAGCTGGAAAACCGCTGCTATCCGCTGTCGCCGATGGTGACACTCATTATCAGCCAGGTCCTGTTCCTGACCGGGGGCCTGACGCTGCTGCTTCCGCTGGGCTGGCGGGCGGTGATCTACCCGGCGCTCTACCTTGGCCTGTGTCTGATCGACGTGCGTTGGCTATATAATTACTGGCCGCAATGGTATCGCCGGCTGCGTATCGGACTCACCGTGGTGGTGGTCACGTGCCAGTTGATGGTTATGGCGTGGCTTTATCTGCACTGAGTTGAGGAAGGCTGATCGTCCCTGACCAAAAACACGGCTCAGGGTGTACCGGTATCCGTGCGCCCTTGTTCCTGACGAATCTGCTGCAGTTTACGCAGGGCACTTTTTTCGATCTGCCGCACCCGCTCACGACTGATGCCGAGATCGTCGGAAATGACCTGCAGCGTTTCCTCGGTTCTGAGGTTGATGCCGAAGCGCCGTTTCAGCACCTCCTGTTCCCGGTCATTCAACTGGGCCAGCAAGCTTTCCAGAACACGGCCGTGGTCACGGCTCCGCACCAGGTCCATGGGATTGGGCTGGCTATCAGACAGGGTATCCCCGAGGGAGGTGCCGCCCTCAATACCCACCGGAAGCTCGGTGGATAACTCAGCAGCGGCAAAGCCCCGGATTTCGCTGATGCGTGACGGCGACACCTCCATTTCCCTCGCCAGTTCACTTTGCCTGGGGGCACGGGCCAGACGGTGGTGCAGACGCATGGTGATGGTTTGCAGCTGTCGGATCTCGTCGACGATATGGTCCGGGGTATGAACCACCCGCTGGCCCCGCTTCTGGCTGCGACGGACTTCCTCGGTGATCCACCAGTAGGCATAGGTGGAGAAACGAAAGCCCCGGGCGGGATCGAATCGGTCCACGGCCTTGATCAGCCCCACGTTGGCTTCCTGGATCAGATCAGACATGCCACTGCCGCCCGCGTGCTCATGACGGCGGGCGATATGGACGGCAAGCCTCAGGTTGCTCCGGATCAGCAGGTCACGACTGGCTTCAATCAGACGGCGAACGCGGTTTGCTCGCAGGCTGGTCGGTAAACTGTCATAACAGGCGCGGGCCTCACGAAGGGTGGAAGGTTCAGACTGACCGGCAAGCTCCCCCACCATCACGAAACATCGTGACAGCCGTCTTGCCAGCCTCTGCTCGCGTTCAACCGTCAGCATATCGTTATCGGATACATCCCGGAAATACCGGGACACCAGGCTCTCCGGAAAATCATCGAAGGTCATCTTGCTCATAGGCACTCCGCTTCGGACCCATAACTGAACAACCCCACCACCATCCGGGGTTGTTTAACGGTTTTACGACAGGGGGTCAGGCGCGGATTAACCGGCCAGAGAGTAGTGAAACAGGGAAGTGCCGTGAAGCGGATAGAAAAATAGAGAGACGGACCGGCGCCCCCGGCAGGCGCGTGCCGGGGGTCCGATCAGGAGGCAAGACACCCTCCTTTACCAGCGGATGAAGCGACCGGTTCCACCCACCGATAATCAATGGACCTGAGGTCTGGCCTCAGGCCGCCACGATGGCGTATTCGTGGTTGTGGGGCTCGATAAGCACACCGTGGAGGGCCACGATGGCCCTCTTGTAATGATCCTCGTCCACCACGAACTGGATATCCACCTGGCGCATGCACTGGTGAAGGGCCAGCACACTGATTTCTTCATCGGCCAGCGCCTTGACAGAGCGTGCCAGGATGCCCGGAACCTTCATGTCACTGCCAATAGCGGAGACCAGAGCGACCTTGCGGGTACTCAGTTCCGCATTCGGGAACTGTTCTTCAAGGGCCTTGACCACCCGTTTCACGTGCTTGAGCGTGCTATCCACGTAATGGGTAATGGTATTGGCGTTGGTGTCCTTGGACATGAACCGTACCTTGAAACGGGTCAGAATCTCGAGAATGCGACGATCATAGCCCGGCTCTCCCTGCATGTCCTGATCGAACACTTCGATGGCGAAGACGCCCTTGGCACCGGCGATAATCTCGACACGGGCCTTCTCACTGACGTAATCACCGGTGATCAGGGTACCCGTGTGCTCCGGCTCGAAGGTGTTCTTCACCCGCAGGGGAATCTCGTTCTGGCGCAGGCCCTTGCCGGCACGGGGGTGGATCGCCTCCATGCCCAGGTTGGCCAGCTGGTCCGCCACATCGTAGTTGGTGCGGCCAAGGGGCACCACCTTGTCGGCGCCGACGATGTTGGGGTCGGCGGAGCTCAGATGGTATTCCTTGTGGATGATGGCTTCGCGGGCCTCGGTGATCACCGCCACCCGGCTGAAGGTCATTTCACTATAGCCGCGGTCGAAGGTCCGCATCAGGCCTTCCTTGCACTGGGCATAGCCGGTCACGATGGGCAGTTCGCGGCTCAGGTCGACCGCATCGAAAGCCTGCTTCAGCTTCTCATCCAGGGGCAGCAGCTCGTTATCGCGCCAGCCGGTAAGATCCACAAAACGGGCGTTGATGCCTTCCTGCTGAAGCTTCAGCGCGGTGTTGAAAGCACTGTGGGCTTCACCGATACCAGCCAGCATCTCACGCACCGTCAGAAGGTGCTCCTCAAGCTGGAACTGGCCATAGGAACACAGCCGCTGAAGATCGATCAGGCAACCCCGGACACCCTCGACGCGGTCAGTAATGAACTGGTCGGCTTGCTGCTTGAGCATGGGGTCGACAAACAGCTCACCGTTGATGTCGGTCAGAATCTTCACCAGCTTGGTCAGATCGTCAGCCCAGGCCCAGTCGGACTCGGCGTCGGCGAACAGGGCATACACCCCGGGTTCACCCGTTTTCTTGTGTTCCAGAAGCTCATCGGTGACACCGCCATAGGCGGACACCACGAAGATCCTCTGGTAAAGGTCGGTTTTCTTGCGGTCGCCGATGATGATGTTGTCACGGACCGCCTCGTAGTTGCTCATGGAGGTACCGCCGATTTTCTCGACGGTATGCAATTGGCTAGTCATGGTGTTTCCGTGTCCATCTTGCAGAATGAATGGCCAGGGAGGTCGGAAGCGTCTTACGACGCCTCACTGATCCCTTCCTGCATGATTTCGTCCACACTCTCAGCCAGAATTTTAGCACCTTTTTTCAGGTCATCCTCACTGGTGGTGAGCGGCATCAGGCACTTGATGACCTCGTCATTGGGGCCACTGGTCTCGATAATCAGGCCTTTCTCGAAGGCGCGACTGGTGATGGCGTCGGTCAGCTCCGCCCGCTTCGCCTCGATGCCGCGCATCAGGCCGCGGCCCTTGACGTGAAATTCGCCCGGATACTTGTCACAGATCAACTGCAGGGCATCGCCCAGCACCTTCGTCTTGGCCTTCACTTCATTGGCGAACGCATCGTCCTTCCAGTAGGTTTCCACCGCGGCACGAGCGGTGACAAACGCCATGTTGTTGCCACGGAAGGTACCGTTGTGCTCACCGGATTCCCAGATGTCCAGTTCCGGCTTGAACAGCACCAGGGCCATGGGCAGGCCGTAGCCACTCAGTGACTTGGATACCGTCACCATATCCGGCTTGATGCCGGCGAACTCAAAACTGAAGAACTCGCCGGTACGGCCGTTGCCTGCCTGGATATCGTCCAGGATCAGCAGCATGTCGTGCTTCTGACAGAGCTTTTCCAGACCCTGCAGCCATTCAGCCCGTGCGGCGTTCAGACCACCCTCGCCCTGGACCGCTTCCACGATCACTGCGGCAGGGGTTTCAAAACCTGAGGAACCATCGGACAGCACCTTGTCCATAATGGCCAGGGTATCGACATTCTCGCCCAGGTAGCCGTCGTAGAACATGAAATCCACATTACCAAGCGGCATACCAACGCCACCACGGTGGTGCTTGTTACCGGTGGCGGCAACCGCCCCGGTGGTGACACCGTGGAAGCCGTTGGTGAAGGAAATGATACCGGTACGACCCTTCACCTTGCGGGCCAGCTTCAGGGCCGCTTCCACACAGTTGGTGCCGGTGGGGCCGGTGAACTGCATCTTGTAGTTCAGGCCACGGGGCTCGAGGATGTGCGTCTTGTAGGACTCGATGAAGTCATGCTTGGCAGTAGTGAACAGGTCCAGGCCCTGGCTGACACCATCGGCCTCCACGTATTCCAGCAGCGCCTTCTTGATAACGTCATTGTTGTGGCCGTAGTTCAGGGACCCGGCGCCGGCCAGGAAATCCAGATATTCCTTGCCGTCTTCGGTGTACAGGTGCGCGTTCTTGGCCCGGTTGAAAATGACCGGAAAGGCCCGTGAATAAACGCGAACTTCAGATTCAGTGGACTTGAAGATTTCCATTGTCTTGCCTCTTAGCATATAGGTTCGAGGTGGAAATGCGGCGTGCCGGACGGGTTTCGGTCGCGACCGGCACACCACACAGTGTCAGGGGCACAAAGGGCAGGGGTTCCTCTTATCCCCTGCCGGCCCTTATAACCGATGTGATGGCGGTGCGATCAGCCCTTTTGGGTAAAGGGCCCGATACGAAGCAGGAATTCGGAGTCGTGCTGGCCGCCGAAGTGCATCTCTTTCTCGAAATGCTCGTGGTACTTCACTTCAGCACCCAGGTCCCGGGCAAATGAACGGAACAGTGCCCAGGAGGCTTCGTTATCCTCAGTGATCGTGGTTTCCATATGGGTGACGTCGCGACACTCGTCCCGGCCCACGATCTCCTTGAGCATTTTCTTGGCGAGCCCCTTGCCGCGGCCCTTCTCGTGGACGGCCACCTGCCAGACAAACACGGTGTCAGGCTGCTGGGGAGGGATATATCCGGAAATAAAGCCGACCAGTTCGCCGTCTATTTCCGCCGCCACGCCGGTGTCGGCAAAGTGGCTGCACTGCAGGAGGTTGCAGTAGATCGAGTTGGGGTCCAGCGGGGGGCATTCCGCCACCAGCCGGTGAAGCCGGTAGCCATCATCCTTCACCGGTTTGCGGAGGGTGATGGCGGTGGTATTTGAACCTTCGGTTGTCATGCTCAGCCTTTTCGCTGCAAACGTTAGTGGTGAATTATATAGACCACAAAAGAAAAATCAACCGGGCCACGGGGAGCGCTCCCGCGCTCCGACCAGGGGCAGATAGCGCCTGCCATCATTGCCTTCAGTAATATTAGAGGACTTTTCCAACCGTTCCAGTGTCATGGATCAATTGTTTCACGGTCAGGCTGGTTCCGTTAAGAATACGATGGCGATATGACACAGCTGCGTCAGTACCCGCCGGCCAGAGCTGGTCGAACAACGTCACCCAGGATTTGAGGGGAAAGTGTACGGGCACCAGCGCCGCGCTCAGTGGCAGCAAGGACGGCAGCGAAAAGGCCCCCTCCGGTGGCGGGGATGCGGCGATGCGGGCCACCAGACCGGTGGTGTCTCCCGCCAGGTTGCCCATCCCCGCCGAGCCGTTGTTCAGAAAAAGACGGGGCTGGCCGTCAACCGTCAGGCTGCGCATCACCGGCAGGCAGGTGTGGGTGCTGACAATCACATCGGCATCGGTCTGACGAAACCAGGTGACGAGAGGCCCATCGCCGTGGGCTTCCAGCATTTCGTGGGACAGCCCCCACCCCGCCAGGGACTCCGGGTCACCATGCAGAACAACAACCTTTAGGCCTCCAAATATCAGGCACCGGTAGCGGGGCAGATCCGCCAGTTTATCCTGTAGAACGGAATGATTTGCCGCCACCGACTGCAAGCGCGCCATGATCCGATTGGAACGCTCAACCACGCCATCATCCACAAACTCCGGGTAGGCGCAGCCACAGCCGGCGTCGCCTGCCGGTTGCGCAAGCTCATATTCCACATTGCCGGTGGTGGCCCAGTGGCCCAACACCCGGGTGTTGATGCTCCGGAACAGCTCATCACTGGCGTTAAACCAGTTGAAATCGCCGTTGAACAGCAGTTGAACCCGGTGGCCCCGTGCCTTTTCACGCTCTGCCAGGGCCTCCACTTCGTCCAGCGCATAGGGGTTACCATAAAGCCCACCGATCACATAAAGCACGTCGGCGTCACAGGCCACCGGCTCACGGGTGAGATCGCCGGGCCGATAGCGGTAATGCAGCGGACAGGTGCGGCCTTCCGTCATGCACTGGTTTCCGACGCCGGCAGCGACCGGCCCGCCAGCCTGCGAACAACCAGGGGCAGGAAGAAGCCGGCGGTGCAGATCAGTATGCCCCAGGCATTGGTACCCAGTAGCAACCCATAGGCACCCTCACCAATAGCCCAGGAGTCGGGAATCCAGCCAATGGTCATCAGCACACCCAAGGTCAGCCCGCTCCAGAAGCTCAGGTGGAAGCTCCAGGGCGACCACCGGGTAAAGCCATAGAACAGGAACACCGGCGCCAGCCCCATGACCATGGTGCCGGAGATGGTGGTGGCCTTGAGGATATCGGTGCCGGCAAACATGGGCAGGTTGCCGAGAATGGCGAAAATGATCATCACCGCCGCCCCCACTTTCATGCTGGGCAGACGCTCGACCGCCCTGCGGGCCAGCCTGGGCAGGTCCACGGCAATGGACTTGGAGAAAGAGGTAAAGGTGGAATCCAGGGTCGAACCGGCGGAGGTCATCATCACCACGCTCATCAGGAACAGCGCCGTCAGGCCCAGGGACTGGCCAACGGCAGCAGGGGCATTACCGGCTGCCTCGATACCATTGATCTGCGCATGCACGCCCACCAGACTGAAGATAAACACCGCCACGAAACCCAGCAGGCCGGCCACCACAAAACTCTTCAGCATGGTCTTCTCACGGTTCACAAACCCCCGGTCCGTCAGCACCGGGTCGTGGAACGGGTAGCTGAACAGCTGCAGCCCGGCCACCAGCAGCAAATCCATACCGGCGTCGAGGCGGAACTCGCCAGTGGTCAGCAGGGTGCCGGTGTCGTTGGCCGGTATGATCAGGAACAGTACCGCCGCCACAAAGAATACGAACACCACGGCCTGGATCACGTCGGTAAAGATAGAGCTGCGCAGGCCCCCTTTGAGGCTGTACGCCAGGGTGAAGGCGGTAAACACCATCGCCGCTGTGTAATAGGGCCACTCACCGGGGCTGCCAAAGTAACCGCCCACTACCGCCGTGTTGCTCCACACTTCGTTGTAAAGCCGGATCAGTATGGCGGCAGCAAAACTCAGGGCCGCCAGCCGTCCGAAGCGGGAGATGAGAAACTCCTGCAGGCTGCCGGCACCGGTCTGGGTGCGAATCAGGTAGATGATGTAGCCGGCCACCGGAATCGACAGCCAGTAGGCCGCGTAGGCCAACCCGCCGGTGACACCATAGGCGGCCCCCAGGTTGGCGGCGTTGGTCACCGACTTGGCGAAGATCCAGCTGATGAAGATGGAGGCGGTCAGTGACCACTGGCCAACCGGGCGCCCATGGTCATCCGCGCCCTTGTAGAAGGAGGCCGGATTACGGCTTTTCGGGGACAGGGCGTACATCACCACCCCATAAACGATCAGGAACCCCCAGAACAGGGTGGCCTCAGTGCCGGTCATCGATTATTCCCCTTTCCGTGCGTTATTTGGATCTTCAAAGTCAGGTTGGCGTGGTGCGAACCCTGCGACACCCGGTGTTCAGCGCCATATATCCCCTCTCCCCACCGGGGGAGAGGGGCTTATTCGGCGCCAACAAGGGAGAAAGGCTTCTCTCAGGCTACTCAGGCGCCCCGCAACTCGCCCCGAACCGGTAACAGGCGAAGCACCGGTGATGCCGCAGCATGATGCGCTCGTCCATGCTTTCCGCCAGGGTGCCGCCCAGGTCGTATTCGGGGTCGTCGTCCACCAGGGTGCAGGCGTAGACACGCACCTGGTCGTTCTTCTTCACCAGCATGCGGGTATAGGTGCACATGAAGTGGGCCCGGCTTTCCCGGGTCGGGTACTTTTCCATGCAGGTTTCGGTGATTTCCGGGCTGCCATCGTCGGTGCCGGGGGTGCCCAGGTCCGGGAAAGCAGTGAAAGCCAGGGTGTCGGGAATGCCCCAGTCACGGAAGATCGAGCGGAAAGCCTCTTCCACCTGTACGGGGTCTTCATCGGTATCCGTCTGGCGGGCAATGGATACCTTGAAACCCTGCTCCACCAGCCACTGGATGCCTTCCAGCGCCTTGTCGAAACTGCCTTCGCCCCGGTCCACGTCGTGGCGGGCCGCATCCGGGAAATCGAGGCTGACGCGGAAGTGGATCGGATGGGGGTTGTCCAGCAGTGGCAGCACCTGGTGTCGACGTTTAAGCAGCGGATCCGTCGCGTTGGTCAGTACAAAACAGGGCCGGTGCTGGCTGGCGTAGTCGAGGATATTGACGAAATCCCGGATCACGAACGGCTCGCCACCGGTGAAAGAGAACTGCTCCACGCCCATGCCCAGGGCCTCATGGATAAAGGGGCGAACATCGCTGAGCTTCATCCCCGGAATGCGCCCGTCGCCCGGGTGCGAGCCTTCAAGACAGAAGGGACAGGCCAGGTTGCAGGCGGTGCCGGTGTGAATCCAAAGCTCCTTCAGACGGTCAGAGTCGATGTATCCACGGGGATCTCCGTCCCGGGTGTGAGTCCAGCTGTCCCGTGCCCGGGGCTCCAGCACTTCGGTCGTGGGTATGATCTTCTCTGCAGTCAGGGGCATAGGCGCTCCGGTTTTATTCTCTGTGATTTCTCAGACACGGCAACGGTCGTTATGTTACAGACTCGTTCTGTTTACGGGCAGAGGCGCCAGGCTGACCACTTCCCAGCCGCCAGCGATGGAACTTTGCCAGCCACGCCAGCACGCCCTGTGGCGCATGGGCCTGCTTCCACACACCCGCAGCGGACTTGGCCGACTCGTTCCAGGTGGGATAGGGATGAATGGTGCCCAGAATCTTGTTGAGGCCGATACCGTGTTTCATGGCAAGGGTAAACTCCGCCAGGATCTCGCCGCCGTGGGTTCCGGCGACAACCGCCCCCAGGATGCGATCCTTGCCCGGAGCGGTAAGCACCTTGATAAAGCCATGATCCTCGTCTTCGGCAATGGCCCGGTCAAGCTCACCAAGCTCGTAGCGGGTGACCTCGTAGGCGACACCCTGGGCCTGTGCTTCCTCCTCACTGAGTCCGACCCGGGCCACCTCCGGAGCGGTGAAGGTCACCCAGGGCAGTACGCGATAATCCACCCGGAAGCGCCTGAACTGCCCAAACAGGCCGTTCACCGCGGCATACCAGGCCTGGTGGGAGGCGGCGTGGGTGAACTGGTAGGGGCCGGCGACATCACCGCAGGCGAATACGTTCGGAAAGCCCACGGACATGTCTTCTTCCACCGGAACGGTGCCATTGCCCCGCGGCTCAATGCCCAGCGCCTCAAGATTCAGGCCTTCGGTATTGCCGGCACGGCCTACGGCCACCAGCACTCGGTCAAAGGCAATCTTCACCCGTTCTCCCTCATGGTCGCACCAGACAAGGTTCTCGCCCTCCTGCCGCTCGAATTCCACTGCCTTGTGGCTGAGCCGGAGATCAATGCCTTCACGACGGAAGGTGTCCATGACCAGTTCCGCCACGTCCGGATCTTCCTTTGCCAGGATACGGCTTCCCGCCTCGATCTGAGTCACCTGGCTGCCCAGGCGGGCAAACGCCTGCGACAGCTCACAGCCGATCGGGCCGCCGCCAAGTACCAGCAAACGCTCCGGCTGCTCTTCCAGGTCCCACAGGTTCTCGGAGGTCAGCGGGTCCATGGCATCCAGCCCCGGAATCGGGGGCACAAAGGGTTTGCCACCAGTGGCCACGACGATGCTCCGGGCGCTGAGCCGTTCGCGGCGCCCATCGTTGTGGGTGACGTCGACTTCCCAGGGCGAGACGAAGGCAGCACTGCCGGCAACCACATCCACTCCCAGGCCACGATAGCGTTCCGGAGAATCGTGGGGCTCCACCTTCGCGATGACCCGTTTCACCCGCCCCATGATGCTGGTGAAGGAGCCCGACACCGGCACGGCATCCAGGCCGTAACGGTCTGCGTTACGCATCGTGTCTGCCGCCCTGGCGCTGCGTATCAGGGCCTTGGAAGGCACGCAGCCGGTATTGAGGCAATCGCCGCCCATGCGATCCCGCTCGATCAGGGCAACCTTTGCCTTCACTGCCGCGGCGATGTACGCGGACACCAGTCCGGCGGAACCACCACCGATGACCAGCAGGTTGTAGTCGAAGCTGTCCGGTCTGGTAAATCCTTTATAAGCCCGGCGACGGCGGATGAACCCGACCACAAACTTGGCGATCAGCGGGAACAGCCCCAGCAACGCAAACGACAGCAGGAGGTCTGCCGAGACAATGTCACCCATGCTCTGGATCTGCGCCAGCTGGGTGCCGGCATTCACATACACAAAGGTACCCGGCAGCATCGCCAGCCAACTGACCAGGGCATAAGTCCGCAGCTTCATGCCGGTCAGACCCATGGTCAGGTTAATCAGGAAAAACGGAAATACCGGTACCAGTCGCAGGGTGGCAAGATAGAACGCCCCATCTTTCTCGATGCCCTCATCAATACGTTTGACGGTGTTGGCATATTTGCGCCGCAGGGTATCCCGCAACAGGAACCGGGCCACCAGAAACGCGATGGAAGCGCCGATGGTGGAGGCCAGGGATACCGTCAGCAGGCCGACCATATTGCCGAAGAAGGCACCGCCCGCCAGCGTCATGACCGCAGCGCCCGGCAATGACAGGGCCGTGACCACAACGTAGATCAGGGCGTAGAGGGAAACCGCCAGTAAAAGGTGCCCGGCAATCCACTGATCAAGGGACGTCTGGTGCCGCTGGAGATTGTCCAGCGTCAGTAATTCCGGGCCGCCTAGGAGCAGGAATGCCCCCACCGCAACCACTATCAACGCCAACACGATCAGCTTCTGTTTCGACATCGTCTATTCGTTCCGTTTCAGAGAATGTGGGTATCCAGACACCCGAATCGACCATGCGTTACAGGTTAACCTGCAAACCTCACAAAAGGATAACGGGTATCTCGCAAAGCCATCCGTAACGGACCATACGAAAAGCGCTGGCCGGGGTATCAAAAAAAAGAGGGCTGATCAGCCCTCTTTTGTCACGGTTACCTGGCCACCTTTATGCCGTGGCTTCCTCCTCATGCGAATGACCGGCGTTGTGGTCCCTGGCCAGCAGGATGTAGAAGGCCGGCAACACAAACACGGTAAACAGGGTGCCGATGCCCAGGCCGGCGACAATGGTCAGACCGATGGCAAAGCGGCTCTGGGCGCCCGGCCCCACGGCAATCAGCAGCGGCACCATGGCAAAGATCAGTGCCAGCGATGTCATGATGATTGGCCGCAGGCGGATTGCCGCCGCCTCCAGCACCGCCTCACGCCGGTTCAGCCTGCGCTCGATCTGCAACTGGTTGGCGAATTCCACGATCAGGATACCGTTCTTGGCCACCACACCGATCAGGGTGATCAGCCCCACCTGGGTATAGATGTTGACGGTGGCAAACCCCAGCACGATAAACGCCATGGCGCCGGCCACCGACAGCGGTACGGACACCAGGATGATCAGTGGATCACGCCAGCTCTCGAACTGCGCCGCCAGCACCAGGTAGATCACCAGCAATGACAGCATCATGGTGACCATCAGGGCACTGCCCTCGGTAGCCAGTTGCCGGGTCTGGCCCATGTAGTCGGAACTGAAGCCCAGGGGGAAGGCCTCGGCGGCGTTTTCCTCCATCCAGTTCATGGCATCCCCCATGGCGACACCGGGCATCACCACACCCTGCAGGGTGATGGAGTTGAGCTGGTTGAACTGGGTTCTCTGGGAAGGTTCCACGCCCTCCTCGAAGCTGACCACACTGCCCAGAGGCACAAGCTCACCGGTGTCCGCGCGGATGTAGTAGTCGTTCAGTGCCTCCTCGCTGATGCGGAAATCCTGTTCCACCTGCGGGATCACCTGGTAGGAACGACCCTCCATGCTGAAGCGGTTGATATAGCCGCCCCCCAGCATGCTGGACATGGCCTGCCCGACATCCTGCATCGACAGCCCGAGATCCGCCACCCGATCGCGGTCCACCTGGATCTGTACCACCGGCTTGTCGAAGTCGATGGACTTCTGCAGGAACATGAAGTTGCCACTCTGCATGGCCTTGCCCTGCAGCTCACTGGCCACCTCGTTGAGCTGTTCGTAATCGCCGCCGGTGGTGATGACAAACTGGAACGGCAGGCCATCGGAGCCAGGCAGGGCCGACGGCGCAAACACTGCGGTCTGCAGGCCGGTGACCTTGTTCAGCTCGGCATTCAGTTTGGGCTGAACCTCAAACTGGGTCACCGAGCGCTCACTCCAGGGCGCCATCTTGAAGCCGCCAAAGACTTCGTTCGGACCGGTAATGCCCAGGATCATGAAGTCTTCCTCGTAGCCCTCCACGGTGGTCATCCGCTGCTGGACCTCAGTGCCCTCTTCCCGGAGGTATTCCAGTGTGGATGTCTGCGGCCCCTTGCCCTGATAGAACAGGATGCCCTGGTCTTCCTCTGGTGCCAGCTCATTCTGGCTGAGCATGAACATGAAGAAGATGGACGCAAAGACAATGACCGCAAAGAAGATCACCACTGAAATCGTGTTCATCAGGGAGGCCAGTGCCCGCTTGTAGAGGCTGGCGAGCCCGTTGAAGGTCTTCTCGACCTTCTGTTCGAAACGGCTGGGGTTGCCATGGGGCTTGAGAACAGCCCCGGCCAGCACCGGCGACAGGGTCAGGGCGACAATGCCAGAGATTATAACGGTACCCGCCAGGGTGAAGGCGAACTCGATGAACAGCGAACCGGTCAGCCCACCCATAAAGCCGATGGGCGCATACACCGCCACCAGGGTGGTGGTCATGGCGATGATCGGAACCGCCATTTCCCGGGCACCGTTGAGGGCGGCATCAAACTTCGATTCGCCCTGCTCGATGTGGCGGTGCACGTTTTCCACCATGATGATGGCATCGTCCACCACCAGCCCGATGGCGAGTACCATCGATAACAGTGTCAGCAGGTTAAGGGAGAACCCCATGACCAGCATGACGAAGGCGCCGCCGATCAGTGACAGCGGCACCGCCACCGAGGGCACCAGCGCCGCGCGCAGTGATCCCAGGCACAGGAACACCACCACCAGTACGATGACAATGGCTTCGAGCAGGGTCTTGATCACTTCATTGATGGAGTCATCGATGAACTGGGAAGCATCGTAGGCGAGGCGCACATCAAGCCCGGAAGGCAGCTGTTCCCTGATCCCCGGCAGTTCGTCCTTGACCAGCTGTGCCACGGTGAGAGGGTTGGCACCAGGAGACATCTCGATGGCCACATAGGTGGCCGGCTGGCCCTTGTACAGGGCCAGGTTGTCATAGCTCTGGGAGCCCAGTTCCACCCGGGCAATGTCCCGCAGGCGGATGATGGAACCATTCGCTTCCTTCACCACCAGGTCCCGGAACTGGTCCAGGTCCGACACGTCAGTGTCACTGGTCAGACTGATCTTGGTGTACTTGCCCTCGGTATTGCCCACGGCCGCCTGGTAGTTGTTCCGCAGCAACACGCTGACCACTTCCTGGGGCGTCATGTCCACCGCCGCCAGACGTTCCGGGTCGAGCCAGGCGCGCAGGGCAAAGGTACGGCCCAGCAGGTCCGCCTTGCCCACCCCGGCCAGGGCCTGCAACTTGGGCTGCACCACCCTTGTCAGGTAGTCGGTGATCTGGGGCACATCCAGGTCGTTGCTGTAGAACGCGATATACATCAGGGCGGTGGAATCCCCGGTTTCCGAGGTAATCACCGGATCCTGGGCATCCGCGGGCAGCACGTTGCGCTGGCTGGCCACCTTGGCCTGGATTTCCGCCAGCGCATCGTTGGCGTCATAGTTCAGCTCCATCTTGGCGTTGATGACGGACATGCCCTGAGAGCTGGTGGAGGTGAGGTAGTCAATACCGCTGGCCTCGGCCATGGCCTGTTGCAGCGGCGTGGTGATAAAGCCCTTTACCAGCTCGGAACTGGCCCCCGGGTACGCCGTGGCAACGGTCACCGTGGTGCTTTCCAGCTTCGGGTATTCGCGGATCTCCATCTCCAGGGCAGCACGGGCCCCGAGCAGCAGGATCAGCAGGCTGACCACCGTGGCCAGTACCGGCCGGTGGACAAATACGTCGGTGAACTTCATTACTCGGACGCCTCCGCCGGCTGATCTTCTTCCTTCTGGATCTCAACCGGCTGGCCCGCCCGCAGTCTCAGCAGGCCCTTGGCAACCACCCGGTCGCCCTCTTCCACGCCACCGGTGATGGCGACCTTGTTGCCCCGCACCTCACCGGTATCCACTGAGCGGCGGGTGACGGTGAGCTGACCACTGTCGTTCTCTTCAATCAGGAACACATAGTCACCATAGGTGTTGTAGGATACCGCCGTGCGCGGCAGGGTCAGCACCGCCTCCTGCTCCGGGTGTCGGGTCATGACCGTGCCGAACATGCCGGGGCGCAGCTTGCCGTCAGGGTTCGCCAGGGTCGCGCGGATACGCACAGTACGGGTTTCCGGGTTGACCGAGGTATTGATGGCACTGACCTCGCCAGTAAAGGTCTCACCGGGGACCGCCGCTACGGTAGCCTCGACTTCATATCCCCGGTCCACCCTGGGCAGTTCCCGCTCTGACAGGGTGTAGTCCAGGTAGATGGGGTCAAGCATGTTGATCTCGACGATAGGGGTGCCGGTGGCTATGTACTCGCCCTGGTCCACCAGCCGCAGCCCGAGGGTGCCGTCGAAGGGTGCGCGGATAACCTTCTTGCTGAGTTGGGCCTCGGCCTCATTGACCCTGGCCCGGGCCGCGTCATAGTTGGCCTTGGCCTCGTCGTACTGAGACTGGGAGACCGCCCGGCGGGGCAGCAGGTCCCCGATACGCTTGAACTCCTGGGCCGCCAGCTGGGCTTCGGCGCGGCGGGTACGCAGGGCCGCCTCGTCAATCTGCGAATCCAGCCGGATCAGCACATCCCCCTTCCCGACCGTATCGCCGGATTCGAACGCGATCTCCTGAATCACACCGGGCACTTCGTTGGCGACGCGGATGCCGTTCACTGCTTCCACACTGCCGACGGACTTGAGGGCGGGAGTCCACTGTTCGCTAGCCACGGTGGTAGCGCTGACCGCCACCGGCGGCTGCGGCTGGGACATCTGCTCCTTCATCTGGCCGAACTGGTAAAACTTGTAGCCAAAAATGCCTCCGAGCACCAAGCCCAGGAGCACGATGACAATGAGAAAACGGAGAAACGTGCGCATGGTTAGCAATCCCTGAAAAAATCAAAGCAAGCCCCGCTGGCTCAGTCGCCCCTGTCGGAGCCTGACACCGGAGAAAGATACAACAATACCGTAATCGCCGATTATTTCATTTTATAAGCAAGCGAAACAGTCTTGTATTCAAGGTTATTTTCTGTACAAAGCAGTGACGTGCGGCAGGCCCCGGTGCCGACAACCATGGCACCGGACCAGGGCGTTCTATCGCAGGATCACCAAAGGCTTTTCGGCTGTCTTGAGCATGGTCGTGGTGGTACTGCCCACCAGGAACTGGCGGATGCGGGAGTGACCGTAGGCCCCCATCACGAGCATATCGATATCATGCTCCTGCTGGTACGCATGGAGGGCCGGCTCCACATCGCCGGCGCGGATGGCCAGCTGGATATCGGTGCCGGGGGCCGCCAGCATGCTTTGCGCCTTTTTCAGCTGCTCCCAGCGGTCACCGGTTTCCGGCCCGACCATCACGATATGCAGCGGCATGCCCTTGATAACCGGGCTGCCCGCGAGCAGCTCCACACTGCGGAACGCGGTATTGCTGCCATCAAAGGCCAGCATGGCGCTTCCGGGCCGTGTGAATTCGTCCGGGACCAGCAGGATCGGCCGGTGCAGGCTGCGGATCACCGTTTCCAGCTGGCTGCCAATGTGCAGGTCACGGTCGGAACTGCTCTCACCGTGCAGGCCCATGACCAGCAACCGGGTCTGATCCTCCAGCGCCAGCAGTGATTCGGTCAGGTCGCCGTGGCGCTGACGCTTTATCACACCCGTGAGGTCCGATTCGGCCACCCGCTGCTCGGCCTGTTCCAGCAGATGATGCCCCTGCTCCAGTGCCAGCTTGCTGCGCTGCTGGTCCAGCTCCGCCAGTTCCTCCAGCAGATGCTCACGGCTGCCCAGGCCGATATTGCCGGCCAGGTCCGGGGCCACCGGGTAACGTTCTTCATCCAGTACGTGCAGCAGCATCAGGGGCACGTCCATATACTTGCTGGCCCAGGCGGCATAGTCACACACCGCCGGGGCGGCCCGGGAGCCATCGATACAGGCGACTACTCGTAGCATGGCGTTCTCGCTTTCGTGGTCATTGTTGAAACGGAACTCGATCACTGCCTCACCAGGGTCGCCACGGCAGAAACACCCCGGAAGCGGGCCCTGTGAAGGTTAACCACCACCTTATCCGGCGCTTCCCTGAAGTCAAAGAATTCGGTGCGTTTTTCCGACCCATTGAAAAAAACCTGACGCGCTGCACGGTAGTGGCGGGTATCGAACCCCGGAAATGACCGGGCAGGTGGAGGCGGGGCCATAGTTCAGAGAAGGGCGGTCATCACTCCCGGACCGGAGATGCAGGGCAGGTTATATCCGGTTGACCTGCTCCAGGAAGGCTGCCGGCAGGATGTCGATGACCGGGCGACGTTCACCGCTGATTTCCGGAGCCGGCGCGTCGGGCTCCTGGGCAAGCACCGAAGGCTGCTCGGACCAGTGCAGCAGTTCCAGTCGCCCATCGTGGCCTTCCACCAGAGCGGTACAGTGCTCCACCCAGTCTCCGTCATTGCAGTACAGGCCGTCGGCGCTGCGCAGGAAGCCCGCGGAATGGATGTGCCCGCAGATAAAGCCGTCATAGTTGCCCTTCTCCGCCGCGGTGAGCGCCGCCAGTTCAAACCGGCGGATAAAGGTACGGGCCTTGCCGATGCGCCCCTTCAGCCACGCCGCCAACGACCAGTAGGGCTTGCCCTGCAAACGACGCCAGGCGGCAAACCAGCGATTCATCCTCAGCAGCAGACCATGGGCGTGATCCCCCACCAGCAGCATCAGAGGGCTGCAACGCACCACCTGATCAAACTGGTCGCCATGACAGACCATGAAGCGCCGTCCGTTCGCGGTGGTGTGCACAATCTTGTGATGAATCTCGACGCCGCTGATGGTCTGACCGCAGAATCGACGCATGAATTCGTCGTGATTGCCCGGCACATAGATCACCCGGGTGCCGCTGTCGGCAATGGCCAGCAGCCGGTGCACCACCGCTTCGTGGCTGGGCGGGAAGTGCACACGCCGCTGCATGGCAATCAGATCCACAATGTCACCCACCAGATAGAGGGTGTCGCAATGAACCTTCCCCAGAAAATCCAGCAGATAGTCCGCCTGACAGTCCGGGGTACCCAGGTGAACGTCGGAAATGAAAACGCTGCGGTACTGTTGCATGCCGGGCCCTGATGATTGCCTTGTCATGGCTTCAGGCTGGCAAAGGGAAATGAAGAAGCCGTGACATTTTGCGGTCAGTTCAGTGAAACCGGCGGAAATGGTGACCCGTACCCATTGAGGGTGGTTGCCGCGACGACCGGATCAGAGCCTGTAACAACCGCAGCCTGCCCGTGTCCAAGGCAGAGCCACACTAATGCGCCCATTCAGGAGCCCGCCATGCGCTACCGAATTACATTGTTATTCGCAGGACTGGTGTCCTTCCTGGCCATGCCGGCAGGCGCCATCGAGGTCGAACGATTGTTCTCCCCCTACCAGAAACTCCTCGACCAGCACCTGATTGAGCATCAGCCGGACGATGGAGGCCTGGTTACGGCTTTCAACTACGACGCCGCACTGGCACACCCCGACACTGACAGCCTGCTGGACGACCAGCGCAAGCGGCTGGCGAAGGTGGATCCTTCCGGGCTGGACGACAGGAACCAGGCGATTGCCTTCTGGCTCAACGCCTATAACTTCTTCATGATCGATCAGATCCTCACCGAACGCCCTGATGGCGAACTGATTTCGTCGGTGTGGGACTATGGTGGTCGTGTAAACCCGTTCACCAAGAACATCTTCGAGCGCCCCCTGTTCAACGTTGGCGGGGAGGACTACTCCCTGGACCAGATGGAGAAGGACATCCTGCTGGGGGAGGAGTACGGGCGAAAAGGCTGGAAAGAGGCCCGGGTTCATTTCGCCGTCAACTGTGCCTCAGTCGGTTGCCCGCCCCTGCGCCAGCAGATCTATACCGCAGACAACCTGGAGCAGCTACTGGCGGAAAACACACGCCTGGCATTCAATACCCCAAGACACCTGGAGATTGCCGGCAGCAACCTGCGCCTGACCGAGCTGTTCGACTGGTACAAGGCCGATTTCGAGGACGAGGCGGGGTCAGTCAGGGCATTTGTCCGGAAATGGGCCGATGACGAGGTCGCGGAGGCCGTCAGCCAGACCAGCGCCATCGAATACATTGACTACGACTGGTCACTGAACCGCCCCGGCAATTTCCCGGAGCTGCGGCGATAACGCCGTCCAGGCACTCTGCCTATAGGGTCCCTCCGCCTGGACCTTCGAGCGGGATATCCGCCCGTTCCGGGGAACCCGGCACCCACTCCCGGCCTTTCAGACCGGGTTGGTGGCAAGGATCTTCTTCAGAAAATCCTTCGTTCGCGGATCCTGCGGGTTATAGAAGATCTCACTGGGAGGCCCCTGCTCCACAATGCGGCCGCCGTCGATAAAGATCACCCGGTCGGCTACGTCCCTGGCGAAGGACATTTCATGGGTGACCACCATCATGGTCTGTCGTTCTGACGCCAGCTGTTTCATCAGCCCCAGAACTTCCTCCACCCACTCCGGATCCAGCGACGACGTGGGCTCATCAAACAGGATAACCTCAGCCCCGGCCGCCATGGCCCGACCGATACCAACCCGCTGCTGCTGGCCGCCGGACATGGACGCGGGATAGGCGTCGGCTTTTTCGCCCAGTCCGATCTGGTCGAGAATCTCGCGCGCCTTTCCGTAGGCCTTTTCTTTGGGCCATTTATCCACCACCAGCAGACGCTCGGCGATGTTCTGCAACGCCGTCTTGTTGGCAAACAGCGCATAGTTCTGGAATACGAAGGCGGTTCGCCGCCGCATGGAGAGGATATCCGACCGGCTTGGCCGCTTCACATCCACAGTGAGGTCGCCCACCGTCATGGTGCCGTCGGTGGGTTGCTCGAGGAAATTGAGGCAGCGCAGCAGGGTGGATTTTCCGGTTCCCGAAGGGCCGATAATCACCACGATTTCGCCCTTCTCAATGGTAAGGTCGATGCCATTGAGGACTACGGTCTCGCCGAAATGTTTGCTCAGTGATTCCAGTTTGATCATCGGCTATAGGCCTTGTTCAGGCGGATTTCCAGGTAGTGTTGAAGCTTGGACAGCAGCTCGACCACGATCCAGTACATGATGGCGGCCACAATGAACGCCTCAAAGTACAGGAAGCTGCCGGAAGCCTCTTTCTGGGTGGCACCCATCAGTTCCGTGACCCCCAGGGTGAATGCGAGAGAGGTCGCCTTGATCATGTCGATGAAATAGTTCATCAGCGTGGGCAACGCCACCCGCGTGGCCTGGGGAAGGACGATCCGCCGCATCATCTGGCCGTTGGTCATGCCGATCGACAGGGCGGCTTCAGTCTGGCTGCGATCAACACCCACAATGGCGGCACGGATTGATTCGGCCATATAGGCGGAGAAGTGCATGGTCAGGCCCATGATGGTTGCGGTAATGCCGTCTATCACTGTTAGCGCACTGACCAGTTGCGGCAACCCGTAGTAGAACAGGAACAGTTGCACCAGCAGCGGTGTGCCCCTGAAGAACGAAATGAACACGATGGTCAGCTGGTTGAGCACCGGAATGCGAAGTACCCGGATGACGGCAAACAGGCAGGCAAGAATCAGTGCCAGCACCATCCCGATGCCAGCCAGTTGCAGGGTCAGGGGCAGGTACCTGAGCAGGACAGGTACCAGCCCCAGCATGTAATCGACGTTCAACACGTCCATAGGGAATCAGGCCTTGGTATGCCCCTCAGGGCCGGGTGATATCGGTGCCAAACCATTTCTCTGAAATGGTCGCCAGGGTACCATCGTCACGCAGGGCCGCCAGGGCCTCGTTGACCTCCTCACGCAGGGCCCTGCCCGCTTCAGTATCGCGGAACGGGTAAGCGTTGGTGATCTGCGAGAAGGTAGGGCCGGCCAGCTCCAGAGGCAGAGGCTTCTCCTTGATGATCTGACTGGCACTGACCCGGTCCATCACGAAGGCATCGACTCGGCCCAGGGCGGTGTCCCGCTCTATGTTGCTATCGTAGGTCTTGATGTCGATCTGGTCCGCGTAGGGCAATTCCTGCAGCAGGTCCTCGAAATTGGAGCCCAGGTTCACGGCAACGGTTTTCCCCTTGAGGTCTTCCACCCCTTCAACGTCAGTATTGCCCTTTTTGGTCACCACCTGGGCACCGTCATAGACGAAGGGATCACTGAAAATATATGCCTCCTGCCGCTCTTCAGTGATGGTGATCTGGTTGGCAACGGTGTCGATACGTCCGGATTCCAGCATGCCAAACAGGCCGGAGAAATTGGCGGTTTCGTACTGGATGTCACGTCCCATCTCCTCGCCAATGGCGTTCATGACATCAACGTCGAAACCCTTGAGTTCATCTTGCTCCACAAAGGTGAACGGGAAATACTGGCCGGACATTCCGACTCTCAGTGGGTCCTCCTGCGCAAGCAATGGGGCGCTTGCGAGCAGAGCCAGCGTCAATAACGTGTTGATCAACAGGGTTTTCATAACAACCTCCTCCCGGCGTGGATCCTACCTGAAGCATAGTCGTGGCTGAAAATTGGGCAATCCTGCCTGTCATTGGCGGTTAACCAGCCTCTCGATATCGGTGAGGATATCAGGGGCACCGGTTACCCGCGCCAACCAGCTGAGCGGAATGCCACGCTCGCCGCCCACGCCATGCAGTGCGGCCATGGCCGGCCCGATGATCCAGGCCCGGCCACAGGAATCGCCGCCGCAATGGATGTTGGCGCGGACCGCGTCGGCATAACTGTCGGCATGGTTGAGGATGTGAAAGATCACCGGCATGGCTTCATGGAGATAGCAGGTGCGACCGAAGGTGTCGCCCGCCTTGACCGCATCCAGCGATGAACCGGATCGGGCGTTGTCCAGGTTTTCCTGGTCCGGCGCCCTGGCTTTGGCAGATTCCAGGGCCGCCGCCAGGGGTTTGCCCTGGAAAAGCTGGTCCAGAAGCGTCGCGGCGCATTTTGCCCAGGCCACCGCTTCGTCATTGTGATTGGTCACCCGCACGGCGGCTTCGGTAATCTCCAACAGCCTGCCGCTGCCCCAGTAGCAGGCGACCAGTGGCGGCAGTTTCGATACCACAGGCAGTTGCATGTCGTCGGCACCGCTTTCCGGTAGCAGGTGTTGGTCGATGGTTTCGGCAAGGTGAACCCCTGCTTCCTGTATCCCCGATTCCTGGTAAGTCAGGCTGATGGCCCGGCGAACCGGCTCCGCCAGTTGATCGCCGCTCAGTCGACGGGTGTAGGGTAAAACCTTCTGCACCAGTATCCGCTTCTGTTTATCGGTCAGCTCGGCGGAAACACCCGACAGGCCCTGATCGATGGCCTTCTGCTCAATGGTGTTCAGGTTATCGAGGGTCACCCTGGTAGGGTTGTCGATATAACCCTGCCACTGGCCACCGGGGCCGAAGAACGCCCGGAAGCGCCGCTGGTAATCGCGGATATCCAGCCTGCCCTCACTGGCCAGAAGGCTGTCGGTCATGACTCCGGTGGCAGCGCCATAGTGGCTGATATCTCCGGACTGTTTGCCTTCATGGGCAAAGTACCCGAACCCGCCTTTGAAATAGTCTGCTTTCGGCGGCAGGAACTCGGGAGACTGACCACCAACTTCAAGGATACGCTGACTGTCATACAACCAGTGCAGGCCAAGACTGGCGGCATCGGCAACCCAGCCCCCGGCAAGCGCGTTGATGAGTCGGGGAGCCATACCAGCTGACGTGTTCCGGTTCATGGAAATCTCCTGTGCAGAAAGTGTGTCTTTACGACTATTCGTGATTCATGGCTTACCGATAACGGGGGACACTCATCACGCTGGCTTGTTACAGAGTTCTGCCGTCTTTTTGTAACAAGAATCACCCGGCTGTGTTTATAGAGGACAGACTATCAAACAGTGCCCCATCATCGCCGAAGGAGCTCCTGAGGACCCGATCCAGAATAGGGTTCGTTTCGCTTAACTGAGCCTTGCTGTTTGTCACGGCTCTAACGCCACCCTCTTCCCTTTGCGCCGACATCAGGGCCTCAACCACTCAAGTGCCCGGTAGTCGAACCCCTGCGCAATGGTGGGCTTTATGATTTCGAAATAAGGCGAGGCATCAAAGTCCCTGGGCACAAACAGCGAGTGGTGGCGAATTCGGTAAAACTCCCGCTCACACTCCCGGCACCGCGGATCATCTGAAGGAATGGCGATCACCTCCGGGAGAATGGGGTAGCGGATACGTTGAAAGCCCTGGGCGATAAAGGATGAACAGATCGCCTGGGTAGGGTCACCACTTCCCAGGGCAAGCATTCTACGGCGATAGCGGGCAGGTACCGGGGGCGTGGGGAAAAGATAACGAGCCAGGTCCACGATGTTCTTCAGATCATATTGGTGGCCCAGGCGTTCGCGGGAATACAGCGACAATGTCTCAAGCGCCTCAGGCCCCAGATCCACCGGGCGACAGATGCGGGTATGGCAATGCCGATAGAAGGACAGGGGAATGGCACGGATACCCTCTTCCAGATCGGCTTCCACCAGAGTGTTTGACTCACCACTATCGCTACGCCCCAGCCCGGCACCATCCCCCAGATACAAGGCGGCATGGGACCAGGTGGACTGGGTCAGGTATTTGATGGCCATACTTATACGGGTGTCCCCTTCCACCAGGAGGACATCGCCTGGCCGGATGGTTGCTACCAGCGCTTCCCAGGTTGACGTGCTGACGGTGGCCGTCATCACGCTTTTGGTCAGGTAGCGGGCGAGGGCCCTGGATAGCCAGTTAAACATGGGTCGGACTCTTGTTTTTGGTTTTCAGCAATAGCAGATGCACTACCGCTCACAGACACAGCAAAGGGCCGTTAATTACAGCTGGAAACGCGATTTTTTCTGAACAACTTCAACAAATTATCTCATCTTCCCGTCAGTAACAATTAGCGCCTTCAGGGTGTCTATTATCCGAACTCATAGAGAGACGGCAAAAACGCCGAAAGGAGAAGACACCATGAGCCGTATCATCACATCCACAAAGTTCGCCGCCATCCTCACCGGTCTGGCAATGACCGCCACAGCTTCCGTTGGCCACGCCCAGCAGAAGTGGATGGAACAGGTACTCGAGCAGACCAGCCAGGAGCAAACGCTCGTCAAAGAAGAGAAAGCGAAAGAGCAGGCAGGTGAGCGGGGCAAGGACACGGAGACTGCCGAGGAAAGCCTCAGCCCGCAGAATGCAGCACCGGCGGATATCAACATCTCCGACCTGTACGATGACGAGGGCAACTCCCGCATCTGAAACCTGACCTGAAACGTCGAAACCTCACAGGCCCCATTCCCCGGAATGGGGCTTTTTCGTGGTAAACGGCAGACTGTTAATGCTGTGCTACAATTTGAGCACCTGTTCAATTAAACGGGAACCAGACGAGAAAACACCCGTCATACCGGCAGGGAACGCTTGCTTGTATATCGGGAAACCCAACGGACTATGGACATGCAAACAGCACAGAGCATCGACGAAAGCGACCTGGTCTCGGCCCTGAAGGCCGGCGATCAGAGGGCCTTCCACCAGGCCGTCAGGACCTACTCACCCGGCATGCTAGCTGTGGCCCGCTATTACCTCGATCGCTCCAGCGCCGAAGATGTGGTCCAGGACACCTGGATCAATGTCGTGGAGGCTATCCAGAAGTTCGAGGGCCGGTCCGGGCTGAAAACCTGGCTGCACCGCATTGTTGCCAACCGCTGCAAGAACCGTTTGCGTACCGTCAACAGGGAGGTATCCAGTGAATTCGGCGAGGAACTGGAGCCCGGTATCGCCGACCGGTTCCAGTCCGGCGGGCGCTGGGCCACACCACCCAAACTCCGATTCGAGGAACATGCCGAATCCCTGATGGAAAACGAGGCCCTCAGCGACTGCCTCGACAAGCACCTGTCCGCCCTTCCGGAACAGCAGCGTTCTGCCGTGATGCTGTATGAAGCCCATCAGCATAAAGCGGACGATGTGTGTAACATTCTGGATATCAGTGCGTCTAATCTGAGGGTACTGGTGCACCGTGCCCGTCAGAAAATCTACCTGATGGTGGAAGACTTCCAGGAGACCGGCGAATGCTGATGTGTCGAGATCTGGCCAGGATTGGCAGTGACTACATTGATGGGGAGCTCGGAGCAGCCGATACCCTTTCCGTCAAAATGCACCTGTTGATGTGTCGACACTGTCGATCGTTCATCGGCAACCTTCGGGAGAGCGTTCGGCTGATGCAGGGGCATTCCGATTACCGCATTGATGAAGACTACGCGCGGCACCTGGACGAGGCTGTGGCCGCCACCCTGAGGAAGCGTGGCGAACGATAATCGTCAGGCAGGAAAGGCGTCCGGCTCTTCACGCGCTGAGCAGTCAGTGTGACTCACGGACACCGGAAGAGCACGGACGTTACCGCTGGGGGTGGATGAAAACCTACCGAAGATCCGGATTCAGGGTGTAGGTCGCCGTCACCCGATCACTGGCCAGAACATGCCCGTCCATGGCCTTGCGCACAGCGTCACCATCGAACTCGCCGTCCAGGCCCAGGGTTTCGACATCAAGGGCGTAGACTTCGTAGTGATAGTGGTGCACCAGCTCGTCATTCCAGGGCGGGCAGGGACCGTCGTAACCACCGTAGGTACCGGCCATGTCCGGATTGCCGGCCAGGAACTGGGTGAAGTTGTTGACCCCGCGGATACCAATGGGCCCGGGGCCCGGCTCTTTGCCCTTGGGGCTGACACCGTCGCTGTCCTCGCCTTCCGGAATGCGATGGGTGGTGGCGGGAATGTCCACCAGCAACCAGTGGAAGAAATCGACCCGGGGGATGTCCTTCGATACCGTCTTGCCTTCCTGGTTGGCGTCATCCGCCACGCTGGGCACGTCGGGGTCGTACATCACCACGGCAAAGCTTTTGGTGCCCTCGGGCGCGCCTTCCCAGCTGACTTCCGGGTTACGGTTGGGGCCAAAACTCATGTGGTCTTCTTCGCTGTAGACCCCAAAAGCAAATTTCTCGGGGACCGGCTGGCCCTCGGTAATGCCGTTCACGTGAACCTTCATGGTCTGCTCCTGTTGGCTGTCAGAAAATACTCCCCGGTTTTAGCAGTTGGGTGGCAACCTTGTCCAGATCAGCGGGGCCCGCCGGACTGCCCGCGACGGTGCCACCACCAGGGCATCAGCGTCATGATCAGCAACACCAGGGCAGCCGTGATCACCGTCCACACCGGATGCACTTCCAGGGTATGGCCCAGACCGGCGAATACGAACGTCATGGGCAACATGCCGATCACCGATGCCAGCAGAAACCGCGTGGCCGTCACCGACGTCAGCCCGGCGGCGTAGCTGATCAGGGCGAAGGAGAACAGGGGCACCAGGCGGGTGAACAGGACGCCCCAGAACAGGGTTGCCTGAGGCGCATCCGCAGCGAAGACAGGGTGGCCTGAGAGCCTGCGGCGGAAGTAATCCCGGGCCAGCACCCGGCTGCTCCAGAACGCCACCATGGCTCCCAGAGCGGCACCAAAGACGGCGATCAGCGTGCCCGGGAGCATTCCGAAGGCCAGTCCTGAGGCGGCGCTGACAGGCAGCGTGGGAATGGGCCCGACCACCACTGCCAACACCATCAGCAGAACCAGGAGCAACGGCCCCCAGGCGCCTTCACCCTGCAGCCATGCAGACAGACCCGCTGGCGACAGGGAGGCCGGCGCCCCCAAAGCCTGCAGTACGCCCCAGATCCCGGCCAGCAACAGGGCCAGGCCGGTAATGGCCAATAGGCGAATCGACAGTCGCTGACGTTGCAGGGGTGTCAAGTTGGTCCTCCTCTCCCGACCGGGCGCAAACACAAAAAAGGCGCGTCACTATACCGTAACGCGCCAGGAGGGGTGCGACACCCTGTTTCACTCCATGGTTGGCAGAATCAGGCGTTCTTCTTCCAGGCAAATTTCTGGAAGGGTTCGTCGACGGGCGTCTCGGCGATGTGGTTGACGTAGTTGCTCATGGTCTTCTGGGCCACACCGAGGATCACTTCCAACACCTGCCGCTGACCATAGCCGGCGTCGTGGAATGCCTGCAGGTCCTCCTTGCTGACATTGCCGCGTTTGCGTACCACGGCAAGGGTGAACGTGCGAAGCGCTTCCAGCTTGTTATCGGGCAGTGCGGTTTCGTTACGCAGGGCTTCCGTAATCTCCTCCGGCACTTTCAACATGTGGGCAATGCCGGTGTGGGCCGGAACGCAATAGTGACACTCGTTTTCCACGTTGATGGTCTGCCAGACCACCGTCTGCTCACTGGCATTGAAACTGGTGTTGGTGAACAGGCCATGGAGCGCCTGGTAGCCTTCCAGCAGCGCGGGCGCCTCAGCCATCACCGCGTGCAGGCTGGGGATCATACCCATGTTCTTTTTGGAGCCCTCAAGCAGTGGCTTGGCTTCTTTCGGGGCAGAGTCGATGTCGTGCAACGTAAAATCAGTCATGAAAACCTCCTTTTTGAGCGATTACTCAATTTCAATCTCAGGCTAACTGTAATTGAGTGGTCACTCAAGTTATAATTCGTACAAATCCTGAACGGTAACGTTGTTCCATGCCAAGAATCGCCAAGTTTGACCGGGACAAGGCCCTGGAAGACGCCGTACGCCTGTTCTGGGAACGCGGCTACAGCGGCACGTCCATGAAGCACATCGAGAAGGCCCTGGACATGCGCCCAGGCAGCCTCTATGCCACCTTTGGCAGCAAGGACGGCCTGTTCCGGGAAGCGCTGGATCTCTACGCCGGCCGCATGTCCGGGGCCATGGCGGAGGCCCTCGACAACGCGCCCACCATCATGGACGGTATTTTTGACTACCTGCGCGCCCTGACTGCCGAGATCACCTCCCCCGACTCACCGGCCCGGGCCTGTCTGGTAGTGAAAACACTGCTGGAAGTGACCGAAGAGCAGGAAGAACTGCGCACCCTGGTCAACCAGCGCCTGCAGGCTGTTGAAGACTTCCTCGCGAAGCTTTTTGAAAAGGCCCGGTCGCGGGGGGAGCTGAAAGACGGCGTCGACAGCCGACGGCTGGCCCGGCTCGTCCAGGCCCAGATCATGGGGCTGCGCTCGCTGGCCCAGCGGGATATTGATGCCGACACCGTCAGATCCCTCACGGAAGATGTCATCTTCGCGTTAAGCGCCTTTACGCAGGACCCCGCCACGCACTAACCTCTTGGCATCAAAAAATTCAGGAGAGAGATCATGACCGACGACAAGCGACGTCGCCATTCCGCCCCGGTAGTCGATGGCCTGGGCAAGTCCGCCAGCCGTGCCATGCTCAGGGCCGTGGGCTTTACCGACGAGGATTTCCGCAAACCCCAGGTGGGTGTCGCCTCCACCTGGAGCAACCTGACCCCCTGCAACATGCATATTGACGGCCTGGCCCGGGAAGCGGCCAAGGGCGCCGACGCTGCCGGCGGCAAGAGCCTGATCTTCAACACCATTACCGTATCGGATGGCATTGCCAACGGTACCGAGGGCATGAAGTACTCGCTGGTGTCCCGGGAAGTGATCGCCGACTCCATCGAAACCGTGGCCGGTTGTGAGGGCTTTGACGGCCTGGTGGCCATTGGCGGCTGCGACAAGAACATGCCCGGCTGCGTTATGGGCCTGGCGCGCCTTAACCGGCCCTCGGTGTTCGTCTACGGCGGCACCATCCAGCCGGGCGAAAACCACACCGACATTATCTCCGTGTTCGAGGCGGTAGGCGCCCACGCCCAGGGCAAGATGGACCTGATCGAAGTGAAACAGATCGAGGAGACCGCCATTCCCGGCCCCGGCTCCTGTGGCGGCATGTACACCGCCAACACCATGGCTTCGGCCATCGAGGCCATGGGCATGAGCCTGCCCGGCAGTTCCGCCCAGAACGCGGTGTCCGACACCAAGCTGGCGGACTGTGAAGCCGCCGGCGCCGCGGTACTGAAACTACTGGACGAGGACATCAAGCCCTCTGACATCATGACCCGCGAGGCCTTCGAGAACGCCATCACCGTGGTCATTGCCCTGGGCGGCTCCACCAACGCCGTGCTGCACCTGCTGGGCATGGCCAGCACCATGGGCGTGGAGCTGAGCCTGGATGATTTCGTACGGATCGGCAAGCAGGTACCCGTGCTGGCCGACCTGCGGCCTTCCGGGCATTACATGATGTCGGAGCTGGTGGCCATCGGCGGTATCCAGCCGCTGATGAAGATGTTGCTGGAGCGGGGCCTGCTCCACGGCAACTGCCTGACCGTCACCGGCAGGACCCTCGCGGAAAACCTGGCCCAGGTGGAAGCCTACCCTGAAGGCCAGGACATCATCCACGCCTTCGACAACCCCATCAAGGAAGACAGCCACCTGCGTATCCTCTACGGCAACCTGTCCCCCACCGGGGCTGTGGCCAAGATTACCGGCAAGGAAGGCACCCACTTTACCGGCAAGGCGCGGGTGTTCCATTCCGAGGAAGAAGCCCAGGAACGGATTATGGATGGCACCGTAGTGGCCGGCGACGTGCTGGTGATCCGCTACGAAGGCCCGAAGGGCGGCCCCGGCATGCGGGAGATGCTTACACCGACATCCGCCATCATGGGCAAAGGTCTGGGCAGTGATGTGGCGCTGATCACCGATGGCCGGTTCTCCGGCGGTAGCCACGGCTTCGTGGTGGGGCATATCACCCCGGAAGCGGCCGAAGGCGGCCCCATCGCATTGGTCGAGAACGGTGATACAATCACCATCGACGCGGTCAACAACACCATCGAGCTGGGCATTTCCGACGACGAGATGCAGCGGCGCCGCCAGGCCTGGCAGGCACCCGCCCCCCGCTCGACCCGGGGTGTACTGGCCAAGTACGCCCGTACGGTCAGTTCCGCTTCTATCGGCGCCGTGACCGACCTGCCATAACAAGTAGAGAGCTGTTTCAGGCCCCGCTCACAGGGGCCTGAATAACCGATGCTCCCCGATCGACCCCCTGTCGAACCTGAGTGATGAGAGCCAGCCGTCCTGGTGAGGGCGTCTGCCTGTCCTCACTTACTGGAAATCTGGCTATGGGAAACAAACACCACATTGTCGTGGTCGGCGGCGGTGCCGGCGGCCTGGAACTGGTCACGCGTTTGGGCAACAAGCTGGGGCGTAAAGGCAAGGCCCGCATCACCCTGGTGGACGCCGGGCTGACCCATGTCTGGAAGCCGTTGCTGCATGAAGTTGCCTCCGGCTCCCTGGACGCCAACGCCAACGAGATCAACTACCGCGCCCACGCCCGCAAGCACCACTACGAGTTCCAGCTGGGCCGCATGACCAGCCTCGACCGTCAGAACCGCCGGATTGTGATTGCCCCCTTTCTGGATAACGACGGCAACGAGGTCGTGCCGGAACGGGACATTCATTACGACACCCTGATCATCTCCGTTGGCAGCACCGCCAATGATTTTGGCACTCCCGGCGCCCAGGACCACTGCCTGTTCCTGGACAGCCTGTCTCAGGCCCGCCGTTTCCATAACCTGATGCTCAATGCCTTCCTGCGCAAGAACCATGACGCCAGGGAAGGGCTGGATCACCAGCTGCCAATCACCATCATCGGGGCCGGCGCCACCGGGGTGGAACTGGCCGCCGAGTTGCGGCTCGCCTCCCGGGAACTGCCTGTCTACGGCATGAACCATCTCGCCCCCGAGGATATCCGGATCTCGGTGATTGAGGCGGCGGACCGTATTCTGCCCGCACTGCCCGCCCGCCTGTCATTGGCCGCCACCCGGGAGCTGGAACGCCAGAACGTGCAGGTACTGACCGGCCAGCCGGTGGCGGAAGTCCGTGAGCATGACATCGTGATGAAGGATGGCACCGAGATTCCGTCGCAGATGACCATCTGGGCCGCTGGCATCAAGGCCCCGGAATGGCTGGGAAAACTGGATCTGGAAACCAATCGGGGCAACCAGGTGGTGGTGAAACAGACCCTGCAGTCGGTTACCGACCCCGATGTTTTTGCCTTTGGCGACTGTGCCGCCTGCCCGCAACCGGACTCAGACCGGCCGGTGCCGCCCAGGGCCCAGGCCGCGCACCAGCAGGCGGATACCCTGTACAAGACCCTGCGGCATCGTATTGAGGGCGGCGGCAACCCGGTGCCTTTCGTCTATCACGACCACGGCTCGCTGATCAATTTCAGCCGCTATACCACGGTGGGCAACCTGATGGGCAACCTGTCCGGTCGTTCCATGTATGTGGAGGGTAAGGTGGCCAGGCTGTTCTACGCTTCGCTGTACCGAATGCACCAGAATGCACTGCACGGTCCGTTGCGAACCGCCATTATCTGGGCCATGGACCGGGTCAGCCGGGCTATGCAGCCAAGGTTGAAACTGCACTGACGCACCGCTTTCTGTGATGTGGAAGCTGAGCCGGACCAGACGGTCCGGCTCGAAGGGTTGATCAGAAGTTCTTGCGCTCGATGGTCCAGCCCGCCATATCGCAGGCGGTACAGGCGCCAGTGAACAGCTCGGCGGCTTCACTGTCGCCTTTGAGCTGGTACATCCACCAGGCCGTACTGATGCCGCGGAATCCGCCAAAGCTCCAGGACGGTTCAAAGTGGCTGGCGCTGTCCAGGGTTGCCCAGAAAACCGGCGTTTCAGCCCCCGAGTAGATGCGGCTCTGAACTGTTCGGGGCGCAATCATGTCATTGCCACCGGACATCAGCAGCATGGGCCCGTTCTGTGGGTCACGCGCCCCGATACCGAATTCGAACGGATAGGGCTGCATGGGCGCCGTGGCGGTAACTTTCATATCACGTCCCGCGAAGTAGGCACCACCGCCACCCTGGGAATGGCCAGACGCCCCGACTTTGGAGAAGTCGACATTGTCTCCGTAGCTGGCGCTGCGAACCGCATCGATGCAATCGAGCATTTCCTCACCAGAGCCGGCCATAGTGGTGTTGGCTGCCGCCACCACAAAGCCCCAGGACGCCCAGTGGCGCAGACCCTGAGAATAACTCATGGTGGGGGCGCCGGTGCCGTTGCCCCAGAGAATCAGCGGCGCACCTTCGGGCACATTACGGGGCCGGAACACAGTGCAAGCCTGCCCTTCAGCACCGGAGGTGGTGGCATGGGAGCCATTGGATGCATATTCGGCCATGGGGCCGGAGCCACCACCGCCACCACCGATGGCGAGCGCGGAACCGGAAAAGATCAGTACGCTGGCGGCCGCTACGGCCCTGCCCAGCATGGCGGGTTTCAGTGTTTCTGGTGTCATGGCAATTTTCCCTGTTCGTCAGAACTGAATGGTCGGGCACGATGGGAATCGGCTGGCATCAATGCCGCGTCGGTAAGCAACCCGCCAGGGCCTGGAGCCGTGATCTGAAAACAGCTCGGTAGAACCGTGGATACCTGTACGGGATGCTCAGGCGCAAAGGTACCGGAATTGCCGACTCCAAAGCTGCGACAGGGATCACCTTTGCCCATAAAGAAGCATTTCGTAATAATCCGTACATGATTGATATTATGGAAATTATCTGTAGCTGCAGACTTCAGTGTCCGCTCAGGGGAGGGATACAGGAACGGCGGCATCATTGATGCCGCCGCACGGGCACACTACCGCAGATCAAACCGGTCCAGGGTCATCACCTTGCTCCAGGCGACAACGAAGTCATCCACAAACTCTGCCCCGGCCTCATCGGTGGCGTACATCTCGGTCACTGCCCGCAGTTCGGAATTGGACCCGAAAACCAGGTCCACCGGGGTGGCAGTCCATTTCAGCTTACCTGTGTCCGGGTCAAGCCCCTCGTAGATGCCCTCCTCCCGGGCCGATTTCCGCCACCGGGTTGAGTTGTCCACCAGGTTGACGAAGAAATCGTTGCTCAGGGTTCCCGGCCTGTCGGTGAAGACGCCATGAGCCGTATTGCCGTGGTTGGCATCCAGCACCCGCATGCCCCCGACCAGTGCGGTCATCTCCGGCACGGTCAGGTCCAGCATATCCGCACGCTCCACCAGCGACGCCACGGGGGGGCGGGAATGATCTTCCGCCACATAGTTGCGGAAGCCATCCGCAGTGACCTTCAGGTGGTTGAAGGAGTCCACATCGGTCTGCTCCGGAGTGGCGTCAGTACGGCCCGGGTGGAATGGCACAGTAACGTCGTGGCCGGCGTCACTGGCCGCCTTCTCGATGGCAGCGGCGCCACCCAGTACGATGACATCCGCCAGGGAAACCCGCTTGTCACCGGCCTGTTTCCGATTGAAGTCCGCCTGTACCTGTTCCAGCTGCGACAGGGTCTCGGCCAGCCTGTCCGGTTCATTCACCGGCCAGCCCTTCTGGGGTGACAGCCGGATGCGGGCACCGTTGGCCCCGCCGCGCATATCGGTACTGCGGTAGGAAGCGGCCGAAGCCCAGGCGGTACGCACCAGCTCACTGACCGTCAGGTCCGTATCGAGAATGGCCTTTTTCAGTTGCCCGATGTCCTGGTCATCAATCAGCTCATGGTCGACGTCTGGCAGCGGGTCCTGCCAGAGCATGGCCTCCCGGGGAGCCAGGTCGCCCAGATATCGGGAACGTGGCCCCATATCCCGGTGGGTGAGTTTGAACCAGGCGCGGGCGAAGGCGTCCTCGAATTCCTCCGGGTTGTCCAGCCAGCGTTGGGTGATCTTCCGGTAGGCAGGGTCTTCCTTCAGTGCCAGGTCGGTGGTGAACATGACCGGGGCATGGCGTTTCGACTCGTCGTGGGCATCCGGCACCATGTTGGCGGCACTTTCATCGGTGGGCTTCCACTGAATGGCGCCACCGGGGCTCTCGGTCTGCTCCCATTCGAAGCCGTACAGATTCTGCAGGTAGTTGTGGGTCCAGCTCGCCGGGTCGATCGTCCAGGCACCCTCCAGACCGCTGGTGACCGTGTCGGCGCCCTTGCCACTGCCGCAGGTATTGTTCCAGCCCAGGCCCTGGGCCTCGACCCCGGCGGCTTCCGGTTCAGGGCCGATACAGTCGGATGCCTTGTGGGCACCATGGGCCTTGCCGAAGGTATGCCCGCCGGCAATCAACGCTGCGGTTTCCTCATCATTCATGGCCATGCGACCGAAGGCCGTGCGGATAGCCTTTGCGGCGGCCAGCGGGTCCGGCTTGCCCCCCGGGCCCTCCGGGTTCACATAGATCAGCCCCATCTGGGTCGCCCCCAGGGGTTTCTCCAGTCTGTCCGCTGCCTCGTCATAGCGATCACCGCCCAGCCACTCACCCTCGGGGCCCCAGTAGACATCCTCCGGGTACCAGGCGTCTTCCCGGCCACCGGCAAAACCGAGGGTCTCGAAGCCCATGTCCTCCATGGCCACGGTACCGGCCAATACCATCAGGTCGGCCCAGGAAATGCTGCGACCGTATTTTTCCTTAATGGGCCACAGCAGGCGGCGGGCCTTGTCCAGGTTGGCATTGTCCGGCCAGCTGTTCAGGGGCGCGAAACGCTGCATGCCGCCATCGGCACCACCACGACCGTCAACCACCCGGTAGGTGCCGGCCGCGTGCCAGGACATGCGAATGAAGAACGGACCGTAATGCCCGAAGTCGGCGGGCCACCAGTCCTGGGAGGTGGTCATCAGGGTTTTCAGGTCCTGCTTGAGGGCAGCCATGTCGAGTTGCTCGTAGGCCTCGGCATAGTCGAACTCGTCGCCCATGGGGTCATAGGTGGCTGCATTCTGTCGCAGGGGTTCCAGGCTCAGGCGGTTGGGCCACCAATAGGCGTTGTCGGGGCCATCTTGCTGGCCATGCACGGGAAGGGACGACACCAGGGCCACCAGGATGGCGGCCGATACAGGTTTCCTTGTCATATAAGCGCTCTCTTTTTGATTTGTCGTGGTTTGATCAGGCCCGATGGTGGGACGTGGATCAGGACAACCGGAGACAACTCACTTCCACCCGAACCAACCTCTCGCCGTGCGCACGTTGACAGCTTGTTGATCCAGTGCGGGGCGACCTTCGGGACAGCGCTCAACAACCGAAGGCCACACATCAGGAATGGACGGGAGACTGGCAATGGCCGCCCGCGACGCCCATGGGACTACTCCATGCCGGTTGATAGCCAATGTAACTTTTGAAAAATCACGATAGGGAAGTTCAATGGGACGAGTGCACCCTGAAATGGCAGGCTGGTCTGGGCGAATGCCACAGATGAGCATCCGGAACCTGTCTCCAGAACCGTCTTATCGACCAAGCATCCACACTCAGCAACGGATGACTCAGGTCAAAGATGACCCATATTTCCCCCTTAATCCGACACTTTTTCAGCCTGGATTCAGTTTTATGGTCTTTACTGAGGGCGATGTCATTCAATACAGACAATACAGATTCTCAGGAGGATCCCATGAACAGATTGACCCGTTTGATCGCGTGTTCGCTTCTCGTCTCCACCCCTATGCTGGGATTTGCCCAGGGCAATGCCGGTCAGATGCCCCGGGGTGGCATGATGAATCAGGAACAAATGCAGCAGATGCATGAAAACATGTCCCAGATGCAGGAAATGATGCAGCAAATGCACAATACCAACCCCGGCGACCAACGCGAACGACTGAGGGATCAGCACATGCAGTCCATGCGGCAACACATGGACATGATGCGCGGTGGCATGATGGGACGTCAGGGAATGATGGGTAACGGTCAGGGCATGATGGGCGACGGCCAGGGCATGATGAACAACCAGCGCCAGAAGCAGTCGGGTAACTCCCAGGGAAGTCGCGCCGGGACTGGTGATATGAATTATGAGCAGCGCATGGAAATGATGGAGCGTCGCATGGACCAGATGCAGCTCATGATGGAGCAGATGCTGCAGCATATGGATCGTAGGCAGCAGCGCTAGCGCTGAGTCATAAGCACCCGTTGACCGGGGGCAGATGAATTGATGCGAATCAATTCATCTGCAGAGCATCGACGGAGCCCGTGCTTTTTCAGTCGCAATTCAGCTTGGCATGCTGTGATGGTGCCAAAGCAGCAGGCTGAAAGGTACATCACCATGCAAGCTCACAAAGCGACAAGCCAGGTGCAGTTTCTGCTTCGCCGGAAACTGGCGTGGTACCGGTTCACCGACGACAATGTCCGGGCAAACGCCAGGCACGGGCCCTTCTGCTGTTCCAAAGTTCCACCCATGAAAAAATAAACATTCAACCCCGAACCGGAGGGTATTGCCATGATGCATGGCTACATGTTCAGTAACTCCATATGGGCAGGTCATTGGTTATGGTTGCTGGTCATGGCCATCGTCGTGGTAGTGCCAGTCTGGCGTATCTGCCAGCGGATTGGTTACCCGGGCTGGATGGGCATCCTGATACTGATCCCCATGATCAACCTGTTTCTGCTCTACTTCATCGCGTTCGCGGATTGGCCAAACAACCGCATCAAGGATAAGGACGCATAACGGGGCCAGATCCGTCTCGAACGGAGAAAAGAGCCTCCAGTTAATCTGCTTGGGTGCTCCCACCTTTACGGCAAAGCTATAGTGAGGAGAGATAGTTAATCCGACGCTTATAAACCAGACAGGAGAAATGATTTGAGTAACTTTCTGACTCTCTGGAATGAGGCGGCCACCACCAGTCTCGGCTTTTTCTGGATGGCACTCTGGGCGTTTGTTCTCGGCTATATCATCAGCAGCCTGATCCAGGTTCTGGTTACCCGCAGGAAAATGCAGCAGGCCATGGGTACGGATGGCCCACGCAGTATCGCCCTGGGGACCTTTTTTGGGTTTATCTCCAGCTCCTGCAGCTTCTCGGCCCTGGCCTCCACCCGGGCAATTTTCAACAAGGGCGCCGGTCTGGCGCCATCCCTGGCGTTTATGCTGGCCTCCACCAATCTGGTCATCGAACTGGGCATGGTGATCGCCGTGTTCCTGGGCTGGCAGTTCGTGGTCGGGGAGTATGTTGGCGGTATCCTGCTGATCCTGATTACCTGGCTGCTGATACGCATTACCCGCCCGCGCCGGCTGGAAGCCCAGGCCCGCCGCAAAATGGATGATGGCGACGCGGATGACAACAGCGACGACAGGACCTGGAAAGAGAAAATCACCAGCAGGGAAGGCTGGCAGCAGATAGGCCAGACCTACATCATGGAATGGCAGATGGTCTGGAAGGATGTACTGATCGGCTTTACGGTCGCCGGCATCATCTCTGCCATGGTGCCCCAGAGTTTCTTCGAGGCATTGTTTATCGGCTCCGGCGGCGAAAATGCCGCCAACCCGGGATTTCTCGCGGTACTGGCACAAACCCTGGTCGGTCCGCTGGCGGCCTTTTTCACCTTTATCGGCTCGATGGGTAACATCCCCCTGGCGGCGGTGCTGTTTGCCCAGGGTGTGAGCTTTGCCGGCGTTATGGCCTTTATCTTTTCCGACCTGGTGGTGCTGCCGATCCTCAGGATCAACGCCTCCTACTATGGCTGGAAAATGGCCCTCTATATCCTCGCGCTGATGCTGGTGGGCATCGTCAGTGCGTCGCTGATCATGCATTACAGCCTGGCGCTACTTGGCCTGCTACCGGATTTCGGTGGCCAGACGTCAATGAGCGACCGGGAATTTTTCAAATGGAATTACCAGAGCGTACTGAACATCATCTTCCTGACCATCACGGCCGCGCTGATCTGGTTCTGGCGTCAGGGCCAGAAGCAGCACTCCCATGACCACGGGCACGACCACGATCATGGGGGTGCCTCAATGACCGACAAGGTATTGCGGGTGCTGGTGGTGATCGCCCTGATCTGGCTGGCAGGGGGCGTCATCGTGCCCCTGTTGTGACATGGTCCAGCTGATGGTCGAGCGTGGCGCAACCATCAGCTGCAACCTGGCGGCCACAGAGTAAATCAGTACTCGTAGCGTTTTACGCTTTCAGCACGTCCGCCGGCGGCGCCGGGAGAGACTATGATTCCGTCCGATATGGCTTCGACAAAATGTTTCCGGATGTGGTCCTTTGGACCGGCTCTTCGCCGAAGGCTTTTCGGGAGCGTTTTCGAGCCCTTCCTGCAAGTGATTTCGCTCGAAGATTTTGAGTTCTGAGAAGCGTTTTACCGCCAGTGGTGTTATGCGGTTGGCTTCTGAGTCAATTCTGTACATTCGTTACCTCTGAGCCAAAAAGTCCACCAACAAACGCTGACACGATTTCTTCGGTGGCATCGCCGCACGCATTGCCCGAATCCCGTGTGAGGTTGGCAATCAGATCCTTATTGAGCAAGCGTCGCAGGACTTTCATCGTTGATTCGCTGGCAATCTGTGCCGTTTCCTTGCCGAGCAACTGAGCGCCCGCAAGTCTCGTATCCCAGCCGTAGACTTCGAGGATGCTTTCATGCTGTTCGAAAAGCCGGCCCATCTGTCCGGGAATATTTTCATAGTTGGATGCCAGATAAGCGATATCGGCCGCGTCTTTGCGTCTTGTTTGCGCATCTCTTTCGGACCAGGCCACCAGTTTCAGAAGGGCCAACCCCTCGGGGCTGGCGACAGGCAATTCCAGCTCTGGCTCTGCTGTTATCGTCAACCAGTCGGCATTATCCAGTGCATCCTGAAAACCGACCACGCTCATGTGCACGTCGCCGGACGGAGGCCATTGGATCGTTGAATCGTCACTTTCAACAGCTCCAAAAGGAAGAATATCGATCGGTGCGCCGTTCAGGCCGCGCAAACGATGAGGGCGATCGGTTTTGGTATAACCTTTACCAATCAGACTGCCGCGGATGCTTTCAAAATCAGTCCAATCCGGGACCTGGACTGCAAGATCGATATCCATTGTTGCCCGCTGAATGGGTGCTCCATAGGCGTGATGCATTACCAGATCACGGGCGGAGGCACCGACAATGATGAATGGCACATCCTGATTCACGGCAACACGCTTGATGGCTCCGTAGGTGTCCAATTGAATCGGATCAATATTCTTGGATTCGATTTTTAATCTGGGCATAAAGCCGCTCCGCTGCTTCCAGATTACGAGGGTCGCCGTTCATCAGGAGGTCAGCATAAACAAGAATATCTGGGGCAATCCCAGGAGTCTGGTTTACGGTGAGTGAATCATCGAGCCAGAATTTCTCGTTGATCTGCAATGTCTCGGACGTATTGGGTGAGTTGTCCGGGCTTTTACGAAGCCTATACTCCATTACCAAGTTTTTCAGTTCTCCTCGGGGCAGATAAATGGTCCCCTGAGCAGGCGACAGATAGTTGCCCAGTCGGGAGACGGCAACTTCCCCGCCCCAACACCCACCCAAAAGCTCCGGCCGGATGTTCTTCCACGGCATCGCAGAGGTTGCCTGAAATAGCCCCATGTCCAACTCGGGCAGCAGTTTTTCCGGGTAAGACTCGGCCCAGCGATCAAGCAGTCCCATAGGGTTCTCAAGTGACCTTGCGCCCTTCTTTCCATGTTCTCGGACATAACCCTTGTCTTTCAGGTCATTCAGAACCCAGCCTATGGCACCAAGGGAAACACCGCTGACTTCTGCCATTCTTCGGTAGGTTTCACCGACCAGATGAGGGTCCTTTAGAAAACTGAAAATCAGCTTTAACCCAGATGAATTGAAGGCTCGGGAAGTTTTCCTTTGTGATGCATGGACAGGCGTTTTGCGATTACCTTTTACAAAGACGAAGAAGGTCTTTTCGTTCAGGTAGGCATTGCCGGCAGCGTCAATGAACTGTGCGCCGGCTTCTCGAAGACGGTCTGCCATATTCGGGTTTACGTAATCAGCGACGAGCAGTGCGGGCGGCGGCATTCGTCGTAGCTGAGCGACTATAGTGCCTATATTCGCCTGCTGCGCCCAGCGCTTCAGCTCCACGCTGTACTGGATACCCGTATCGCCCAGTTCAAGAATGAAGCCATCAGAGTAGGGCATCACATCACTCTCGACAGTAGGGTGTAACTCTAAACCTGTCTCTTGCTGGAACACGCGGATTGCCTGGCTTAGAAATTCGCGCTCGTTGATTGATGGTTTCATAGCCTCTCCAAACATTATGTTCACAAAATAGCACTGTTCATTATTAATGAACAAGGCTTTTAAATGAACAACAGCTCAGGAGCACTATTGCCTGCCATGCTCTCATCGATCCAGTGCAACCCCGTGTTAAAGCGCTTCTACGAACGCCTGAAGGCACAGGGCAAGATCCCCGAAGTCGCGCTCGTAGCCTGCATGAGAAAGAAGATCGTAGTGCTCAATACCATGGTGAAAAATCAGGAGCCATGGCGTGAAAAAGTGGCCTGATAAATGGGTTTGACACCACAGTCACTTGTATGGCTGAGTTCGCCTTTGAAATTACCATACAAATCGCTATACACAACGGGGCCGATATACAGGGATCCACAAGGACGCATAAGGATAGAGCTCAGCTACAAAGCATTGATAATAAAGGACTTAATGGATGCGTGAGGACTTGGAAGGATATCGGTTTGGAGCGGGTGAAGGGAATCGAACCCTCGTCTTAAGCTTGGGAAGCTTCTGCTCTACCATTGAGCTACACCCGCGTTGGCACCAATATAGGCCTACCCGCCAGAACTGGCAACATCCGCCGAAAACACGCTGTTCGCAGGGACTAACGAGTCAGCTAGTATTTAGAGGTCTCTGGTAAGATACCGGGTCGTCTGCAACCTCGGGCTGGTCAGGCTTTTCCCTGGCCCGTTTGAGGAGCCATCCCGCTTTGGAGTATTCATGGACCCCCACCTGATCCTTATTGGCGCCGCCATGCTTGTCATGAGCATATTGCTGAGCCCGCTTTCCAGCCGGGTCGGCATGCCGGTGCTGCTGATTTTCCTGGTGGTCGGCATGATGATGGGGGAAGACGGCGCTGGCGGGATCCGCTTCGACGACTTCGAGCTGGCCTTTATCATCGGCAATCTCGCCCTGGCGGTTATACTGCTGGATGGCGGTATGCGGACCCGGTCCGAAACCTTCCGTGTCGGCCTGAAGCCGGCGGTTGTGCTGGCCACCTTCGGGGTGTTCATCACCGCGGCACTGGCCGGCCTCTGTGCCTGGCTGGTGTTCGACCTGCACTGGATGGTGGCCCTGCTGATCGGCGCCATCATCTCTTCCACCGATGCCGCAGCGGTGTTCTCCCTGCTGCAGGGGCACGGCCTGCATCTGAACGAGCGGGTCAGCGCCACCCTGGAAATCGAATCCGGCTCCAACGACCCGATGGCCATCTTCCTGACCCTGATGCTGGTCAGCCTGCTCAGCGCCAATGGCGCGTCGGGCCTTATGGATGGCCTGCTGATGCTGGTGCGGCAGTTCGGCATCGGGACCATTGTGGGGGTTCTTGGTGGCTTTGTGATTGTCGAGATGGCCAACCGGGTCCGGCTGACACCGGCACTTTACCCATTAATGGTGGGGGCGGCAGGTTTGTGCGTGTTCTCGGGCACCAACATCCTGGGGGGCAGCGGCTTTCTTGCGATCTATCTGACCGGTGTCATCGTCGGCAACCGCCCGGTGCGGATGATGCCCATGATCCTGCAGGTCCACGACGGCCTGGCGTGGCTGGCCCAGCTCTGCCTGTTCCTGATGCTGGGGCTGCTGGTGAGCCCGTCGGAGTTGCTGCCGCTGGCCGGCGGCGGCCTGATACTGGCCCTGACACTGATCTTCGTGATCCGGCCACTGGCGGTGTTCGGCACGCTCTGGCCGTTCGGCTTCAACCGTCGTGAACTGTTCTTTATCAGTTGGGTGGGCCTGCGGGGCGCGGTGCCGATTGTGCTGGCATTGTTCCCGATCATGGCAGGGTTACCGGAGGCCAGGGATATTTTCCACTTTGCGTTCTTTATCGTACTGGTGTCACTGATTGTCCAGGGCACCTCGCTGGCCCCCCCTGGCCCGAAAGCTCAACCTGGAGGTACCCGCCACCGGCGAACCCTATCGCCGCCTGCCGCTGGATGTGCCTGCCGCCGGTGATCACGAACTGATGCTGTTCCCGCTAAGGGGCGAGCGCTGGGAAGACCCTCGCCCGCTGGGCCAGCTTTCCATGCCGCAGAACACCGCCATTGCCGGCATCTTCCGTCACCGCCAGTGCCTGCCGCCGGCTCCGGACCTGCAGATCTCACAGGGGGACGTGATAGCGGTATTTGCGGTATCGTCGGCATTGCGGGAACTCGGCAAATCGCTGTCGGGCAAGCCGTCGCCGCGGCACCTGGCGGAACGGGCGTTCTTCGGTGACTTTGTGCTGAACGGCGATGCGCTACTGGGTGATGTGGAGCAGGTTTACGGGATCGAGTTCGATGAGCTGCCACCAGAGTTGTCACTGGCCGAGTGCTTTGCCAAGCGAACCAAGGGCCACCCGGTGGTGGGCGACAAGGTAACCCTCGGGCCCGTGGTACTGGTGGCACGGGCAACGGAGTCAGATCGGGTGACCAAGGTGGGCCTGAAAATGAGCGAGTCCTGAAAGGGTACTGCCTCACTCGTCAATCCCGGCAAGGTTTTGTGACATATCCCCACAAAAGTTACCTGCCCGCAACCTTTGCTTTGTGCTATAACATGGCGAAATTGTGATGAATTCAGCCCGATAGTATTGAGCCATGACTTTGCTACTGACACTTTTGCGTAAACACGTCGTTATTTCAGCCTGCCTGGCACTGATCGTCATTGCTACCGGGACTCAGGCCGCTGAAAACCGAACCCTGGCCATGGCCGAAACCGGTGCCTACGGTGACATCAATCAGCTCGTCGTACGCAAGGAAGAACGCCGCCTGTATTTGATGTCCAACGATCAGATCGTTCGCAGCTATCGCATCTCCCTGGGCAAGAGCCCGGAAGGCCACAAGCTGTACGAGGGCGACAGCCGTACGCCGGAGGGCAGCTACACCATTGACTTCCGCAATCCCAACAGCGACTTCTACAAGTCCATCCGCATTTCCTACCCCAGCCCGAAGGACCGGGAACTGGCGGCATCCTGGGGCCTGAAGCCCGGCGGCAACATCATGATCCACGGTCTGCCCAACAACGTGGGCGACATGGCCTTTGCCTATAAGGGGCTGGACTGGACGGATGGCTGCATTGCCGTAACCAACGAGGAAATGGACGAGATATGGCAACTGGTAGACGTGGGAACCCCTATTCGCATACTCCCCTGAAAGCCCCGCGACCCCCGCAGATCCGGAATGTTCCTGAACCCAGACTTAAGGTTATGTAATTAGCTAAGAAATTTTACGTATCCCGAGTTAACATTTTTGTCTGGAGTGTTTTACACTGTAACTGCACCCGGTGGGGAAGCCCACCGGACCCGATTTAACAGGATGTTATTCATTCAGAACTTCTGCACCACAGGAAGTATAACGACCAATAAGGGGATTCTAGACATGCGTAAGTTGACGATCGCAGGGTTTGCACTGGCCACGGCTCTGACTGCCGGTTGTGCCACTACTGATCAGGCAGCTATTGACGAAGCGACTGCAACTGCCAACTCTGCAGAGCAGACCGCCAGCAACGCCCTGAGCACTGCAAACAACGCCGACCGCAAGGCTAACACCGCCCTGCGTCGTGCCGAGCAGGCCCTGGCTGAAGCCAAGGCAGCCCAGAAGTCTGCAGACGAAGCAAACGAGCGTGCTCGTCGCATGCTTCAGCGGTCTAGCCAGAAATAATGGTTGGCTAGCAACTGCATGAAAAAGGCCGGCATTTGCCGGCCTTTTTTATTTCTATTTCAATCACATATGGTTTACGACTCTGCCTGGCCTGATTCATCAGGCTTCGGACGGGGTGCCCCGGTGCCTGTGGCCTTCTTCCTGAAGGCTTCCATCAGATCCATGGGCAGCGGGAAGACAATGGTTGAAGAATTGGCGTTATTGGTGCTCATATCAGAGAGCGTCTGCAGATAGCGCAACTGCATGGCACCGGAATCGGTGGACATGACCTCGGCCGCCTCCACCAGTTTCTTTGACGCCTGCAGCTCACCCTCGGCATGGATGACTTTGGCCCGCCGCTCACGCTCTGCCTCGGCCTGTCGGGCAATAGCCCGGATCATCGACTCGTTCAGGTCCACGTGCTTGATTTCGACGTTGGCCACCTTGATACCCCAGTCTTCCGTCTGGGCATCAATGATCTCCTGAATGTCGGAGTTGAGCTTGTCCCGCTCCGACAACATTTCGTCCAGGTCGTGCTTGCCGAGCACGGACCTGAGGGTAGTCTGGGAAAGCTGGCTGGTCGCCGAACCAAAGTCCTCCACCCTGAGAATGGCCTTCTCCGGATCCACGACCCGGAAATAGAGCACCGCGTTCACCCTCACGGTCACGTTGTCTTTCGAGATGACATCCTGACTGGGTACATCAAGGGTGATCACCCGCAGGTCAACCCGCGTCATCTGCTGGATGCCAGGGATAATAATGATCAGGCCAGGGCCTTTCACGCCCTGGAAACGCCCCAGGAAAAACACCACGCCCCGTTCGTATTCAGGCAGGATCCGGATCGCGGAACCAAGAATCAGCAACAGCACCACCAGGGGTGCAATCCAGGGAATCAGTTCACCAATCATAACGTCTCCTTCCTGTTGTCATGTTCCCGGTCCGGGCTGACCTTTACGGTAAGGCCCTCCACTTTCTCTACGCGCAACCACGCTCCATGGGCAATGGGGCCGTCGCTTACCGCATTCCAGCGCTCACCACCAAGCTGGACATGCCCTCGATAGTAGTCGCCATCCGGTGAAAAGTCTTCCACCGCCCGACAACGCTCTTCCGGCATGTGCTCAGCACCAACCACGGGTGCCTTGCGTCTCAGCCCCATGAAGCGGACAACGGTCCAGAGCATGAAGCCGCCGGCCACGGCAGCGGTCCCGCCCACCGCCGGTAGGGAGATTTCCTGGTGGGAGCCATCCATCAGGATCACCGACCCCAGCACAAACGCCACAATACCCCCCACACCAAGCATGCCAAAACTGGGCATGAAGGCCTCTCCCACAATAAAGGCCAGGCCCAGCAGGATAAGGGCCAGGCCGGCATAGTTCACGGAGAGTACCTGGAAGGCGAACAGGGCCAGCACCAGGCAGATGGCGCCGATCACCCCGGGGTAAAGGCTGCCGGGGTTGGCCAGCTCAAAGATGATGCCGTAGAAGCCAATGATCATCAGGAAATAGGCAATATTGGGATCGGTGATCACCGACAGCAGGTCGGTCCGCCAGTCGGGCTGCTGGCGCACGATGGTCAGATTGGTGGTATCCAGGGTGTGTTCACCGGTGGCCATCAGCACCTGCCGACCATTGATCTGGGCAAGCAGGTCGTTCAGATCGGTCGCCACCACCTCGATCACGTTCTGTTCCAGCGCCTCAGTGGCCCCCAGGTTCACCGCTTCACGAACGGCACTCTCAGCCCAGTCGGCGTTACGCCCATGGCGCTCCGCCAGGCCCCGGATATAACTGACGGCATCTTCCAGTATCTTGCGCTCCATGGCGGTGCCGCCTTTCGGAGCGGATTGTTCGTTTCCGGATTCACTGTCTCCCTCAGCAGGCTCGCCGCCTGGCTCGTCAGGTGGCTCGCTACTGCCGGGCATGCCGCCCATCTGGACGGGCGTGGCCGATCCAAGATTGGTGGCTGGAGACATGGCCGCCACATGACTGCCGTAAAGGATATAGGTTCCGGCACTGGCTGCCCGGGCACCGGAAGGCGTAACCCAGGTAACCACGGGTACGTCGGAGGCGAGAATGGTCTTTATGATGGTGCGCATGGAGTCCATCAGCCCACCGGGGGTGTCCATACGCAGAACAATAACGGCCGCACCGTCCTTTTCGGCCTGTTTAATACCGCGCACCACATAATCCATGGTGGCAGGACCAATGGCCCCGTCAATGGTCAGAACATAGGCCGACCGGCCGGAATCGGATTGCGCCACGGCCCACTGGCCGACAGCGACACCGAGGCCAAGCAGAATCAGGCCGATCCAGAAACCCAGACGAAAGCGCGACACGGTCGATCTATCCATTTCCTGCTCCCTTGCATGGAGTTATCTTCCAGCAGGTACGCCACGCTGCGCTCGGCCCGGTTCAGAACCAGCGCTGTGGCGAGGGCGGGCCGCTCTCGACCGAACCGGCGGCGGCCTTTTCCGATGGCCCTCCGGCGTCGGTGACATTATCGTCCCGGGTCGCGACCTGACGCACCTGTTCTCCTATCATACGGGGAATACCGTCAGCCTGATCAACTGCCAGCTCTACTGACCGTCTCTGCACTTCCAGTCCTTCCACCTTTTCCGTGAAGCTGGCAAGTTTCTCGGTGACCTGCTGCCACAGGCGCTCTTTCTCATCTTCCGAGTATTCCTCGTGGGCTCGATGCACCTCAAGCCAGAGCTGGCCATTCTGCATGCCGACTTTCACTGGCTGGTGAACCACCTGCACCGGGGTTCCCTTGTCCACCTTTTCGGCAAAACCGACGATGTCCTCATTGTACATCCGGAAACAGCCATGGCTGACCTGCATGCCCACCCCGAAGCCCTTGTTGGTGCCATGAATCAGGTAGCCGTCTTCGCTCAGGATAAGCGCATAGGGGCCAAGGGGGTTGTCCGGCCCCGGTGGGACCATTCTTGGCAGGTAGTCGCCTTCGGCCTCGTATTCAGCACGAATGCTGGCCGGGGGATACCAGGCGGGGGAGGCAACACCCATGGTCACCTCGGCATCGGTGAGGGGTGACGGGTTGTCTTCCGTCCCCACGCCGACCGGAAACACCTGCACACCGCCATCATGGAAATAGTAGAGCCGATACTCCGCCAGGTTGATCACGATACCCTCACGACGGGAATCCGGCAGCACATACTTGCGGGGGAGAGTGATGTGGGTGCCGTCACCGGGAAGCCAGGGATCCACCCCCGGGTTGGCCTTGACCAGCTCCAGGAACCCGAGGCTGCGCTGGTTGCCGATCTCGGCGAAGGTATCTTCGTGCCGGGTGGTCATGGTCTGCAACTTACCCGCCAGATCGCCTTCCAGCACCCAGACCGGGGCGCCGGTCCGGTTCGGCCTGCTATTCTCACCGTTTGTTTGCCCGGCGTCTGCCTGGCCTTCCGCCGGTGACGCTTCGCCGGCCTGGGGTGCAGCCGCGTCCCCGGCCATGACAAGGCCGGAACAAACCCACATCAGCAAACCGAAAACCGTCAATCCGATACCCTTGGTGCTTACCATTCTGGAGTTCCTGACATTACCGATAGCCCTGGATTAAGGGCATGTTTATCCTAGATACAGTCTGACCTTCCGGTCAGGCCGAAGTTCCTGCGGAGCATGGGTCCGCTGGCGCACTTCATGTGCCATTGTAGGCAGCGATTACCGTAATCACCGCCAGACAAACAAACAACACGCTGGCGCCAATCCGGGCCGTCGCCAGAGGCAACCGCTGCATCAGCCATTTTCCGGCCACAATCACCGGGATGTTCGCCAACAGCATACCAACCGTGGTACCGACAATCACCCAGAACGTGGCGTCGTATCTGGCCGCCAGTACCACTGTCGCTATCTGGGTCTTGTCGCCTATTTCCGCCAGGAAGAACATCACCGTGGTCGCGACAAATGCTCCCAGCCCCAGCAGCCTCGAATCCTCGCTGTCATCCTTGTCCGGAAACAGCAGCCACAGGGCGATGGCCACAAAACTGAACGCCACCAGCCAGGGCACCCACGCCTGCGGCAGCCAGCTCGCCACCCATGCCCCCAGCAATGCCGACAACCCATGGTTGGCCAGTGTGGCAATCAGGATTCCAAGGACAATGGGGGTACGACGGTGGAACCGGCTGATCAGAAACAGTGACAGTAGCTGGGTTTTGTCACCGATTTCAGCAATGGCAACAGACAGGGTAGAAGCGAGGAAGGCATCCATAGGGTGTTCTTTTCCCAGGCGGAATGTCAGACATGAGGAACCGCCACCTTCCGCCTGTTGGAGGTGACCGTTCCCCAGGTCTTGCCAATTCCGCGAACACTGCCATGTGACAGTACCCGGGAACGTGATGGCCATGGGGTTGTGCCCCAAGTATGTTGACCACCACCCGCAGCGACCAGTCGCTACGGAGACTACTCCCCTGAAGGAGGCAAAATCATAACCAGCCGGCTGATGAAACTCAACCCGAATCAGCTGACTATTTTTTCAGGTTAACGGCATTTTCCATTACCCGCTGGAACACGCCCAGGGCGACTTCCAGGTCCTTGTCCTCGATGCCCGTCAGCATCTCGTCCCGCAATATGTTGCCGCGCTCATTGAGGTCATTCATGAAGCGCTCGCCGGCCGGGGTGAGGTACAGGCGACGGGCACGACGGTCGCGCTTGCAGGGACGGCGCTCTATCAGCCCCTGTTCCTCCAGGCTGTCGAGCAGCCGGACAAGGGTAGGGTTCTCGATGGCCATGAGATGAGCCAGTTCCCTCTGCGTCAGACCCTCGCCGCCACGCTGGAGGTAAACCATGGTGGACCAGCGAGCCTGGGTAACGCCCAGATCCTTCAGTCGTTCATCCAACAGTTTGCGCCAGCGGCGGGTCACCCGGGCGACGGCAAACGGAAACTGGTCTCGAAGAGTCTGCTGATCCATGTCTCACAATCCTGTATCTAAAGATTCAGCAATAGTAAGCTAATCATTGATACGAACACAAGTTACACAATGATCATATTGGCGACAGATCAAGACGCCACCCGGAATCAGCCCGCCTGTCGGGCGGGATCTTCCTCCTGTTCAGGCGACAACTGGAACTGCTCGTTCCGGGGATCGATCTCCGCCAACACCGGGGACGCTTCCGGCATCGCCGCCACAAAGTGCTCCTGATCGGCTACCGCTACGTCCTCGGTATGGCTGATGCGGTAACTGGTCACACTGGCCAGTAACACCAGGAATCCGGCATTGCCCCAGAACAGGCCGGAGGGGCCCAGAATACTCATCAGTTCAGCCATCACGATGGGGCCAATCACACTACCGATACCGTAGCTGAGCAGCAGGGTGGCACTGGCCGCAACAATGCGATGGGTCTCCATGCGGTCGTTGGTAATGGCCACCGCAATCGGGTAGAGCGTTCCGGCAAATCCGGTGAACAGACCAACCAGTACCATCAGCAATGGAATGTTCGTACTCCCGGTCATGGCCACCACAACCGCAGTCGTGGCGCCGACCACCGAAACCAGGAACATGACCCGCCGCCGGTCGAAGCTGTCACAGATCCGGCCCAGGGGCCAGGCAAGAAGCATCGCTGCCACAATGGCCGACGCCATGAACAGCGAGGTCCGGGGTACATCGAGACCGGCCATGGTGGCATATACCGGCCCCAGTGCATAAAAGGACCCGATCAGCACGCCACATACCAGGGCTCCCGCCGCACCGGTAAACGACTGCCTGGCCAGCGTAAAGAAAGACAACCGCTCAGTGGACTCGATGGCGGGTGCCTCCATCTGTGTGAGTGCCAGGGGGATCAGCGCCAGGGTCAGCAATATGGCGGCCAGGGTAAAGGGCATGAAATGGGCGGGATCACCCAGATTAACCACCAGCTGGCCGCCGGCAGCGGCAAGGTAAAAAACAATCTGGTAGACCGCGAACAGAGCGCCACGGTTGCTGTTGGTGGCACGACTGCTGAACCAGCTCTCGATAACCACCAGCACACCGGCGACACTGAAGCCGGAGATGATGCGCAGGGCCGCCCACAGCACCATATTGACCGCCAGCGGGTAGATCAGCGCTGTCACCGCAGCCAGGGCCGCAAACACGGCAAATGCGCGGATATGCCCAACCCGGCCGATAACCTTGTGCACATAAAGGGTGCCCAGCACAAAACCGACGGAGTAACAGACCAGCACCCAACCGATCACCGAAGGCTCCACTGCCTCAAGGCTGAGACGTATGCCCAGCAATGTGGTAAGGAAGGCATTGCCACTCACCAGCAGCAGAATGCTCATAATCAGCGCCGACAACGACGCCACCATTCGGGTCATCAGTAACTCTCCGGAAAAGCTCAGGATTTCCTGCAGGACCCGTGCCGTACGGGCAATCCGCCACTGAAAGAAAAGCAACCTCTATTTAAGCATCCAACCACGTTTCCAGCTATTAAGCAGTTGCCGAAACATGTCTGATCTGACCACCCAAAAACGTCTCAAAAAACCTCTGGAAGTCCCGTCGCGCCTGCGTTTTACAAAATTTTACATTAAGGGCCCGTAACACACCGACGCACCGTAATGCTGCTAACATCGTTCGGGTGATCATGGATCGGTCGCTGTCGACCCGACCTCTGTTAGCCATCACCAAGAGCCCGACACTATGAAAAAAACGGAATGGCCCATTCGCTGGGATCTGCTGCTGCGTTATCGACTGATAGAAATTGTTGCCCTCTGGGAAGGTCGCCTTACCACCAATCACATCTGTCACGGCTTCGGCATTGGCCGTCAGCAGGCGTCGAAGGACATCAATACCTATCTGCGGGAACTGGCCCCCGGCAACCTGGTGTACGACAGACACCTGAAAGGCTACATCCCCGCCACGGATTTCCAGCCCGTGGTCACCCGGGGGCAGCCGGAAGAGTATCTGGAGCTGGCCTGCCGACACCAGTCCCTGAGCAACTGCTTCGAGAACCTCGACATTGGACTGCCGGACAGCTGCGTGGTGCGGGCCCCCTGCCGTCAGGCCAGCCCCGAGGTTACCCGTGCCGTTATTACGGCCTGTCGTCAGAAGCGCAAACTCGAAGTACGCTATCTCACCCTCGACCACCCGGACGGCGAACCGCTGGTCCTCGAGCCCCATACGCTGGTCATGACTGGCCAGGGCTGGCACGTGCGTGCCTGGAGCGACCGCAGGGAAGGGTTCGCCGATTTTCGCCTCAGCCGCCTGACCGGCAAGCTACAGGTGTCCCGGGACAAGTCCCGCCACCGTGAGGAGCACGACGAGCGCTGGAACCGCATGATCAGTCTGAAGGTTCAGCCGGCCGCTGGTCTGAATTCAGCCCAGCGCCGTCTGGTCTGTGCCGATTACGGCCTGGAGGATGGCCCCATGGAAGTCCGCTGCCGCGAAGCCATGGCGCCCTGGCTGATGCCCATGCTGGGCCTGTCGTCCGGAGGCCGGGAAGACGATATTACCGTCGCGCCCCTGGAGCTCACCAACGGCGATGCACTGCCCGGTTGGCTGAAATCCGATAGCCAGACCACCATCAAGGCAACCCAGGCCGACACCGTCTGACCGGCACCTGACATTCCTCCGCTGCCGGCCCCGGGAGCAGGTTACATGCCTGGAATCATCGTTGCCCTGCTCCTGTCCATTGCCGCCACACCTCTGTGGGCGGCAAACTGCGATGAGGAACACGTACCGGTCTCCCGGATCCAGGGGCGGGGCGATGCATCGCCCATGGCCGGCCAGCAGGTCAGGGTGCAGGGCATAATCACCGTGGATTTGCGCCATGAAGGCGGGTTCCGGGGGTTTTACCTGCAGCAGGCACTGGCGGAACAGGATAAGGACGATGCCACCTCCGAAGGCCTGTTTATCCATACCCGCGCCCGTGCCGGCGAACCGGGAGACCGGGTCCATGTCAGCGGCGAGGTCCGGGAACACTATGGCCTGACCTCGCTGACCGGCGTATCAGCGGTCAGCATCTGTGCCAGCCCCGGGTTACCGGCGCCCCTGCCCCTCAAGACCGGCGCCACGCCACCGGACAGCCGCGAATCCCTGGAGGGCATGCTGGTGCACACGGTGAACCCACTGACAGTAACCGACACCTGGAACCTGGCCCGCTACGGTGAGCTGGTCCTTGCGCCCTCCCTGCAGTGGGTACCGACCCAGGTCATGGCACCGGGCCCGGATGCACAGCGCCACCAGGCACAACAGGAGCGTCAGCGACTGATTCTTGACGATGGCCATCGTCGCAAACATCCCCGCCCGGTGCCCTATCTGACCAATGGCGAAGGCGCTCCCGGCAACCCATTGCGCGTCGGCGACCGGGTTGCCCCGTTGGCAGGTGTGATGGACTATCGCTTCGGGCACTGGCGTCTGCAGCCCCTGTCGCGCCCCGACATTCACCATACCAACCCCCGCCAGCTGCCGCCGGCACGGAATTCTCTGACCAACGTGCGGGTGGTTTCCCTCAACCTCGGCAACCTGTTCAATGGCGACGGTCAGGGTGGCGGCTTTCCCACAGACCGCGGCGCTGACAGCCACCAGGCCTACCAGCAACAGCTGGCGCGGCTGGCCCATCAGATCATCGCCACCGACCCGGACATCGTGGCGGTGTCGGAGCTGGAAAACGACGGCTACGGGGAGGCCAGTTCACTGGCAGACCTGGCTGGAGCACTCGGGGAGCGATGGCGTTTTGTGGACAGTGGCACCCATCGCCACGACGATGCCATTCGTAACGGGCTGCTGTACCGTGGTGACAGGGTTCAGCCCCAGGGGCCGGCAACGCTGATCACCGGGGGCGCCTTTGAACAATGGCACCGTCCCGCCCTGGCGCAACGATTTCTGGCTATCGGCGGAAATGAGCCCCTGACGGTGATGTCGGTGCACCTGAAGTCCAAGAGTTGCCGCAACGCTCCCGCTGCCCAGCAGGATGCCGGCGACGGCCAGGGTTGCTTTGCCGCCGCCCGAACGGCGGCATCCCGACAACTGGCGCAGTGGCAACCGCCCGAAACCGGTAAGGATAACCTTGTCCTGCTGGCCGGGGACTTCAACGCCTATGCCATGGAAACATCCATCCAGGCAATAACCGACGCAGGCTATACTGACCTGATCGCCGACTTTCACGGCCTGGAACAACAGACCTTTCGCTACCATGGCCGCCAGGGAACCCTGGACTACCACTTTGCCAACAAAGCACTCCGTGACAGGGTCGTGGTCAGCCAGATCTGGTCGGCAAACGCCGAGGAACCCCGCTTCTGGGCCTACGACGCTGACCGGGGACCGAGGGTATCAGACACCTTTGTGTGGCGCGCTTCCGACCACAATCCGGTCATTACCGATATCAGGCTCCAGGCGCCTGCCGATTAGGTATCCGACCGGCCTCGCTCAATCGATACCGACGATCTTGTGCATCTGGATGGTCAGCCGCCACCGCGGGTGCTGCAGGCAATAGTCCACCGCCTTGCGAGTATTGCTGGCCTTGACCGGGTCGTGACCGGTTTCGGGCATGGCCGGCGACGCCATGGGAGACAGGAAATAGTGGCTGGCCCGGATCGTCAGGAAGCGTTCCGGCATGGCCAGGGGCTGCGGGTAGACCACCTTCAACTCATCACATTGGTCAATAACGACGGTCGCATCGGCCTTCGGGCTGACACAGAGCCAGTCGATTCCCGCCGGGGCCGGCAGGGTGCCGTTGGTTTCCACGCCCACCTCAAAACCCTGCTCGTGAAAGGCGGCAATCAGTGGCTCGTCCAGTTGCAACAGGGGTTCTCCGCCGGTGCAGACCACGTAGGGCCGAACGCCGTTGCCCGTGTCGGACGGCCACAGGGCTGCTATATGGGCCGCCAGGGCGGTCGCCGTCTCAAAGCGGCCACCGTTCTGGCCATCGGTACCGACAAAATCCGTATCGCAGAAATCGCATACCGCCGTGGCCCGACCGGACTCCCGGCCATTCCACAGGTTGCACTTGCTGAACCGGCAGAACACCGCAGCCCGACCCGCCTGGGCACCCTCTCCCTGCAGGGTGTAAAAAGCTTCCTTCACCCGGTACATCAATTGCGAGCCTCGTAAGGGATGGGGTCGGTCAGGCCGTTAGCGGCAAAGGCTTCCAGTCGCTCCACACAGGAACCACAAACACCACAGGCCTTCTGGCGGCCGTTGTAACAGGTCCAGGTCTGACTGTAGTCCAGATCCATGGCGACACCCTCTGCGAGGATGTCAGTCTTGCTGGCATGGATGTAGGGAGCCTCGATGGCAACAGGCTCATAGTTCGCCACCCGGCAGACGGCATCCATTTTTTCAACAAACTCCGGGCGGCAGTCGGGGTAGATGGCATGGTCGCCGCCATGGGCACCGAACCAGACGGCATCCGCCTCGACGGTCACGGCGTAGCCGGTCGCCAGGGACAGCAGGATCATGTTGCGGTTGGGCACCACCGTAGACTTCATGCTGTCTTCCTCGTAGTGCCCCTCGGGTACAGCTGAGCCGCCAGTCAGGGCGGAACCCGCCATCACGGCCTGCAATGACCGGATATCCAGTACCTTGTGGGGCACACCCAGCTCACCGCAGACACTGGCGGCCGCCTCCAGTTCACGGACGTGACGCTGGCCATAGTCAAAGGATAACGCGTGCACCCGATGCCCTTCCGCCAGGGCCCGGTGGAGCAGGGTGAATGAGTCCATCCCCCCGGAATAAATCACGACAATGGTTTTCGGCACCTGTCCTCCCGCTTGCCAAATGGACACTGGTGGTTAATTGAGGGTTGAGCGAGGATCGTCACACCCCTCGGAAGTACCTGACTCCCAAAAACGATTTGGGAGGGTATCATCCGGTTTTTCTATCACAGACTTTCTATTGTAACAGCCACCCGACACTATGGGTTCGCGTCAAACCACAGGGACGGTTACACTTTGCAGACAGCCCAGCAACTGACCGAATTGCCGATGACACAGTTCGCCGCACCGGCCTTTATTGACTTTGAGGCCTCCAGCCTCGACCTGATCGCCAGCTACCCGATCGAGGTTGGTCTTTGCCTGCCGGATGGCTCGCTGCACAGTTGGCTGATCAAACCCCACGTACTCTGGCACGACTGGTCGGACAGCGCCGAGGCCATTCACGGCATCAGGCGCGACACGCTCGAAGAAGAGGGGCTGAGCATCCGGCAGGTGGCGCATCATCTGAACGAACTGCTTGATGGTCAGGTGTTCTGCGATGCCTGGACCTTCGACAGCTTCTGGCTGCACCGCCTGTACCGCGCCGCGGACATGCGGCCATCGTTCCAGCTGGAATCCGTTTCCCTGTTGTTGTCACCAACGCAGATTCAACGCTGGTCCGCCACCCGCCACAAGGTTATCGAAGAGCTGGGCCTGCCGGTTCACCGGGCCGCCAACGACGCCCGTATCCTCCATTCCACCTGGTGTCAGGTGGTGAATGAAGTCACTGATGACCAGCGTCCCTCCCTGGGCAACCTGTAGTGAAAAGAAGCGGCAGTGAAAAGCGGACAGCAACCGCCTAACCTCCTGGCTCCGCCACAAAAAAAAGGCGCCACGGGAAGCCCGCAGCGCCAAGACAATTAAAGGAGAGATCACACAGTAACTGACAACAATACTGTGGATTGCACAACGTAAAACACGTGACGCTGGAAATTATCCCCACAGCGCCCCCGACCGTCTGTACGCGTTTGCCGAAGCCAGGGTTTCTGCGTATACCCCCGGCCTATCGCCCCATTTGCAAACCATCATGTCCGCGATACACTGGTGTCGAGCTGGCTGCCCGATGGCCGGCAACACCGAACAGCATGATCGATTCCAACGGAGAGTCCCTGATGGGCTTGAAGAAACAAAGCCACCAGTTTTTTGCGAATACACGGAGTATGGCCCCGATGCCAGCCCGTGGCGTGGTGATGATCAGGTAACGCTTTCGGCCCTGCCCGGAAGCTCAGGCGACCGGGCATGCAGTCTCCCGCATGAGAACCCGGTCCCGTGAGGCCGGGTTTTCTGGTTTTTGCAGTCGCAGAACGGTAAGGAGAGTGCCATGAACAGACCAACAATCAGACGTGCCACCAATAGCCCGGCCAGCCGCAGGCCCGGCCCCATCCGTCGTCCGGAGAAACTGCCGCTGCTGGATGCAATCTGCAGAAAACTGAACCAGCGGGTCAATCTGGAGGACGAACGCAGTGTGCTGGGGCTTTATGAACGCGGCTGGATCTTCAACGGCGTTCTGGCCAGCCTGGACGGCGCCGAGGCCCGTTACGTCAAGGCCCTGGCCAGCCGCTACGATTCCTGGATTGCCCGGCAGGTAGCATAACCGGCGAAATGCTATAGTCTGGCTCATGACCTCAAGGAGATAGTCATGAGCCAGACATCCGTTGCCGACACCCTCCGGGAATACCTTTCCCTGCTTGAACTCCTCGACGACGCCTATTGGGAAGCCGGCACCATCCGGGACAAGGACCTGCTGTACGACATCATCAGCATCTTTCACCAGGAAGTGGCGGAGCTGAACAAGCTCAGCATACAGGACCACCATTACCCTTACGAAGTCATCACCGAAGGCATCCGCCGGGTGGTTCCCCAGCTGGAGCGCCTGGACGAAGAACGCCACGAAATTATCCAGCGCACCCAGACGCTGACAGACTTCCGCGATATCATGTCATCGGTGCAAGGCATTCTTGAGGAGCAGTTGCGTACCATCTGACGGGGCGCCAGTCACGCTTCGCCGGACTTATCGGACTCAATGGTACCGGCGACCTGACTGAAAACCATCGTCCGGTTGCGGCCCTGGTCCTTGGCCTGATACATGGCCTTGTCGGCCATATTGCACAGGCCTTCCGCTGATTCGGCATGGTCCGGATAGACGGCCACGCCAATACTGATGGTCAGGGTCAGGGGATCTCCATCCGATACGCGGATGGGCTCGTCCGCAACTCGCACGCGCAGCCGCTCGGCGACGTCCCAGGCTTCGTCCACGGACATTTCCGGTAACACCACGATAAACTCCTCACCGCCAAATCGCCCCAGGGTGTCTACCGTTCGTATGCTGTCCGCCAGGCGCAGGCTGATGGACCGAAGCACTTCATCCCCCACCGCATGCCCGCGGCTGTCATTGACGTCCTTGAAGTGATCCAGGTCTACCCAGAGTATCGCCAGCTTGCGACCATAACGCTCGGCCCTGGTCACTTCCTCCTGCAGGATTCGGTCCGTCTCCCGGCGGTTGAACTGACCGGTGAGGGGGTCGAGAGTGGCCATTTCCGACAGGCGCGACTCCAGCTGCTTGCGCTCGGTGACATCCAGAATGATACCTTCCAGTACCATGCCACCGTCGTCCTCCACCGCGCGGCCCCGTTCCCATACCCAGATAATGTCACCGTTCGCACGGCGCAGACGATATTCCACGGAAAACGGTTCGGCGGCGGCGATGGCATCGTCAACCGCTGAACTCACCGCATCGGACTCGTCGGCAAACATCAGGTCCACCCAGGGCAGGTGGCGATTGTCGATCAACTCATCCGGCTCATAGCCGGTCAGGTCCCGGCAACCACTGGAAATGAACTTCATGGTCCAGTATTCGTCGTACAGGCAGCGATAGGCCATGCCGGGAAGATTATCCATGATGGTTCTGAGCTGGCGCTCCCGGGCTTTGAGGGTGCTCTCAGCCGCCCTGGGTTCGGTGACATCCATGCCTATCGCAATGGATCCTGCCGTCCTGCCGGCAGCATCGAGGAATGAGCGCGAGTTCCAGGCAATGGTCCGGTTGCCGTTGTGGCCGGTCGCAATGGTTGTTTCCAGACCCTCGGCCTCCTCGTCTCCCGCCATAATGCGACTGACCCTTTCCAGTACCCAGGCGCGGTAGTCCGGATCCGGGTAGAGCTTTTCCCACACCGTGTCACTGCCCGTCACCGCATCGCTTGAATAACCACTGATCTCCTCCGCCGCCCGGTTCCAGATCAGTACCCGCCCGTCCGGATCCAGTACGTTGATCCAGATATTGGCGTTGTCGATTACGCTTTGCTGGAACTGGCTCAGACGGCGGATCTCTTCCTGCTGGCCCAGCTGCCGGTCCAGCATCACCCGGTCATTCTGGAATTGCCGCAACATCACGAGGTAGAGAACACCGCCGGTGAAGGCAACAAAGGCCCACCCTTTCCAGGTCTGAAGCCGGGTCAGCATCTCCGGATCACTGACCACCCGCTCCACCGCCGCATCGGAGAAGAGTATCCAGAGACCACCGACCAGGAGATAAACAAGGGCAACTTTGAGTGATCGTTTTACCGGCGTTCCGCTTCTTTTGGTATGGTTCATCAGTTGGCGGTTCTTCAGAAGACATGGGTGACAGCTCACATCGCTGTCGTACGGCACAGGTCAGCATTGCAGAATAGATACGGACCAGGCCCAGGGGCGGTTTGCCAAAGGGCCCATAGACAAAAGTAGTGCGTCACGCCTGTAACGTCGACCACTGACACTGTTAATTACGATTGTCGCAGGGCGTGCGCTATAAACAGCCTCGTGAGACGGTACCATCAGAGGGAGACTTTCCATGGCCTCGGGTCACCCCGACACCTCCACCGACGAAAATCGACGGGCACTCTGGTCGTGGGCACTCTATGACTGGGCCAACAGCGCTTTTTTCACCATCATTCTCACCTTTATCTTTGCCCGCTATTTCAGCGAATCGGTGATTCAGGACAAGGTCACGGGTACCGAAGCCTGGGGCAATATCGTCGGTCTGTCCGGGCTGGCGGTGGCCATCCTGGCGCCGATACTGGGTGCTATCGCCGACCAGAACGGGCGCCGCAAACCCTGGCTTATCGCCTTTACCCTGCTCTGTGTGGTTGCCACCGCCATGCTCTGGTTCGTGGCACCAGGCAGCGGCGATCTGTGGTTTGCCGCCTTCTGGGTCAGCCTGGGGATTCTCGGCGCGGAATGCGCCTTCATTTTCTACAATGCCATGCTACCAGACCTGGCGTCACCGGAACGGGTGGGGCGCTGGTCCGGCTGGTCCTGGGGACTTGGTTATGTCGGCGGCGTCACCTGCCTTGTGGTGGCCCTGTTCGGTTTCATTGAAGGTGATACCAGTTGGCTGGGACTGGACCGGGACAACCTGGAACATGTGCGGGCGACCTTTGTGCTGGTGGCCATCTGGTATCTGGTGTTCTCGCTGCCGGCCTTCTTCCTGATCCCCGACCGGCATTCCAGTGGCCTGCCGCTGGTGCCGGCTGTCCGGGCGGGGCTCGCCCAGCTCGCGGATTCCATCCGGCAGGTGCGGAAGTACCGGATCATCGTCCGTTTCCTGATCGCCCGCATGCTCTACACAGACGGGCTGGCCACCATTTTCACCTTTGGTGGTGTGTATGCCGCCGGCACCTTCGGCATGAACCAGACTCAGGTGTTGCAGTTTGCCATAGCGCTGAACATTACCTCCGGCCTTGGGGCCTTTGCCTTTTCCTGGGTGGATGATGCTATCGGTGGCCGCAATACCGTACTGCTCTCCCTGGTCGGGCTGACCTGCAGCGCCCTGGCCATACTGGTAGTAACGGACCCACTCTGGTTCTGGGTGTTCGGCATGACCCTGGGTATCTTCGTGGGCCCGCTGCAGTCCGCCAGCCGTTCCTACATGGCACGGGTAGCGCCACCGCACCTGCAGACCCAGATGTTCGGCCTGTTCGCCTTCTCCGGCAAGGCTACAGCGTTTATGGGGCCGTTGCTGGTGGGCTGGGTCACCGCCGTCAGCGGCAGCCAGCGCTGGGGCATGAGTACCATCCTTGCCTTCCTGCTGGTCGGGTTCGTGTTGATGCTGACGATTCCGCCGGCGAAAGAGGTAGCCCATAGCGAACGCTGACTTGCGGCCGTTTTAACGCTATGCTCCCGGTTTTCAGCCGCTTTCAGGAGCCTTCATGACCCCTGCCATCGATCTTGCTCGCAAGGCGGGCATCGCCCATCAACTGCACGAATACGACCACGACCCCAAGAGCGAATCCTACGGCACCGAAGCGGCGGAGAAGCTCGGGCTTGATCCGGACCGGGTATTCAAGACCCTGGTAGTGGAGACCGACGCCGGGGAACTGGTGGTGGCAATCGTACCGGTTTCCACCAGCCTCAACCTGAAACGGGTAGCGAAGGCCGCCGGGGCCAAGAAGGTGATTATGGCAGACAAGCAGAAAGTGCAGCGCACCACGGGTTATGTACTGGGTGGCGTAAGCCCGCTGGGGCAGAAAAAGGCCCTGAAGACGGTTATTGACGAATCAGCCCAGGCCTTCGACACCATCCACGTCAGCGCCGGCCGGCGGGGGCTGGAAATCGAGCTGGCGCCGGCCGACCTGACAAGCCTGACCCGGGCCTCATTTGCCGTGATCAGGGCATGACTGATTTTTTTTGCCACGGAATCCACGGAACAACACGGAAAAAAGACAAAGAAAAAGAAGATTTGCCACTAAATCCACTAAATCCACTAAATCCACAAAAAATCGCACTTTGAAAAATCAGTGTTCTGTCTTTTCATTTCGTGGGTTTCGTGGATTTCGTGGCAATAAAAAACCCGGAGAGCGTCGCCGCCCACCGGGTTTTTCTCTGCCAGGCTTGCCCCTTACTTGGCAGGGGCCTGCTGACGAGCTTCCTCGAGGATGCGGTTGAGGGTCTCGCTGGGCTGCATGATCTTGCAGACCTTGTCCGCCGGCGGATGGTAATAGCCACCGATATCCGCAGGATTGCCCTGTATCACGCTCATCTCTTCCAGGATCTGGTCCTTGTTCTCTTCCAGCTGTTTGGACAGCTTGGTGAAGAACTCTTTCATGGCTTTGTCTTCGTCCTGACTGGCCAGTTCTTCGGCCCAGTAACGGGCAAGGTGGAAGTGGCTGCCGCGGTTATCCAGCTCGCCGGTAACCCGGGACGGGGACTGGTTGTTTTCCAGCAGGCGGCCGGTGGCCTTGTCCAGGGCTTCGCCCATCAGGCGGGCGCGCAAGTTATCCTGCTTCTCGCCAAGCTCTTCCAGGGAGACCGCAATCGCCAGGAACTCACCCAGGGAATCCCAACGCAGGTGGTTCTCTTCCAGCAACTGCTGCACGTGCTTGGGTGCAGAACCGCCGGCGCCAGTCTCGTACAGGCCACCGCCATTGAGCAGCGGCACGATGGACAGCATCTTGGCGCTGGTGCCCAGCTCCAGGATCGGGAACAGATCAGTCAGGTAGTCACGCAGTACGTTGCCGGTGACCGAGATGGTGTCCAGGCCGCGGATCAGGCGCTCCATGGTCCAGCGGATGGCGCGCACCGGGGACATGATGCGGATGTCCAGCCCCTCAACATCGTGGTCCTTGAGGTAGGTGTTCACTTTCTCGATCAGCTGGGCATCGTGGGGACGCTCATCATCCAGCCAGAATACCGCCGGCATACCGGTTGCCCGGGCACGGTTGACCGCCAGTTTGACCCAGTCGCGGATCGGCAGGTCCTTGGTCTGGCAGGCGCGCCATATGTCGCCTTCCTCTACCTTGTGCTCGGTGAGCACGGTGCCGTCTTCGGCAATCACGCGGACAGTACCGTCTTCAGGAATCTCGAAGGTCTTGTCGTGGGAACCGTATTCCTCGGCCTTCTGGGCCATCAGACCCACGTTGGGAACCGTGCCCATGGTGGTGGGATCGAAGGCACCGTGGGTCTTACAGAAGTTGATCACTTCCTGATAGATGGTGGCGTAGGTGGACTCCGGCATAACCGCCTTGGTGTCCTTCAGCTTGCCGTCCCGTGCCCACATCTTGCCGGAGTTGCGGATCATCGCCGGCATGGAGGCATCCACGATCACGTCACTGGGTACGTGCAGGTTGGTGATGCCCTTGACCGAGTCCACCATGGCGATTTCCGGCCGGTGCTCGTAGGTCTTGTGCAAGTCTTCCTGGATTTCTTCCTGCCTGGACTCGGGCAACTGCTTGATCTTCTCGATGACCGAGGACAGGCCGTTGTTCGGGTTGACGCCGATTTCCTTGAACAGGTCGCCGTACTTGTCGAACAGCTCCTTGTAGAAGACCTTCACCGCGTGCCCGAACACGATCGGGTGGGAGATCTTCATCATGGTGGCCTTCACGTGCAGCGAGAACATCACGCCGGTCTTCTCGCAGTCTTCGATGGTGTCCTCGAAGAACTTCACCAGGGCCTTCTTGCTCATGTACATGCCGTCAAGCACTTCGCCTTCCAGCAATGGCAACTCGGACTTGAAGACGGTCTGTTTGCCTTTGGTGTTCTCGAATACGATGCGGGCCGTGGTGGCCTTGTCCAGTGTGACGGACTGCTCACTGGTGTAGAAATCGCCGCCGCGCATGTGGGCAACGTGGGTGCGGGAGGCGGGGCTCCATTCACCCATGGTGTGCGGGTGCTTGCGGGCAAACGCCTTGACCGCCGACGGTGCACGGCGGTCGGAGTTGCCTTCGCGCAGTACCGGGTTCACAGCACTGCCGAGAACCCTGGAATAACGTTGCTGGGCTTCCTTTTCCTCGTCAGTCTCGGGGTGTTCCTTGTACTCGGGAACCTTGTAGCCCTGCTCGTTCAGCTCCTTGATGGCCGCCCGGAGCTGCGGGATGGACGCGCTGATGTTCGGCAGCTTGATGATATTGGCGTCCGGGTCCTTGGTATATTCGCCCAGCTCCGCCAGAGCATCGGGAACACGCTGGTCTTCTTCGAGGTAGTCGGGGAATGAGGCCAGGATGCGGGCAGCCAGGGAAATATCGCTGGTTTCGAAGGTAATGCCTGCCGGCGTGGTGAAGGTCTGCAGGATCGGCAGCAGAGAGCGGGTTGCCAGGGCAGGTGCTTCGTCGGTCAGCGTATAGACAATCGTGGGGTTTTCAGTTGTCATCTTCGTCCTCTGGATAATGGATGAATTCAGGACGGTCACCATCGGCATCAAGTGTCTTGTGAACCCTTGACGGAACAATGACTGAATAGGGTCTTTGGATTAGTGCCATAAGATAGCATTTTTTTTAATCTCTGGGTTACGATCTTAGTATAAGACCCCTGCCCCGATTGTCAGATAAGGCCCTCCTGAACCAGCCGCTCATGGATAGTGTCCAGCGCTTCGGGGTTGGCCAGGGCATCCCGGTTGTCCGCCTTCGCGGAGCGATTGATCAGCCTCGCTACTGCCAGTTCCACCTTCTTGCCACTGCGGGTGTAGGGAATATCGGCCACGGCGATAATGTGCTTCGGCACATGCCGCGGGCTGGCGCCCTCGCGAATCCGCTGGCGCAACTGTTGCTGCAGCGCGTCGGTCAGTGCACAGCCGGCCGCCGGCACCACCAGCAGCACGACTTCCACGTCGCCGTCCACCTGTCGGCCCACCACCAGGCTGTCGGCCACTTCCGCAACGGTTTCCACCTGACGATAGAGCTCGGCCGTACCAATGCGCACGCCGCCCGGGTTCAGGGTGGCGTCGGACCGGCCATAGATAATGGCGCCGCCATGCTCGGTGAACTCGATGAAATCGCCATGGGCCCACACCCCGGGAAACGTCTCGAAATAGGCACTACGGTACCGCTCACCGTCCGGATCGTTCCAGAAGCCAACCGGCATGGACGGCAGTGGCTGCCGGCAGACCAGTTCGCCACGGCCCTCGCTCACCGGTTTGCCGTCATCGCCGTAAGCCACCGCATCCACTCCCAGCAGCCGGCACTGGATTTCGCCCCGACGTACTGGCAGCAGGGGCGTGGCGCCGACAAAGCTGCCACAGATATCGGTACCGCCGGCAATGGAGCCCAACAGTACCTGCGGTGCGCCGTCACCATAGACCCAGTCGTAGTCTTCCGGCAGCAGCGGCGAGCCGGTGGAGAACACCACCCGCAGATGACTCTGGTCCAGGTCCCGGGCCGGTTTCAGTTCCGCCTTGCGGCAACCGGCGATGAAGCGGGCACTGGTACCGAAGTGGGTGACCCGTTCCCGGGCCACCGTCTCCCAGAGCATGTCCAGGTCGGGATACCCCGGGGAGCCGTCCACCGTCACCACGGCAGCGCCGGTCATCAGGGCGGACACCTGCCAGTTCCACATCATCCAGCCACAGGTGGTGAAGTACAGGAAACGGTCATCCGGACCCACATCACCGTGGAGCATCAGCTCGCTGGCGTGCTTGGCCAGTATTCCGGCACTGCCATGCACAATACACTTGGGCTGACCGGTGGTGCCGGAGGAATACAGGATATACACCGGATGATCCGGCGGCAGTGGTGTGAAGGAGGGCGGCTGGCCAGCTCCCGCCGCAATCGCGTCATCCCAGGTGGTGACCTTGTCGCCGGGAATGGGAGCCTGTTCCGGCAACTGGGGAATGCTGACCACGCACTTGAGCGACGGTAACTGGTCAATCAGTTCCCGGAACGCTTCCTGACGCGGGAACACCTTGCCGCCGTAGCCATACCCGTTGACGGCAATCACCGCTGCCGGCTCGATCTGGCCAAAGCGGTCGTTGATGGCGCCGACACCGAAATCCGGCGAAGCCGAGCTCCAGATGGCGCCCATGCTGGTGGCCGCCAGCATACCCACGACAGCCTCGTAGCCGTTAGTGACAATACCGGCCACCCGATCGCCCTGTTGCACCCCCTGGCTGCGCAGGAAGGCCTCCAGCGCGCCTGCATCCGCCTTCAGCTGAGCGTAGGTGCGACGAAGCACCGGCCGGGTTTCGCAACAGGCGACAACGGCTTCCCGGCTGGCATGATCGCCATCAGCGAGCCTTAACAGGTTGGCAGCGAAGTTTAGCCGCATACCGGGGAACCATTGCGCCCCCGGCATTTCGCGGCTACCCAGCACCCGCTCCGCCGGCGTCTCACAGACCAGGCCGCAATAATCCCACACTGCCTGCCAGAAGCCCTCCATGTCGTCGATCGACCAGCGGTGGAGGGCGTGATAATCCTTGAACGGCCCCAGACCCTGCTCTTCCAGCCAGACCCTGAAGCGGCCCATGCGGGAGTCCTCCAGGGTCTCCCGGGAAGGGGACCAGACAATCGGCGACGGCTCTGTGTTAGTCATCGGTATCTCCTGATTACTGCATGTGCCAGCCATGGCTGACGACAATGGACTGGCCCGTGAGGGCGGCGGACGGGAAGGCGGCGAGATGGACAGCCAGCTCCGAGACATCCTCGACGGTGGTGAACTGTCCATCCACGGTGTTCTTCAGCATCACGTTGCGTATCACCTCTTCCTCCGGAATGCCCAGTTCCTTCGCCTGTTCGGGGATCTGTTTCTCAACCAGCGGTGTGCGTACGAATCCCGGACAGATGATATTACTGCGCACCCGGTACTCGGCCCCTTCCTTGGCGACTGTCCGGCACAGCCCCAGCAGCCCGTGTTTTGCGGCTACATAGGGGGACTTGAGGGGCGATGCCTCCACCGAGTGCACCGATCCCATATACAGCATGGCGCCACCACCACCGGCGTACATCTGCCCCAGGGCGGCCCGGGTCACCAGGAAGGCGCCATTGAGGTGAACATTGATCACCTTCTGCCAGTCACCATAGGCCAGCTTGTGGATGGGGTCTATATGCTGGATGCCGGCGTTGGCCAGCGCGATATCCACACCACCCCACTGGTCCGCCACCGCCTGGAAACCATCCTCCACAGCCTGTTCGTCGGTAACATCCATGGCCAGGGCCATGGCTTCACCGCCACCCTCACGTATGGCCCGGGCAACGTCATTGGCGGTGTCCGGATCCAGGTCGGCAACGGCCACCCGGGCGCCCTCGCGGGCATAGTGTTCGGCAATCGCCCGGCCGATGCCCCGGCCGGCGCCGGTGATCAGGGCGGTTCGGTCTTTCAGCCTCATTGCGGCAACTCCTCTTCTGTGCGGATCGTATTGGTTACTTGCCACCGTACACCTCATTGGGCAGCCACGTGGCCAGGGGCTCAAACGCGAACACCAGTCCCAGGCCCAGCAACTGCAGCAGGATAAACGGCAGCACCCCGAGGTAGATGTCCCTCGTGGTGATTTCGGGCGGGCAGACCCCCTTGATATAGAACAGGGAGAAGCCAACCGGCGGCGTCAGGAAAGAGGTCTGCAGGCAGATGGCAAACAGCACCGCAAACCAGACCGGCTCCACCCCCAGGGAAAAGAGCACCGGCGCCACCAGTGGCAGGATGATCAGGGTGATTTCCACCCAGTCCAGGAAGAAGCCCAGCAGGAAGGTGATCAGCAGCACCGTGAGCAGGACCCCGGTGGTGCCGAAGGGCAGGCCGGTGATGGCATCCCGGATCACGTCGTCGCCGCCGAGCCCCCGCAGCACCGCTGCGAACACCGTGGCACCGATAAAGATACCAAAGATGAACGCGGTGGTGCGGCTGGTCTGGTACAGGGCCTCCCTCAGCACGGTCATGTCCAGCCGGCGGCTGACCAGGGCCATCAGCATGGCACCGGCAGCCCCCACGGCGGACGCTTCGGTGGTGGTGGCGATACCAAAGAAGATGGAGCCCAGTACCGCCAGAATCAGCGCCATGGGGGGAACCACCGACAGGAACACATCCAGCAGCGCCCGCAGGTCCAGCTTCTGGTGGTACTTTGGCGCGGGGGCCAGGTCTCGCCTGAGCCAGGCCGCAATGCCGATGTACAGGATATACATCAGGCCCAGCATGAGACCGGGAATCAGCGCCCCCATGAACAGCTTGCCCACGGAGGCGTCCGATGTGCCCAAGCGGTCGGACATCAGCACCAGCATGATGCTTGGCGGCACCAGGATACCCAGGGTACCCACCGAACAGGCGGTACCCACCGCCAGCGACTTGTTGTAGTTGGCCTGCATCATTGGCCCCAGGGACAACATGCCCAACAATACCACCGAGGCACCGACTATACCGGTGGACGCCGCCAGCAGGATGCCCACGATGACCACGGTAATGGCATAGCCTCCCCGCAGGGGACCCAGCACCCGCACCAGGCTGTGCATCAGTTTTTCGGCGATGCCGGATCGGTCCAGCATGATGCCCATGAAAATGAACAGCGGCAGCGCCACCATGAGTTCATTGGCAACAATGCCGTAGATACGGGCGTCCAGCACACCAATGGTGCCCGGCCAGGTAAACCACAGGTCCGCATTGAAGGATTCCACCAGCACGTGGCCGACCACGGCGAACACCAGGCCAATACCTGCCAGTGACCAGGCCACCGGGAAACCCAGCAGCAACAGCATCATGAAGCAGGCGAACATGGCGATAACAAGGATGGCTTCCAGACCCATCACCGTGCCTCCCCTGATTCCGTGGCCGCAGGCAACGCCCGGGGAAAGCCAGCCAGCAAGCTGGTACACCGGGTCAGCCGGGAGAACAGCGCCAGCGACACCAGGGCGAGGCCCAGGGGCAGGAAGCTTTTGAAAATGAACCGGTATGGCAGGCCACTGGGGGCCTGGGAGCGCTCATCCAGTACGAAGGCTTTCCAGGCGTATGGCACCAGGGCGTCGATCATCAGACCGAGAATCGGCAGGGCCAGCAGGGCGATGCCCAGAACTTCGATAATCGCCCGGGCTTTCAGGGAAAACTTTTCCCGCAGCACGTCCACCCGCACATGGTCGTCCTCCACCACGGCGTAGGCCAGAGTCATGATCATGGCGATACCGAAGAGGTGCCAGGACAGCTCCTCAAGGGCAATGGAGCCCCGGGACATCACAAAACGGCTGAATACATTGACCAGGACCACCACCAGCATGGCCAGCCACAACCACGAAAGCCCCCTGCCGATGGCACGGATCATGCGATCGAGCGCCAGGGAAAACCGGTTATGGGGCAGGCCATTATGATGGGCAGCGGGGCTGGCCGGAGCGCTGAAAGTTACAGGGTCCGTCACATCCACCTCGGATAGTTCACAGGTTCAGGTAAAAGCGGACGGGCGCGTTGAGCGCCCGTCCGGCCGGTGGCGCGGGATCAGTCGTACTGGTAGAAATCCCGGGGCAGGTAGCCCTTGCTGTGCCAGATGGAGTGGTGTTCCATGAATTCCCGCTGACTGGTGAGGACCCGGTTGAACATTTCGTCCTCGGCGGCGATGTCATCCAGCACCTTGTTGGTGACTTTCTGCAGCTCCCTGAGGACGGGTTCCGGCAGGGTCTGGGCGGTTACCCCCTCATCCTGGTACTCCCGAAGTGCGGTCGGCTGGGCGTATTCGCTCTCGGCGAAGCCCTTGAGGGTGGCGGCCTGGCAACCCATCTCCACCAGGGCGCGGGTCTGGGGCTCAAGTCCGTCCCACACGTCCTTGTTCACCAGCAGGTGCGACGTGGTGAGGGTCTGGTGCCAGCCCGGCATGATGTAGTTCTTGATGATCTGGTCCAGCCCCAGCATCTTGTCGATGGCCGGCTGGGAGAACTCGGTGGCATCGATAGTCTGGCGCTCCAGGGCCTGGTAGATCTCGCCGCCGGGTATCATGGTGACCGACGCGCCCAGCTCCTCAAGCACCTTGCCACCGATGCCCGCGAAGCGGATTCGCAGGCCATCGAAGTCTTCGAGCGAATCGATGGATTCGGCGAACCAGCCGGCGCCTTCCGGCCCGATGATGCTGCACAGCATGGGGTGAATGTTGCGCTCGGCGTAGATCTCCTCGAGCAGCTCTCGGCCTTCACCCTCGTAATACCATGCCAGGTAGGCCGGCGGCTCCATATTGAACGGCGCACCGGAGTACAGCGGCAGCGCGGGGATGGTGCCCTGGTCGTAACCGACCCAGGTGTAGCCGGCGGGGTACTTGCCCTCGCTGACCGCATCCATGATCTCGAACGGCGGCACCAGCTCGCCCGGCTCATAGTACCGGAACTGGATATCGCCCCCCGAGATGGCCTTCAGGTTCTCGGACAGATGCTTGACCGGCGTGGTCAGGCCCACCAGATGAGAGGGAAACGCCAGCGGTACCTGCCAACGGACCTTTTCCGCGGACGCCGGCGTGGCAGACAGGGCGAGGGCTGTGGCGGCAGCCAGGCCCAGCCCCAGGCGGGGCATGGAGGTCTTGTTAGACATATCGGGTTCCTTGTTGTTTTTGTCGTACACACGACAGGACTGTCTGATGCAGCCAGAACAACCGGACACACGGGTAATCCCGTTGGATGGGGGAACGCCAGTGTTGTTGGTGGTTGTGCTGGCAGTCAGCCTGTCATGAGCAGAAACCGTGCCGGGCAGGATTTTCCCAATGTAATCAGTGCAGTGGATAGCGACCAAAACCGCCAGGGGATGAGAGTGTCCTGATATCAGGACAGTTTCCGCCCAACAAGCAGAATAACTGTATCGAAAACCGGACACCTGTCCGGATATCAGGACAACCGGTCAAGCTTCTGATAGAGCACGGAGCGGGAAATGCCCAGCAGGCGGGCCGCCTGGCTGCGATTGCCGCGGCTGGCGGCCAGGGCCGACTCGATGGCAGCCCGCTCCGCCGAGGCCACGGCGGCGGCAAGGGTCTGGCCACGACCGGGAACGCCAGGTTCAGGGTCATCAGCAGCGCCGGGAGCGGTGCCGGCCGGCAATTCGAGGTCAGGCAGCACCTGGGCCAGTACCTCGTGGTCCAGGGATTCGGCATTTTCATTCAGTGTCAGGGCCCGCTCCAGCACATTACGCAGCTCGCGGATATTACCCGGCCAGTGGTGCCGGGCCAGCAGGGCCAGGGCCTCATCAGTGATTTCCGCCCCCAGGCCAGGCCCGTCGGAGAGATCAGCCAGCAGGCTTTCACACAGGATACCCAGGTCGGCCAGACGGTCCCTCAGGGGCGGCACGGCAATTTCCATCACGTTCAGGCGATAGTAAAGGTCCGAGCGAAAGGTTCCGTCGGAGGTCATCTGGCCAAGGTCACGGCTGGTAGCTGCGATGACCCGCACGTCCACTGCCTGCACCTGATTGGACCCGAGCGACTCCACCTCCCCTTCCTGCAGCGCCCGCAGCAATTTGGCCTGCAGGGGAAGGGGCATGTCGCCCACTTCGTCGAGGAATAACGTGCCGCCATGGGCCAGCTGAAAGCGACCGTCCCGGTTTTTGCCAGCGCCGGTATAGGCACCCGCAGCCACACCGAAGAACTCGGCCTCCAGCAGGTTTTCCGGAATGGCCGCCACATTCACCGCCACAAATGGGCGCTCCGCCCGGGTAGAGGCGGCATGGACAGCCTGGGCCAGCACCTCCTTGCCAGTGCCGGTCTCACCCTGGAGCAGTACCGGCATCTCCCGCCCTGCCGCCAGCCGGGCCTTGCGTTTCACTTCCAGGGCGGCGGGACTGGCACCGATAAAGTCCGACAGGCTGTAGCGGGTGCCCCGGGCGTGCCTGGCCAGGGCCTTGCGGGCGGCCTGGAGGTCCTGGTGCAGGCGGCGGTATCTGGCCACCAGCGGAGTGAGCGGTTGTAAATCATCGTACAGGATGCAGGCAATGGCGCCGGTCACCACTCCGCCCTCATCGAAATAGGGCAAGCGTGTTACCACCAGCTGCTGACCGTCGTGCTCCATGATATCCAGCAGTAGCGGGTCACCGCTGGCCACCACCTCAGGCATGCGGGTGTGAGGAATGATCCGTCGCACAGGCCTGCCAATAACATCGACCTCACGCACCCCCAGCAACCGGCAATAGCTGTCGTTGATCCAGGTAATCCGCGACTCTCGGTCGACGGCAATTGCGCCCGCACTGGCTTTTTCGAACATCGCCATCAAAGCGTCAATCATCTCTCGGGTCAGGCCCGGGATACCGGTGGGCCGATAGGAGTGTGGCATGGGGTTCCTCATCCGTTATCGCTCACAGCTTCAGGAATGGGTACAGGGAAACGCCGAGTATAAACACCAACGCCAGAACCGCCGCCACCACGGTGACCGGCTTGCGCAGGAACTGGTGCCAGATACTGACCCCCTTACCCGCTCGCAGCTCTTCCTCCCAGACCTGGCGCTGACTGGCCTGGCGCCCAGCCTGGTACTCCCGCAAAAGCGCCTTGGCCCGCTCCGCCTCGGTCGCATCATGCACCCAGAAGCCCCCCATGCTGATACCCCAGAAGGACGGTGGCGTCTCGTAGTAGCTCACCTCGTGCTCATCAAACAGGGCGCGGATTTCGTCCGCCTCGTCGTCCGGTACATGGCGCAGATTCATCAAGTGGTGGGGCATCGGTTACACTCTCGTGGCGGATATTTACAACACAAGGATACTGCATGCCCGGCCACCTTGAGACCCTGCTGGCCTTCGATCGTCAATACCAGCGCGACCAGCAGCAGTCGCCGGCCTTCCTGCACCGCCGCGATCGCCGTTACGCCCTGGACCGGGATGAAGGCCACACGCCGGATATCCACCATTGGCTGACCCAGCTGCAGGCACTTAACGACACCACCGCTTCCAGCTATCCGCCGGAGCTACGCTCCTGGCAACGCTTTGCCGGCGCATTCATCAGCCTGGGCGCACTGCTGGGCATCGTCACCATGTCCGGGCTGCTGTTCTATGACGGCGGCCAGCAGATCAATATCACCGTCATCCTCGGGGTTATTTTGCTGCAACTGGTACTGGCCCTGTTCACCGCGATCCAGGGGTTGGCCGGATGGCAACCATGGGCACCGTTGATGCACAGCCTGCAACATCGTCTGGAAAAACGGCAACCGTCTTCAGCGCTGTTGCCGTTGTTCAGTCCGATGATGGCACGCACCGCCCAGGCAGCCGGTCTTGCCTTTGGCGTCGCCGGGCTGATGACGCTACTGACCTCGGTGGTACTGCAGGACCTCGCCTTCGGCTGGAGCACCACCCTGGAGACCTCGGCCGAGGGCTGGCATCGCATTGTGTCCTGGGTGGCCGCCCCCTGGTCAGCCTGGCTGCCGGTGGCAACGCCCTCCCTGGAGCTGGTCGCGGACACGCGTTTTTTCCGGCTGGAGAACGCTTCCGCCGGCACCGATTCCGCCCGCTGGGGCGCCTGGTGGCCCTTCGTCGCCATGGCCTGGCTCACCTGGACCGTTGCTCCAAGGCTGCTGTTACTGATTCTGGCCACGGTGGACCTTCGCCGCAAGAGCCGCCGGGCACTGCACCACCATCCAGGGTACACGGCACTGCTCTGGCGCATGGAAACCCCCGCCGTGGAGACCGGCAGTGATACCCCGGACAGCGGTCAGTTGCCAGCGGATACTGCCGCCGATACGGTGCCGGTCCCCCATACCCCCCTGGTGGTCTGCTGGGCCGGGGCATCGCCGGAGAGTGCCCTGCCCACCCCCGGCTCAGTGCCGGTTCACGCCGGGGGCAGCCAGAGCCTGCAGGCAGACCGCAACGCCCTTGAAGCACTGGCGGGGCGCCGGGAACCGCGCGACCGCGAGCTGCTGGTACTGACCCGCGCCTGGGAGCCGCCCACCGCCGAGCTGGAGGATTTCCTTGAGGACGCGGCAACACAGCTTCCGGGTATTACCCTGACCCTGCTGCCCCTGGCCACGGCCCCGGCGCAACGGCCTTCTTACCTGCAGCTGGCGCAATGGCTTCGATTTGCCAACAGGGCCGGCCAGGGCATACGCATTGCCGCCAAAGACCACGGGGAGCATAACCATGACGGGCACTGAGCAGGCGCCGGTATTTGCGGTGGTGGGCCACCCCAACCGGGGCAAATCCAGCGTGGTGGCAACGCTGTCCCAGAATGATCGCATTGCCATTGCCCTGGAGCCGGGTACCACCCGTGAGAGCCAGACCTATCCGCTGACCGTGGATGGCCGCACCCTGTACACCCTGGTGGACACCCCGGGCTTCCAACGCCCACGCCGCGTCCTGGAATGGCTGGAAGCCCACAGCCTGTCCGCTTCCGACAGGCCGGACACGGTGGCGGCGTTCGTCCATCAGCACCGCGACAACCCGAAATTCCGGGACGAATGTGAACTGCTGACACCGATCATCAACGGCGCGGGTATCATCTACGTGGTGGATGGTTCGGTGCCCTACACCGCCGAGCAGGAAGCAGAAATGACCATCCTGCGCTGGTCGGGGCAGCCCAGCCTGGCGCTGATCAACCGCATCGGCCCCGACGACCACACTACCAACTGGCAGTCTGCCCTGGGCCAGTTCTTTCAGGTTGTCCGCAGTTTTGATGCCGTTCATGCCCCGTTCGAACAACATCTGAGCCTGCTCAAGGCCTTCGGCCAGCTTCGCCCGGACTGGGAGCGCCCCCTGGAGGACGCCACCCATTACCTGAACCGGCAGCGGGACGACCGCCAGTGGCAATCGGCCCGACTGATTGCCGGGGCCCTGACCGACATGATGCGGCACCAGGAAAGCCGTACCCTGCCCAAATCGCTGCCCACCCCCGGTAGCGATAGCCGTGAAGCACTGGAGGCACGCTTGCGGGAGCAGTGGTATCAACACCAGCGCCAGCGGGAACAACGCCTGCGACGGGATATCGAAAGCCTGTATCAACATCACCGGATTGCCCGCCAGGAAGCGGAACTGAGCTGGCATCACGACCATGACCTGTTCAGCGAAAGCACCCGCCAGGCCTGGGCGGTGAGCCGACGCTACCTGGCCACCGCAGGCTTCGGCGCCGGTGCGGTTGGCGGCGTTGGCATCGACGCCCTGACCCTGGGCCACTCCCTGGGTGCGGGGGCACTGATTGGTGGCCTCATCGGTGCCGCCGGCAGTTACTTCTACGGTGGCCGGCTGGCAGTGCAGGCAATGCGACTGGGGCCGCTCAGGGACACCGGGGAACTGCAGACGGCCACCTTCGGCCCGGTGCAGGACCTGCAATTCGGCTATATTGTATTGGGAAGGGCTGTGGATCACTGGTGGCATATCAGCGAACGCAACCACGCCGGGCGCGAGCCGCTGGAGCTGCCACCCTCCGACAGTCACTGGCTTGAGCAGCTGGACAGCCCCCGCAGAAAGGCTATCCAGCAGGCCCTGGGCACGCTGCGCAAGGGCCGTAAACTGGGCCCCGACGACCAGCAGGCACTGGAGTCAGCCATCCATGCATCGATGGACAATTACCGCCACTGGCGGGTGACAGAAGCCGGTTACGGTTGAACACGCAGAAGCTCTAATGTTTATACTGTAAGGCTGTTTCAGCCGATTCTGGCCAACCAACATGAGGTACACCCATGAAAATCGTACGAGTACAGGACATCATTGGTACCGAGCGTGAAGTCAGCGACAAGCAGTGGACCAGTCGCCGGCTGCTACTGAAAAAGGACCGCATGGGGTTTTCCTTCCATGAAACCATTATCAAGGCTGGCTCAGAGCATACCTTCTGGTACAAGAACCACCTGGAGGCGGTGTACTGTGTCGCGGGCAATGGTCGAATCAAGGATCTGGCCACGGGAGAAGTGCATGAGATTACCGACGGCACCCTCTACGCCCTCGATAATCACGACAAGCACACCCTGTATGGTGGCACCGAGGACATGCGCCTGATCTGCGCATTCAATCCGCCGGTAACCGGTCAGGAAGTCCACGACGAAGACGGCGCCTACATCGCCGATACCAGCGACGACTGATCCGGACGAGGACCTGTCTCACTGGTGACGAATACCACCACGAACGCCCCGCCACCGCCAGCCGCACTGCTGCCGGTGGCGGTTTTGCTATGGCTGGCAGGGCTTTACCTGCGGGTACCTATCCTGGTGGCACCACCGCTGGCGCCATTCATCAGTTCCGACCTGGGGCTCAACCAGACCCTGACCGGCGCCCTCACTACCCTGCCGATCCTGATGCTGGCCATCGGCGCCATGCCCGGTTCCCTGTCCATCTCCCGCCTGGGGCCCCGCAATACGCTGGTGCTTGCCATGGCAATCATGGCTCTGGGCTCTGCCGCCCGTGGCCTGGCCCCGGAAATCATTACCCTGCTCATCGCCAGCGCCGTGATGGGGCTGGGCATCGCCATGATGCAGCCGGCATTGCCGGCGCTGCTGCCACGATGGCTGCAACCATACCATGTGGCAATGGGCACAGCCGTCTACATGAACGGCATGCTGATGGGGGAGTTCATCGGGGCCGGGGTCACCCTGCCGCTGCTGGTTCCCTTGCTGGATGGCAGCTGGCGCCTGACCCTGCTGGCCTGGTCGTTGCCGGCCCTCGCCGTAGCCGGGGCGCTGTTCCTGCCAAAGCGGGATCTGGCGCGGCCCACGAAACGGGCTGCCTGGCTTCCGGACTGGTCAAATCCGCTGACCCTTAAGCTGGGGCTGCTGCTGGGCCTGTCGGCGTCCATGTTTTTCGGGCTCAACGCCTACATGGGCAACCTGCTGGCCCAGACCGGTCACTTCGACAAGCTGTCCCAGGCGCTGTTCTGCTACAACATCGCCCAGGTCTTTGCCTCGCTGCTGATGCTCAAAACCGCCCGGCAGTGGGTGGGTCGCCGGGATCTTATCGCCGTTATGGCGGTTATCAGTGTTCTGGGTACCATTGGCGCTATAGCGCTGGAAGGCTGGTGGGCCATTGCCAGTGCCACCCTGATGAGTTTTGTGGCCGGCATTCTGCTGATCCTGCTGGTGGCGTTGCCGCCCCTCGTGGCCGCAGCTGGGGGCGCCGGCCGACTCTCTGCCGGCACCTTTCTGGTGGGGTACACAGTCGCTTTTACCGTACCGATGCTCGGCGGCGCCGTGTCCGATGTGACCGGTGATGTTCGCCACAGCATTATGGTGATGATCGGCTACAGCCTGCTGGTGCTGCCGCTGATTCGTACCCTTGACCTGGCACCCGCCCGGGCAGACGCCAAGACGTGACTCAGTCTTCCGCCGGCAGCACTGTCTGCTTCACATCCGGCCTTCCAATCGCCGCTTTGGCTTTCAGGCCCTGGTCCAGCATGCGCCTCAGGGCGCTTAGGTCATCCAGAATGACCTGCCCGCGGTCTTCATCCAGCTCGCCGTCCACAATGGCATGCAGCACGGCGGCCTTGAGTTTTTGATAAAGTGCTCCGGTTTCGTCCACAAGATCACCGCCCGACTCTTCCGCCGTGAGTAGCTGATTAATCCAGTCCAAATAGCGGTCAAGCAGCGTTCGCACCGTCTGCTCCGGCAGCGTACGCCGACTCTGGCGCAGGCGAATAATGCTGCTCACCTGCTCCGCCACTTCCGCAAGATAACGGGCAGATCGGACGGCCACCGTAAGCTCATCCACCATCTCCGGGGACATCTTTCCGGATCGGGTTGTCGCAGCGAAGCGGGTAACGGCATGGTAAAGCTCTTCAACGGCTGCAACCTGCCGGGCTCCGGCAGCTTCGGTCATGCCCTCCCGCGTCAGGGCCGCGTGTACCAGACCGGTCACTAGCTCCTGCATCCGTTCCAGCTCCTGGGCCAGGGCCTCCACAGCCAGTTCCGGTGTGGTCGCCACCGTCTTGTCGAGATAACGGGGCCGGGACAGATCCTCCTCGGCACTGCGAAAGAAACGATCCAGCTGCCTGGCCAGCCAGGGTATCAGCGGCAGCAGCAGGGCGATGCCGATCAGCTTGAACAGGGTGTGGAAAGCGGCCAGCAGGATGGCCGGGCTGCCCTCCAGGTTCAGCCAGCTGGTCAGTGCCCCCGCCAGAAACAGAACCAGGGGCAGCAATGTCAGCGCAACGGCTCCGGCCACCAGGTTGAACAGGATATGGGCCAGCGCCAACCGGCGGGCGTTGGCAGTGGCATTAAGCACGGCTATCGCCGCCGTCGAGGTGGTACCCAGGCTGGCGCCAATAACCCCCGCCGCTCCAGCCTCTATACCAATCACGCCGGTACCGGCGGCGGTAAGAACAATGGCCAGGGTAGCGGATGACGACTGGGTCAGCAGGGTAATCAGAAAGCCGATACCCAGATACATGGCCCAGTGGTCGCCACCGCCTTCCCCAACACTTGCACTGAAGCCACCGGCAAAGCCGCCCAGGGACTCCTTGAGCAGATCCAGCCCGAGGAAGAACAGGCCAAACCCCGCCAGGGCTTCCCCCAGCGAGGCCCAGCGACCGCCAGAACCGGCAATACGCAGGATCACACCAACCGTGAGAATGGGCAGCGCCATAGCACTGATCTTGAAGCCACTGCCCACCAGAGCCACCAGCCAGCTGGTCACCGTGGTGCCTACATTGGCGCCGAAAACCACAGCGATAGCCTGCGTCAGTGTCAGCATACCGGCATTGACGAAGCCAATGGTGGCTACCGTCACTGCGCTTGATGACTGCACTACGCCGGTGATCAGGGCACCGGAAGCGACGCCCCGCAGGGGCCGGTCGGTCCAGCGTTCCAGCAGACGTTTGAGGCCCGCGCCGGCAAACGTTTTCAGGCCATCAGTCATCATGCCCATGGCGAGCAGGAACAGGGCCAGGCCGCCGGCGGCCTGAATCAGAATGGAAAAACTCAAGTATGGGACTCCGTGTCCGACACACCAAGGCACGACTTAACGAGCTGTCTTACCTTGGGTGAAAAGCCGCGGGATGGGGGCAGATTTCTTCCGGAAACAAAAAACTCGCTTCGCTCAGACAATTGTTCCCTACAGAAACCCACCCCCATCCCACGGCTTCCCGAGCCTGGGGGTTGGCCCGCATTGGCCTCAGATGTAATAGTCTTTCAGCGGAGGAAAACCGTTGAATTCCACCGCACTGTAGGTCGTAGTATAGGCCCCGGTGGACAACCAGTACATCCGGTCCCCGATAGCCAGGTTCAGTGGCAGCGGGTACTTGTGGTGCTCGTACATGATGTCGGCACTATCACAGGTGGGACCTGCGATCACACAGTCCTCGCCTTCGCCGGTCTTCTCGGTCCAGATCGGAAACTTGATGGACTCGTCCAGGGTCTCGATCAGACCACCGAACTTGCCCACATCCGTGAACACCCAGCGATGCAGGGCCGTCCGCGACTTGCGGGCAATCAGCACCACCTCGCTCACCAGCACACCCGCGTTGGAAATCAGCGAGCGACCCGGCTCAATAATGATTTCGGGCAGGTCATCGCCAAAATCCTCCTGCAGGAAGCGGGCAATTTCCTCCGCGTACACCGCCAGCTCGTTGGTGCGGGTAATATAGTTGGCCGGGAAGCCGCCGCCCATGTTAATCATCTTCAGCTCAATGCCGTCTTCTTCCTTCAGGCGCTCGAAGATCACCTTCACCTTACCAAGGGCCGCGTCCCAGGCACCGATTTCCCGCTGCTGGGAACCCACGTGGAACGATACGCCATAGGGCACCAGGCCCAGGTCACGGGCCAGGATCAGCAGATCCATGGCCATGTCGGTCTGACAGCCAAACTTGCGGGACAGCGGCCAGTCAGCCGTCAGCGTACCTTCGGTCAGAATGCGTACATATACCTTCGACCCCGGCGCCGCCTTGGCAATATTGCGCAGGTCGGCCTCTGAATCAGTGGCAAACAGACGTACGCCCTTCTCGTAGAAAGTACGGACATCCCTGGCCTTCTTGATGGTATTGCCGTAACTGATCCGGTCGGCTGACACACCAAGGCCCATTACCTTTTCAAGCTCGTACACCGAGGCGATGTCAAAGTTGGCGCCCTTGTCCCGCAGCATGGTCAACACCTCCACCGCCGGGTTCGCCTTTACCGCGTAATACACCTTTGCATAGGGAAAACCTTCCACCAGCTCATCGTACTGACGATCGATGGTCTGAGTATCGATCACCACGAAGGGCGTTTCCCTGGTGTCGGAAAATTCCTTGATGCGCTTGAAGGTGTCGGCGCTGTAGTAATCGGCGATGTTGGCGTTGGCGAGTTCGGTCATGGGTGGTGTTTCCCTCCACAGGGTATGCGGGCAATAAAAAAGGCGACAACGTGGCTGTCCCCCGGAATTGGCGCGATCATCGGGCTTTTCTCGAGAGCCGGAAATGAGCAGAAATACCCATAACCAAAGGTGCCACCAGGCCCTCGGAATCTCCCGGTGAAGAAGATATTTGTAAGGGTTTGAAACCGGGGTGCCACCCCGTCTTTTCACGATTATTCCTGACTGCTAAAGTGGTCAGAAATCAACCAATGGGAGTTGTTATGTCCGACGTTGCCTCCATGGCTGCAGCGAGTACCCAGATGAGCCAGCAACGGGTCAGCGAACAGGCGCAGATTCAGGTGATGAAGCAGGCAATGGACATGCAACAGCAAGGCGCCATGCAGTTGCTGGAGAGCGTGACTGATACTGCGGTGCCAACGGCAAGTGCCAACCCCGCCGATCGGGTGGGAACCACTATTGACGTGAAGGCCTGACCGTCACACGGCCACCGGCCACAACGGTGCAGGCCCCTCCGGATCCTTCGGCGCTGTCCTGCTTTGCAGGTAACCAAGAATGGCATCCTTCAGCTCAGAGCCCTGGCCCAGTCCCTGGTTGCCGAAAAGCCGGTTGAATTCCAGCACGTAGGGGTAGCCTTCCACCATCGCGATATCAAACCCGGCATGATCCACCCCAAGCTCACGGGCCAGCCGGAGTGCAAGCTCCATCACCACAGCGGGCACCGGCCCGGTATCGATCCTGCCGCCCCGGGCCACATTGTTATAGAAACCCTGCTCCGCCTGCGTCCGCCAGTAAGCGGTCACCACCCGGTCGCCCACAATCACCACACGCACATCCCGGTCGATGGGCAGATATTCCTGTACGTAAAGCACCGGCGTACGCTCGCAATACCGCAGCCAGTCCTGTCTGGTTTCGATCAGCCAGACGCCTTCCCCCTGAGATGCCTTGGGCAACTTGGCCACAAAAGGCGAGGGCATGGCGGTCCATAGCCGCTCCCGCTCTTCCGGCCCGTTCGCTTCGATCAGGGTCCACGGCGTATGCTCCGGCGCCACGGCCTGGAAGGCACGGGTCATCTCCACCTTGTCGTGGCCGATCCGATAACTGGCCTCACTGGGAAACACCCGGCACTTCAGGCCGTAGAGCAGGGTATTGAGTTGCCAGTATTCCGGGAACAGCACCCAGTCGGCTTCTCGTAGCAACGGTTTGTGCTGCAGCATCTGCTCGGGCTTGAGAACTGAGGTGTCGGGAAAACCGAGGGTACGGAAGATATCGAACGAGACCAGGTGCATGGGCGTCAGGGGCACTCAGAGAGGAAAGTGAGCATTTTATGCACAACCGCGTCGCTGGCAAGAGAATTGTGCGGAAGTTTGATTCAAATCATTTAATGCGACAATAATACAGGTGATAATGATTATCACTTATTAAGAGGAGACACTGATGAAATCAATACTTCAATGCACTGCCCTGACCGCCACCCTTGCATTCTCTGGCCTGGCGCTTGCCACCGACGTTGAGCACTTTGAAGGCAAGGCATCCGATACGCTTTCTGAAGCCGTGGCCAATTTTTCGGAATACAACCACAAACTTGAAGCCGTCCTGGCAGGTGAACTGACACCGGAGGCCATGAACGAGGTTCACCAGCTGACGTACACACTGGAAGACGCTATCGCAAAAATGAACCAAGAGCTCGATAACCTGGCCGAGACTCTGGAGGAGGTTCATCTGGCTTCCGAGAGTGCTGATGGGGAGACTGTGGCTGAGCACGGTGCCGCTTATATTGAGAAGTCCCGGCAGCTGGTGGACTAACTGATAGCTGGTTACGTAGCCTGATTGTTGTGGAGTCTGGCGGCGGGGTGAGGGGGGCTTTCTTCGCCGCAATTCACGGCCCGTCCCTGGGCCGTGAATTGCGGCGGCAAAAAGACCGTCCAGCACCTGCGTGCAGGCACCCAACACAGCAATCAAACCCAATCAAAAAGCGATGTTAACCCGAAGCACCTGAACGAAAACGAGAAGGACTCACTCCTTCCCATCGCCGGAAAGCCCGAGCAAAAGCGGCTTCTTCAGAAAACCCGAGGCGCCCACTGACCGAGACCACCGTCTGCCCGGACCGCAACAGATCCACCGCCAGCCGGTGCAACTCCCGCTCCCGCAACACCTTGAACGACAGCCCCTCATCCGCCAGCAGCCGGTTCAGATGACGACCGCTGACCGCCAGTTCGGACGCCACACGCTCCTTGCCCCACCCCGGATGCTCCCTCACCAGAGTGCTTACCTGACGACTCAGACTCTGGTGACCAAGAGACTCAAGCGTGTGGTCCGCCAGCTGCCGCAGATGATCCCGAAGGGCGCTATTGGCCTGGATCAACGGCAGGTCACCCTGATCCCGCGGCAGTTGCAGGCAGTTTCGGCCAGCGTTGAACGCCAACGGCATATCAAGGGACTGTCGATAGGCAGCTTCATCAGCCAGGGGCGCATGGGCCAGCAGCAGTGCCTCCGGCCGGAAAGCGTCACCCGTGGCCCAGCCCGTCAGCCGCACCAGCGACGCCATCACCGCCTCGACCCTTTCGGCCACACGAACCCGATAGCCCGGTTGGTAACAGAGGCGGATGCGATCAGCGTCCTCAGAGATAGAAAACTCGCCGCCATCACCCACCACCGGAGCATATTCCACCAGCGCTTCCAGACCCTCTCGCAGGGTATCGCAGCTGACCAGCAGCATGCCGGCGCTGTCGAGATGGCCGATCTGCAGGGCCAGACCAATTTCCAGCCCGGCCAATGGCTCCCCCGAAGCGCGGCAGTACTCGTCCCACAGCTGATCCTGCACCGCCAGCGGCACCCGTTGACCTGGTACCACCTCACAGGTAACAGACTCAGGCAACACCATGCCGCGGCGCCGGGCCGCCTGCAGGATCGCCTGGGCGTAGAGGTGGGTTACACTGGGTGAGCTTCCGATCATGGCCCGAATTGTCGTGGTTTGTGTCCCGTCCGGTCAGGAAAACCGGCGCCGCAAATCCTAAGATACGGGATCATAACAACAAAAGCAGGAACACCATCATGTACGCAGTAATCGGCGCCGGTCCCATGGGCCTGGCCTGTGCCCGCAACCTCCAGAAACAGGGCATCCCCTTTACCGGATTCGAGCTTCATAGCGACGTCGGCGGCCTGTGGGACATCGACAATCCCCACAGCACCATGTACCAGACCGCCCACCTGATCTCGTCCAAGCGGATGACCGAGTTCGAAGAGTTTCCCATGAAGGACTCGGTGGCACAGTACCCCAGCCATCACGAGCTGAAAACGTACTTCCGGGACTTCGTGGACCATTTTGGCCTGCGGCAGTACTACGAGTTCAGTACCCGGGTGGTCCGCGTCGAGCCGGACGGCGACCAGTGGCAGGTGACCACCGAGCATGACGGCCAGCAACAGAGCCGCACCTTCGACGGCGTGATGATCGCCAATGGCACCCTGCATACCCCCAACCAGCCGGACCTGCCGGGAGAATTCACCGGGGAGCTGATGCATTCCGCCGACTACCGCAGCCCGGACGTGTTCCGGGACAAACGGGTACTGATCATCGGTTGCGGCAACTCCGGCGCCGACATCGCCGTGGACGCGGTCCACCATGCCCGCTCGGTGGATATGAGCCTGCGCCGGGGCTACTACTTCCTGCCCAAGTTCCTCAAGGGCAAACCCATCGATACCATTGGCGGCAAGCTCAAACTGCCCCGGCCCCTGAAACAGCGGCTGGATGCCGCGCTGATCCGTCTGGTCATGGGCAAGCCGTCGGACTTCGGGCTGCCAGACCCGGACTACCGCATGTACGAGTCACACCCGGTGATCAACTCCCTGATCCTGCATCACCTGGGCCACGGCGATATCCGCCCCCGTCGCAGCATCGACCGGGTGGCGGGCAAGACCGTCCACTACAGCGATGGCGAAAGCGCCGACTACGACCTGATCCTGATGGCCACCGGCTACCTGCTGGACTACCCCTTCATCGACCGGGCGCACCTCAACTGGCCGGAGCAGGAAGACGCCCCGCGCCTGTACCTGAACATGATGCACCCGGGGTACGACAACCTGTTCCTGATGGGCATGGTGGAGGCCACCGGCCTGGGCTGGGAAGGCCGCAACCAGCAGGCGCGGCTCGCGGCGCTGTACATTCGCGAGCGGCAGAAGGGGTCGGCCGCTGCTGAAGCCCTGCGTCAGCTGAAAAAGGAGAAGGCCGGAGAACGTCTGGATGGCGGCTACAACTACATCAAGCTGGCCCGCATGGCGTACTATGTGAACAAGGACGCCTACCTGGACACACTGGCGGACCATATCGCCGAACTGCAAACCGACGACAAGGGGTAATGCCGTGGTGCAGTTTGACCCCGCCAGCCTGATCACCCTGAATGTCATCCTCGCCCTGATGATGTTCGGCGTGTCCCTCAACCTGAAACCCGACGATTTCCGGCGGGTTCTCACCATACCCCGTGCGCCCATTGCGGGGCTGTTTGCCCAGTTCCTGCTGCTGCCCCTTGCCACCTGCCTGTTCACCTGGGTCCTGGAGATTGACCCGCAGCTGGCTCTCGGCATGATCCTGGTGGCCTCCTGTCCCGGCGGCAGTTTTTCCAACATCATGACCTGGCTGGGCAAGGGCAGCGTGGCGGTATCGGTGAGCATGACCGCCGTCTCCAGTCTGGCCGCCACGGTGCTGACGCCCCTGAACTTTGCCCTCTACGGCTGGCTGAACCCGCATACTCGGGGCTACCTGCAGGAGATCTCCCTGCAGCCGGAGAACATACTCATGCTGGTGCTGCTGGTACTGGCCATACCGCTGATACTGGGCATGCTTACCGGCGGACGCTTCCCGAAGCTGGCAGTGCGCAGTGAAAAGCCGCTTCGCTTTGTTTCATTGCTGATCTTCCTGGCGTTTGTGGCCATCGCGTTCCTGAACAATGTTGACCTGTTCCTGGCGAAATTCCACACCTTCTTCTGGCTGGTGGTGGGCCATAACCTGCTGGCACTGGCACTGGGCTATGGCATGGCGCGGCTGATGAAGCTGTCGGTACCCGACGGGCGCGCCGTCACTATGGAAGTCGGCATCCAGAACTCCGGGCTGGGGCTGGTGATCCTGTTCACCTTCTTCCCCGAGGCAGGGGGCATGATGCTGATCACCGCCTTCTGGGGCGTCTGGCACCTGGTGTCCGGTCTGACCCTGTCACAGATCTGGGCCCGCCGACCGATCCCCGAAACTGAACAACAAAGCTGATCCTATGACCACCGAAAAACGCATCCTGATCACCGGCGCCGCCGGCTACATCGGCCACCAGTTGGGCAACCGGCTGGCAAAGGACCACTTCGTCATGGGCACCGATCTGCACTGGCGCAAGGGCCTGGATTTCCCGCTAGAGGTGCTGGACGTGCGGGACTCAAAGCTGGTGCTGACCCTGGCGGAGTACCGTATCACCCATGTGATCCATCTGGCGTCGATCCTCCAGGCCTCCCCGGACCGCCAGCGTGACTATGACATTGACGTCAACGGCACCCGCAATGTGCTGGAGGCCTGTGTCGCCGCCAAGGTGCAGCACATCACCGTGACCAGCTCCGGCGCCGCCTACGGCTATCACCCGGATAACCCTGCCTGGATTGACGAAGACGATCCGCTCAGGGGCAATCCGGAGTTCGCCTACTCGGACCATAAACGCCAGGTGGAAGAGCTGCTGGAGCAATACCGCACTGAATCTCCGCAGTTGAAGCAGCTCATTTTCCGGCCCGGCACGGTGCTGGGGGCGGAAACCCGCAACCAGATTACCGCCCTGTTCCTGTCGCCACGACTGCTGGCCATTCGTGGCAGCGACTCGCCGTTTGTGTTCATCTGGGACCAGGACGTACTGGACGCCATGGAGCAGGGCATCCGGGAAGACCGGACCGGCCGCTATAACATGGCCGGCGACGGCGCCCTGACCATCCGCGAGATCGCCCGCAAACTGGATAAACCACTGCTGACGTTGCCCGCGAGTGTTGTCAAAGCCGGCCTTCAGGTGGCGAAATGGCTGGGTAAACCGGTAGGACCTGAGCAGATCAACTTCCTCCGCTACCGTCCGGTGCTCAGCAACCGCCGGCTGAAGGAGGAATTCGGTTACCAGCCCCGGAAAACCTCGGCACAAGCCCTCGACTATTTCATCGAACATGCCAGAAGGAAGGGCGATCTGTGAACGTCACCCTCATCACCGGTGCAGCCAGCGGCCTGGGCTGGGCCATGGCGCAATACTGGTACCGGGCAGGCCATTGCCTGGTGCTGGCGGATATCAACGCCGAGGCCCTGATCCGGCGCAGGGCGGAACTGGGCGACGATACCCGGGTGCATATTGTCACCGTGGATGTCACCCATCGGGCCGACCTGGAACGCCTTATCCGGGAAACCGAAGCCACCTTCGGCCGCCTGGACCGGCTGGTGAATAATGCCGGCATTACCCACCGCTCGCCCGCCGCCAGCACCGACCCGCAGGTGTTCCGCAAGGTGATGGCGGTGGACTGGCTGGGCCCCGTCGAGCTGACCCAGCTCGCCCTGCCGCTGCTGGAACGCAGCAATGGGAGTATTGTCTGCATTGGCTCCATGGCCGGCTGGATGCCGGTTCCGGGGCGTGCCGGATACTGCGCCGCCAAGGGGGCCCTGACCCAGTTTTTCGAAGTATTGCGACTGGAGCTGGAACCCAGGGGTATCCATGTACTGATGGTCTACCCCAGCTTCCTGGATACGCCCATTGAGCACAACGCCCTGGGAGCGGATGGCACTCCGGCTCAACACCAACGCTCGACAATTGGCGGCATGTCCAGCGCCGACGACATGGCAGAGATGATCGACCGGGCCCTCAGTCGTCGTAAACGCTGGCTGCTGCCCGAACCGGTCTCCCGTATTGGCAGTCTGCTATGGCGAATTGCCCCGGCGCTCTACCTGCGGGCAGTGCGCCGGAAATTCGCCAGCGATCTCGACGCTGGCAGCCCAGTGCCAAACCCCGACATAAAGGCCCCGTAGTATGATCGATCCCTGGCTGTGGCTGGGTCTGGCCATCCTTCTGGCCTACACCATAGAAGCCATCACCGGCTTCGGCTCCATTGTCATTGCCCTGTCCCTGGGTGCCATGCTGCTGCCGATTCCGGCGATGCTGCCGGTGCTGGTGCCACTGAACGTGTTCATGAGTGGTTACCTGACCTGGAAACACCGCCAGCACATTGACTGGCATCTGCTGCTCACGCTGATCCTGCCGCTGATGCTGGCCGGCACGGTGACCGGTTATCTGCTGACACCATGGCTTGGCGCCAGCATTCTCAAGGTGCTGTTTGGCCTGCTGGTGGTGTGGTTTGCGGGCAAGGAGCTATGGCGACTGTATGGCGGCCGGGTGGCGGTACCCCACGGCCTGGGCACCAGCCGTATCATCACCTTTGGCGCCGGCATTACCCACGGCCTGTTTGCCTCCGGCGGGCCGCTGCTGGTCTACGCCCTGGCAGGCGTCCAGCTGGACAAGAGCCGCACCCGGGCCACCCTGCTTACGGTGTGGTTCACCCTGAACCTGACCCTCAGCGCTTTCTACCTGGTCGATGGCAGTCTGATTGCCAGCGCCGGCCGGCTGGTGTGGTACCTCCCCCTGCTGGTGGTAGGCGTGCTGGTGGGCGAATTCCTCCATCACCGGCTCAACGAGGATCGTTTCCGGCAGGCGGTGTATGGCGTGCTGCTGGTCACGGGCGTGCTTCTGGTCCTGCGGGCCTGAAACACCGGATGAGCAGCTGAAGACCTGACTGCGAACACGACGACAGTCCCCGCGAACACTGGTCGACACTTTTGTAGCCTTTTACGACATTTAACACCGAACCGGAACAGGCACGCACCTGCTGCGAACTGCCGTTGTTAAGCTTTCGTCGTCGACAGACAACAGATTGACAGCATGGCAGCCTCCACTCCCACAAAAAGACCGTCGGACAGTCTTCCCATCACCCGCTTCACCAGTGTGGTGGTTCGTTTCCGTCGCCTTGCCACTACCGGGCTGATCACAGCCATGGTGGTCCACCTGATCTTCCTGGTGCTGTTCTGGCTCCTGGATATCTGGCTGCTGATGGCGTTCAACATATTCAGCGTGCTGCTCTATGGTCTCTGCCTGATCGGCATGCGCTTCCCCGCCCTGCGCCCCATGTCCCTGGTGCTGGCCTGGCTGGAAATCATTGCCCATGCGGGCATATCCACCCTGGCGCTGGGGGCTGCCAGCGGCTTCCACTACCTCCTCCTGGCGCTGGTGCCGCTGGTATACATCGACCCCCGCGGCGATGTCCTGACCCGGCTGACCGGCTTGCTGATCCTCACGGGCCTGTTCGTCGGGCTGGACCTGATCAGCACCCTGCACGATCCCTGGTTCCTGCTCCGTGAGGAAACGCTTTTATGGCTGCGCATGGGCAATGGCATTATCTGTTTCATCGGCCTTGGCACGGTGATCAACGTCTATGCCCGCTCTTCCCGACAATCGGAGCGGGACCTTCGCAGCATGGCCAGCACCGATCTGCTCACAGGGCTGCGTAACCGGCGCAGCCTGACTGACGAGGCATTGCTGCTGGTCGCCGAGCGGCGATCCGTCAACCACCACCTGGCTGTGGTACTGGTGGATCTGGACCATTTCAAGCAACTCAACGACCGCTACGGGCACGCCTTCGGAGACCAGGTACTGGCGGACACGGCCCGCCTGATGAACCGTACCATGCGCCCCGGAGACAGCCTGGCCCGCTGGGGCGGTGAGGAATTCCTGATACTACTCACGGATGCCGATCTGGACCGGGCCATTTGTGTGGCAGAAAGGGTGCGGGAGTCGATTGCGGCTCAGACCTTCCGGAGCGACGAGGGGGAATCCCTGTCCATAACCGCCACCCTGGGCGTAACGGAATGGCGGGGCAATGAGGAGTTTGAGGTCTGCGTCAGCCGAGCGGACGACGCACTATACCTGGGCAAGCAGAATGGCCGGGATCGGGTGGAGGTGGCAAAGCCTCGCTGAATCACCGACCTCCCAGCCTTCAGACGCCGGCTACTGAGGTGTGTGGTCAAGATTCCCGATCAGCCTGGGTCCACCAGACGCGCAGCCACACCAAACAAGGCTTCGTCATCATGCCCGGTCTGGGCCAGGGGGACCCATTGGCCTTCAGTTAATATCAGGTCCGCCTGGCTCGAGCTATCACCGGTCCCGGAAGTGTACGAACCCGAATAGTTGAAGCGATAAGTGCCCGGTGAGTCTTCCACATCCTGCACTTTGAAGGTCAAGGAGACATCATCGGAAGACACGCTGCCACTACCGTCATCGGCCACATCCGCGCGCAGCAAGTTCGAATCCTCAAGAAATCCCTTCGGCAAAGCACCTTGAGGACCATCGGGATTAATGACAGCGCACTCACAATACCGGACTTCCAGCACCAGCGAAAAGCTGTCATCCACCGATTGATCGCCCAGGGCCCAGCCGGGCGGCAGAGTCAACAAAAGCAGAGCTGGGCGCCAGATTCTTCCTGATTTCCTTGTAGACATGGTTCCTCCTGATCAAGTTGTCGGACCAACTTCTGCGCTTTTTTGGCAGACTAGAGTCCGCCATCAGTTTTCATCCGTGTATTCGATCCAACTCCGGTAATCCTCCGGCCGAACTTCCTCCACACTGACGGGTACCACCGGATCTCTTGAAACCCACTGGTCAGTATCCACCTGTTCAAACGAATCAGAGCTGACCGTATAAAGGTACCCCATTTCGTCCCATTCAACATCGGTGTGCTTCAGGAGAATGTGCGGTGGCAGGGTCGTAGTATCAACGGAAAAGGCGGCGTTTTTCGCAAGTGGCCAATACGCGATAGCAAATGGAATGGCCAATGCCCGTTCTGACACAGCGTAGATACCATATCGGTCGTCTGCCTTTCCGTAGCCCACCCCCTGCGATGGCTTGAGCAAATCCATACGCTGTCGGAAGCCATGGTAAAGATGTTCGGGCTTTTTCATGGTTCAGACACCCGACCTTTCTGTCACAACCCCCGGGATAAATCCGTGTTCGACGACCTCATAGTGCTGAACACCGACATCCGGCTCTAGCTCGAAGGCGTCGTCTTCCGGATAAAGCCGCGCACGGGAAATGTCCTCGCCAGCGAATGCCTTGATCGAGTCCAGGTTTTCCCAGTAAGTGACCAGTGTCAGTTCAATCTTGCCGGTCAGCGGCCGACGAAGGATCTGGGCGCCCAGGAAGCCCGGCGTTGCTGCTGAGTCGCGGACACCGGTTTCGTAAAGATAAGCCGTGAAGCCCTCGGCATGGGCCTCGGGTACCCGGCATTTCCATTCCCTGGCAATCACGAATGTCTCCTTAACAAGTGGATGCATGAACCACGTTCTGCTCTTTCAAGACAACAATAACAAAGCCCATCACCACGCTACACTAGCCACACCGGATTCCAGCTTCAACGGCATCCCCTGCCAATATCAATTTTGTTCAATACCAACGCCGCCCCGCCCGCCAGAATGGTGCCGTGTCAGAAACGGAGAACTTCCATGACCCTTTCCATGATTCTGCCCATGTCGGCATTTGCCCTGGCGGCCTCCATCTCGCCGGGGCCGGTTAACCTGGTGTGCCTGAGCAGTGGTACCCGCTATCCGGTGCCCCGGGGACTGGTCTTTGTGACGGGCGCCACCCTGGGTTTTATTGCGTTGTTCATTGCCGTCGGGCTGGGGTTGTACTCGTTACTGGGCCTGGTGCCAGGGCTGGAGAAATTACTGCGCTGGGCGGGGGTGGCCTTTCTGCTCTACCTGAGCATCCGGCTGGCCCGTGACAGCGGTCATTTGCCGGAAGACGATGCCCGTCCGGCACCCGGCTTCGCGACCGGGGCTCTGATGCAGTGGCTCAATCCCAAGGCCTGGCTGGCCTCCGCATCGGGGATTGGCGCCTACACCAGTGCCAACGACCTGCAGGAGATCCTGGTCTTTGCGTCGCTATACCTGCCTATATGCTGGCTATCGCTGGCGAGCTGGGTCTATGCCGGCGCCTTCCTGCGCCGCCATGTCCAACAGCCAGTGGTATTGGCAACCATCAACCGGGTACTGGCGGTATTACTGGCCGCCAGTTGCCTTTACCTGCTGTTTGGGTGACACCCCCCGATACTGCTTAGGCGTAGCCGCCATCAGGCGCTTGAAGGTGCGCTGAAAGTGGGGCTGGTCGGCGAAGCCGGCATTCAGGGCCGCTTCCGCAATCGGAACGCCATCTTGTAGTGCACGCCTGCCAGACTGAACCCGCCGATTGATCAGATAGGCGTGGGGCGTCAGGCCGAAATGCTGCCTGAAAGCGCGGATCAAGTGCCCGGCGCTGTAGCCCGAATAGTCGCACAGCGACTCCAGTGAGATGTCCTCTGCCAGGTGTTGATCCAGATGCGCCGCCAACGCCTTCAGGGTATCGGGCGCCTCCGGGCGGAGCACCACGGGCTGGCTGGAAAGCTCCTGCATGAGGTCCGACAGGAAGGCGACAACCTCGGTTTGCTTTTCCAGCAGGTCACGGCGGTCATCCAGAAGACAAGCGGCAAGATCGCAGTAACGCTGATACCAGTGCCGTTCGGAAATAACCGGTGTCTCGATGTCCTGCCACCGTGGGGCAGGCAACAAGCCGGCCTCATAGCGAAGCTCGGTCAGCCATTGGGTATCCACATACAGCATCAGGTAGGCCCACGGCTGGTCGTCAATGGGGTTGCAGTTGTGCACCCATTCCGGGTTCATCAACACCAGGTCACCTTTCATCACCTGATACCGATCTTCGCGATAGCAGAACGTGCTCATGCCATCTGTGATGGCACCCATGGACCACTGGGTGTGGCTATGGGGGGCATAGCAGACCTGACGGCCGTCCTCCACTTTGCGCAGCTCCACGTAGGGCAGGCGGGGATCTCGCCAGAATAACGGCTTGGAATTATTCCTCACTTCGCGGCTGTTTCTTGTTGAAGTCGCATATCGTAGAGAATCATCCTCTCACTGCTTGATTCGTCTCGCGCCACATTTGTATTGACGGCGGTAAAGGCCTTCCAGCGACCTTCGTCGACCAAGAAATCACCGACAGCCAAGTATGTATTAGAAACATCCATTTTCAACTTCTGGATATCCCCAGCCTGCTTATATTCGAAATGGCCAGTCACCTCATCAGCGATGACGTAAAACATTGTTGCGATAAGCCGCCCATCGCCATCTCTTTCGAGCGACTCGAGGGTCGCCTTCTGAACCCGACGTGAATCCTCGGGGAAAAACCTCTGACCTATCTCTATTCCGGTCACGTTCGGTGTCCAGCTATCGCCTTTTTGTAGAGGAGTTGAAGGGAGGGAAAACAGAAGGTTCAAAGCGGCCTGATGTCGCCTTCCAAGAAAAAACGATTTCAGCTCCCCGTCTGCTGAAAAATCTCCTAGCAATTCAGTCAGGCCAGCCTTTTGCTCTGCCATTCTTCTATGCAGATCCTCTTTCTCACTTTGTGGAGCCCGATCACTTTCTGGAGAGATGGCAAGAAGACTTGCGCGAACCCCTTCTTCGTGAGGCTCAACCCGGCCTTCATAGGTTGCGACAGGCAACTTAAGGTCCCGAAGGGCTTGGACAACCCTTTTGCGCTTGTCTGGCTCATTAAGGACGTCGAAACCACTGACAAGCAACTCAGGGATCACGTCTATCTCCTGATTCACGACGGAATATACCGCCGGAGCTTCAGTAACTTGCCACCTGAGTTGAACTTGCTCCCCCCCTTGAGTTTGGCACCCAAGAAGAGCGAAAGCCGTGATGAGGAGAAGAATCAAAAATCTCATGAGACCGAAACGTTGTAGGCGAATGCGTCGACGCTGGCGCCAATAAGTTGCGTTTCCAGGCTCATTCCGGCAAAGAAACCTACAGCCTTCACGCTTTTAACGAATCTTTGCAATACATGAGTGCTCATACCCACAGTGTTGAATCCCCCGCGAACGTACGCCTCAAGAACGTTGTTCATTATTTCGAAGAACTCATCGCGAGTGCAGTTATTGCGGGCTATACAGATCTCAACCGGGGCATCGAACCACATGGCGCTGGAAACATTTCCGCTGATTTGCTTCCCTACGGTCAACGTTTTAACGATCAACCCGCCAACGAAATCGGAGTCTGTATAGGCGCCCCCGTCTGGACGGGATAGCCCAGCGTAAATACTTCCGATTTTTTCAGTGGGAAAGTCCTCGTGGCTGTAAGATGCGTTGATCCCTGGCACCGACACTGAAAAGCCCCCCAGGATGCCTGCCCCTGGTCCTTCCAACTTCACGACTCTGTTCTCGGCAAGGTGTTTTATGGGCATGACAACGTGCGCCCCACCGACTTCTATTCGGGCGATTGGGGTGCCAACCGTTACCTGTAACCCGCTAGCGCCTGCAATTTCCCATCCCGTGGTATCGAAATCCATAATATTCCCTTTCTATTAAGTTCACATCCATTGATTAATTGACTTAGGCTCGCTTTCAATTTGTGCAGCTTTATTTAACACTTACTGATTAAGATCGGTTTCAGGACGAGATTGGCAAGGGGAAGACTCTTACCTATCCGTGTAAGTTTGGAAAGAGCATGTTTCGCTGCGGAACGCAGAGCATCGTCCTGACACCCGAGCCAGAAGAATAACGTACCCCAGAGCAGAATTCAGCTCTAAAGCCCATGCCATTCCGAGAAAGCTATCACATTTTACCCGCCTGTTGGTTCCCGGTTAAGCCTCTTCCAGTAGCGGGCCCTCCTGACATAATCCGGCCCTCGAGTTACCCCTGATTGAAGCTTTAGCTCGGCGGATGCCTGACTGGTATTAGTGCCGGATGGAATTCGTGTGCGATGACCTCGTAATGGTGAACACCGATATCCGGCTCAAGCTCGTAGGCATCGTCCAGACCACGTTCACTTGCCAGACTTCATCGTTCCCACCTTGGCCTCGGCCGTCAGCGGGTCCTCCGGCCAGGGATGCTTGGGGTAACGACCGCGCATTTCCTTGCGCACTTCCGGGTAGACCTGCTTCCAGAAGTTCGCCAGATCCGCGGTAACGGCCAGTGGCCGCTGGGCGGGTGATAGCAGGTGGATCACGACTGGAACGCGCCCGCCAGCCAGTTTCGGCGTTTCCGTCCAGCCGAAGAGTGCCTGGAGTTTGGCAGCCAGCACCGGACCATTATCGGCGGTGTAGTCCAGCCGCAGGCGTTGGCCGGTGGGTATCTCCAGTGTGGTGGGCAGCTCGCGGCTCAGGCGTTGCTGCCGGTCGTAGGGCAGCAGGGTTTGCAGGGCATCGTGCAACGGGATCTGCTGCAGGTCTTTCCAGTTGCGGATGCCGGCCAGGAACGGGGCGAGCCATTGCTCCAGAGTGTCGGCCAGTGCTTTATCCGATACGTCGGGCCAGGCGCCAGGTTCCAGCGCCCGCATCTGTTGCACCCTTGCCTGCCACTGGCGGGCCGCCTCGGTCCAGGGCAGGCTGCCCAGGCCCTTTTCCCGGACGGCGGTAAGCAGGCCAAGCTGGAGCTGTTCCGGCCCGGGGTCCGGTAGCAAGTGCTCCGCCAGCACCAGCGCCCCCAGGCGGGTTACCCGGCGGGCAATGACGGAGCCCCGCTTATCGTCCCAGCGGGCTTCTTCAGTAGTTTCAATATGGTTAGCCAGATCGGCTTCCAGTGAAGGCAGGTCGGTCGCCGCAGCGAGATAGATCTGCGCTTCCCGGGCCTGTCCGTCCAGATCGGCGGCCACGATCCAGGGCTGTTGTCCGAGAGCATCGTCCTCGAACAGGCTCGCACCGCGACCATTACTGAGCTGATACCGGTTGGAATCGCCGGGGCGACGCCGGCCAATGCGGTCCGGGTAAGCGAGTGCCAACAAACGCCCGGCGGGCATGGCGTTGTCCTGATCCCTCGCTGTTCTGGCCGGCAACAGACGGTCGGCCGAGCGACGGACCGCATCCAGACGGCTGCGGTCCAGATGGGGGGCAAGGTACTGGCCGTCCAGCAGCTGAAGCCGGTAAACCACATCGGCGCCGGCATTACGGCCCAGCAGATCGCGCTCGCCAAGCAAGGCGGCGAGACGGGCGGCGGTTGTCGGATAACCCAGCTCACGGCCCTTCAGCACCATATGGGCCAGGCGCGGGTGGATGCCCAGGACCCGGGCACGGCGACCGTGGTCGGTGATGGCGCCTTCCCCGTCCAGCAGGTCCAGCCATTGCAGCAGTTCTACCGCCTGGGCCCAGTGGGCCTGGGGCGGCGGGTCCAGCCACTCAAGGTCGGCAGGATCACGGGCGCCCCACTGGGCGAGGTCCAGGGCCAGGGGCGCCAGGTCGGCCGACAGGATTTCCGGTGGCGTGTAGTCCGCCAGCCCCTGGTGTTCCGACTCACTCCACAGGCGATAGCACACCCCTGGCTCCACCCTTCCGGCACGACCCTTGCGCTGCTCGGCAGCGGCCCGGGATACGCGACCGGTAATCAGTCGGGTCATACCGCTGTTGGCATCAAACACGGCACGGCGGGCCTGGCCGGCATCGATCACTACCCGTACACCTTCAATGGTCAGGCTGGTTTCCGCGATGGCGGTGGCCAGTACCACCTTGCGTCGGCCCGCCGGCGCGGGCTCAATGGCCCTATCCTGAGCATCGCCTTTCAGGTTGCCATACAGGGGCGCAAGCTCGGTGTCGGAAGACAGGTGGGGGCGAAGCAGCTGCTCCACCCGGCGGATCTCTCCCGCGCCGGGCAGGAAGACAAGCAGGGAGCCCGGCTGCTCCTCAAGGGCTTCACGGACAACGCTCACGACATGGTCCGGCAGACGCGGTGGACGACCGGCGGAGGTCTTCACGGGGCGATAGAACACCTCGACAGGAAACGCCCGCCCCTCGCTTGAGATGACCGGCGCCTGCCCCAGCAATTGCGCCAGTGGGCCGGTATCCAGGGTGGCCGACATTACCAGAACCCGCAGATCCGGCCGCAGTACCTGCTGTGACTCCCGCACCAGGGCCAGGCCCAGGTCAGCCTGCAGGGAGCGTTCGTGGAATTCATCAAACAGGACCGCAGCATAGTCTTCCAGCACCGGATCGTTCTGGATCAATCGGGTAAGGATGCCCTCGGTCACCACTTCGATAACGGTTTCGGGGGACACCCGGGTGTCCAGGCGGGTGCGGTAGCCCACGGTCTGCCCCGGTTTCTCTCCCAGTTGGCGCGCCATGTAGCGTGCAGCGGACCGGGCCGCCAGACGCCTGGGTTCCAGCATCAGGATCTTGCGGCCGGAGCGCCAGGGCGCTGACCGTAGTGCGAGTGGCACCCGCGTGGTCTTGCCGGCACCCGGGGGCGCCTGCAGCAGTACTGTCGTGTGCTGTTCCAGGGTTTGGGTAAGTTCCGGGAGAACCTGTTCAATGGGCAGCATGACGATCAAGCCGGTCCGGGTCGGTTTATGACTGGCGAGCGTGCCAGTCCTCGGCCCGGGGCACAAACAGGGCCAGCAGCAGGCCCCACCCCAACGCAACAGCACCGAGGGTAAAGGCTCCCGCCAGCGTACCGCCGGCATCCAGCCACTGCCGTGTCAGCCAGGGGCCGGCCATCTGTGTCACGCTGTACAGGGCCACCATGGCTGCCGACAGTCTTGGCCCCTGGTGTGGGTGCAGGGCACGACCGATACGCTGGGTCAGGAGCACCGTACCAACGAAGGTGCTGCCTACCAGCAGGGCACACAGCACAATCCCCAGGGGGCCCGGTGAGAGCACCACCGCCAGGGCACCCAGGAACTGGATCAGGTAGTTGACCCGCAACGCCGCCAGATCACCGAAGCGGGCACCGAGAAAGCTCCACAGGATCGGTGCGGGAATGGTGACCACGGCCACCAGCAGCCACGAGCCATCCACCAGCCAATGCCCCGCCGGCAATTGGGTCTTGGTGAGCAGGGGCAGGAAGGTCATGGGCAGGATATAACCCAGCCCGGCGCCGGCATAGGACAGGAACAGGGGAATACTGGCGCGGTCCAGTAACGGGCCCTTGTCAGCAAAAGAGCCGTCGTCACGCTGGATTCGCGCGGGCACCTCCAGATTCACCAGGCGCCAGGTGGCCCAGGCTGCCAGCGGGATGGACAACAATGCCGCCGGCCACCAGCGTGCCGGGCCGGACAGAAGGTCGGCGGTGCCGGACACCAGGAAACTGGACAGCAGCAGCCCCACACCGACCCCGACATAGACCAGACCGCTGGCAGACGTCCGGTTCCTGCGCACCAGCCATTCCAGGATCAGTGCCGGTGCCTGGACGAAGACCACCCCGTTGGCAATGCCATTGATCAGCCGCAGGCCGGAGAGCCAGGAGACCGGCTCCACCTGCGTTTGCAGCAGGGTGGTAAGCACATGGACCAACATGGCAACGGGCAGGGTGACGCGGATCTGGTCCGGGCGATACCAGCGCACAGCCAGCAACGCACCGATCAGGTAGCCGAGGTAATTCCAGGTGGCAACGGAGGCCCCTTCACTGGCCGTAAGCTGGCCATCGCCCACCAGATAGGGCAACAGGGGCGTGTAGATGAAGCGGCCCAGGGCATGGACCACCAGCAGGAGAGTGGCACCGGCCACCACCACCGACATGAGTTGCCTGGCGTGAGAGGCGGACGGGTGCTCTGTCATTGTTACTCCAGGGACAATTCCGGTTTGGTCAGGTTACTTTACATCAACCTTTTCCGGCGTAATGTACTCGATTCTGGGCGGCCCCGCCAGACAGCCGGCGGCCACTTTGCCGAACGCCTTCATGTGATCGCTCTTGCCGTGGGGTCCCAGGTACTCTGCAGACTCCCACACTTCCAGGAACACCAGGCGATTGGGGTCGGACAGACTGGTGTGCAGCTCATACTCCAGGCAGCCAGGCTCTTGCAGGGTCGCCTCGATGCAGGGTTTGGCGGCTTCCAGCAGGGTCTCACGCTGGTCGGGTTTGACGTTCAGGATGGCGCGTACGTATAGCATGGTTTACCTCGGCTTGGGTCAGGGGGCATCCACGGGGGGTGCCGGTTGGTCGGAACAGTCAGCCAGCATCGAACTGGTTGCGACGAGTCCACTCGTAGATTTCCCGGTAGGCCTTGGCCAGCTTGTCCGGATCATGGGGCGGCTGGATAACGGCGGTCATCCTGCCCTGGGGGTTGATCAGTGCCAGGTGTCCGCTGTGATCAACCAGGGTGTTGCCATCACCGTCGTCCCGATGGACGAAAACGGCACCCACGCTCTTGGCCAGGCTCCGCAATGTCTCAATGTCGCCGGTTACGCCATGGAAATCCTCGCCGAAGAAGTTCAGGTATTCCTTCAGCCGTTCCGGGGTGTCCCGTTCGGGGTCGGCACTGACCAGCAGGTAATTCGGTTCAGGTAAGTCGGGATCCAGGCGCTCATCGGTCTGGCGCAGGGTGGCCATGGTGGCGGGGCAAATATCAGGGCAGTTGGTATAACCGACGAACACGAAGGTCCAGCGGCCCCGGAGGTCCTGCCGGGTGACTTCTTCGCCATCCTCCCCCGTCAGCGTGAACTCGGCCAGTGGCCTGGCTTCATCATGGACGTAGGTGTTCATGGCGCTCAGATCCGGAGCCGGCTCCGGTTCCTGTTCCAGTGGCTTCATCTGCTGGACCACCACGAAGCCGAAAATCAGGGCCACAACCAACAGCAATATCACCAGCGTACGCCGGACCGAGCGATCCATGAGTTCTCCTGTCTAATGACCGGTTCAGAAGTAAACGAAGTGGTCTACCAGCAACACCACGAACAGGACCATCAGGTAGGTAATGGAATACTTGAAGGTTGCCAGGGCCACACGGCGATCGTCGCCCCGAAGCAGGCGGATCGAATACTGCAGGAATCGTAACCCGAGAACCGTGGCGCCGGCCAGATAGATCCAGCCCGACATGCCTGTGGCAAAAGGTAGCAGGGTAACCGCCAGCAGCATCAGGGTGTACAGCAGGATATGCAGCTCGGTATAGCGGTTACCGTGGGTGACCGGCAGCATGGGAATCCCCGCCTTGGCATACTCTTCCTTGCGGTGGATGGCCAGGGCCCAGAAATGTGGCGGTGTCCAGGCGAAGATAATCAGCACCAGCAGCAGGGCGTGGCCCTCCACCTGGCCTGTGACAGCGGTCCACCCGAGCAGTGGCGGCATGGCACCGGCAAGGCCACCAATCACGATATTCTGGGGCGTGGCCCGCTTGAGAAACAGAGTATAGACACCGGCATAGCCCACCAGCGACGCCAGCGTGAGCCAGGCGGTCAGGGCATTGACCTGCCACATCAGCACCATCATGCCGGCCAGGGCCAGCACCGTGGCAAACAGCAACGCGTCCAGCTGGCTCACCCGCCCTGTCGCCACCGGACGGCGGCGCGTGCGTGCCATGACCGTATCGATCTTCTGGTCCACCACATGGTTGACCACGGCGGCGGCGCCCGCCAGCAGGGCGATACCCAGATTGCCGAATACCAGTACGTCCCAGCCCGGCACCCCTGGCGCCGCCAGCAGCATACCAATGACCGCGGTGAGGATCATCAGCGCCACCACCTTGGGCTTGGTCAGCTCCAGAAAGTCGCGCCAGGAAACGGACCGGCTGGCGGATGATTCGGACGTCATGGCCTTGGCCTGGTCACTCATGCGGTTACCTCGTGATGATTTGTTGTTGTCTTGCCCGGTTCTTTGACCGGTTGTCGTGCATAGCCGTGTACGCGCCAGAGCATGTGAATGACCGTCAATAGCAACCCGGCGCCCATGGCATTGTGGGCGACCGCGACAGACAGGGGAATATGGAACGCGACATTGGCTAAACCGAGACCAATCTGCACGACCAGGGCCGCTGCGGTCAAGAGCACCATGGATTGTATCGGGGTCTGCCGCACCTGACGCCAGAGCGCCAGCAGTAAAGCCGCCCAATAGACCAGCACGACCATGGCTCCCACGCGGTGTGTGACATGGATGGCTACCCGCCCGTCGGCGGTCAGCTGGCCACCGAGATAGTTGGGCCCTATGGTCTGGAGGAGATCGAAGCCATGCTGGAAGTCCATGTCCTCCGGCCACCACTGGCCCTGACAGGTAGGCAGATCCGGGCAGGCCACAGCCGCATAGTTGGCGGCCGTCCAGGCGCCCAGGGCAATCTGCAGGATGACCAGGGCCAGACCACCGTATAGCCAGGGTCGTAAACGGCCCAGGGCGTTTTCCCGCTCCACAGGCAGGGGCTTATGTCGGCCCCGGAGCCTAAGAGTCAGCAATGTCAGCAGGCTCAGAGTGGTGAAGCCGCCCAGCAGATGCAAAGCCACCACCTTGGGCCAGAGCTGGAGGGTCACGGTCCACATGCCGAACAGCGCCTGCAGTACGACAAATCCGGCGATAAACAGAGGCAGCTTCACCGGTACGCCTTCACGGCGGTGCCTGACAGCATAGCCGGCCAGGCCGAATACGAGCAGCCCCAGGGTGCCGGCGGCATAGCGGTGGATCATCTCAGGCCAGCCCTTGGCCACGTCTACCGGTGTTTCGGGGAAGCGGGCGTTGGCTACCGCAATGCTGGACTCACTCTGGGGTACGGTCAGGAAACCATAACAGCCCGGCCAGTCAGGGCAGCCCAGGCCCGCGTCAACCAGACGTGTCCACGCCCCCAGCATGACCACGACCACCGTGAAGATGGAGGCAGCCAGGGCCCAGCGAGCCATGACACGGCGGGTATGAAGCTGTTGATTTTCAGTGCTTTGTTGTTTTTCCACAATCCGTTACCTTACGAGCCCGAGCCGTGGTCTTAGCCAATCTGCGAGAGTTTCATGAGGTGCTTGAGGTCCTCGAGCATGTCCTTGCCGGTATGCTCGTTGCCATAGTGCATCATCACATTCCCGAAGGGATCCACCACCAGGATTCTGGGGCTCTCTGCCGGATTCACCGCAGCAGGCCAGGCAGGTTCCGCGCCTGGTGCCAGCCGCAGCCGTTCCATGGAACTGTACTCCTGGCGCCAGCGGGACTGGAGCTCCGGCGGCACAGTATCAATCCAGGCGGCACGGCCAACCCGGTTGGCATTCTTGCCCAGGGCGATATTCACCTGACGGGCCAGGTAAAGCAGCTGTTCGCAGTCCTCACCACAGGTTTGTGCGGTGACGATCATCATCCATTTGGGATTCTGCAGCTCAGGGCCAAAGCGGGTGTGCAGAGGCTGATCATCGGCATCCACAAGATTCAGCTCGGCCACCGGTATCGCCGGCTGTATCAGTTCACCGTGATTGCTGCGTGATTCGGGATGCAGCCAACCGCCATAGTACATGATGGTCGCAAAGATCATCGGGCCAAAACCAATGGCGAACAGCAGCAAGGCGGTACGGCGACCGCGACGAACCTGTTCCGGGGAAGGTTCCGTTTCCTGCTGCTGTACAGTCGTGTCGGTCATTCAGGACTCCTGCTTACGATAGCTCGCTATTATTGTCAGTATGATGAGCGCCACTGCCAGGGAAAACCACTGCAGGGCATAACCATAGTGAGTCTGAGGACCCATCATATCGGGTTCCCAGTCGGCCCGGAAGGCGCCTGGTTGATTCTGGTCATCCAGCTTCACAATGCGCGCGGCCACACCCGGCTCAACCATCGCCACCAGCTCCCGGGGCAGCGCCTGAACCCGCCTGGGCCACACTGAGGTTCCGTCGCCGGCCGCCGGCTCTCCGGCCAGCACAGGTGGTACCGGATAATCCGCCACCCGTGCCAGCAAGCGGACCGGTTCACCAGGGGTCTCAATTCCCGGTAGCTGGTCACGGCGCCTTTCCGCCTGCACCCAGCCCCGGTTGACCACCACCGGTGGCCCCTGGTCAGGGCGGAACAGGCTCAGCACCTCATAGCCCGGCGCACCATCCCGGGTCCGGTTGTCCAGCAACCATACCGGCGCACCATAGTGTCCTTCCAGCATCACCGGTTGGCCGGCGACGGTATCGACCACCTTCACCTGGCCCCACTCACGGGCCTGGGCGGGATCCGACCACTGGGCCAGGAGCTGCTCCTTTTCCGCGGCACGATCAAGCTGCCAGATCGACAGGCCCAGCAGTACCGGCAGCAACGACAGGGCCAGCAGCACCAGCCGCCAGTCAGGCCGCCAGACCCGGGTGCGGGATTCATGTTCAGGCATGCTCTGCTATAGTCCCACTTTCATTGTCCGTAGACAGACAACAATAACGGGAATTCAATCCGGGGACGACACCCATGCTTCTCAAGATCCTGATCGTGGTACTGATGCTGGCCGTTATCGTCAGCCTGTTCAGTGGCCTGTTCTTCCTTATCAAGGACGATGGAGGTCGACGGCGGGTGGTTAACTCGCTGGCCGTCAGGGTGGGGCTCAGCATCCTGCTGCTGGTCGTAATCCTGCTGGCGCTCTGGCAGGGGGGCCTGGACCTGAACCCGACCCCCTATCGCTAGCATGCCGTCCGGGTCATTCGCTGGCCTATGGACCTTGACCCGGGCGGCACCCCCGTCAGGAATCAGATGGACCAGGCCGCCGGGCATCAGCGCCCGACGTCGGCCTGCCCTGCAATCAGATCACGTAGACGAACACGAACAGTCCCAGCCAGACCACGTCCACGAAGTGCCAGTACCAGCTGGCAGCCTCAAACCCGAAGTGGTTGTCGCCGGTGAAATGCCCTTTCTGGATGCGGATAAACATCACGATGAGAATCAACGACCCCAGGATGACGTGAGCACCGTGGAAGCCGGTCAGCATGAAGAATGTGCTGCCGTAGATGCCTGACTGCAGGGTCAGGTTCAGGTCCTGGTAAGCGTGCACATACTCTTCCGCCTGCAGCCCCAGGAACACCAGGGCCAGCACAATGGTGGCCGCCAGCCAGATTTTCACCTTCTTGCGGTTGTCTTCCTTCAGTGCGTGGTGGGCCACGGTAACGGTAAACGACGACGTAACCAGGAGGATGGTGTTGATCAGCGGCAGGCCCCAGGGGCCGATAATGCCTTCCGGCGCCGGATAGGCTTCCGGATCCGGGTTGTTGATCAGCGGCCAGGTGGCCTGGAAACCTTCCCAGAGCATCGCGCTGGCGCCCTTGTCGCCCTCACCGCCAAGCCAGGGCACCACGAAAACACGCGCATAGAACAGGGCGCCGAAAAATGCCCCGAAGAACATCACCTCTGAAAAGATGAACCAGCTCATGCCCCAACGGAAGGAACGGTCCATCTGCGGGCTGTACAGGCCGGCCCGGCTTTCACGGATCACCGACCCGAACCAGCCGAACAGCATGTAGGCCATCACCACGCTGCCGATCATGAAAATGAACCAGGCGCTGTGGGTAGATTCGCCCTGGGACCCGTTCACCATCACGGATGCCACACCGTAGAGGGTAAGGAACATCCCGACCGTGGCCACGATGGGCCACTTACTCTGCTCAGGTACGTAGTACGTCTGGTTGTTCGACATGCTGTTCTCCAGAGGCCTGTTCCGCTGGCCTGTCCAATCTTGATTATTTTTGTGGTATCGCTCGCTACATCGTTCCCGGCCGCTCAACGGCCATCGTCAGGCCGGCCAGTCCACGTGGCTGGCCGGCCTGCGGTTCACTTGACGTCCGGCGGCGTTTCAAAGGTGTGGTAGGGCGCCGGTGACGGCACCGTCCACTCCAGGCCTTCGGCGCCGTCCCAGGGCTTGGCCGCGGCTTTCTCGCCGTTGCCCCTGGCACACTTGACCACGATGAACAGGAACAGGAGCTGAGTGGAACCGAACATGAACGCGCCGATACTGGACACCATGTTGAAGTCGGCGAACTGCAGCGCATAGTCCGGAATCCGCCGGGGCATGCCCGCCAGACCCAGGAAGTGCATGGGGAAGAACGCCAGGTTCATGCCCACGAACGACAGCCAGAAATGGGTCTTGCCCAGGGTCTCGTCATACATGGTGCCGGTCCACTTGGGCAGCCAGTAATAAGCCGCCGCAAAGATCCCGAAGATGGCGCCGGGCACCAGTACGTAGTGGAAGTGGGCCACCACGAAGTAGGTGTCGTGGTACTGGAAGTCCGCCGGCGCAATGGCCAGCATCAATCCGGAGAAACCACCGATGGTGAACAGGATGACAAACGCCACCGAGAACAGCATCGGGGTTTCAAAGGTCATGGACCCACGGAACATGGTAGCTACCCAGTTGAACACCTTAACCCCGGTGGGTACGGCGATCAGCATGGTGGCGTACATGAAGAACAGCTGGCCGAAGATGGGGATGCCCACGGTAAACATATGGTGCGCCCACACCAGGAAGGACAGCAGCGCGATGGCGCCCACCGCGTAGACCATCGACGCATAGCCAAACAGCGGCTTGCGGGCAAAGGCCGGAATGATATGGGATACCACGCCGAAGGCCGGCAGGATCATGATGTATACCTCGGGGTGCCCGAAGAACCAGAACACATGCTGGAACAGGACCGGATCACCACCGCCGGCGGCGTCGAAGAAGCTGGTGCCGAAGTTGATGTCCATCAGCATCATGGTAACCACACCCGCCAGTACCGGCATGACCGCAATCAGCAGGAAGGCGGTGATCAGCCAGGTCCAGACGAACATTGGCATCTTCATCAGCGTCATGCCCGGGGCCCGCAGGTTCAGGATGGTGGCGATCACGTTGATGGCCCCCATGATCGAGGAGATCCCCATGATGTGGACGGCAAAGATGAAGAAGGTGGTACTTGGCGGCCCGTAAGTGGTCGACAACGGTGCGTAGAAGGTCCAGCCGAAGTTGGGCGCGCCACCATCCATGAACAGAGTGGACACCAGCATCAGGAAAGCCGCCGGCAACAGCCAGAAGCTCCAGTTGTTCATCCGTGGCAGCGCCATGTCGGGTGCGCCCACCATCAGTGGCAGCATCCAGTTGGCCAGGCCCACGAAAGCCGGCATGACCGCACCGAATACCATGATCAGGCCGTGCATGGTGGTCATCTGGTTAAAGAATTCCGGTTGCACGATCTGAAGGCCGGGCTGGAACAACTCTGCCCGGATGACCATCGCCATGCTGCCCCCGAGGAGGAACATGGCGAAGCTGAAGATCAGGTACATGGACCCGATATCTTTATGGTTGGTGGTTAACAGCCACCGGGTCATGCCCTTGGCGGGACCATGGTGGTGGTCCTGGGCGTGGGTATCTGCGACCGCACTCATTTGAAACCCCCGTTGCCGCCTGTTTCTTTTCGCTGGCGATATATTGTTATCTGGCGAACCCGATGGCGAGGCGTGCCCCCGCCATCCGGTTGTCTCTTATTGGTTCTTGTAGTCGAAAATCTCTTTCGGCGTCACCATTTCCCCGGTGTTGTTGCCCCAGGCGTTACGCTCGTAGGTGATGACTGCCGCCAGGTCGGCTTCGCTGAGCTGGCCACCGAAGGCCTGCATCGCGGTGCCGCTGACGCCGTTGACCACCACGTCCATATGAGCGTCCATATCCTCGGTGGCAATTGCAGAACCCTTGAGCGCCGGGAATGCTCCGCCGCCGGTACCATCCTGACCATGACAGGCGGCACAGTAGGAGTCATAGACGCCCTCGCCACGCTCAACCAGCTCTTCCAGGGTCCAGTCTTTCTCGGTCAGCTGGCGTTCCTTCGCGGCGGCTTCCCGCTGGTCCGCCAGCCACTGGTCGTATTCCTCCTGAGGCACCGCCTCAACCACTACCGGCATGAAGCCGTGGTCCTTGCCGCACAGTTCGGTACACTGGCCACGGTAGGTGCCGGGCTGGTCAACCTGGAACCAGACCTTGTTGATAAAGCCGGGAATGGCATCTTTCTTGATACTGAAGGCGGGAACCCACCAGGAGTGGATCACATCATTGGCGGTAAGCAGCAGGCGAACCCTCTTGCCAACGGGCACCACCATGGGGTTGTCCACGTCCAGCAGGTAGTTCTCGCTCTTGTCCATCCGGTTATTGATCTCATCCCGCGATGTGGCGAGGTTGGAGAAATACCCGAAATGGTTGGCTTCGTTACCATTTATGTCACGGTATTCGTACTGCCAGCGCCATTGATAGCCGGTAACCTTGATTTCCACTTCCGCTTCCTCGGCATCGTACATGTCAACCAGGGTAGCGGTGGCGGGAATGGCCATGATGACCAGGATGGCAAAAGGTATGATGGTCCAGAGAATTTCCACAACGGTATTCTCGTGGAAATGGGCCGGTTTATAGCCTTTTGATTTTCGATGAGCAAAGATCGACCAGAACATGACCCCGAAGACAACGACGCCAATGGCGACGCATATCCACAGGATGGTCATGTGCAGACCATAGACCTGGTTACTCGTTTCGGTGACCCCCGGTGACATGTTCAGGGTCCACTCGGCCAGCGCCGGAGCGGACAATAACAGTCCCGCGACAAGGGCACCTGCCCGTTTTACGTGCACGTGCATACCGCGTCTCCACAGAGTGTTGTTCTTGTTCATGACAGACACACTTCGAGCGGTCGTCTCTCCTGCGACGGCTGCCTGTCATGTCTGGCGGATCTGCGTGACACTTCCTGCTGAATGCTGGAAGTTCGTCCCCCCGGGCAAATAGTGAAACCGGTCACGCTCGCACACGCAACCTGAGATGAGCGCCGGGAAGTCTGTTCACGGATAACCAGAACGCAGTATAGACAGAGAGTTAGCCCACACTCAAAACCTTGGACACATTTTGAATAATTTTATAGATCTAAGCATATATCAATATTTCATATACTGCGGCATGGCGCGGTCCTGACATGATCACCCTGACCCGCTCGGACCGACACCTTTGGCGCCTCGCCTGGCCGCTTATGCTCACCAACCTGACCGTTCCCCTGCTGGGCCTGGTGGATACTGCCGTACTGGGGCACCTGGACAGCCCCGAGTACCTGGGCGCGGTCGCGGTCGGCGCCAATCTCTTCAGCATTCTCTACTGGACGTTCGGTTTCATGCGCATGGGCACTACAGGTATGGCCGCCCAGGCGTTCGGCCGCCGGGACGCCACCGCCCAGACCGCCCTGCTGGTGCGCTCCCTGTTACTCGCCTGCGCCATTGCACTGGTGCTGATCCTGCTACAGACACCCCTGATTGCCACTGGCCTGTCTCTGATGAACCCGGGGCCCGAAGTGGCAGCGCTTGCCGCCGAGTACGCTGCCATCCGCATTTGGAGCGCGCCGGCCGTACTGTGCCAGTACACCCTGGTAGGCTGGCTGATCGGCTGTCAGCTGCCCCGTGGCCCGATGGTAATGCTGATTGCGGCGAACGGTGTGAACATTGTTCTGGATGTGCTGTTTGTCACCGTTCTGGGATGGAATGCCCGCGGCGTCGCCATGGCCACCGTGACCGCCGAATACGGCGCTACTGCCCTGGGTCTGTGGCTGGTGTGGCAACGCCTGCCGGACCATCGCGCCACCCTGCGGGAGTTGCTTGGCCACCTGCCGGACTACCTGGCACTGATCCGGGTAAACCGTTACCTGATGGTGCGGACCATCGCGCTGCTGCTGACGCTGGCCTTCTTTACCGCCCAGGGCGCCAGGCAGGGTGAGGTCATCCTGGCGGCCAACGCGGTTTTGCTGACCTTCCTGCTGGTGATTTCCAATGGCCTGGACGGTTTCGCGAACGCCGCCGAAGCGCTGGTGGGGCAGGCGGTGGGCCGTCGCTCCCACCGGCGTTTCCTGGTGGCCTGCCGCACGGCGGCACGCTGGTCACTGATTGGCTCGCTGGTATTCACGGTGTTATTCGTGGGCGGTGGCTATTGGCTGATCGGGTTGCTTACCAGCATCGAGGAAGTCCGTGCCACAGCCCGCCAGTTCCTGCCCTGGCTGTGGCTGCTCCCAATGACCGCTGTGTGGGGATACCTGTTCGACGGCATCTTCATCGGTGCCACCCGCACCCGCGACATGCAGAACACCATGCTGTTTTCTGCGCTCGGAATCTTTCTGCCGGTCTGGTGGCTGACCACATCCTGGGGCAACCATGGTCTGTGGTTCGCGCTGATCATGCTGATGGTGGCAAGGGCCGCCTCAATGGCGACGGTGTTCATGGTACGGACCCGAAACAGGTCATGGTTCCGACATGAGTAAGCGGTAATCCCCCCGGCACGAGAAAAAATCTCAACTACACTCCAAAAAAGGGGCGTCCTGAGCCAGTGTCCCGTTTGGTGAATTCGTCGAATTCACCAAACGGGACACCAGATTCCCTGCAATGATGAAGCAAACCCGGCATTGTCTGACATGACTCCAGAGGCAGTATTGAACATCATCGATCAGGCCCGTCGGCAGGAAGCCCGATCCGGCGAATTTCTCCGCCAGATGCGCGAGAAAGCCGCACGGCTGCCGGCCAGCGTGACGGTTGAAGGCTACCAGCCCGCCATGTGCCTGTTCCAGTTCGCCATCGAATACATCGAAATGGCCCCCCGGCTGATCGACTGTATCGACGACTGTGCCCGCAAATCCGGTAAGCGCGGGTTGTTCGACCCGTTCATTCAGACGGCCATCTGCTACTTTACCCAGCCGTCCATCATCCTTACCCAGTACGATGGCCTCGACGGCTTATTGATCAAGGCCTATCTCTGCCACCGCCTGATGGAGGAAATGTATGAGAATAACCTGTCCATTCGCCGCAGCCAGGTGGTTGATATGGAAGCCACCCAGGCCAACCTGCTGGCCCACCAGCTGATCGGCGAACCCTTTGCCAATGAGCTGGACGAATCCATCAACCTGACCACGCTGAACCTGGCAGGGTCGCCCAGTTACTATGAACTGAACCTGGATCCATTCGTAGAAGAGTTACAGAAAGCCGCCGGGGTCTGGATGAGGGAATACTGGGAAAACCTGCTGACGCGAAACCACATCCGGTTTACCCTGATGCGCTGACCAACCCACGAGCGATTGGTAACAATAATGTTCAGAATGGCCCTGGTATTGTGTATTACGGTGGCCCCCATGATCGCTGCCGCCGAGCAGTGGACGTTTCTCGCAACCGATGCGGATGGCGGCAAGCCCCTGACCGATGCGGTTATCCTCATGCCGCGACCAGCAGAACCGGTCGCAGCAGATGCCAGGATGGTGCAGGAAAACCGCCAGTTCGTCCCCCATGTACTGGTGATCCCGCCTGGTACCGAGGTCAGTTTTCCCAACCGGGACAACACCCAGCACCATGTTTATTCCTTCTCGCCGGTAAAGACCTTCGAGATCGAGCTCTACGCCGGTATTCCCGAGGCACCCATCCGCTTTGACACCACCGGCGTGGTGGAACTGGGCTGCAACATCCATGATCACATGCAGGGGTTCATCCTGGTTACCGATCAGCAGCACGGAATCACCAATAGCAGCGGCGAAGTGTCCCTCGACTGGCCGGACGACCAGCCATTACCCGACCAGGTTCGCGCCTGGCATCCGCGGCTGGCAGACACCAGCAGGCTGATGGACGTTGCCATCGACAGCCACCCTGGCGAGCCTGTCACCGTGTCTCTGCCGGTTCGCCCGGCACCGGAAACGGATTCTTCCCTGGACCGTCTGCAGCAACGATTCCGGGAGCTGTAGCCGTGAGTCCGGGCGGACTCGGATTCCGCGGCCGCCTGCTGGCCGCAATGTTGTCCCTGGTGGCCGCAACCGCCCTGGTGCTCGGACTGTCCTTCATGCTGTACCTGCTGGAGGACGAGGAGCAGCGTGCTGCTGACAGCCTCGACGTGGCCGCCCGGGTTACCTCCGAAATCATGGACGGGCGTAGTGAACTGCTCACGGGCAACCTGCAGGTTCTGGTGGATGATTTCGGCTTCCGCTCAGCCATCGCCAGCGACAACCAGGCGACCATGGAAAGCACCCTCGCCAACCACGCCGGTCGTGCCGGCGCCGATGTCGCCATCGTATTGGACAACGACGGCACCCCCCTGGCCAGCATCGGCGCCGCAGACACCGGAATACAGGAGTTCCTGCCGCAATTGCTGGCCAGCGCGACCAACAACGGCCAGGCGGGCCAGATCATCAGCACCGGTAACCGTGCCCTGCAGATGTTCGTGGTACCGGTGAGTGGCGCCGGGCTACGGGCCTGGCTCGTGGCCGGGTTTGCCCTGGACGACCGTTTTGCGCGACGGCTGGCCGAGCTGACTGGCACCGACGTGGTGTTCCGCAGCCGATCCGGTTCATCACTGCTTGCCGCCAGCCGCCCCCCCGACGCCATGGGGCAACTTCCACGCCTCGGGACCACCGGGCAAATGGTCGAAACCAAAGGTTTTTTCTCCCGGGCACTGGACCTGGGGTCCGGTCAGCCTTCACCGGTACAGGCGGTATTGCTGATCGACCGGGAACAGGCCCTGGCCAACTACTATGACCGTGCCGCTGATCTGGCCCTTATCCTGCTGCTGTCAGTCGTCCTCTCCGGCCTGGTGGTACTGGTTATCGCCAGGGCCCTGGGGCGCCCGGTGCTGGACCTGGCCCGTTTCGCCACTGCCATCGGTGATGGCCGCACCGTCGCCGAGCCCCCGCCCCCGAGAACCCGCGAACTGCGAACCCTGCAGGACGCACTGACCACCATGCAACAACGGGTACTGGAGCGGGAGGAGCATATCCGCTTCAGCGCTCTCCACGACGACCTCACCGGCCTGGCCAACCGCAAGGCCCTGAACGAGACGCTGGCAAAGGCCCTGGCGGACCGGCAGCCGCTGTTACTGGCCGGCCTGACCCTCACACGATTCCGGGCGCTGAACGACACCCTGGGCTTCGAATTCGGTGACCGGACCCTGATACTCGCCGCCGATCGGCTAAGGGCCTTCCTGCCGGAGCGGACCCTGCTGCTGACCCGGTCCGGCGGCAACGAATTTGTACTACTGACCGATCAGGCAGAAGGCCCGCTGGACTCATTGCTGACGAAGCTCCGGGACGCCCTCCAGGCCAGTGCCCGCATCGGCGAAACGCCCATCAACCTTCAGGTTGCGGTGGCCGGACTCGAGTTGCCCCGGGACGCCACCACCCTGGATGAACTGCGGCGTCGACTGCGCCTGACGCTGAAGCGGGCGGAGCACAGCCCTGAACAGGTGGCCCACTATGAACCCGGTGGCGACGAATCACACCTGCGGGAACTGACCCTGACCCAGGATCTTCGCCACGCGATCGCCAATGACGGGCTCAACCTGGTCTACCAGCCCAAGATCGAGATGGGCACCGCCCGCATGGTGCAGGTGGAGGCGCTGGCGCGCTGGCATCACCCGGAACTGGGTTTCATCTCGCCAGAGGAGTTCATCCTGCTGGCCGAGCAGACCGGTCAGATCGGTAACCTGACCCGCTTCATCCTGACCCGAATAGCCCGGGACCTGGCCGGGCTGCATCACGGGGGGCTGATGATTGGCGCGGCCATCAACCTGTCCGCCCTGGACCTCAGCAACCCTCAGCTGCCCGAGGATATCCGGCGGGCTTTCGCCGATCAGGCCATTGACTGCCAAAGGCTGACCTTCGAGGTCACGGAAAGCGCGATCATGACGGATACCGAGTCGGCCCAGTCCACCCTCGAACAGCTCAGGGCCATGGGCGTCAGCCTGTCGGTGGACGATTTCGGCACCGGCTACTCGTCCCTGTCGCAGTTGCGCCAGCTGCCGGTACAGGAACTCAAGATCGACAAGTCTTTTGTGTTGCGCCTGAACGAGGAGCCCCAGGATCAGCTGATTGTGCGATCCACCGTGGACATGGCCCACGGCCTTGGCCTGACCGTGGTGGCGGAGGGCATAGAGAACCTGGACAGCTGGCGGCTGCTGCAGGGCTGGGGTTGCGACAAGGGGCAGGGCTTCTACATGGCGCGGCCCATGCCACCGGCAGACCTGCCCGGCTGGGCCAGCGACTTCCGCGAGCAGGCAACCAAGCTGCGTCAAATGACCGGAGATAGTTCATGAACCATCGTCTCAATCACCAACGACCGGCTCTGGCACTGCTGGCCGGCCTGGCCCTGGCCACACCGGCCCTTGCCGATCCCGGCAGCCGGCTGTGGGCCACCGGTGGCGTCACCACCATCGAAGGCAGTGCCGGCGGCGGACTGGTGCCCTGGGCCCTGCTGGCCGGCTACGCCAGTGACCAGGAGTGGGGCGGAACGGTGACCCTGTCCCGGGCGGAGGTGGACGACTTCACCCTGAACGTCACCGGGGCGGCGCTGAACTGGCACAATCGGGTGGAGATCAGCATCGCCCGCCAGACCCTGGATCTGGACACCCTGGGGGCAGCACTTGGCGAGGACGAACTGTCCCAGGACATTGTCGGCATCAAGGCAAGGCTGTTCGGCGACGTGCTCTACAGCGACTACGGCCAGTGGTCGGTCGGTCTCCAGCACAAGCGCCAGCGTGACTTCGACATACCGGAGGCCATCGGCGCGAAGGACGACCAGGGCACCGACCTCTACCTGTCCGCCAGCAAGCTGTTCTTCGCTGCGGTGCTGGATCGTAACCTGCTGGTGAATGCCACGGTGCGGGGCACCAGGGCCAACCAGGGCGGCCTGCTGGGTTTTGGTGGTGATCGCAATGACGGTTACCAGGCCATGCTGGAAACCAGTGTTGGCCTGCTGCTGAACCGCAGCTGGATCGTCGGCGCGGAATACCGGCAGAAACCCGACAACCTGGGCTTCGCTACCGAGGATGACTGGTGGGACGGCTTCGTCGCATGGGTACCGGATCGCCGTTTCTCGGTGACCGCCGCCTGGACGGATCTTGGCGACATCGCCGGGCTGGAGGAGCAACGGGGACTTTACCTTTCACTACAGGGCAGTTTCTGAGGAGATCTCTGATGACACGATCAGTCCGCACAGCCATCCTGCTGGCCCTGACAATACTGGCCACCGGTTGCGCCATCCGCCACAACACAGCGGATGACGCCCTTTACCAGGACCTGGGCGAGCGCACCGGCATTGCCGACATGGTGGAAGACCTGATGTACCGCATCGTGGAGGACGAACGCATCGCCTTCCAGTTCAAGGGCATCGACGTGGTGCAGTTCCACACCAACCTGACGGACCAGATCTGCGAGATCAGCGGGGGCCCCTGTACCTACACTGGTCGCCCGATGGCCGACGTGCACGACGGCATGAACGTGACCGAGACCCAGTTCAACGCCCTGGCGGAACAGCTGGTGCTGGCCATGGAAGAAAACGGCATCAGCACCAGCGCCCAGAACCGGCTGCTCAAGCGCCTGGTGGAGCTACACCCCCGGATAACCCACCGTTAGCACTTGGCGTTTGTCATCGCCGGCGTTAACCTTGTCGGCATCTAACCCACTGAATTTACACTGACCGGAGCCCCAATTCGATGGACAATCCCGATCTTGGCAAACTGATCCTCCGACTCACCCTCGGCGGGCTGCTGCTCTTCCATGGCATCAGCAAACTGTTCAACGGGGTTGGATTCATCGAGGGACAGCTCGTCAGCCATGGCATTCCGGCATTCTTCGCCTATGGTGTATTCATTGGCGAGCTGTTGGCACCGCTGATGGTGATCGTGGGCTACCAGACCCGCATTGGCGCCCTGCTGATTGTCTTCAACATGCTGGTGGCCATTGCCCTGGTGCACACCCACGAGCTGATGAAGCTCGCCGGCAACGGCGGCTGGGCGCTGGAATTGCAGGGTTTCTTCCTGTTCACCGCCCTGGCCCTGATCTTCCTGGGGCCGGGCCGTTACAAGCTGAAGAACTGAGGTACCACCCATGAGCCGTAAAATACTCCCCGGTCGCTACCGACACTACAAGGGCAAGGATTACGAAGTGATCGGCACCGCCCGCCACAGCGAGACCGAGGAATGGCTGGTGGTGTACCGGTGCCTGTACGGTGACCACAGCCTGTGGGTGCGCCCGCTGGACATGTTCAACGAATCGGTGACCGTGGCGGGGGAGGAAGTGCCCCGTTTTACCCGTATAAGTGACTGATCTCCCGGCCGGGGGCCAAGGCTCCCCCGGGCCTCTTTGACTCCGGCATCGCTTTCCTGCACATTAGCGCCCCTTCAAAACCTGACCAATTTGTCACCAAACCCGCGCAGGCCCCACAAGGGCCCGCGCCACTCACGGAGTCTTACCATGAACGCCGTTGTCGCCGCGGTTATTGTCATGCTCGTCCTGAGCCTTGCCCGCATCCACGTTGTCGTTGCCCTGATCGTTGGCGCCATGGTTGGTGGCCTGCTGGGCGGGCTGTCCCTGGATGCCACCATCGAAGCCTTCAACAGCGGCCTTGGCGGCGGGGCTACGGTCGCCCTGTCCTACGCCACCCTGGGCGCCTTTGCCGTGGCCATTGGCAAATCCGGGCTGGCCCATGCCCTCGCGGACCGGGCACTGGCCATGGTAGGTAGCCAGGACACTGGCAACTCCTCGGCCACGGCCAACAAGGGCGTGCGCTTCCTGATCATCGGCCTCTTGCTGGCCGTGGCCATGTCCTCCCAGAATATCCTGCCGATCCACATTGCCTTTATCCCGATGCTGGTGCCACCACTGCTGTACGTGATGGCAAAGCTGAACCTGGACCGGCGCCTGGTGGCCTGCGTGCTGACCTTCGGCCTGATCACACCGTACATGTTCCTGCCAGTGGGCTTCGGCGGCATCTACCTGAACGAGATCCTGATGGCCAACGTGGCTGACAATGGCATTGCCACCGACAGCCTCAGCGTGATCAAAGCAATGGCTTTGCCAGCGCTGGGCATGCTAGTGGGCCTGGTGATTGCGGTATTCTTCAGTTACCGGGGAGAGCGCCGGTACGACCTGGCCAGAATCGAGCGCACCGAGCGGGTGGACACAAGCTACAGCCGCTGGACCCTCGTCATGGCCATTGTCGCCATCGCCGCCGCCTTCGTGGTACAGCTCTGGCTGGGTTCCATGATTCTGGGGGCGCTGACCGGCTTCGTGCTGTTCAACCTGTCCGGCGTCGTTCGCTGGAAGGAGTCCGATGACCTGTTCACCGAAGGCATGAAGATGCTGGCCATGATCGGCTTCATTATGATTGCCGCCAACGGCTTCGCGGAAGTCATGCGGGAAACCGGCGATATCGCCAGCCTGGTGCAGGGATCGGTGGAGACCATCGGCGACAACCAGGCCATGGCGGCCTTCCTGATGCTGGTGGTGGGCCTGCTGATCACCATGGGCATCGGCTCGTCCTTCTCCACCATTCCCATCATTGCCGCACTGTATGTGCCCCTGGCCCTGGAACTGGGCTTCAGCCCCCTGGCCATCGTGGCCCTGGTAGGCACCGCCGGCGCCCTGGGCGATGCCGGCTCACCCGCCTCGGACTCCACCCTCGGCCCCACCGCCGGCCTCAATGTCGACGGTCAGCACAACCACATCTGGGACACGGTGGTACCCACCTTCCTGCACTACAACCTGCCGTTGCTGGTGTTCGGGTGGCTGGCGGCGATGGTGCTCTAGTGTGCCTTAACACAAGTTCTTCGATTGTCAGCGCGCCTGTGTGAACGTTGGGCAAGGCGCACGAGCGCAGGACTGGCGGGCCAATTCAAGCGAGTGCAACGCAGCCCAACGTTCACACAGGCGCGCTGGGGCCTCAGTGCCAGTAGGACCACCCTTCCAGGTAGTACTCATGGACAACGGGGCGGTCCAGGGAACTGACTTTGGCCTCGCTGGTGGGAAAGAGGTCTTTCTCAAAGGTTAACGCTTCACCAACCACGGCCTGATCCAGATATCGGGTCATTACCTCAATAGGTTGGGGGGTGAGCGGGGCGGTACTGGCGTACACGAACCCCCAGTCACCAAAGGAAGGAACCGGGACATGGTAAGGGGTCACGGATTCGAAGCCAGCCGCCTCCAGTGACGACGCGATGGACCAGAATGCATCAGTGGCAAAATAGGGGCTGGTGGCCTGGGTGGTAAAGATACCGCCCGGTGCCAGATGCTGGCGCACAAGACGGTAGAATTCGCGGCTGTACAGCCGGGCGATGGAGACATTGTTGGGGTCCGGGAGATCCGCCAGGATAACGTCGAACGGCTCTCTGGTTTCATCCAGATAGACCATGGCATCAGCGGACACCACGGTCACCCGGTCGTCACTCAGGCTCCCCCGGTTCAGTTCAACGAGTCGCGCATCATTGGCCGCCAGCTCAACCACGGCCGGATCCAGATCCACCAGGGTAACCTGCTCGATTTCCGGATACTTCAGTAGCTCCCGTACCGCCAGACCATCCCCCGCCCCCAGCAGAAGCACCCTTGAGGGCGCCGGGTGCTGAGACAGCGGAATATGGACCAGGGATTCATGGTAGCGGTACTCATCCACTGAAGAGAACTGCAGGTTGCCATTGAGAAAGAGCCGCAGGTCATCCTTGTACTGGGTCATGACAATGGTCTGGTAAGGCGTCTGCTGCCGGTGAACCACCCGGTCGCTGTAGAGCGAGCTCGACCAGTAATCGAGCAGCCCCTTGGAAAAAATCAGCATCAACGCCAGGAAGGCCGTTACCAGGAACCCCGCCCAGCCCAGTATCCGTTTTCTCGACAGGTTGAGTTGCGGCGAGAAATACCACAGGTTGAGCAGCCCCAGCGCAATGTTCAGCAGCCCGAATGCCAGCGACGACTGGAACACGCCCATGAACGGCAGTACCAGGAAGGGGAAGGCCAGAGTGGCCAGCAATGCGCCCAGGTAGTCCAGCGACAGCACATTGGAGAGGTTCCGGGCCAGGATATCCTCATGCTCCAGGATGCGCGTCAGTAGCGGCACCTCCAGCCCGGTCAGCGTACCCACCAGCAGTATCAGCAGCACCATGACCGGCTGGATCAGGTCGGTATAGGCGTAGGCCAGGTACATGAAGGGTACGCACAGCCCGCCGATCACCCCCAGAATCAGCTCGACGCCGATAAACGCCGACAGCAGGTCGCCCTTGATCCACCGGGACAGCCAGGAACCCAGCCCCATGGCCGCCATGTAGATACCGATGGTGAGTGAAAACTGCCGTACGCTGTCGCCGAGAAAATAAGAGGCGGTCGTGCTGATCAGAAGTTCATAGATGATCGAGCACAGCCCGGCAATCAGGATCGAGCCGATCAGCACCTGTTTCTGGCGCGACAGGCTGACCCCGATATCGCCCACACTATTTGCCATAGTGAATGCCTGTACCGCGGCTGCCGGGGCCTCCGGGAGCGCTGCTGCGGACACTACGGCTCGGGTAGTACCGGGGCCCGCCGAAATACCAGAATGAAGGGCCCGAGTCGTAACCGTTATAGCCTGCGTAGCCATAGCCATTGCTGCTGCAGCTGAACAGTCCCAGGTAGATGACCGCCAGCAGCGCCAGCGCCAAACCAGTCTTTAGTTGCATAGTGAAACGTCCCTGTCCGTTTATTGTTCCTGAACCATTTCGCGAAAGGTGCTCCGGTACCGGAAAAGCCCGACGACAATGGCAAGGATCAGCGCCACCAGCCCGATCGCACGGTGAGGTATGGGGCTGAAACCGCCTTCGTCGATGTCCACCTTGATGGTGGCCCGTCTCAGGTCCGACGCCTCGAAATTGTTTTCGGTGCTGACGTCAAAGAAGTATTCGCCGGGCTCTGCCACGGTCAGTTTGCCCTGGTAGGACGTCTCCGACTCCCGCCAGTAGTAGCCTTCGTAGTCGCGGCCTTCTTCATGCCACAGGCCTTCGCCCACACCCACGAGATACTGTTTGTTGGCATCCAGCAGGGCCACGGTCACGGAGCTCCAGTGGCCTAGGGGCACCGGCTGGTAGACATGAATATCGAGAATGGTGCCGCCATCCTCAACCACCATGGGGCCGATGACACCACCCTCGGCGGGCAGCTTCTCCAGTAGTTTCTGGGTACCGCCCGGAAGGCTAAGGCCACAGGAGGTGACCAGACAGAGTGCCGCAAACGCAAAGAGAATGCGGACCAGCGGCAGGGGATTGGATTCGGTTTCGTTTGTCATGGCGATCACCCGATCATGAAGTACAGAACTGTGGCAAAACTGATCGCAATGGCGAACTCGAGCAAGCCGGCCCCGGTGTTGCGATCTTCGGCAATTTCCTTGTTCAGGTCATCACGACTGATAACGACCTTGTCGAAGAAAAACCGAACCACGATCAGGTAAACAAAGACGCCCAGCAGGTTAATACCCAGCCAGGTGAGGTTGTAGGCCCAGCTCACGAAATCGCCGTTGACCGATCCCATGATAATCAGACTGATGGCCACCATGCTGCCACCAAACCCGAGGCCGGCGGCCAGATTGTCGCCCTCTATTTCCTTGTGGATGGAATAGGGGGTCATCCATTCATACAGGCGACTGAAGACCAGCAACGCCAGTTGCCCGATGCCATAGAACGCCAGGGCAGACACAATGCCACCGCCTTCGCCGTGGATAGCACCTGCCACCACCAGGGCAGAACCGAGATAGTTGGCGCCCTGGATCACGCCGGCCGCCCGGTTATGGTGCTCTTTTATGGCCCTGGCGACGGAAAACGTATTCAGGATGACCCGGTCGTTCAGGATGCGGGACAGGTTCAACAGCACCAGCCCCAACAGGCTGTAGCCCCCAACCACCAACAGGTCCATCCACCACCCGACACTCGGGCCAAGATAGGCACCGCAAAAAATCGCGGTGAATCCAACATAATAGCCAGCCAGACTGGTGGCCTGGGCAGCGTTGTCAGCGCCGGTCAGTTCCTGGTCCAGACAATAGGGGGTAAGAAACTTTTTCAGGTATTTGGCCGCGAGGAACAGCCCGATATACAGCACCAGCATGCTGGCGCCCCTGAGCAGCACATCGATATTCAGATCCATGGCAATCATCCTTGATCCGTCGTTCGGTAAACCTTGATGCGGGAAGGCGGAATTCGCTGTGACAGGTAGGCCCGGTGATCCTGACCCCATCGCTCGATGGTCAGGTCATGACGGTCGTCGTCCCCTTCCAGATCCCAGTACTCCAGTGTCTCGGCCCGGGACTCGTCTCCGTCCGGCAGGAACCGCGCCGTGCCCTGCTCTGTCATGCGGAACACGGCGCCGTCGAAACTCACCGTCGCGCCACGCTTCAGCTGCTCCACGCCCGCTTCGTCCAGACCCAGCTCATCGATTCGAAGCCGTTTCAGGGTAACGCTGGTTTCCAGTTCATCGTCACGCTCCACGTCCAGCCAGACGGTACCCGAGCCAGACTCGCCCTCGAGTTCGAACCAGCGATAACCGTCCTGCTGGTAGACATGGCGAGCCGTGATCTGGACGTCAGCCTCGGCCATGTCCGGGCCGTGGGGCGGGAGCTGTATTACGCCCCCGGACCGGACACTCTCGATCCCTCCGGCCTGTGGGTCAGAATCGCCGGAGTGGTCAGCGGAGGAAGACGACTGCCGGGACCACAACCGATAGCCGATAACGCCGGCAACCACCAGCAACGCCAATAACAAAAGATCCATCACCATGGTGCGCTAGGCCCCCGGCTTCTTCTCTGATGACTGGGCGGCCATCTGGGCTTTCAGTTCCGCCAGGGCATCACTGCCGCCGCTCTTGCCCAGGGCCTGATCGATGTCATCATCCAGCGACCGGGACGACTGGATCATATCGCCATAGGACTCGGCCAGGGCTTCCTCTTCTTCCACCTTGGTGCGCATCTTTTCCAGGGTCGCGATGGTGGATGAGGAATCGACCTGGGCCATCTGCCGGTTGATTTTCTTGGTGGCGGTACTGACCTTCGCTCTGGCCTTCAGTGTTTTAAGCTCGTTCTCCCACTGAGAGATCTGGCCCCTGAGATCCTGGATCTTGTATTCAAGATCGGCGGAGAGACGATCGTACTTTTCCTTCTCTGCCTTATGCCGTTCGGCTGCTTGCTGCGACTGGCTCTGTTGCTCCAATGCACGAGTCGCCAGCAGGTCGGCTTCCTCCTGGGGCAGTTCTCCCGCCGCCGCCTTCTGTACCAGCCGCATGGCCTTGAACTGGTAATCCTCCACTTCCGACGATGCATTTTCGAACTCACGTCGGCTGCGGATGGCGATGGCTTTTATTTCGGCCAGACTGTGCACACTCTTGTCCAGGTCGGACTTCAGGTCACGGATGGCCTGCTCGCTCATCTTGATGGGGTCTTCGAGCTTGTCCATGGCCGAATGGGCTTCGGCAGAGCCTAACGTGAAAAGTCGCTTGAACAGGTTCATGCGGCAGCCCCTCCTTGCTGGGCGAGTTGAATAAGGTCATCGGCATGCTCGGCAAGCATCAGGCTCAGGGCGTTCACCGAGCTTTCCAGTTCGTTCAGATCGAGGTTGGCCAGGGCCAGGGTGTCCCGGAAAATCAACCGGGTACCGGTTTCATCCAGGCAAAGGGCACCGTGTATCAGCTCCCGGTTAATCTTGAGAAGATCCCGGTAGTTGTCCGCAGTGGCCGACGGGATATCCAGCAGGTACTGCTCCAGCACGAGAATGTCATCTTCACAATCGAGTACCAGGCGGTGAATACCCTGCTGTTCGGCACTGACCACCAGCAGTTGTTCATCGGGATCCTCGTGATCCACCTGAACGGCCAGTGTCTCGATGTAAGCTTTTACGGTTTCAAACGGCGTTGACATTTTGGGAGTCGCTCCTTGATAAAGTGACGGTCAGGCGGTGGACCGGGCAGGCTTCAGGGCCTCATTCACTTCCGTTTCTGTGGGAATGGCCACTTCACGGACCATGAGAATAATGCTGCTGGCGTCGAAACGGTGATCGGGTGCCGGGTGGCACTCCACATGGCCGTCATCGGTGACGTAAGCCATCAGGGTGCCGAGCCCCGCACGCATCAGGTCGCAGGCAACGTCAGACCAGACCACATCCTTCAGAGACACCTGGTATCGCGTCGCATGATCGCCATCATGAGTGAACAGGTTCTCCAGGATCTTCTCGCTACCGGGTGCCACCAGGGCCCGGACCAGGATCTCCGGATAGGCCCTGACAGGGCGGAGGGTGGTACAGTTGCCGGCACGCTCGGTACGAGCGCGGTTCTCATCCTGCACGCACTCGGCGACGGTATAGGGCTTGGCGCCACCGCAGAGCTGGTCGAGCTGCATCAGTACGTCCAGGGTCACGCTGTCCGAGACGCGACTGTATTCGTCTCTCGCCAGCACGATAATGGCCCGCGCGTCCTGCGCCGAGGCAGCTTTCAGTGCCTCCAGGTCGGAGGACTCGCCATGATAGTGAACAACCCCCTGATCCCTCAGCGACGCCGGTAGTCCATCGGGAAAGGCGTCAGTCAGGATCTGGACCGGTGTGTCCGCAAACCGTTCGTTGGCCCTGAGTTGTGACACCAGTCTTTGGAAATACACCGCCGGACTGTGTTTGGGGCTGTTGATGATTAGTACATGGTCTTTCATATGCCATCTCCATAGGCCCTTGATCATGTATTCTTTCTGCTTGAGGCGATAATCGATGTAGTCGCTGGCAAGCTGGGCGAGCAGCGTGATACCGGCGATATACAGCAACAGGACCGTGGCGGCCCGACCAGCCGGCGTGGCAGCGGAAAAGTCGCCGTAACCGACCGTGGTGAGCGTGGTCAGGGTTAACCAGATAGCATCGCTGAGACCCAGCCCCTCGAACAGGAGCATGGCAACAACATGCAGGGAGGAAAGGGCAAGCAGCCAGAAAAGAGCTTTCCGCAACCGTGCCCGCATACCAACATCAAGCCGGCGGGAAATTTCGGAACTGGAACGTCGTTTCTTGAGAAGAAGGCGGTAAAACATGATGGCTGACGCACCCATCCCTGGGCCACACGTCGACTCCTGTCAGGTCAACACTGAAACATTTGCCGCCCGCATCGGGGCTGACATGAAAACTTTACGGATATTACATGGTTAAGCCACACAGTTCCATCCATGCATGGCCAGCGTGCTGACGGTCATCACATTCACACCAAAGGTGGTCTGTGCCCGTCTGCCAGTGAACGCTTTCAGTCGTCCGAATGACCTGCCTTGAAGAAGACCACCTGCTTGACGGTGTGGTCGTCTTCGTTCTTGCGCTTGTTGACCCGGGTTTCCAGTTCCGGATTGCCGGAGGGGCCGTCGCCCCCCTGACTGTCGGTGAAGCCGCAGGACACACATTCCCGGTGCTGTACGCCGTCGTCGTCGGTGTACATGGTCAGCCGGTCCATGGCCGCGCACCGGGGGCAGACGGCCCCGGCGATAAAACGTTTCGGTGTACGGGCCATTGTCAGACTCCTCAGGCTGCGTGGTCGTGGTCCGTGATACCGGACTGGCGGAGCAGGGCTTCCACGTCCGGTTCACGGCCACGGAAGGCTTTGAACAGCTCTGCCGGCTCGCGGGAGCCGCCCATCTCCAGGATATTTTCCCGGAAGGCGTGCCCGGTCTCCGGATCGAAGATACCGTTTTCCTCGAACAGTGAGAACGCATCTGCTGCCAGCACCTCCGCCCACTTGTAGCTGTAATACCCTGCAGCGTAACCACCGGCAAAGATATGGGAGAAGGCGTTCGGGAATCGGTTGAATTCCGGCGACTCCACCACCGCCACCTCCTTGCGGACGTCCCGGTGCATGTCCAGCGGGTTGGTGGGGGCCTGTTCCGTGAATTCCGCGTGCAACCGGAAGTCGAACAGCGAGAACTCCAGCTGCCGCATCATCTGCATACCGGCCTGGAAGTTCTTCGCTGCCAGCATCTTGTCCAGCAGGTCCTGGGGCAGCGGCTCACCGGTTTCATGGTGGCTGGCAATCAGTGCCAGGGATTCCGGGTTCCAGCACCAGTTCTCCAGGAACTGGCTGGGCAGCTCTACCGCATCCCAGGCCACGCCATTGATGCCGGAGACATCCGCCACGTCCACCTGGGTCAACATGTGGTGCAGGCCATGGCCGAACTCGTGGAACAGGGTGGTCACCTCGTCGTGGGTCAGTAGTGACGGCTTGCCTTCCACCGGCGGGGTGAAATTGCAGGTCAGGAACGCCACCGGCAGCTGCAACTTGCCACGCAGGTTCTTCCAGCGCACCCGGCAGTCGGCCATCCAGGCGCCGCCGCGCTTGCCCTGGCGAGCGAAGGGGTCCAGGTAGAACCAGGCAATCTCTTCACCATCACGGGAGATGCGGTAGGCGGTGGCATCCTTGTGCCAGGTTTCCACCTCCGGTTGTTCCTCGATCTGGACGCCGAACAGCTTCTCGGTCACCTGGAACATACCGGAAATCACCCGCTGGGCCGGGAACCAGGGGCGCAGGGTCTCCGGGGAGATATCGTAAAGCTTCTGGCGCAGCTTTTCGCTGTAGTAGCCAATATCCCAGGCCTGCAGATCCTCAACCCCGTGTTCCTCCTTCGCGAAGGCTTTCAGCTCCGACACTTCCTGCTCCGCAACGGGCTTGGCCTTGGCTGCCAGCTTGTGCAGGAAGTCCAGTACCTCGTCCACGCTGGAAGCCATCTTGGTGGCCAGGGAGCGTTCGGCAAAGTTGTTGAAGCCCAGCAGTTTGGACTGGGCGTGGCGGCGTTTGAGGATTTCCGCCATGATCGGGGTGTTGTCCCATTTGCCGGCGTCCGGCCCCATGTCGGAGGCCCGGGTAACAAAGGCTTCGTAGACTTCCCGGCGCAGTTCCCGGTTGTCGCAGTAGGTCATCACCGGGAAAAAGCTGGGGAAATCCAGGGTAATCACAAAGCCGTCCAGCTCTTTCTGCTTTGCGGCCTGACGGGCGCCGTCAAGAGCGGACTCCGGCACGCCGGACAGTTCCTGTTCATCGGTGATGTGCTTGTACCAGTGCTGGGTGGCATCCAGCACGTTGTCGCTGAAACGGCTGGACAGGTCCGCCAGCTCCCGGGACAGGTTGGCAAAGGTTTTCTTCTTGTCTGCGGGCAGGTCGACGCCACCCAGGTGGAAATCCCGCAGGGTGTTGTTGACCATCTTCTGCTGGGCTTCACTGAGGTCCCTGAAATCCGCCCGATCGGCGACTTTCTTGAAGGCGGCGCAAAGCTGTTCGTTCTGGCTGATTTCGGTGCTGTACTCAGTCAGCTTTTCCAGGCAGCGCTTATGGACGGCGCGGATCTCTTCGTTGTTCATTACCCCGTTGAGGTGGGAAATAACCGACCAGGCGTTGTTGAGTCGGTCATCCAGTGCCTGCATGGGCTGAACCAGGGTGTGCCACGACGGGTCTCTCTGGCTGGCCAGCTCCTGGATCTGTACGCGGTTGTCGCTGAGGATCTGGTCAATGGCGGGCTCCATGTGTTCGATACGAACGTGATCGAATTTAGGGAGCAGGTCGTCTGATAGCAGTGGATTGTTCATTTGGCTTCGCCTCAGCTGGCAATTTTGAATCAATGATATTCACCGTATTATCTGTGAAGATATCGGTATACAAATGTCCTGGCTAATAGGTGTATGTAATGGCGAACATACGTTCTCACAAGGGTTACACACCAAAATTCGGTGAAAGATCCTGGGTGGATGACTCAGCGGTGGTGATTGGTGACGTGGAAATGGGAGACGACTGCTCGGTCTGGCCCATGACCGTGGTGCGGGGTGATATGCACCGGATTCGGATTGGTAACCGTTGCAGCATCCAGGACGGCACGGTGATTCACATCACCCATGCCTCTGACTTCAACCCCGGCGGCTGGCCCACCACCCTGGGCGACGACGTCACTGTCGGCCACAAGGCCCTGATCCACGGCGCCACGATTGGCAGCCGCGTGCTGGTCGGTATGGGTGCCATCATCATGGACGGCGCGGTGGTGGAAGACGACGTCATCATCGCCGCCGGCTGCCTGGTGACGCCCGGCAAGACGCTGGAATCCGGCCACCTCTACGTCGGCTCCCCCTGCAAGAAAGCCCGGGCACTGACCGACGATGAGAAAACCTTCTTCAAATATACTGCCGCGAACTACGTGAAGCTGAAGGACGACTACCTGGCGGAGCAATGACGCTGTAAGCCTCTCTCCCCTCAAGGGAGAGGGGATGTTCACCGCCAAATCAGGTGGTTTTGCAGAGCGTCTTCCAGGCTGTCTGACGGGCATGGGTGCTATTGGTGTTTTCGGAGCAGCGCCATGGGTGAGCCCTAGCGTTTACAAAGCGAAGCTTTGTGCGTAGGCGAACGCCGACCATCTGCGATGGTTGGCCGGACTGAGCGCGGAGCAAGGCGGGTTGCCAGGGACGGCCCCTGAATTGCGGCGGAGAAAACACCAATAGCACCCATGCCCAGCCCCCAAAACAAACAAACCTGATGCAGATCAAAAATCAACCAACTCGTCTCTTGAAATACTACCGTCCGCACCCAAACTCAGAACCAGCAGAGGTTCACGGATAACCATCCGGTTGGCGCCACCGTGATGGAGCTGTTCCGCGACTGAAGCTGAATCGAAACATTGGCATTCAGGTTCACAGGAGGAGTTTCATTATGAGCAATCTTACCCGCTGGAATCCGGTCAACGAATTTGAAGACCTGATCAACCGTTACAACCGCTACTTCGGGCTGCCGGCCACCAACGGTGAGCGTGAAGGCAAGGATCTGTTCCGTCGTACCGACTGGGCCCCGGCGGTCGACATCAAGGAAACGAAGGAAGCCTTCGTTATTGAGGCCGAACTGCCGGGCATGAAGAAGGAAGACGTGAAGGTGACCGTCCACGACGGCGTGCTCACCATACAGGGTGAGCGCAAGAAGGAAGAGGAAACCGGTGACGACAAACACCACCGCGTCGAGCGGGTCTACGGCAGCTTCCTGCGCCGGTTTACCCTGCCGGACAACGTGGATGAGGACAGCATCAGGGCCCGCTTCAAGGAAGGGGTTCTGTCACTGACACTCACCAAGGCGGAGCCGGCAGAACCCAAAGCCATTGAGGTCGCGGTCGACTGACCCTCCGACCTCCATCAGGGTGCTCAGCGGCCGGGCTGGAGATTACTCCAGTTCCGCCGCTTTTTTTGCGCCTGCCGCCCTGAGGGCATCGGCATAGGCGGTCATGCGTTTGTGGCGGGCAATATGGTCGAGGATAGTTTCGCCCTGGCTGTCCTTCGCGTTCAGATCACGGCCGGCTTCCACAAAAAACCCGATGAAACGCTCGAAATCCTCGGCTCGCATGGCCTCATACGCCGAGATCAGTACGTAGTGATCCGGGTTGAGTCGGGCGTCATAGGGGCTCAGGAACAGGAAGCTCTTCACCCGTTCGTCACTCCATTCCTCTCCGATGACTTTTGGTTTTTCAGGTCCGCTCATGATCTCTCTCGTTATAAAAATTCCAGGAAAGTAAGGCCGAATAGTATAACGACCCATCAAGCTCCTGACCTAGATGAATTCTGTATTAGGTTATAGTGCCGTATCAGGGCAGCACTTCCACCGGCAGCTCCCGCGTCGGCACCGAATCCTGACATTCGGGTTCGCGGATGGCAATCTCCACCCGTCGATTGAGGGCGCGGTTTTCCGGTGTGGTGTTGGGAGCCAGCGGCTGGGTTTCCGCGCGCCCCGCAGCAATCACCCGCTCCGCCGGGATCTGTCGGTTCAGCACCAGCTCGTGCACCACCGACACCGCCCGGGCCGCGGACAGGTCCCAGTTGGAACGGAACCGGCTGCTGGTGATAGGCACATCGTCCGTATAACCGGCTACGATGATGTCACCGCTGCACTGGGCCAGTACATCCACCACCTGATCGATTATAGGCAGCATCTGCGGCTTGATTTCCGCTTCGCCCGAATTGAAGGTTGCCTGTTCCGAGAAACGGATGACCACCTGCTGCTGGTCATAGTTGATACTCAGTGACTCATCGGCCACCTGCTCCTGCAGTTCACCGATGAGCCTCGTCGAGAGCTCCACAATGCCCTCCGGCACCTGGGTGATATCCGGCGCGGCCCCCCGGTCATCGATGAATTCCGCCTCATCCCGGGGGGTATCCTGTGGCTCCGGCAGCGACACGGTATCCGACTCGATCATCGTCAGCGGTGACCCACCCACATCCGGGGCCACCACATTGGCACTGCCGAAGGCTACCGCCATGGACTGGGCCATGGCACGGTACTTTTCCACATCCATCTCGGCAAACGATAACAGCAGAATAAAGAAGGTCAGCAGCAGGGTGGCGAGGTCGGCAAAGGTCACTATCCACGCAGGCGCACCTCCCTTTTTGCGCACGGAGGTACGACGCGTAAGCACCGGAGACGCCACCGGTCAGGCCTCCTGGCCGGCTTCCGGCGCCTGACGCTGATCCGGGCTGACAAACGACGACAGGATCTCGGTGATCACCCGGGGGTTCTGGCCGCGGAGAATATTCTGGATACTGGTGACGATCAGCAGCTGGTTACGGCGTTCGTCTTCGGCCTTGAGCTGGAGCTTGTCGGCCAGGGGAAGGGCGATCAGTTGCGCAATGAACGCGCCGTAGAGCGTGGTCAGCAACGCAATCGCCATGGCCGGACCGATGGACGAGGGGTCATCCAGCGTGTTGAGCATCTGCACCAGGCCCACCAGGGTCCCCAGCATGCCGATGGCCGGCGCTGACTCGCCGATACCCCGGAACACCCGCTCGGCCACTTCGTAACGCTCGCTGACCTGCTGGATATCCTGGGCCAGGGTTTCCTCGACCATTTCCGGCGGGTGCCCGTCCACACACAGGTTGATCGCCTTTTGCAGGAATTCGTTTTCCGTTTCGTGGCTTTCAAGCCCCAGAATGCCGTCTTTGCGGACCACCCGCGCCAGCTCACCAACCTCACGGATCAGGTCACTGGGGCGATCCAGGCGGTCGGTAAAGGCGGTCTTCAGGGCCAGCCTGAAGGCACTGCTGACCGTGGCCAGACGGAACCGGATCAGGGTAACGGCAAAGGTACCGCCCAGCACAATGGCCAGACCGGGGAGGTTCAAAAAGGTCAGTGCGGAGGCGTTGGCCAGCATGGCGATTATGACAATCGCCACCCCTGCCACCAGCCCGACCAGGGTCAAAATATCCATGCCAGTGTCCCGTCCGGGTAATTCGTTAACCTACTGAGCCACTGAGGGCCTTGAGAGCAAGGCGCGGTGGCGAAGGTTTGGTGATTCCAAATCAAGTCAGCGCAACGCAGCTATCAAGGTCCTCAGTGGCTCCCGCAGGGCGTCACGCAGCAGGTTGACGAATTACCCGGACGGGACACCAGGCCCTATGTTGACGACTACTTATGCTGCCCACAGCATAGCCCAGTTCGCGGGTTTCGGGCCAAGGTCAGGCGCGCAAATGGTGACCTGTCTCAGTTATTGCGCAACTCATCCATCACCGGCCCGGTTTCAGGACGCACGCCCCGCCAGATGTAAAAGGATTCAGCCGCCTGCTCCACCAGCATGCCAAGCCCGTCGAGTACCTTACCCGCGCCATTATCCAGCGCCCACCGGTTGAAGGTGGTAACGCCCGGTGTGTACATCATGTCGTAAACCACCGTAGCCGGTGTGACGGCATCCGTGGTCACCGGGGGCAGGTCGCCCTGCAGGCTGGCGCTGGTGCCATTGATAGTGATATCGAATCCTCCCGTTACGTCGGTGAACCCGATCGCAGACAGCAGGGTGTCACCGGCCTCGTCTGCAAACAGTGCCACCAGCGCCTCCGCTTTTGAAACGGTGCGATTGGCAATCACCAGCTCCCCGGGCCGCTGCGCCAGTATCGGACCCAACACCCCGCGCACTGCGCCGCCAGCGCCCAGAATCAACAGTCGTTTACCCGCCAGGCTGACGCCGGCACTCCTGGTCAGGTCGGTCACCAGACCCACACCATCGGTATTGTCCGCCACCAGCCGGCCATCGGCATCCTGGTAAAGGGTGTTGCCGGCCCCGGCCTTCGCAGCCCGCTCGCTGCGACGGTCAGCCATGTTCCAGGCCTGTTCCTTGAACGGCACCGTGACGTTCAGGCCCTTGCCGCCCTTGGCGAAGAAATCCCGCACCGTCTCGTCGAACTCCTCCAGTGGCGCCTGGATAGCGGTGTATTCCACCGGCTCTCCGGTCTGGGCGGCGAACAGGCTGTGGATACGGGGGGATTTGCTGTGGCTGATGGGGTTGCCCACCACCGCGTACAGATCATTGTGCATCGTCTTCCTCCAGCCAGTTGCGTCCGGTCAGGAAATGCTCCGTCAACCGGGCCTCCTCGGAACCCTGCTCCGGCGTGCGGTTGTAGTCCCAGCGCACCAGCGGCGGCAGCGACATGAGGATGGACTCGGTGCGGCCGCCGGATTGCAGCCCGAACAGGGTGCCACGGTCATAAACCAGATTGAACTCCACGTACCGGCCCCGGCGGTAGAGCTGGAATTCGCGCTCACGCTCACCCCAGGGGTGGTCCATACGACGCTGGACAATGGGCTCGTAGGCCGCGATGAAACTCGAGCCCACGGACTGCATCAGGCCGAAGTCATCGGCGAAGTTACCGGTATTGTGGTCATCAAAGAACAGGCCGCCAATGCCCCGGGGCTCCTGTCGGTGCTTGAGATAAAAGTATTCGTCGCACCACTGCTTGTAACGGGGGTAGATATCGGCCCCGAAGGGCAGGCAGGCATTGCGGGCCGTGTCGTGCCAGTGGCGGCAATCGTCGTCGAAACCGTAGTAGGGCGTCAGGTCATAACCGCCACCAAACCACCACACCGGTTCGCTGTCCTTTGGGGTAGCGACAAAGAAGCGCACATTGGCGTGGGAGGTGGGCACATAGGGGTTCTTCGGGTGCATCACCAGCGACACGCCCATCGCCTGCCAGGGCGCCCCCGCCAGATGCGGACGGTGGGCCGTGGCGGACGGGGGCATCTGCTCCCCCATCACGCGGGAAAAGTTGACGCCACCCTTCTCGAACACGGCACCTTCGGTGATGACCCGGCTGATGCCGCCACCGCCTTCCGGTCTGTCCCAGGCGTCGGTAACGAATCGTTCCTTGCCGTCCAGGGCCTCCAGGCGCTCACAAATCGTGTCCTGCAGGTTCAGCAGGTATTGGCGGACGGCTTCGGAATCCGGCATTGCGGGATCGGTCATCTGGCCTCCTATCTCAGCTTCTGGCCGGTGGTGATATCGATAATGGTACTGGGTTGGCGGGAGCTGCCCAGGCTACCCGACACCATCAGGTCAATGCCATCGGGGAAGTACCGCCGCACCCGCCAGGGAGCTCTGGCCGGCTCACGGCCAGCCGGATTGCAGGAGGTGGACACCAGCGGCATGCCCGCAATCCGGCAAAGCTGCTGCACCAGAGGGTGGGCACTGACCCTTACCGCAATGGTGTCATGGTCGCCCCGCACCCAGTCCGGGATCTGCGAATGCACGTCCGGCACCACGCAGGTGACCGGGCCCGGCCAGTGGCTCTCGGCCCGCTGGCGAACCTCGTCCGGCAATGGGTCCAGCAAGAAACGGATCTGCTCGACAGAGGCGGCCACCAGAATCAGCCCCTTATGCACTGGGCGCTGCTTGAGGGCGAGGATGGTGTCGACGGCGAATTCGCTCCAGGGATTGCAACCCAGACCCCAGACCGCTTCCGTCGGGTAGGCGATGACGCCATCTCCTTCAAGGACCTGGCGGAGGCGCTGGCGAGACCAGTTGGTAGCAAGGTTTGTGGCGATTGTCATGAGGTTTCACTGGCTCGGCTGAAGGCCACGGCAGTCATGGATCGGCGCGAACTAGAAAACGCGGAGGTAGCCCCCTGGCGCGGATTCCACCAGCCCTTCCATTTCCAGCAATAGCAGCGACTGCATCAGCTGATCCGCCGGCAGCCCCGTGGCAGCACATAGTTGATCGGTAGAGCTGGGATCATACCCTAAAGCGTTCAGCACCGCGATTTCCCGCTGATCCAGGTGCTCCGGCGTCGGGGCCGGCTCCGGTGCCGTGGCGAACAGTTCGGGCTGGGGGCGGGGCCGGGTTCCGGGCACCGGGTCGGATGCCGGGGAGGCTTCGACCGGCCGGTTCCACCAGGCGGCCAGCTCCTCCTCGATGTCGTCCACCGTCTCCACCAGCTTGGCGCCCTGGCGAATGAGGGAATGGCACCCCCGAGCCAGCGGGTTGTGTATGGAGCCGGGAATGGCGAATACCTCCCGCCCCTGCTCCAGGGCCAGCCGCGCGGTGATCAGGGAACCGGAACGCAACCCCGCCTCCACCACCAGGATGCCACGGCTCAGGCCGCTGATGATCCGGTTCCGGCGGGGGAAATGGCCGGCTTTGGGACCGGTGCCCGGCGGGTATTCCGACACCAGCACGCCCTGCTCGACAATCTGGCCCGTCAGGGCCTTATGGCTGCGGGGATAGATCACATCGGCCCCGGTGCCCACCACGGCCACGGTATCACCGCCCGCCGCCAGGGCACCGGCATGGGCGGCACCATCCACGCCCTGAGCCAGACCGCTGGTAACGGCATAGCCTTTCTCAGTCAGCGCACCGGCAAACTGCCAGGCATGGTCCAGGCCGGCACGGGTGGCATTGCGGGACCCCACAATCGCCAGTTGCGGCTGGCTCAGCAGTTCCGTTCGCCCGCGCACGTACAGCACCGCCGGCGCATCCTGGATATGACGCAGGGGCTCGGGATAGCGCTCGCTGCCCCAACCCAGCAATTCGATGGCCTGCTGGCGGCAGGTGTCGAACACGGTCGCAATAGCGGCCAGCGGGGGGAAATCGAGATCCTTTCGCTGCCATGCGGCCATCACCGCACGGGCTTCGGCGCCGGCACCAAAGGCCTTCTGGGTGGCGGTGGAAGCGTCCAGGAATTCCAGGGGGTCGGCAAAGGCATCACATACCGCCAGCCAGCGCTTGCCGCTGAAACGAGGCAGCAGGCCCAGCAATAGCCATGGCGCCGAGGGTGAGGAAAGAAACGCAGTGTCTGGTGCACTGACCGATAAAGGCAAGGACAACCTCCCTGTCAATCGGGCTGCCATCCTGGCAGCCCATGGATTCCTGATCGGGTAAGGGGGCAGGTGCCCCTTACGGATTCACCACCTTGTCACCCACGGACAGGGTGCGAGTGGCCTTCAGAATCAGGCCATAGCTGAGTTTTTCGTAGGTCTGGAAGACCATCAGCAGACCGGCGCGCTCGTCGGGAAGCTGCACCATCTCCTTGGTCACCGGGTCCTTGGCCATACGCCCGGCCTGCAGTACAGCCAGCACGTTGCCTACTTCCAGGCCATCCCGGTCGCCGCGGTTCAGCACCACCACGTTATATTGGCCGATCTGGGTAACACCGCTTTCCACGGCAATCATCTTGCCCTCAATGTCCTCATCGGGGGCGCTGGGCGTGAAAGCGGTGTTGATACGACGGTCCTCGCGGGCCAGCAGACGGTCCTCGATGCGAACTTCCTCGCGGGTGCGGGTCAGCTTCACGGTCAGGATGTCGCCTTCCTCGTCGACCACGTTGCCGTCGCCGATAGAGCGGGCCTCCAGGCCCAGGAACTCGCCGGTGTCCGGGTCGGTGTGGGCACGGCTGCGGCGGAAAATACCAACGCTGCGGGCCGGAGCCTCGCCACGGGCATAGACACGGTCGCCGGCACCGGTAACGATGCGACCTTCCTCACCCTCCAGTATATACGGGGCGCCGTTCAGTTCCTCTTCCGTAACGATACGGGTCTTGGTGAGGAAACTGTCGATAGCGTCCAGGGGAATGGCCGGAATCGGGGTGTCGATCTGTTCGGACCGTACCTGGGGCGAGAGCTTGACCACACCGCTGCTCGACTTGGTCAGGTAGGGCTTGCCATCAATATAGACCAGCGCCAGTTCATCCCCGGGATAGATCAGGTGGGGGTTATTGACCTGGGGGTTCACGTGCCAGATCTCCGGCCAGTACCAGGGATTGTTCAGGAACCGTGATGAGATATCCCAGAGGGTATCACCCTTCTTCACGACGTACCGGTCGGGGTGATCCGTCCGGAACTCCGGGCCCTGCGCCTGTGCCCAGGATGTGGACAGCAGCATCACGGCCGCCAGAGCGTACAGCAGTTTCCTCATTGTAAAATCCTTCATCGCGCGTGCCTTGGTAAAGCGTGCTCCCCTCTAATATAGAGGAAAGTAACGAAATTGTGATCTTATATTCTTGTCTTGCAGTAGATTCTGACTATCGCCTGATCAGTTTGTATTCAATGATGCTTCCGGGGATAATACAGGGAATCAACGCTGTCCCCTTGGAATACGGACCTATCGTTCCGATTATGATAGCCAGTAGACAGCAAAAGTCGCGGTACGCGATCGCATTTTGTGACACCAGCCAGACCTTCTGGCGAGATCATGGCAACTCAGGCAAGCACAGGCAATTATGATTCTGAACATTCTTGAATATCCGGACCCACGGCTGCGGACCATCGCCAAGCCGGTGACAGAAGTCACCGACGAGCACCGCAAGCTGATCGACGACATGTTCGAGACCATGTACGACGCCCCGGGTATCGGCCTGGCAGCGACCCAGGTAAACGTTCACGAGCAGATCATCGTGATGGACCTGTCCGAGGACAGAAGCGAGCCAAGGGTCTTCATCAACCCTGAGGTGGAAGTGCTCGACGGCGACTACCAGCCCATGCAGGAAGGCTGCCTGTCCGTGCCGGGGTTCTACGAGGATGTGGATCGTATCGAACACGTTCGCATCAGGGCCATCGACTATAACGGCCAGCCCTATGAACTGGAAGCCACCGGCCTGCTGGCGGTGTGCATCCAGCACGAGATGGACCACCTGAACGGCAAACTGTTCGTGGATTACCTGAGCGCACTCAAGCGTAACCGCATCCGCAAGAAGCTCGAGAAGCTTCACAAGAAGAGCGCCTGATCCGATCAGGCTGACACTGACTATCAGGAACCGGGTGTAAGCGCCCGGTTTTTTCGTTTGCTAACACCGTCAACGCAGCCAGAAACAGGAATCCGCAGTGCGAATCGTTTTTGCCGGAACCCCCGATTTTGCCGCCGTCGCCCTACGGGCACTGCTTGCCACCGACCATGACATCGTCGCCGTCTACACCCAGCCCGACCGACCAGCCGGCCGTGGCCGCAAACAGCAGTTCGGCCCGGTGAAGCAGGCCGCCGTGGAGGCGGACATCCCCGTTTATCAGCCCTCCTCCCTGAAGGATGATACCGAACAACAGCGCCTTCGCGACCTGCAACCGGATGTGATGGTGGTGGCCGCCTACGGTCTGATCCTGCCCCAGGCGGTACTTGATATCCCCCGCCTGGGCTGCCTGAACATCCACGCGTCGCTGCTGCCCCGCTGGCGAGGCGCCGCCCCGATCCACCGTGCCATCGAAGCCGGTGACGCGGAAACCGGCATCACCATCATGCAGATGGCCGCCGGCCTCGATACCGGTGACATGCTGCTCAAGCAGGGTACCCCCGTCCATGACGACGACACCGGCGGCAGCCTCCACGACCGGCTGGCGGACATGGGCGGCAAGGCCATCGTTGAAGCACTCGCGGCGCTGGACACCCGGGGCCTCACCGCCGAGCCCCAGGATGACAGCCTGGCCACCTATGCCCACAAACTGAGCAAGGATGAGGCGCATATCGACTGGCAGGCCAGTGCGGCAGCGATTGCCCGCAAGGTTCGCGCCTTCAACCCCTGGCCGGGTACCGATGGCGAACTGGATGGAAAGCGGGTACGCATCCACGAAGCCTTTGCTGTCGACGATTCCACCAGCCAGCCCCCCGGCATGGTACTGGCCCGCGAGCGCTCCGGTGTCGACATTGCCTGCGGCAACGGCATCCTGCGGGTAACCCGGGTGCAGTTGCCGGGCACCCGGGCCATGTCGGTGTCTGATCTGATCAATGGCGGCAAACCGGTGCTGACACCGGGCCAGGTGCTGCAATGATGCCCCGGGAGCTGCCACTGCGAGCCGTCGCCGCGCGGGTCATACTGGCGGTGGAGCAGGGGGAGTCCCTCAACCAGTGCCTGCCCGTGGAAGCCCATACCCTCGAACCGGACCTCCGCCCCCAGCTCCAGGCCCTGTGCTATGGCACCTGCCGCTGGTTCCACCGGCTGGATGACGAGCTGACCAGCCGCCTGCGCAAGCCACTGCGCAAGCAGGACCGCATTGTCCATCACCTGATGCTGGTGGCCCTGTTCCAGCTGCGCTTCAGTGAGAACCCCTCCTACGCCGTCCTCAACGAAACCGTGGAAGCCTGCAAGGCCCTGGGCAAGACACCCTTGGCCGGGCTGGTAAATGGTTTACTGCGGGCAGCGGAACGGGAAGGTGCGCCGGCCCCCACCAGTGATGAGGCCCGCTACAGTCACCCCGGCTGGATGATCGAAAAGCTCCGCCACAACTGGCCGGAGCACTGGCAGGGCATACTCGGGGCCAATAACGCCCAGGCCCCCATGACCCTGCGCATCAACCGCATGCACGGCAGCCGGGACGAGTACCTGGACCGGCTGCGGGAAGCAGGCATTCCGGGCCGGGCCACCGAATTTGCCGACCTGGGTATCCAGCTGGACCGACCGGTGCCCGTGGACCTTTTGCCTGGCTTTGCCCACGGCCATGTCAGCGTGCAGGATGAAGCCGCCCAACTGTGTACCCAGTGGCTGAAGCCCGGGCCCGAGCAGCGTATTCTGGACGCCTGTGCCGCCCCTGGTGGCAAGACCTGCGCCATCCTTGAGGCCATCGACAACCAGGGGGAAGTGTTGGCCATCGACGAGTCCGCCGATCGCCTGCCCCGGATCCAGGAGAATCTGGAACGGCTGCAACTCTCTGCCAGACTGATAGAAGCAGACGCCGCCGACGTCGACCAGTGGTGGGACGGCCAGCCGTTTGACGCCATTTTGCTGGATGTTCCGTGTAGCGCCACCGGCGTGATTCGCCGACACCCGGACATCAAGCTGTTGCGGCGGGAAACCGATATCACCCCGCTTGCCACCATCCAGATTGGCCTGCTGTCAGCCCTGTGGCAGACCCTGAGGCCCGGAGGCCGGCTTGTTTACGCGACATGTTCCGTGTTTCCCCAGGAAAACAGCCGTATAATCCGGCGATTCCTGGGGCAGCAAACGGATGCCCGACTGCTTGATGAGCCGGTGGCCTGGGGGATGGACACCGGTCATGGGCGGCAACTGCTACCGAACCCGGAAAGTCACGATGGATTTTTCTACGCCTGCCTGAAAAAGGGCGGGCCGGAGGAGCGCCAGTGAAGATCATTATCCTCGGAGCCGGTCAGGTGGGGGGCAGCCTTGCCGAGAACCTCGCCAACGAGGCCAACGACATCACCGTGATCGACAGCGACGGGGTGCGCCTGCGGGAACTCCAGGACCGGCTGGACATCCGCACGGTACAGGGCTTTGCGTCCTATCCCACCGTGCTGAGGCAGGCCGGCGCCGAAGATGCCGACATGCTGATTGCCGTCACCAACTCCGACGAGACCAATATGGTCGCCTGCCAGGTGGCCTTCTCGCTGTTCAAGACACCCTCCAAGATCAGCCGGGTAAGGGCCAACGCCTACCTGGCACGCAAGGAACTGTTTGGCGAGAACGGCTTTCCGGTGGATGTCCTGATCAGCCCGGAGCACCTGGTCACCCAGCACATCACCCGGCTGATCGAATATCCCGGCGCCCTGCAGGTGCTGGAATTCTCCAACGGCCTGGTGCGGCTGGTGGCCATCCGCGCCACCGAGGGTGGTCCGCTGGTGGGCCATGAGCTGTCGTATCTGCGCACCCACATGCCCCGCATCGACACCCGGGTGGCGGCCATCTTCCGCAAGGATCGGCCCATCATTCCCCAGGGCGACACCGTCATCGAGGATGGTGACGAGGTCTTCTTCATTGCCGGCACCGACCACATCCGCTCGGTGATGAGCGAACTGCAGCCCCTGGAGAAACCCTACAAGCGCGTCTTCATCTGTGGTGGCGGCAACATCGGCCAGCGCCTGGCCCATACCCTGGAGAGTCGCTACCAGGTCAAGCTGCTGGAGCAGAACCGGGACCGCTGCGTGATGCTGTCGGAGAACCTGCGCAAGACCATCGTGCTGGAAGGCAACGCCGCCAACAAGGACATCCTGCTGGAAGAGAACATCGAAAGCACCGATGTATTCTGCGCGGTCACCAACGATGACGAGGCCAACATCATGGCCTCACTGCTGGCCAAACGCCTTGGCGCCCGCAAGGTGCTCACCCTGATCAACAACCCGGATTACGTGGACCTGATCCAGGGTGGCGAAATCGACGTGGCCATCTCGCCCCAGCAAACCACCATTGGCAGCCTGCTGACCCACGTGCGCAAGGGCGACGTGGTCAATGTGCACGCCCTGCGAAGGGGCGCGGCGGAGGCGATCGAGGCCATCGCCCACGGCGATCATCGTTCCTCACGGGTTGTCGGCAAACGCCTGGACGAGATCAAGCTGCCCCAGGGCACAACCATTGGCGCCATCGTGCGCCACAACGAGGTACTGATCGCCCACGATCACCTGCGGGTGCAACCGGACGACCACGTGGTGCTGTTCCTGGTGGACAAGACCCGCATCCGCGAGGTGGAAAAGCTGTTCCAGGTGGGGCTGACCTTCTTCTGATGACACATCCACCGCAACCGAAGGGACTGTAGAGTGCGCCTGCCGGTTATTGCCAAGGTACTCGGCCTGCTGATGATGCTGTTCAGCCTCACCATGCTGCCGCCCCTGGGCATCTCCCTGCTGTACGACGACGGCCAGTGGCAGCGCTTTGCCAATGGCCTGATGATGGTCATGTTCGGTGGCCTGGTGGTGTGGCTCCCCTTCCGGCGGGTGGCCGGTGACCTTCGGGTGCGGGACGGCTTCCTGATCACCACCCTGTTCTGGGTGGTACTGAGCGTGGCCGGCTCTATTCCCTTTTACCTCAGCAATAACGCGCCCTACACCTATATTGACTCGTTGTTCGAAGCCGTCTCCGGGCTCACCACCACCGGGGCCACCGTCATTACCGGCATCGACTCACTGCCGGAGTCCATGCTCTGGTATCGCCAGCAGCTGCAATGGCTGGGCGGCATGGGGATCATTGTGCTGGCGGTCGCCATCCTGCCCATGCTGGGTATCGGGGGTATGCAGCTGTACCGGGCCGAAGTGCCGGGGCCAGTGAAAGACAACAAGCTCACCCCCCGCATCGGGGAAACCGCCAAGGCCCTGTGGTACATCTACGTGGCGCTCACCGCACTGTGCGCCTTTGCCTACTGGGCCGCCGGCATGACCTGGTTCGATGCCATCGGCCACAGCTTCTCCACCGTCGCCATCGGCGGGTTCTCCACCCACGACGCCAGCATCGGGTATTTTGACAGTGCGCTGATCGAAATGATTGCGGTGGTGTTCATGATCATCTCGGGAGCCAATTTCGCACTGCACTTCATGGCCTTTCGCCAACGCAGTCTCAGGGCCTACTGGCAGGATTCGGAGTTCCGTTTCTACTTCAGCATTCTTGCAGTGGTGAGCGTCGTCACCGTACTGGTACTCATTTACACCGCTACCCTCGGCCCCACCAAGGCGATATCGAAGGGCATCTTCGAAGTGGTGTCCATCGCCACCACCACCGGTTTCGGCGCCGCCGACTTCAGCCAGTGGCCGCTGATGCTGCCGTTCATGCTGTTCGTGCTGGCCTTCATGGGCGGCTGTGCCGGTTCCACGGGCGGCGGCATGAAGGTCATGCGGGTGCTATTGATCTATCGACAGGGCTCCCGGGAAGTAAAGCGACTGCTTCACCCCAACGCCGTGATTCCGGTAAAGCTGGGCAACCGGCCGGTATCCGACCGGGTACTGCAGGCGGTATGGGGTTTCTTCTCGGTGTACATGTTCATGTTCGTGGCCATGCTGATCATCCTGCTGGCCACGGGCCTGGACCAGGTGACCGCCTGGACCGCCGTCGCCGCCGCCATCAACAACCTGGGCCCCGGCCTGGGCGACGTGGCCTACCACTACGGCAACATCAACGACGTCGCCAAATGGGTGCTCTGCTTCGCAATGCTGCTGGGCCGGCTGGAGGTGTTTACTCTGCTGGTGCTGCTGACGCCCGCATTCTGGCGGCGCTAGGATTAAACCAAAGCCAGCGTAGTACTGTGAAGGACGTACTCATATATTATTTTGTCATGTCGAGTGGAGTATGGTCGCATTCTTAACCTGGTTGTCGGCCATGCTTGTTTATCTACGTGAAGTTGTTTACCGTATCACTCGGGCCAGATGGACTCTGGCTCGCTAGTTCGAGTCGAACCCCCGACTACTGCACGCAAAGGAGCGCACATATATGACCTCAGCTGTATCCACCGCACGCAAGAACTCGGAAACTGAGGAAGTCATTTCTCCTTCAACCGCCAAAAACCTTGCTAACTATGGAATAACTTTTATTAATTCAGCGGATGAGATCATCCTGAAACGTGGTGCTACAGTAATTACCAAGATCTCTAAAAGTTCCGCTGGGTTACTGGGTCCTGCGATAGCTCTTCTGGATTCGAAATCTGCCGAGGGTGCGCTGGTGGCGCAAACCAGATTTAACATTGAGCGCTACTATGCCAAAAGCCAAGATCTGAACGGGCAGATAAAGATGCGACAGATGTTAAGTCGCGGCGATCATATCGGGATAGTTTTGTACTTATTGTCCCACGGATATCAGTATAAAAGCCTTGATGAGCTTCTTAATGAGGGGCTTAGTCAATGAATATGATTGCAAATATCGTCAAGGCCAGCCTGTTTCTGCTTCTTCTCTCAAGTGTTGCTTGTGCTAGTTCGCCTGTTACCGACACAGGAGCTTCACCTGGAAAGTCCGAATATCAGGATTTCCTAGCGCAGGTTGTTGGAGGTAACTTAAAAGCGACCACAAAAGATGACCAGGGACGTCCCGCAGTGATAACTGCCGTCATATATGGCTCTGATGAGGATCTGCAGCTAGTCCTGAACCAAGGGGCCGACCCCAATGCCACGTTCTCCGGGTTAACAGCGCTTCAGTTCGCCGTGTCTGATTCCTGTCGGGCAGAGAAGGTTGGCATACTGATCAATGCTGGTGCGGACGTGAACAGGTCTGGGAAGATTTTGGATTCCAGCCCACTCCATCTGGCTGCACAACATCAAAACGCGGCATGCGTCGCAGCTCTTGCAAATGCTGGTGCGGACGTTAATGCCCAGGATAACCAAGGCGAAACGGCCTACTTCTATGCGATTGACTTTGCAAGTGAGCCAGCAATCGAAACTCTGTCAAGCCTTGGCGCTGACCCGACAATTGCGCGCAAGGACGGACTGGACATTTTCCAGTGGGCGATAGTTAACGATAGGGCAGGTTTGGTGAAGCCGCTAGTCTTCAAATTAGTCGAACAAGACTGAGCCTACAACGGTCTCGCCAAGTGCAAAAATAGGGTTTCTCAGCCAGTATGTCCTCAGAGGCTCGCACCACCATCGCTATTACGTCGGAAGGTTGGAAAGATAAAAATAAGCCTTGTTAGAGTTCCACTGGCCCCCGTACAGAACAGCAAGGGAGCAACCGCACCTTGCCAAGTCGAGTCCGATAATAGTTCAGTTTGCCACCACCCAAGCGCGGCCAGTAGAGAAAACACGATAAGCAGTTTCATTTCGTTGTTGCTGGCTTTTGAGGAATGGAGGTGGATATCTCCTCAAGACGAGCCTCGTCAATGTCATTGCAGTTAAATCTGGAGTCGTACAAACGGTTCAGATAATCTGAGCGGCTTTCGCCCGAATGAACAGGGACCTCTACCATTTCGTTTTGGCTCGCCGTAAGGGCAACAGCCAGATACTGCGAGTTCCATCCAGCGTCGTTCAGGGATTTGATCAGGGCATCAGTCAGCTTTGGAAAATCGTCAGCCGTTTCAAGCCCCAGATCCCTCGCTATCGCATAACAACTCGATGTATCGGTTATGAATCGGGCGTCATCAACGATTTGCAGCGTAGCGTCTTCTCCAGCTATATCGCCTTTAGCCTGGGCGCTCAGAAGAAGGTTGAGTAGAGTAGACGGGGTTCTCATATCCATGAGGTGGTCCCTTGCTAGCACGATACTCAGAGGATATGGCATAGACGGCGATCCAGGCAAGGCAGCGAATAGGCCTCCGAAGAATGCGCACTATTTCGAAGGTGACTTAGAAATAACCAGCCTTGACGCGTATAATACCCGCCTTTCGATGCGGGCCGGCTCGGGTTTCCTGTCTTTCAGCCTCCCCGCAACACTCAGACCGAACAGCAGGCAAGCGTCGTGACAACCATGGCATCACAACCGTCAACACCGGATCTGAAGACCTTTCAGGGGCTGATCCTGGCACTGCAGAATTTCTGGGCGCAGCACGGCTGCGTGGTTCTTCAGCCACTGGACATGGAAGTAGGGGCCGGCACCTTTCACCCCGCCACCTTCCTGCGCTCCATCGGCCCGGAAACCTGGAACGCTGCCTACGTGCAGCCCAGCCGCCGCCCCACCGACGGCCGTTACGGCGAGAACCCCAACCGCCTTCAGCATTACTACCAGTTCCAGGTGGTGCTCAAGCCATCCCCGGACAATATCCAGGAACTGTACCTGGATTCCCTGAGGGCCCTGGGCCTGGACCCGCTGGTGCACGACATCCGCTTCGTGGAAGACAACTGGGAATCTCCGACCCTGGGCGCCTGGGGCCTGGGCTGGGAAATCTGGCTCAACGGCATGGAAGTCACCCAGTTCACCTACTTCCAGCAGGTGGGCGGCCTGGAGTGCTACCCGGTCACCGGCGAGCTGACTTACGGCCTTGAGCGCATCGCCATGTACCTGCAGGGCGTCGACAGCGTGTATGACCTGGTGTGGACCGAAGGCCCGGATGGCGTGGTCACCTACGGCGATGTGTTCCACCAGCAGGAAGTGGAGATGTCCACCTACAACTTCGAGCATGCGGACACCGACTTCCTGTTCCACAGCTTTGATGTGTACGAGCGTGAAAGTGCCCGCCTGATCGATGCGGGCCTGGCGCTGCCGGCCTATGAGCAGGTGCTCAAGGCCTCCCACACTTTCAACCTGCTGGACGCCCGCCACGCCATTTCCGTAACCGAACGTCAGCGCTTCATCCTGCGGGTCCGTACCCTGGCGCGGTCCGTGGCCCAGGCCTACTTCGACAGCCGCAAGGCCCTGGGTTTCCCGATGGCGCCGGAAGCCCTGCGCAAGGAAGTCCTGGCCGCTGAAGAGAACGCCGGCAAGGGCAAAAAAGGCAAAAAGGCCAAGAAGGGGAACGCGTAATGGCTACTCAGGATTTTCTGGTTGAACTGGGCACCGAGGAGCTCCCTCCCAAGGCCCTCAAACCCCTGTCCGATGCCTTTGCCCACGGCATCCGCAACGGCCTGGAAGAGGCCGGCATCGCCTTCGACAGAGTCGAGGCGTTTGCTGCACCCCGTCGCCTGGCCGTGCGGGTCCGCAAGCTCGAAGACGCTCAGCCGGACAAGCCGGTGGAAAAGCGCGGCCCGGCCGTGAAGGCGGCCTTTGATGATGCCGGCAACCCCACCAAGGCCCTCAACGGCTTTGCCAGTTCCGTGGGCGTGACCCCGGAACAGCTCGACACCCTGGAAACCGACAAGGGCGCCTGGGTGGTTTACCGTACCGTGGAGCAGGGCAAGCCCACCATGGAGCTGCTGCCCCAGCTGGTGGAACAGGCCCTGGCCGGCCTGCCCATCCCCAAGCGCATGCGCTGGGGTGCCCACCGGACCGAATTCGTGCGTCCGGTACACTGGCTGGTATTCATGTACGGCAACACCGTGATCGACGCTCCCATCATGGGCCTGAAGCCGGGCAACACCACCCGCGGTCACCGCTTCCACTGCCCGCGCTCGCTCATTGTGTCGACCCCCAATGACTACGAGATCGTGCTCAAGCAGGAAGGCTACGTGATCGCAGACTTCGCCGAGCGTCGGGAGATCGTGCGCCAGGGCGTGGCGGAAACCGCCGAGAAGGAAACAGGCGGCAAGGCCGTGATCGACGAAGACCTTCTGGACGAGGTCACCGCCCTCAACGAGTGGCCGGTACCCCTGCTGGGCCGGTTTGAGGAACGCTTCCTGGAAGTACCCGCCGAGGCGCTGATTTCCTCCATGAAGGAACACCAGAAGTACTTCCACGTGATGGACCGGGACGGGAAGATGCTGCCGGTCTTCATCACCCTGGCCAACCTGGAGAGCAAGGACCCGGCCCAGGTGATCTCAGGCAACGAGAAGGTCATCCGTCCGCGACTGTCCGACGCCGCCTTCTTCTACGAGACCGATCGCAAGACCCGGCTCGAGGACCGCATTGAGCAGCTCAAGCCCATCGTGTTCCAGGAGAAACTGGGCAGTATCTACGACAAGTCGGTCCGCGTCGCCGCCCTGGCCGGCAAGATCGCCGAAGCCATCGGCAGTGATCCGGCCCTGGCCGAGCGCGCCGCCATGCTGGGCAAGACCGACCTGGTCACCGAGATGGTGCTGGAGTTCACCGACCTGCAGGGCATCATGGGCCAGTACTACGCCGCCAACGACGGCGAGCATGACGACGTGGCCCGGTCACTGAACGAGCAGTACATGCCCCGTTTTGCCGGGGACGACCTGCCGTCCACCCTCACCGGCTGCGCTGTCGCCATTGCTGACCGGCTCGACTCCCTGGTTGGCCTGTTCGGCATCAACCAGCCACCGTCCGGCACCCGTGACCCCTTTGCCCTGCGCCGGGCGTCCCTGGGTGTGCTGCGCATTATCATCGAACGGGAGCTGCCCCTGGACCTGCAGACCTGCTGCGAGTGGGCCGAGCAGAATTTCAGCCAGCTCACCGAGCAGAATACTGCTCACACCGTGGTCGACTACATGCTCGAGCGCTTCCGCGCCCACTATGAAGAGCAGGGCATCAGCGCCGAGGTCTACCTGGCGGTACACGCCCGCCGGCCTACCCGGCCCCTGGACTTCGACCGTCGGGTGAAGGCGGTGGACGCCTTCCGCAAGTTGCCGGAAGCCGAGGCCCTGGCCGCCGCCAACAAGCGGGTATCCAACATCCTCACCAAGCAGGGCGATGCATCCATCGGCGAGCACGTGGACAATGCCCTGTTGCAGGACAGGGCGGAAATTGCCCTGGCCGAACAGGTAAGCGCACAGGCCGAGAAAGTGGTGCCGCTGTTCGATAGCGGTGACTACGCTACCGCCCTGAGCTCCCTGGCCAGCCTGCGGACACCTGTGGATGCGTTCTTCGACGAGGTGATGGTGATGGCGGACGACGAAGCCGTGCGCACCAACCGGCTGTCGCTGCTCAACCGCCTGCGCAACCTGTTCCTGCGGGTGGCGGACATCTCACTGCTGCCAGGTAGCTGAGAACCTCTGCGGAATGAAGAAGGCTTCCCCTGACCGGGAAGCCTTTTTTCGTTGGGTGGCCTTTACGGCTACAACCAGCCTTTGCGCTTGAAGTACCAGTAGGGCGCAAAGCCCGACCCCACCATCAGCACCAGCGCACCCGGATAACCCAGCAGCCACTCCAGCTCGGGCATGAACTCGAAGTTCATACCGTAGATACTGGCAATCAGCGTAGGCGGCAGGAACACCACGGCGGCGATGGAAAACGTCTTGATGATCTGGTTCTGCTCGATGTTGATAAAACCCTGGGTGGAGCCCATCAGGAAGTTGATCTTCTCGAACAGGAAGGCGCTGTGGGACATCAGGGTTTCGATATCCCGGGCGATTTCACGGCAGGTCTCCCGTAACTCCGGGTGCTGCCTCAGGTGCCTGACCAGGAAGGAAATATCCCGCTGGCTGTCCATCAGGCACAGGCGAATGCGGCCGTTGCTGTCTTCCAGCCTCGCCAGCTGGCTGATGGCCTCTTCCAGCTCCGCTTCTTCATCCTCCAGCACCAGGTAGGACACCTTGTCGAGTTGCTCGTGGATATGCTCCAGGTTGTCGGCGTGGTTCTCGATTTTCTGCTCGAACACGGTGACCAGGGCTTCAGACGGATGGGTGCTCTCCAGCTGGCCCCGTCGTGCCCGCATGCGCATCAGGCGGAAGTCCGCAATCTCGTCATCCCGGATGGTGATCAGGCGCTCAGGCTGCAGAATGCAGGCCACCGACACGGTGGTGTGCCGGCCCTCGGTCTGGGTCAGGAATAACGAATGCACATGGATGCCGGCCTGGTCGACAAAGCAACGGGCGGAGGCCTCGATTTCATCCACTTCGTCCTGCTCTGGCACATCGGTCATCAGCAGCTTCTCGAGGATGGCCCTTTCTTCCTCGTTCGCTTCGTAACAGTCAATCCAGTCCGCCGCGCGAACCTGGGCCTCCAGCGGCTCCTCGGTCACCGGGATTTCGCGAATGAGGCCATTGTTAAATCGGAACAGTCGAAGCACAGCCTTCTCCCGTATCTGGTCAGGGTGTCAGGGTATTCTACCCGCCAAAAGCACTCACCCGGAAAGCCGCCAAAAGATTCATTCCGAACCCCGCCGGGGGGCTGGCAATCGACCAGAGAATACGTATAATACCGCCGGTAATTCGGCGTGTGGCGCAGCTTGGTAGCGCACTTCGTTCGGGACGAAGGGGTCGCAGGTTCGAATCCTGCCACGCCGACCATTCCTTTCCCGGTTTCCCCAGAACTTTCCGTCGTCCCTTCTTCGCTGCAACACGTTTCGCGACAAACGTCGTGCGGAAACATCCTGTTGCTCACCAGGCAAAGCCTCCTGCGCACAACGGGACGGCCACGAGGATGACGGTTTCTGTTCCCCACGGTGGAATACAAATCACGTTTTGGAACTACCGTCGTTGTTACAGTTGGTCACATAACCATCAACTGTTCGCATAACCATCAACAACCGATCCACAACAACAAGATGGCCCTCACATGGACGATGAGATTCACACCGTCGACTGCCGGTGGCTGCTTGCCCTTTATGCCATTATTCCGATTTCCATTGCCGCCGTGGCCCTGGACCTGTTCTGGCTTGATGGCCGGCTGTTACAGGAATATCTGCCATCCGATCCTAACCGATGGGCTTTCTGGACCGTTGTCTTCGGCCTTCCCCACATCATAGCCAGTACCCTGACCATGGCTGACCGGGAGTACCTGGGCTACTATCGCCGTCGGCTGGGTATTCCACTGCTTGTCTTCACCGCCATTACCACCGCGGGTTTTCTGGGCCCACAGCCCATCAGCTACAACCTGTTGTTTGTTTTCCTGGCGTTCTACACCATTTACCACGTGCTGGCGCAGCAGCTTGGCCTGACGTTGATGATGATGGCTGTGCCACCCACCCGTACCTTCCGCGCCTGGAAGTGGCTGGCCATTTTTGCGGGCTTCGCCATCTACGTGACCGTGTACGGGCAGGGCCGCTTTGGCCATGTGGAAATCGGCTCGCTGCCGCTGTTCGATGTGGTCTCCTATACGGCCGGCGCCCTGGTCGCCCTGATGACAGTCATGGCCATTAATCTGACAAAGCATTCCCGCTACGCCATCGGAAAATGGTACCTGTGGGGCAATGTGGCCATGCTGATGTCGGCGTTCCTGATCAACGAGATCGGCTACACCGTGTTCGTTGTCATGATTCCGCGCATCATCCACGACCTGACGGCGTTCAGCGTCTACATCACCCATGACCGCAATCGCAACAAGGCAGGCCCGAAGAACCTTGTCTACCGGCTGACCCACCTGTTGCCGCTACCGGCCTACCTGGTCCTGCCCCTGGCGTCCATTGCCATCGCCTATCCCCTGACAACAAACCAGCACCACACGGCAATCGGTATCGCGGTGTTGACCGTGTCTTTTCTGCACTATTACTTTGAAGGGTTCATCTGGCGCGGTAACACGCCCCATAAACAGCATCTTGGTTTTCGGCGGTAGTGTCCCGACGCGGGGAGGCGTTCTGCTCCCTATGGGTGTCAGTTCCGGTTTGCCAGCTTTTCCAACAACCCCACCCGGACCTCCGGCCAGTCCAGATCGGTGATGCTGAACATGACGGAGTCCCTCACGTAACCATCCTGAACCACCATGTGCCGGCGCAGCACACCTTCTCGTTTGGCCCCCAATCGCTCGATGGCCTTCTGTGAGCGGAGGTTGCGGGCATCCGTCTTCAATTCCACCCGGAAGGCTCCCAGGGTCTCGAAAGCGTGCCTGAGCAGCAGGAACTTGGCTTCGGTATTAACGGCTGTGCGCTGGTAGTCGCGGCCCAGCCAGGTGTAGCCGATCTCCAGGCCATGATCCCGTGGGCGAACGTTGAGATAGCGGGTGCTGCCCATCAGGTCGCCGGTCGCAGGTTCAACCAGGACGTAGGGGTAGTGCAGTTCCTTGCGGGCAAATGCGAGGCCCTGCTGTACCCATTGTTCAGCATCGGCGCGGCTGGTGAAGGCGCCGGTCGGCAGGTACGCCCAGTCGTCCTGCTGCTGGCCGATGTCGAACAGGCCATCCACATGCGCTTCAGAGAGAGGCTCCAACCTGACATGCTGTCCTTCCAGAACCGGTTGCTGAATGGTAAATGTCATTTCATGTCCTTTCGTTGTGTAGAAAATACCCCGCGGAAACGAGTCTGCCGGCTCCAACGGACTCTCACTGCCACAGCCCGTCGCACATCGCCGGGTAGGTCGCCGGCGAAAAACCGTCAAACCGCATATCCCGCACCCGGTCCAGGTCAGACCAGATCAGTTGATGGCCCTTCAGCCGGCTGGTAATGCCGATTCTCTTCTGAAGCTTTTCGACTTCCTCGGCGGTAGCGTCGCGCGCTTCCCCTACCTCGCCAAACAGCCTTACCGCCGGCGCGGAGTCGAACTGTCCCCGGAACAGCGACTTGAGCCAGAAGCCGGTGCCGCTGTTAACCCCCATCAGGCAGATCCGCCGGTTGTGCTCGAAGTTCTTCGGCATGGCCTTCGAGTAGGCGTCGAAGTAATAGCCCGTCATGTCGTCCCGAAAAAAGACATGCCCGATGGGTGTTACGTGGGGGTTGCCGTCCGCATCCACGGTGGCAATGGAGAAAAAACGATTGGATTGTCTGGCGTTACCCAGAACCTCCAGAATGCCAGGCCAGTTCTTCTGCAAATCCATTTCCTGCTCCCTCAGGTTGTCCGGTGGTCTTTATTGGTCACACTTCAACTGGTAGACAATGAAATCACTGGGGCCGCCGGTATAGCGGTCGTAGAAACCGCGACCACGCTCGTTGAAGTGCTGGGTTATCCAGCGCAGGGCGGACCAGCCGCGTTGACCAGCCAGCGCCTTCAGGTGGGCGACGACGGCGTCGGCAGCACCTGTGCCCCGCGCATCCGGCGTCACGAACATGTCATCGACAAAACCAATGTATCCGCCCGCCAGGGACCGGGGGCAGGCACGCACGTGGACAATCCCCAGCGCTTTGTTGTCCTGGTCCCGCACCATCAATCCTTCAAGCACATGGTCCGGGTCCAACAGCCATTGCCATACCCGGTCGGCGATCTCATCGGTGATGGGGGTTTTATAGAAGTCGGCGTAGCCCTCAAACAGCGGCCGCCACTCAGCTCTATCGTCGGCGGTCAGGAAATTGACTCGGTATTGGTCCATGGCGGATCTCTCGCGGGCTCCTGGTAAGTTTTATGATTCGTCCGGTATCAGCGCCACCAGATCGGTTACGCCAACATCTTCCCCCGCCTGGGACAGCAGTGTAGAGACCTGGCCCCTGTGGTGGGTCTGGTGATTGAAGAAATGCAGAATCAGATGGGAGAGTCGCTTGTTGAAGGGCTTGCCCTTGCTGTTCCGGTAGGCCAGCACCTGATCCACATCGGTCTCTGACAGCCCATCGGCCCACTCGATAATCTGGTCATCCAGCCAACGCCGATGTTCATGGAGTGCGCCGAAGTCTTCAAACAGGATCTGGTCCAGGCTGGCCGGATCCGGCAGGGCCGCCACGGCACGCAATGTCTCTGCGCCGGAAGGGTGGGTAGCGAAACGCTTGAGCCACAGGGTGTCGCCCACCACGATGTGGTTCAGGGTACCCAGAATGGAGCCAAAGAAGGCCCCCCGGTCCCTGGCCAGCTCATCGGCATCAAGTCGGCCCGAAGCCTCATAGAATCTGCCATTGATCCACTGATTGTAGGTCGCCATTTGTCGAAACAGGTCGGTCTTGCTCATGGCCGTTTTTCCATCCCGATCTTTTTCTCCCAAAAGAGTATCCCCGAATACCGCCAGAACCATGGCCTCCCATAGGCCCGGAACAGGCGCCCGGCTGTTTCAAACTGGGCTGGTGTTTCGGCGATGGTGATGTTGAGCGTCATAATTCAGGAGTGTCTGAAGTAAGTGAAGCGCGGTTGACGTACTGGCCGGCGTTCCATGTCTGGCTCATGCTGGGTTCCTGGGCAGGTCTATTGAACGGCGTTCCTTTCGCCTGTGGCAAGGGAAATAGTACGTCTTTACAAGCGAAGTAACTATCAGGGAAATTTTATCGAAGTCGACACATTGCCGAAACAGGGGCCGCCAGTTCGATCAGCACAAGCCGATCTTACTTCGTAGCGCGACCGAAACAGGTCCACAAAGCAGACAATTGCCAAGCCATATGGCTCATGCTAGTTTGTGTATAAATTCACCAATCCATACACATTGGAGAATGCATGAGGACAAACATTGTTATCGACGACCAACTAATGGCTGATGCCCTGAAGGCTTCTGGCTACGAAACCAAAAAAGAGGCGGTCGAGCAAGGCCTGAAATTGCTGGTGCGGCTGAGCAAACAACAGGAAATTCGGAAATTGCGCGGAAATGTGAAGTGGGAGGGCGATCTGGACGAAATGCGGAGTAGTCAATGATAGTCGTCGACACCAGTGTCTGGATTGACTATTTCAACGGCGTCAAAAGCCCGCACACGGACCTGCTGGATTCATCAATCATAGAAGGCACTGTAGCCATCGGCGATCTGATATTTCTTGAGATTCTTCAGGGAATCCGGAACGACAGAGATTTCCGGAAGACCAGACAAAGCCTTCTGACGCTGGAGCAGTATGAAATGTTCGGCAAAGAGATGGCTGAGAAATGCGCTGACAACTACCGTGCATTGCAAAAAAAGGGGATCACCATCAGAAAAACGGCTGACGTGATCATAGCCACGTTCTGTATAGAGCAAAGATTACCGTTGTTGTTCCTCGACCGGGATTTTGTTCCGTTCGTTGAGCATCTGGATTTATCGTCTGCATTGTCATCGTAACCCTGATAAGCCGGAGCGGGTGGCAAAGGACGAACCGGATGGGGAGGCGCCCCGCCACCGGAAGAGCTCTATTAGCAGGGCGCATGTTGGTTATTGACGAGCCCCTGGCGATTATTCCCTCAACCAGCCAGGGGCAACAACACCCGCTTACGGAGCTGCGGGCGGAGTCGGGACGGTGATTTCGGGAAACGCGTCATCCAGGCCTGTTTGTACCTCCGGCATCAGGTTGATACGCAGATAGGTGTCGTTCTCTGCCGTGTAGGCCGGCCAGGGTTGGCGGTCGATGGCGGGGTCGCCGTCTTTCGCGAACGAGGCCCACAGGTCCAGGGACAGGCCGCTAACCATGGTGTACTCCTCCGGGTCGATGCCGGGGCTGTCGGTGGTGGCGAACTTCTGGGGTGTCGGCTCCGGATGCCCGGTCAGGCCGAGCAGGTAATGGGCCACGAAACTGCCCGGGTAGTCGAACATATAGACCAGCTCCACACCGTGGTACGCAGACGTGCCAAAGTTGCGCCAGCCCGCCGGTACGTGGTCGAACACGTAGGTGTAGACATCCGACTCGTTGTACTCGGCCATCCAGGGCATGTACCACTTCAGGCCCTCGATCAGCGGTGGCAGGTCGCCGGTGTTGGCGCCGGCCATGATCGGCACGTCGTGGTGGATACCGGCTTCAAAGGCATCGCGGATACCCATGGTCTGGTACCAGCCGTCGATATTCGGGCGGGCGGCAAAGCGGGCCTCACCGGCGGCGGCCACGATTTCGGGCCAGGGAATATCGCGCATAGCGGCAAGCACATCCGGTTCATCCGCCACACCCAGGGCTTCCGCCAGGTTAATACCCTGCTGCTCCTGGGCTTCCAGCGGGTTTTCCACCGGAATGGTCTGGTCGCTCGGTGCGGCCATACCGCTCTGCACGATGGCTTTGTGGAACAGGCCTTCCGCCAGCGGCGAATGCAGTAGCGACAGGGTCTTGCCGCCACCACCGGACTCGCCAAAGATGGTGACGTTGTCGGGGTCGCCGCCGAACCGGTCGATGTTTTCCTGCACCCACTCCAGGGCGGCAATCAGGTCAAGCTGACCATAGTTGCCGGACGCATTGTTCTCCGACTCCCCGGTCAGGGCCGGGTGGGCCATATAGCCGAACGGCCCGAGGCGGTGGTTGACGGTGACCACAATGGTGCCTTCCGCCGGCAACGAGGTATTGTTGAAGCCCTTGGTGTTGCCGGTCAGGATGGCGAAACCGCCACCATGGAACCAGACCATCACCGGCAGCGGCTCATCGCCGGCATCCTTGGGCACGGTCACGTTAAGGTAGAGGCTATCCTCGCTCATGCCACCTTCGCCGAAGGCCTCATTGGCCGGGTCCTGGCCGGACTGGTCGGCCCAGGCGATGGCCTCACGCACGCCCCACCAGCGCTCGTTATCCACTGGCGGTTTCCAGCGAAGCTCCCCCAGGGGAGGCTTGGCGTAGGGGATGCCGTAGAAGCTCCAGGCCCTCTCGTCCGGGGTGGTGAAGCCCCGCAACAGACCATCGTCGATTCTCACCACCTTGCGGTTACTCTGGGCACGGGCCACCAGTTCCACCGCGCTGTCGGCGTTCATAAGCCGGCGGGGACGGGGATCCGTATCGTCAAAGACGGCCTCGCCGGCGGCATTCAGTTCCGCCATCAGGTCGATAACCACAGGGCTCCGGGCAAATTCTGCCGGCGACTGGTCCAACGTCAGCATCTCTTCATACTCACCCACAATGCGGGCCGCCTCCCGGGACACATCGATACCGTTGTTCAGGTCGCCGTCCTTATCCAGGGTCTGGATCAGGGCGGCCAGGTTGGTTTCCTTGTCGGTGAACGCTTCGGTGTCCGGAAAATGGTTCCACGCCGAGAGGTTGCGAATTCGGTGCAGGCGCGCCAGCCGGATCCTTTCGATGGCATCCCGGACCTTTTCCAGGCGGTCGCTGTGGTTCCAGGCAGAACGCTCCTGGGCCCGGTCTGACGCCTGATCGGGCAGGGCTGTGGCCATGGAGCTGTAGCCACCGAACGCCAGACCTGTGACCACACAGGAGGCAAGGGTAGCCAGCCGAATCTGTTTGCAAAGCCGTGTCTTCTGAGGGACAGACATAGATCTCTCCGGTTTGTTGTCAGGATAAGGTGGAAAGATGCCGGGGCCGACGGCTGAACAGCCCCGGATGGGAGTCATCGCAATGGCTATCGCTGAGACTCCCGGATAGTGAATAGGGACTTAGCTGCCACAGCCCTCGGTATTGACGAACATCATCGGCAGGGTCAGGTGCAGCATCCGGCGGAAACTGTCCATGTCGTGTTCGCCCTCATACTCCTCCTGCAGGTTGGCTACGCCGTAGTCATTGAGAATGTCGATGGTGGCCTCGGTGTTGCTATAGGCGATGTCGTCATACCCGGCACCCATAACGATCGGCGCGTTCAGCAGGCTGTTGGTTTCCGGATCCTCCAGAACCGATTCGAATTCGCGCTCGAACGCCCGGCGTGAGGTGGAAAACCAGCCGGACCCATAGATGAACACATGGCTGAACAGGTCCAGGTTGCCGAGGCCCACATTGAACGCCACAAAGCCACCCTGGGACAGACCCGCGATAGCGCGGTTGTCGCGGTCGGTACGAACGTTGTAGTTGGACTCCACGTAGGGCATCAGGGTGTCCTTGAACAGGTCCACACAGCCCCCACTGGTGCCGGGCGTAACCGGGCTGCCAGACGCACAACCGCTGGTGTCCGGCATCACCACGACCATCGGCTCAATACGGCCGTCAGCAAAGGCATTGTCCAGGATCAGGTCGGCGCTGCCGCCCCAGTCCTCTTCACGGCTGGTCCAGTTGGCATCGTCCTGGCCGGCGCCGTGGCTCAGGTAAAGCACCGGATAACCCTCCGGGTCGGATTCGCTGTAGCCCGGCGGGGTGTAGACGTGGAACCTTTCCCCCCGGGACCGGATGATTTCCACTTCCCCGTTAGGCACACCCGGACGGTCACGGTAATACTCGGTGGCGCCCTGGGGCAGCATGGTCGGTGTTTCAGTTGGACAGGACGCCGGGGCATCGTCAGGGGACCAGGCGGAACCACCGCCGATACCACCACCTCCGCCGATCGCGAAGACGGACCCCGTCATGGTCAAGCCAAATGTCAGTGCAAGTGATCTCAAGCCGTTGCGTTGCATTGTTCTAACCCTCCAATGGTCGTGTTAAGTGTTGCGACGGAACCGGAATGATGATTCCGCTGCTACGGCCAGAGGAGTTATAGCGATCGCTCGCGAGAAGTTCAAAATGACCGGAAATTCATCCGAAATCCTCTTATGGCGGGCGCCTGGTGGCTTATTGCGAGTACATATCACCGCTCAACGGAGTGCCAAACGGTAGAAACCGATTTAAGTCTTCCGCGAGAGGGCGGGCCTAATTGGCGATATCCAAAGGCAGAATATCTTTCAACGGCAGAATAAAGAAAGGATGCTAACTGATTGCCATGGAAGGAAATTATGCGGCAGATGGAACTAACCGAAGTGTACAATTCGCGACCAAAATTAAATGTAAGTAATATTTAATCTTGAGAGTTGAACGATACAATAAATCGGGACCTGGACTCATTTGACGAATCTGTGAGGTCAGTCACCCGTGTATAACCCCGCTTACCAGACTCCCAGGCCCGTTTCGCGAACAGCAGCCTGGCAGATCCCGGAAAGGCGGGGCCGTTCACTGTTATCCTTCCTATGAGCCGGTTACTATCTGCACCGTAAGTGATCACAAAAGCATCAACCCGGACCAGTCCATGCACAAAGGCCCCAAACTCTCCCCGGAAGCCCGGCTCAAGGCGATCATCGACGCCACCCGCGCCGGTACCTGGGAATGGAATCTCGACAGTGGCGAGGTGGTGTGCAACGACCGGTGGGCGAACATGCTCGGCTACGAGCGGTCAGAACTGGAACCCATGAGCTTTGAACTCTGGAAGTCCCTCTGCCATCCGGACGATGCCGAGGAAGCCAAGGCCCGTATGGGCGCCTACCTGCGGGGCGAGACCCCCTACTTTGATTGCGTGATCCGTCTGCGCCACCGGGACAGCCACTGGCGCTGGATACATACCCGGGGCCAGCGCCTGGAAGACGACCAGCTGACCGCCAACTGGATCTGTGGCACCCACCTGGACATCTCCGAGGAGCGGGAAACCCAGCACCGCCTGCAACGGCTGGCAGAATCCCTGCCCGGGGTGATCTACACCTTTGTCATGGACCCCGACGCCAGCTTCCGCTTCACCTATGTCAGCCCTAAAAGCATGGATTTCTATGGTATTCCGGCGGAGGAGACGCAGCACGATCCCGCAGCGATTTTCGATATTATCCTCCCGGAAGATCGCTCCCGGGTTCAGGATTCCACCATGGAATCCGCAAAAACCATGAGCGAGTGGCGCTGCCAGTACCGGATCAGGGTGGGCGGCAATATCCGCTGGATGGAAGGGGTGGCGCAACCGGAAGAAGACGAAGTGGGCCGCATTGTCTGGCATGGCATGGTGATGGACATTACCGAACGCAAACAGCTCGAGCTGGAACTGGAACGGCTGTCGGTCACCGACGAACTGACCGGCCTCCATAACCGGCGCTACATGCTCCGTATCATTGAAGAACAGATCGCCCGGGCCGAACGCTACGGCGATGTGTTCTCCCTGATCGCCCTCGACATCGACCACTTCAAGAGTATCAATGACACCTGGGGCCACCTGGTAGGCGACCGGGCCCTGAGCCAGTTCGCCCAGGTGCTTCAGAGCCGGGTCCGGCGCACCGACGTGGTGGCCCGCACTGGCGGTGAGGAATTCCTGGTCCTGCTGCCCAGCACCGACCTGCCCGCCGCTCACTGCGTCGCGGAAGACCTGCGGCAGGCCACTGAAAACGAAAGCTTCGACACCGGTCAAGGCCAGTCGTTCACAGTCACCATGAGCGGCGGCGTGGTGACCTGGCAGGAAGGCCTCTCTTCCATCCGCGATCTGCTGTCCCGGTGCGACCGTTCCCTCTACCAGGCCAAGCACCAGGGTCGTAACCGCATCGTGATCAGCGACCAGGACTGAGCAAGGCCCGACTCCCCTCCGACGGTTGATCTTTATCCTGATACATAGGATGTTTACTACCCTTTCCCTATATCCCTCACACCACAACAAGGGTCCGCAACGATGTACATCAACGGCAGCTGGCTTTCGACTGATCAGACCTTCGACGTGACCAACCCGGCCAATGGCGAGTTCATTGAAAAGGTTCCGGACGCCACGTCTGTCCATATCGACCAGGCCATCGGCGCTGCCCACAATGCCTTTGCCAGCTGGCGCCGGACCACTGCCTACGAACGTTCCAACCTGCTTTACCGCGCCTGGCAGCTGATGATGGAACAGAAACGGGCGCTGGCGGAGCTGATGACCCGCGAGCAGGGCAAACCCCTGAAAGCAGCCCTCAACGAGGTACAGTACGGTGCCGATTTTCTGCTCTGGTTTGCGGAGGAAGGCAAGCGCGTCTACGGCCGAAGCATTCCATCGGCACGGCCGGACCAGCGCTTCTGGGTGCAGAAACAGCCTGTTGGCGTCGTGGGGGCCATAACCCCCTGGAACTATCCCGTGTCGATGATTACCCGCAAGGTGGGGCCTGCCCTGGCCGCCGGATGTACGGTGGTTCTGAAACCGGCAGAGAGCACCCCCCTGTGCGCCATGGCCATGTTCCGTATCTTTGAGCAGGCCGGCTTTCCCGGGGGCGTGGTCAACCTGATCACCAAACAGGATCCGGTCCCGGTCGGCACAGCTTTTTGTGAGGATCCACGCGTTCGCAAACTCACCTTCACCGGATCCACGGCGGTGGGCAAGCTGCTCAATGAGCGCGCCGCCCGTAACATGAAGCGGGTCTCCATGGAGCTTGGCGGTCATGCCCCGGCACTGGTGTTCGCGGATGCGGACCCGGTGCATGCCGCCAAGGGCCTGTCCCTGGTGAAATTCCTCAACACCGGTCAGGCCTGCATCAGTCCCAATCGCATTCTGGTTCAACGCGAGGTAATGGCGCCCTTCCTTGAGGAGCTGAGCAAGCGCATTGGCGCCATGAAAGCCGGTAACGGCATGGACGAGGGAGTGCGCATCGGGCCGCTGATCAACGATCTGGCGGTGCGCAAGGTGGAAAACCAGGTGAAGGACGCCGTCGCCCGCGGCGCCCGGCTACTCAACGGCGGTGAGCGGTTGCAGACACCCGACCTGGCGGGCGGCCATTTCTATGCCCCGACCCTGCTGACGGACGTCACCCCGGACATGCTCATCTACCGGGAGGAAACCTTCGGCCCGGTGGCCGCCGTAGTTCCTTTCGATACCGAGGAAGAAGCCCTCGCCATGGCGAACGACACCCGCTATGGGCTGGCGGCCTACATCTATTCGGAGAACCTGTCCCGGGCCATGCGGGTGTTCGAGGGACTGGACTTCGGCATCATCGGCATCAACGACATCAACCCGACCAGTGCCGCCGCCCCGTTTGGCGGCATGAAGGAAAGCGGTCTGGGCCGGGAAGGCGCCCAGGAAGGCATTGAGGAATACCTGGAGACCAAGCTGGGGGGCATTGCCGTCGCCGGAGGCTAAGCGGCGCTCAGTCCTCCTGTGTCTGGGCCGGCTCGCTGTCTCCATCCTCCTGCTGCCGCGCCCACAGCTCTGCGTAGCGCCCGTTGGCCGCCAGCAACTCCCGGTGCGAGCCCCGCTCCACCATGCGGCCGTCGGCCATCACCAGGATGCTGTCCGCATCCCTTACCGTGGACAGGCGGTGGGCGATGACCAGGGTGGTACGCTGCTCACTCACTTCCCTCAGGGCCTCCAGGATGACCTGCTCCGATACCGAGTCCAGCGACGAGGTAGCCTCGTCCAGGATCAGGATCGGCGGGTTCTTGAGGAATACCCGGGCAATGGCCACCCGCTGCTTCTCGCCGCCGGACAGCTTCAGGCCACGCTCGCCCACGCGGGTCTGGTAACCCTCCGGCAGTGACTCGATGAAGTGATCCAGGTGGGCCAGCCGGGCCGCGCGCCTTACCTCCTCCTCGGACGCACCGGGGCGGCCGTAGGCCAGGTTCTGGTAAAGGGTGTCGTTGAACAGCACCGTATCCTGGGGCACCACACCGATGGCAGACCTCAGGCTGTCCTGGGTCACGGTGCGGATGTCCTGGCCGTCGATGGTGATACCGCCAGCATCCACATCGAAAAACCGGAACAGCAGCCGCGCCAGGGTCGACTTGCCGGCACCGCTGGCGCCCACCACCGCCACCTTGTGACCGGCCGGAATCTCGAAACTGATATCGTGCAGGATGGTGCGATCCGGCTGGTAGGCAAAGCGCACCCCTTCGAACCGGACCTCACCGCCTGCGGTGCTGAGCTCGCCGGCATCGGGGGCATCCACCACGGCCGGGGCCTTGCCCAGCAGGCCAAACAGACGCTCCACATTCACCAGTGCCTGGCGGATCTCCCGGTAGACAAACCCCAGGGCATTCAGCGGGATGAACAGCTGGATCAGGTAGGCGTTGATCATGGTGAAGTCGCCCAGGGTGATCTCGCCACTGGCCACTTCGCCCACCGCCATGGCCATGATCACCACCAGGGCGACGCCGATGATCAACGCCTGCCCGGTGTTCAGGGCCGCCAGCGACAGGCGGTTCTTGAGTCTGGCCTGTTCCCAGTCCTCCAGGTCCTCATCGTAGCGCCGGGCCTCGAATTCCTCGTTGTTGAAGTACTTCACCGTCTCGTAATTGAGCAGGCTGTCCACGGCCCGGGAGTTGGACTGGTTGTCCCGGGCGTTGGCCTCCCGCACGAACCGGGTGCGCCATTCCGTCACGCGGATGGAAAACACCACATACACCACCACCGCCACCAGTATCGCCACAACATAACCGGGACTGAAGGCCCACAGCAGGATGGCGGAGACCATCAGGATTTCGAGGATGGTGGGTACGATGTTGAACAGAGTAAAACGCAACAGGAAACTGATGCCGTTGGTGCCCCGCTCGATATCCCGGGCCAGGCCGCCGGTCTTGCGGTCCAGATGGAACCCCAGGGCCAGTTGATGGAGGTGGCGGAACACCCGCAGGGACACCCGCCGCATGGCCCGCTCCGCCACCCGGGCGAAAACGGCGTCCCGCATCTCGCTGAACAGGGTGCTGCCAAAACGCAGCAGGCCATAGGCCACCACCAGCATCACCGGAATCCACAGCACAATCCGCTCGGCACTGGTGGTATCGAGATAGTCCACGATGTATTTCAATGCCACCGGCGTGGCCACCGTGGCCAGCTTGGCCACCACCAGCATCACCACCGAAAGCACCACCCGCCCCCGGTATTCGGCCAGGTAGGGCCAGAGCCCGGCGATGATCTTCCAGTCCGGCTTGTGGTTGGCGGGGTAGTCGTTGTCGGCGTAGGCGCGCAAGGAGCGGCTCCCTGTTTCACAAAAGGTGAGTGGATCAATCCGGCAGCTTAAACCGTAGAATGGCTAGTGTCCCGTCCGGGTCATTGGTTAATCTACTGGGCCAGTCAGGGTGAACACATGAGCCGACGGCACACCGGATACGACCGCCTGACACGATCAGCCCACAGGAGCCACCGCTATCGCCACCAGACACCGCCGGGCCCTGATCCTGGCCCGGGACTTCATCCTCCCCTACCGCAAGGCCGTGGCCGGCGCCATGACCGCGCTGGTAATCACTGCCGGCATCACCCTATCCCTTGGCCAGGGGCTGCGCATCCTGGTGGACCAGGGCCTGGCCACCCAGTCGCCGGACATGCTGGCCCGGGCCATCGGCCTGTTCTTCGTGCTGGTGCTGGGGCTGGCGGTGGGGTCGTTCGCCCGTTTCTACCTGGTGTCGTGGATCGGTGAACGGGTGGTGGCGGACATCCGCAAGCAGGTGTTCAACCACCTCATCAACCTGCACCCGGGCTTCTACGAGCAGAACCGCAGCCTGGAGATCCAGTCACGGTTTACCGCCGACACCACCGTGCTGCAGTCCGTCATCGGCTCCACCGTGTCCATTGCCCTGCGCAATGTGCTGATGCTGTTCGGCGGGGTTGTGCTGCTGTTCGTCACCAACCCCAAGCTGGCCAGCGTGATCATCTTCGGCTTTCCGGTGGTGATCGTGCCCATCCTGTTCTACGGCCGGCGGGTGCGCAAGCTGTCCCGGCTGAGCCAGGACCGGGTGGCGGACGTGGGCAGCTACGTGGGCGAAAACCTGGCCCAGATCAAGACCGTGCAGGCCTTCAACCACCAGCCCACCGACCGGGAGCGTTTTGCGGCAGTGGCGGAAAACGCCTTCGCCATCGCCCGCGACCGGATTCGCCAGCGGGCCTGGCTGATGACCATCGCCATTACCCTGGTGATGGGGGCCGTGGGTATCGTGATCTGGATCGGTGGCCTGGATGTGATTGCCGGGCGCATCAGCCCGGGCGAGCTGGCGGCGTTCGTGTTCTACAGTCTGCTGGTGGGCGTCTCCGCCGGGGCCCTCAGCGAGGTAATCGGTGAATTGCAGCGGGCCGCCGGTGCCGCCGCCCGCATCTTCGAACTGCTGCAGACGACCACAGAGATCGATCCGGAAGCAACCGGCGAGCGGACTCTGCCGGATCGAGTCCGGGGGGACATCGAGTTCCGGAATGTGAGCTTCCGCTATCCCACCCGCACCGACGTCGCCGTCATCCAGGATCTGTCCGTCAACATTCACGCCGGGGAAACCGTCGCCCTGGTGGGCCCGTCCGGGGCCGGCAAGTCCACACTGTTCGACCTGTTGCTGCGCTTCTACGACCTGCAACAGGGGCAGATCCTGGTCGACGGCATCGACAGCCGCCAGCTCGGCCCGGCGGAACTGCGCCGCTGTTTCGCCCTGGTGCCCCAGACCCCGGCCCTGTTCCACGGCACCATCGCCGACAACATCCGCTATGCCCGGCCAGACGCCAGCCTGGAGCAGGTCAGGGCCGCCGCCCGCACCGCCCATGCCCACGACTTCATCCAGGCACTGCCCCAGGGCTATGACACGCCACTGGGCGACACCGGCCTGGGCCTGTCCGGGGGCCAAAAGCAACGCCTGGCCATTGCCCGGGCCCTGCTGGCGGATGCCCCCATCCTGCTGCTGGATGAGGCCACCAGCGCCCTGGATGCGGAAAGTGAGCACCTGGTGCAGCAGGCCATGCCGGGGCTGATGGCCGGACGCACCACCCTGGTCATCGCCCATCGCCTGGCCACGGTGCGCCATGCCGATCGTATTCTGGTACTCGACCAGGGCCGGCTGCTGGACCATGGTAGCCATGACGAACTGCTGGACCGCAACCCGCTCTACGCCCGCCTGGCAGAGCTGCAGTTCCGCGCTGGTGGCCCGTCCGGGTAATCCCGGCGGCGGCACACCATGATTCAGGTCATTGATTTTCCACGGTCAACATTTGCTCAATCGTCAGGTGCTTGCTAGTTTTTAAGTAGGCTTCGTCCTGAAGCACCACCGGTTTTCTCAACGGCAGCCTGCACGCTGCCAGGGAGAGCGAATGACTGATACCGTCACCGACCTGCTGGCCCGGTACTGGGCCACTGGCTTCTTTGTGGTCGCCACCCTGGGGTTGTGTGCCTTCATGGTGGGCGCCTCCAGCCTGCTGGGCGGCCGCAGCCATGGTGTCAGCAAATCCCTCCCGTTCGAATCCGGCATCGTCGGCACCGGCGATGCCCGTCTGCGTTTTTCCGTGAAGTTCTATCTGGTCGCGATGCTGTTCGTGATCTTCGATATCGAAGCCGTGTTCCTGTTTGCCTGGGCCATCGTGATCCCCGAGGTGGGATGGCCAGGCTTCTGGGGCGCGGCCGTGTTTATCCTGATACTGCTGGCCGGCCTGCTCTACGACAGCCGCACCGGCGCCCTGGACTGGGCCCCGGAGGCGTCACGGCGCAACAGACCGTCAGCCTGAACCGACGCATCATCATTGCACTGGCCGGTGGCCCGACGACCACCGGGACGGATGCCCATGGAGGCGAAGCATGTCCTACACCCTGACCAGAGCCGGAGGAGAGCCCGAAGGCGACCGCCGCTACCCGGTGGACAAGCAGGAGCCATCGGAGGATCCCGTCAAGCGCCAGCTCGAGCGCAACGTGTTCACCGGCAAGCTCAGCGAGGTGCTCAACGACGCCGTCAACTGGGGCCGTAAGAATTCCCTGTGGCCCTACAACTTCGGCCTGTCCTGCTGCTACGTGGAGATGACCACCGCCTTCACCGCGCCCCATGACATTGCCCGCTTTGGCTCGGAGGTGATCCGCGCCTCCCCACGGCAGGCAGACTTCATGGTTATTGCCGGCACCTGTTTTATCAAGATGGCGCCGGTCATACAGCAGCTCTACGATCAGATGCTGGAGCCCAAGTGGGTGATCTCCATGGGCTCGTGCGCCAACTCCGGCGGCATGTACGACATCTACTCGGTGGTGCAGGGTGTGGACAAGTTCCTGCCGGTGGATGTGTATGTGCCCGGCTGCCCGCCCCGGCCCGAGGCCTTCCTGCAAGGGCTGCAGTTGTTGCAGGACGGTATCCAGCAGGAACGCCGTCCCCTGTCCTGGGTGGTGGGCGACCAGGGCGTCTACAAGGCGGACATGCCGTCGCAAAAAGAGAAATGGCGGGACCGCCGCATCCAGACCACCGAACTGAGGACCCCGGACAAACTCTGACCCATTGCCGCCCGACACCTACAGGAGCCATTCAGAACCATGACCACAGGCACCATCGACAACCCGCAGGCCGGCGCCGGTAACGGCCACCTGCTGGACGAGTTCCGGGAGGATGTGCTGCATGTTCAGCCCACCCTTACCGGCCTGCCTGTGTTCTGGGTGCGCCGGGAGCGGCTGGCCGACATCCTGGCCCACCTCAAGCAGGTGCCGGCGCCTTACAGCATGCTCTACGACCTGTCGGCGGTGGACGAGCGCCTGCGCAGCCACCGGCACGGACTGCCGGAGGCGGACTTCACCGTGTTCTACCACCTGCTGTCGGTGGAGCGGAACGAAGACCTGATTCTCAAGGTGGCCCTGAGTGAGGGCGACCTGTCGGTGCCCAGCGTGGCGTCGGTGTTTGCCAATGCCAACTGGTACGAACGGGAAATCTGGGACATGTTCGGCATCACCGTCACCGGCCACCCGCACATGGAGCGCATCCTGATGCCGCCCACCTGGACGGGGCACCCCCTGCGCAAGGACTATCCCGCCCGGGCCACCGAGTTCGACCCCTACACCCTGACCGTGGAAGGCCAGGATGTGGAGCAGGAAGCCATGCGCTTCGATCCGGAAGCCTGGGGCATGCAGCGGGAGCGGGACGGCGCCGAGTTCATGTTCCTTAACCTGGGGCCCAACCACCCCTCCGCCCACGGCGCCTTTCGCGTAGTGCTGCAGCTGGACGGCGAGGAGATTGTCGACTGCGTGCCCGACATCGGCTACCACCACCGGGGCGCCGAAAAGATGGCCGAACGCCAGTCCTGGCACAGCTTTATCCCCTATACCGACCGCATCGACTACACCGGCGGGGTGATGAACAACCTGCCCTACGTGCTGGCCGTGGAAAAGCTGGCCGATATCCAGGTGCCGGACCGGGTGAAGACCATACGGGTGATGATGGCGGAGATGTTCCGCATCACCAGCCATCTGCTGTTCCTGGGCACCTACCTGCAGGACCTGGGGGCCATGTCGCCGGTGTTCTACACGTTCAGCGACCGCCAGCGCGGCTACCAGGTAATCGAGGGCATCACCGGCTTCCGCATGCACCCGGCCTGGTACCGCATCGGCGGCGTCGCCCAGGACCTGCCCCAGGGCTGGGAAAAGCTGGTGCAGGGCTTCCTCGACTGGATGCCACCCCGGCTGAGGGAATATGAAAAGGCGATGATGGAGAACACCCTGGTGCGGGAGCGCACCCGCCACGTGGCCGCCTTCAACACCGCCGAAGCCCTGGAGTGGGGCGTTACCGGCCCCAACCTGCGGGCCACCGGCTGCGACTTCGACCTGCGCAAGCAGCGGCCCTATTCCGGCTATGAGAATTTCGACTTCGAGATACCCGTGGCCCAGAACGGCGATGTCTTCGACCGGGGCCAGCTGCGCATCGACGAAATGCGCCAGAGCCTGCGCATTATCCAGCAGTGCGTGAACCACATGCCGGCGGGCGACTACAAGGCAGACCACCCGCTAACCACGCCGCCGCCCCGGGAACGCATGCTGCAACACATCGAAACCCTGATTACCCACTTCCTGCAGGTGTCCTGGGGGCCGGTACTCAAGCCCCAGGAATCCCTGCAGATGGTGGAGGCCACCAAGGGTATCAACAGTTACTACCTGACCAGTGACGGCAACACCATGAGCTACCGAACCCGTATCCGCACGCCGAGTTTTCCGCACCTGCAGCAGATACCGGCGGTGATGCGCGGTGGCTTCGTACCGGACCTGATTGCCCACCTGGGCAGCATCGATTTCGTAATGGCAGACGTGGACCGCTAACCATGGCAGAGCCCGACTCCACCAACACACTGATCGGCAGCGACGGCTTCGAGCTGCACCCGGCGGACGAAACCGCCATCCTGCGGCAGCTGGAACACTACGAGCAGCCCCAGGCCGCCTGCATCGACGCCCTCAAGATCGTGCAGCAACGCCACGGCTGGGTGCCTGACGCAGCGATCCCCGCCATCGCCCGGGTACTGGGCATCGGCCCCGGTGCCGTGGAGGGCGTGGCCACCTTCTACAGCCTGATCTTCCGCCAGCCGGTGGGGCGCCACGTAGTGCTGATATGCGACAGCAGCTCCTGCTTCCTGACCGGCTTCGACGAACTGAAGCAGGCCCTGGTGGATCAACTGGGCATTGATTACGGCGACACCACCGACGACAACCGCTTCACCCTGTTGCCGGTGTGTTGCCTGGGCGCCTGTGACGGAGCCCCGGCGCTGATGATCGACAACGACACCTACGGGCCGGTCGCCCCCGAGGACCTGCCCGGCCTGCTGGAGGGCTACCCATGAGCCAGTCCATTCCCAGCCAACGCCAGTCGCACCAATATCGCAGCCGGATCCTGCAACCGGAGACCGAGCGCCGCGCCGATACCCACCCGCTGACCTGGCGACTGCGGGACGACGGCGAGACCGTCTGGCTCGACGAGTACCTGCGCAAGGACGGCTACCAGTCGGTGCGCAAGGCATTGAGTGAAGGCGATCCCCAGGCCGTCATCGCCGCCATGAAGGAAGCCAACGTACGCGGCCGCGGCGGCGCCGGCTTCTCCGCCGGCCTCAAGTGGAGCCTGACCCTGCAGGGGGGCGATATGCCCCGGGGCTACCTGATCTGCAACGCCGACGAGATGGAGCCGGGCACCTTCAAGGACCGCCTGCTCATGGAGCAGCAGCCGCACCTGCTGATCGAAGGCATGATTCTCGGCGCCTACGCCAACAATTCCTTCTATGGCTACATCTTCCTGCGGGGCGAGTACGTGGAATCGGCGCGGGTGCTCAACCGGGCCATCGACGAGGCCCGGGACGCCGGCTGGCTGGGCCAGGACATCAACGGCAGCGGCTTCGACTTCGACATTGCCGTGCACACCGGCGCCGGGCGCTACATCTGCGGCGAAGAAACGGCCCTGATCAACTCCCTGGAGGGCAAGCGCGCCAACCCCCGGGCCAAGCCGCCGTTCCCGGGCCAGTCCGGGGCCTGGGGCAAGCCCTCGGTGGTCAACAACGTGGAAACCCTGTGCAACGTGCCGGGGGTGATCCTCAACGGCGACGACTGGTACCAGGGCCTGTCCGGCGATCGCACCGACGATGGCGGCACCAAGCTCTACGGCGTGTCCGGCCCGGTGGTCAAACCCGGGCTGTGGGAACTGCCCATGGGCACCACCGGCGCCGAGATCCTCGACCGGGCCGGGGGCATGCGGGACAACCGCCAGCTCAAGGCCTGGCTGCCCGGCGGCGCCAGCACCGGCTTCCTGCTGCCGGAGCACCTGGACCTGCCCCTGGACTTCGACACCGTGGGCAAGGAAGGCAGCCGCCTGGGCACCGGCCTGCTCACAGTGGTACCCCGGGAAATGAGCATGGTGGCGCTGATGCGCAACCTGGAGGAGTTCTTCGCCCGGGAGTCCTGCGGCTGGTGCACCCCCTGCCGCGACGGCCTGCCCTGGACCGTCAAACTGCTGCAGGCCCTGGAGCACGGGCAGGGTGAGGAAGGCGATATTGAACTGCTGGACAAGCTGGCGGCGGACTGCGGCCCGGGGCTGACTTTCTGTGCCCATGCCCCCGGCGCAGCCATGCCCCTGGAAACCGCCCTCAGGCATTTCCGGCACGAGTTCGAGCAGGGGGTCAGCAAACCCCGGGGCAAGGCCCACGAGGATCCGATTCCGGTAGGCCAGGTATGAGAGGGCACAGGTTTAAGGGCGCAGGTATGAGCAGCACGACTCTCGGCATCAAAACGCACCAACGGGACTGAACCATGGCCATCATTCATGTGGACGGACAAGAGTACGAGGTGAATGGGGCCCAGAACCTGCTCCAGGCCTGCCTGTCCCTGGGCCTGGACATCCCCTATTTCTGCTGGCACCCGGCCATGGGCAGCGTCGGCGCCTGCCGCCAGTGTGCGGTGCGCCAGTACAAGGACGCCGACGACGACAAGGGCATGCTGGTGATGTCCTGCATGGCCCCGGCGAAAGACCAGACCCGTATTTCCATCGAGGATGAGGAAGCCAGGGCCTTCCGCGCCAGCGTGGTGGAATGGCTGATGATCAACCACCCCCACGACTGCCCGGTGTGCGAGGAGGGCGGCCACTGCCACCTGCAGGACATGACCGTGATGACCGGCCATGACCGGCGCCGCTACCGCTTCCGCAAACGCACCCGCCGCAACCAGTACCTGGGCCCGTTCATCGCCCATGAGATGAACCGCTGCATCACCTGTTACCGCTGCGTGCGCTTCTACAATGACTACGCCGGCGGCACCGACCTGGGGGCCTTTGGCGCCAAGGACAACGTCTATTTCGGCCGGTACGAGGAAGGCACCCTGGAAAGCCCCTTCGCCGGCAACCTCACCGAGGTGTGCCCCACCGGCGTGTTCACCGACCAGAGCCATTCCGAACACTACACCCGCAAGTGGGACCTGCAGTTCGCCCCCAGCATCTGCCACCAGTGCTCCCTGGGCTGCAACATCAGCCCCGGCGAACGTTACGGCACCATCCGCCGCATCGAGAACCGCTACCACGGCGAAGTGAACGGTTACTTCCTCTGCGACCGGGGCCGTTTCGGCTACGGCTACGTCAACCGCGCCGATCGCCCCCGGGTGCCGGAGTGGCGGCAACAGCCGGACCAGGAACCGACCACCCTGGAAGTGGATGCGGCCCTGGCCCGTATTACCGATACCCTGCGCCACACCCGGCGGGTGATCGGTATCGGCTCACCCCGGGCCAGCCTGGAAAGCAACCACCAGCTGCGGGAACTGGTGGGCGCCGATAACTTCTCCACCGGTATCGAAGCCCGGGAACAGGCCTGCCTGGCCCTGATGGACGAACTCCAGCGCACCGCCGGCCTGCCCACCCCGACGCCCCGGCAGATCGAGGAGCACGACGCCATCCTGGTGCTGGGGGAAGACCCGGTACAGAGCGCCGGCCGCCTGGGCCTCAACCTGCGCCAGGCAGCACTGTCCCGCCGGGAAGCCATGGGCGAGAAAATCGGCGTGCCGGCCTGGAATGCCGAAGCCCTCAAGACCCTGGGCCAGGACCTCTACCACCCAATTCATATCGCCTGGCCGGCCCCCACCGAGCTGGACGAGGTGGCAACACGCCACGCCCTGGCACCGGAGGCCATCGCCCGGCTGGGCTTTGCGGTGGCGCGTTGCATCGACCCCGCGTCACCAGCGGTGGATAACCTCGACCCCGCGACCCGGGAGACCGCCCAACGCATCGCCGACGACCTGATGGCGGCGGAACGCCCACTGGTGGTCAGCGGCGGCAGCCTGGTCTCGGACGCCGTACTGCAGGCCGCCGGCAACATTACCCAGGCCCTGGCCCGGCGTGCCAAACGGGGCGGGCTGGTACTGATCCGCCGGGAAGCCAACAGCACCGGGCTGTCCCTGATGGGCGGCCAGACCCTGGACTGGGCCATGGACGAACTGACCGAAGGCCGGGCCGATGCCGTGGTGGTGCTGGAAAACGACCTCTACAAGCGGCTACCGGCCGGACGGGTGGACCAGGCCCTGAGCCGGGCGGACATCCGCGTGGTGCTGGACCACCAGCGCACGGCCACCCTGGCCCAGGCCGACTTCTCACTACCGGCTGCCAGCTTCGCCGAAGGGGACGGCACCCTGGTGAACCTCGAGGGCCGGGCCCAGCGCTTCTTCCAGGTTTACGACCCCCGCTACCTGCGCCCGGAGACCCGCATCCATGAAAGCTGGCGCTGGCTGCACGCCCTGGCGGCCGGCCTGCGGGGCGAGGGCACCACCGATATCGACCTGGATGACGTCACCCGGGCCTGCGCCGAGGCCCATCCGGCCCTGGCCGGCATGGTGGAGGCGGCGCCCGGGTCCGGCTACCGTGTCGAGGGCCAGCGCCTGGCCCGGGAGCCCCACCGTTACAGTGGCCGCACCGCCATGCGGGCCGACCTCGCCGTCAGCGAAGTTCGGCCCCAGCAGGACCCGGACACGCCCTTCGCCTTTTCCATGGAAGGCTACAGCGGCGCCGACCGCCCCCGGCAGCAGGTCGCCTTCGCCTGGGCCCCGGGCTGGAACTCGCCCCAGGCCTGGAACAAGTTCACCGACGAGGTTGGCGGCCACCTGAGCGGCGGCGACCCGGGGGCACGATTGATCCATCGCCATCCCGGCCACCGGGACTACACCTCCGGCATTCCTACCGCAGCCACCAGCGACGATACCCTCAAGGCCCTGGTGCTGCCCGCCCTGTTCGGCGGCGACGAAACCTCCGCCCGGGCCGAACCCATCCAGCAGCGCATGGCGTCGCCGGTAGTGATCCTGTGCCACGTCAATGCCGAGGCCCTGGGCGTTCGCCACGGTGACACCGTGGTGCTGGGCGACTCGGGCCCGGCCATGACCGTGCAGGAGCGGGACGACTGGCCCATGGGCTGGGCCGGGTTGCCCGCCGGCCTGAGTCCCGGACTGGCCCAGGGCGAGACCATTACCCTGACGAAGCCCACGGGAGGTGAGCCATGAGCTGGTGGACCCCCGAACTGGCCGCCATCCTCTGGGCCATGTTCCAGGCCCTGGTGATCCTCCTCGGCGCGGTGCTGCTGGGCGCCGCCCTGACCGTGGTGGAGCGGCGGCTGCTGGGCCTGTGGCAGGACCGCCATGGTCCCAACCGGGTCGGGCCCTTCGGCACGCTGCAGCTGGTCGCTGACATGCTGAAGATCTTCTTCAAGGAAGACTGGATACCCCCCTTCGCCGACCGGCCCCTGTTCGTGCTGGCGCCGATCATCGCCTTTGCGTCGCTGCTACTGTCGTTCGTAATCATCCCCATCACCCCGGGCTGGGGGGTGGCCGACATGCACATCGGGCTGCTGTTCTTCCTCGCCATGGCGGGCATCAATGTCTACGCCGTGCTGCTCGGCGGCTGGGCCAGCGGCAATAAGTACGCGTTACTGGGGGCCATGCGTGCCTCGGCCCAGACCCTGTCCTACGAGGTGTTCATGGGCCTGTCGCTGATGGGTGTAGTGGCCCTGGCCGGCTCCTTCAACATGCGCGACATCGTCAACGCCCAGGAAGGCTTCTGGTTCATCATTCCCCAGTTCTTCGGCTTTGCCACCTTCCTGCTCGCGGGTATCGCCGTTACCCACCGCCACCCCTTCGACCAGCCGGAGGCGGAACAGGAACTGGCTGACGGCTACCACGTGGAATACTCCGGCATGAAGTTCGGCATGTTCTTCATCGGCGAATATGTCGGCATGGTGCTGGTATCAGCGCTGATCGTGACGCTTTTCTTCGGCGGCTGGCACGGCCCCTGGCTACCACCCATCCTGTGGTTCGCCCTCAAGACAGGCTTCTTCCTGATGCTGTTCATCCTGCTGCGGGCCTCGCTGCCCCGGCCCCGGTATGACCGGGTGATGAGCTTCGGCTGGAAGGTGTGCCTGCCGCTGACCCTGATCAACTTACTGGCCACGGGAGCGGTGATGCTCCTGTTGGAAACCTAGGGAGGACTTATGGAAAAAACCAAGGTCCCTGTTATCAGAACCGTGCTCTGGCTGGTGCCCGCCACCTGGTCCCAGCTGCGCACCCTGGGCATGGTGTTCATGCACAGCTTCCGCAAGCGGGAAACCGTGAACTACCCGGAGGAGGAGGTCTACCTGCCACCCCGCTACCGGGGCCGCATCGTACTGACCCGCGACCCGGACGGCGAGGAACGCTGCGTGGCCTGTAACCTGTGCGCGGTCGCCTGTCCCGTGGACTGCATCTCACTGCAGAAAGGGGAGCAGGACGACGGCCGCTGGTACCCGGAGTTCTTCCGCATCAATTTCTCCCGCTGCATCTTCTGCGGCATGTGCGAGGAAGCCTGCCCCACCTCCGCCATCCAGCTGACCCCGGATTTCGAGATGGGCGAGTACGACCGCCAGCAACTGGTGTACGAGAAGGAAGACCTGCTGATCAACGGGCCCGGCAAGGACCACGACTACCACTTCTACAAGGTGGCGGGCATGGCCATTGGCGGCAAGGACAAGGGCGAGGCCAGCAACGAGGAGGCACCGGAAGATGTGCGTACACTGCTGCCATAGAAGGAGCCAGACCTGATGGAAATCGCCTTCTACCTCAGCGGCCTGGTGGCGGTGCTGGCTACCGTGGGCGTGATCACCGGCAACAGCCCGGTGCATTCGGTGGTGTACCTGATCGTCTCGCTGATCGCCGTGGCCCTGGTGTTCTTTGCCCTGGGGGCGCCCTTTGCCGGCGCCCTGGAGATCATTGTCTACGCCGGCGCCATCATGGTGCTGTTCGTGTTCGTGGTGATGATGCTCAACCTGCGCCCGGACGCCGAGCGGGAGCTGGCCTGGACCCACCCCCGCCACTGGCTGGGGGCCTCGGTGCTGGCCCTGGTGCTGCTGGCGGCGCTGGTGGCACTGCTGGGCCAGGGTGGCGCCGGCGAGACCATCGACGGCGAACTGCTCACCGCCAAGGCCGTGGGCATGACCCTGTTCGGCCCCTGGCTGATGGTGGTGGAACTGTCCGCCATCCTGCTGCTGGCGGCACTGGTCACCGCCTCCCACGTGGGCCGGCGCAGCAACCCTTTGCGTAATAACGAGAACCGTGGAGGCACCCCATGAACGGTATCCCCATGGAACACGGCCTGATCCTGGCCAGTATCCTGTTCAGCCTGGGGCTGGCCGGGCTGATGCTCCGTCGCAGCATGCTGTTCGTGCTGATGAGCCTGGAGGTGATGCTCAACTCGGCGGCCCTGGCCTTCGTGGTGGGCGCCACCGCCTGGAACCAGCCGGACGGGCAGGCCATGTTCCTGCTGGTGATCACCCTGGCGGCGGCGGAAGCGGCCGTGGGCCTGGCGCTGATGATCCAGCTGTACCAACGCTTCCGTTCCCTTAACCTCGATGCAGCCAGCAGGATGCGCGGATGATGGCAATGGCGGTGATACTCTCGTTCCTGTTCCCCCTGGCGGGCACCCTGATCCTGGCCTTTTCCGCCGGCAGGCTGGGCCCCCGGGCCAGCGCCACCATCGGCGTGGGCAGCGTGGGGCTGGCGGCCCTGGCCACCCTGTGGACGATGCTCAGCCATACCGGCGGCAACCAGGGCGTGACCCTGTGGACCTGGATAGCGGTAGGGGACTTCCAGCCCACCATCGGCCTGGCGGTGGATGGCCTGGCCCTGGTGATGATGTCGGTGATCACCGGCGTGGGCTTCCTGATCCACCTGTTCGCCGCCTGGTACATGACCGGCGAGGCGGGCATCACCCGCTTCTACGCCTGGATGAACCTGTTCGTGTTCAGCATGATGCTGCTGGTGCTGGGCGACAACCTGCTGTTGCTGTTCCTGGGCTGGGAAGGCGTCGGCCTGTGCAGCTACGGGCTGATCGGCTACTACTATCGCGGGCTGGACAATGCCCGGGCCGCCTTCAAGGCCTTTGTGGTCACCCGCATCGGTGACGTGTTCCTGGCCCTGGGCATGTTCCTGATCTTCATGGAGCTGGGCACCCTGGATATCGCCACGGTGCTGGCCCGGGCGCCGGAGCTGTGGGAGCAGGGCGGCACCACCGCCAACCTGGCCGCGCTGCTGGTCCTCGGTGGCGCCCTGGGCAAATCCGCCCAGGTACCGCTGCATACCTGGCTGCCGGACGCCATGGCCGGCCCCACGCCGGTATCCGCCCTGATCCACGCCGCCACCATGGTCACCGCCGGCGTCTACCTGATTGCCCGCCTCAACGGCCTGTTCCTGCTGGCGCCGGACGTAATGCTGCTGGTGGGCGTGATCGGCGCGGTCTCGTTGCTGCTGGCGGCCTTCGCGGCCCTGGCCCAGACCGACATCAAGCGGGTGCTGGCCTATTCCACCATGAGCCAGATCGGCTACATGTTCCTCGCCCTGGGCGTAGGCGCCTTCGATGCCGCCATCTTCCACCTGGTCACCCACGCCTTCTTCAAGGCCCTGCTGTTCCTGTCCGCCGGGGCGGTGATCATCAGCTGCCATCACGAGCAGGATATGGCCAGGCTGGGCGGCCTCTGGCGTAAGCTACCGGTGGCCTATGGCGGCTTTATCGTCGGCGGCGCGGCGCTGGTGGCCCTGCCGCTGGTGACCGCCGGCTTCTTCAGCAAGGACGAAATCCTCTGGCAGGCCATGGCCGCGGACCAGACCGGGCTGCTGATCGCCGGCCTGCTCGGCGCGATGCTGACCTGTCTGTACACGGTGCGGCTGATCCTGGGCACCTTCCACGGCGAGCCGGGCAGCGACCATGCCCGCGATCCCGAGCCCGGGACCAACCTCTTCACCCATCACCTGCCGCTGGTGGTGCTGGCGGTGCTGTCCACCTTTATCGGTGCCTGGCTGTATCCCGGCCTGGGTGGGCTGTTCCCGGAAGCTCCCGGGGAAGCAGCCGAAGGCGGCCATACCCTTTTGCAGGTGCTGGCCATCGGTGCAGTGATCGCCGGCCTGGCCCTGGCCGGGTGGCTGTTCCTGATACGCCGGCCATGGCTTGATGACGTGGCCAGCAAAGGTGCCGGCGCCAGCCTCTGGAAACTCTGGCACCACGCCTGGGGCTTTGACGCCCTGTTCGACCGGGTGCTGGTGCGGCCCTGGCAATGGAGTGTACGAATGCTGCGGTTCGACTTTATCAACATGTTCATGAACCTGCCGGCGCTGATCGCCCGGGTGTTTAACGCCGGCCTGGTACGCGCCCAGAACGGGCGTACCCGCAGTTACGCCCTGGTGATGATGTTCGGTGCCACGGTCATCCTTGTTGCCCTGGCGCTTGCGCCGGGAGGTGCCGCATGATCCTGGTATGGCTGATCCTGATTCCCTTCCTCGGGGGCCTGCTGAGCTGGCAGGCGGAGCGCTGGGGCGAACAGACACCCCGCTGGATCGCCCTGGCCACCATGTTGTTCGTGCTGGTGATCAGTGTGGTGCTCTGGATCGGGGGCGACTTCAGCCTGCCCGGTACCGGCGAGAGCCAGTGGCTGCTGGAATGGCGGGCGCCGTGGATCCCCCGCTTCGGCATCGAGATCCACCTGGCCCTGGACGGCCTGTCGCTGATCCTGGTCGCGCTGACCGGCTTCCTCGGTACCCTGGCGGTGCTCTGCTCCTGGCACGAGATTGCCCACCGGGTGGGCTTCTTCCACCTCAACCTGCTGTTCATCCTCGGCGGTGTAGTGGGCGTGTTCCTGGCCCTGGACCTGTTCCTGTTCTTCCTGTTCTGGGAAATGATGCTGGTGCCCATGTACTTCCTGATCGCGCTGTGGGGCCACAGTGGCTCCCCGGGCCAGACCCGCATCCGCGCCGCCACCCGCTTCTTCATCTACACCCAGGCCAGCGGCCTGCTGATGCTGGTGGCCATCCTGGCGCTGGTATTCGTGCACTACAGCAACACCGGCGAGCTGTCGTTCAGCTATGACACGCTGCGGGGCACCGATGTGCCGGAACCCCTGGCCTTCTGGCTGATGCTGGGCTTCTTCATTGCCTTTGCGGTGAAGCTGCCGGTGGTCCCCTTCCACGGCTGGCTGCCGGACGCCCACGCCCAGGCACCCACGGCCGGCAGTGTCGACCTGGCGGGCATCCTGCTGAAAACCGCCGCCTACGGCATCATCCGCTTCGCCCTGCCGCTGTTTCCGGAACAGTCCGAGGCCTTTGCCCCGGTGGCCATGACCCTGGGGCTGGTGGGCATCATCTACGGCGCGGTTCTGGCCTGTGGCCAGCAGGACATCAAGCGGCTGATCGCCTACACCAGTATCTCCCACATGGGCTTTGTGCTGATCGCCCTGTACTCCGGCTCGGAACTGGCCATCCAGGGGGCCATCATCCTGATGGTGGCCCACGCTTTCTCCAGCGCCGGGCTGTTCATCCTCAGCGGCCAGCTGTACGAGCGCATCCACAGCCGGGACATGCGCGTGATGGGCGGGCTGTGGAGCCGCATACCGATACTGCCCGGGTTCACCCTGTGCTTTGTCGCCGCCTCCCTGGGCATGCCCGTTACCGCCAACTTCGTGGGGGAATTCATGATCCTGTTCGGCACCTTCCCCGGGGCGCCGGTGGTGGTCGTTATCGCCAGCGCGGGGCTGGTGCTGGCGGCCATCTACTCCCTGCTGCTGATGCAGCGGGTGCACTACGGCCCCGAGTATCGGCCCGGCCCACTGAAAGGCCCTGACGCCCGTGAGTACGGCATGATGCTGACGTTGTTAGCGCTCACTATCGCCGTGGGGCTCTACCCGCAACCGCTGCTGGATACCACCGCCGCCGTGTCCGCCCCGATCGCGGAGCTGTTCACGGATGGCACGGATCTGGCCGCCCGGGCAGGGGAGGTGAACTGATGCTGACCCTGCAAAGCCTGATCGCCATACTGCCGCTGATCATTGTCGCCACCACCGCCGTGGTGGTGATGCTGGGCATCGCCTGGAAACGCCATCACGCTGCAACCGCCGTCGTCTCCGCCGTCGGCCTGGTGCTGGCCCTGCTGAGCGTGCCGATGTCTGCAGGGGCCCTGTCGTCACCGCCGCTGATGACCATGGACGGCCTCGTCATCATGGGCAGTGTGCTGGTGCTGCTGTGCGCCCTGGTCACCGTGGCCCTGAGCCACCACTACCTGACCGGCTACATCGGCCCCCGGGAAGAGTTTTACCTGCTATTGCTGTGCGCGGTCACCGGCGCCCTGGGGCTGGTGGCCAGCGACCACCTGGCCACCCTGTTCATCAGCCTGGAACTGCTGTCCATGCCCCTGTACGGAATGCTGGCCTACAGCTTCCGCGCGGAACGGTCCCTGGAAGCGGGCATCAAGTACCTGGTGCTGTCCGCCGCCGCCACCGCCTTCCTGCTGTTCGGCATGGCGCTGATCTATGCCCGTACCGGTCGCATGGACCTGGCCGGCTTGGCTGCGGGCCTGGCCGCCACCCCCGACCCCTGGACCCTGGCCGGCGCCGTGCTGATGGTGGTGGGCCTGGGCTTCAAGCTGTCCATCGTGCCCTTCCACCTGTGGACCCCGGACGTCTACCAGGGCGGCCCGGCACCGGCCACCATCTTCCTGGCCACCGTCAGCAAACTCGCCGTGTTCCTGGTGCTGCTGCGGCTGATCCTGGTCGCGCCCATCTTCGACAGTGAATGGTTACGCACCCTGTTCACCTTGCTGGCGCTGATCACCATGCTCGGCGGCAACCTGCTGGCCCTGTTCCAGCCCAACCTGAAACGCCTGCTGGGCTATTCCTCCATCGCCCACTTCGGCTACCTGCTGGTGGCCATCGTGGTGGGCGGCCAGCTGGCGGTGGAAACCACCGGCGTCTACCTGATCACCTACCTGGTCACTACCCTGGCGGCGTTTGGCGTGGTGACTATGGTGTCCAGTCCCTTTGGTGGCGAGGATGCTGCTGGGCTGCACCACTATCGGGGGTTGTTCTGGCGTCGGCCGTGGTTGGCGGCTGTGATGACGGTGAGCTTTTTGTCGCTGGCGGGGATACCGCTGACCGCTGGGTTTATTGGGAAGTTTTATGTGATTGCTCTGGGTGTTGCTGATGCTCGGTGGTGGCTTGTAGCTGGCATTGTGGCTGGTAGTGCTATTGGGTTGTTCTACTATCTGCGGGTGATGGTGACCTTGTATATGCCGGAGCCTGGGATGCGGCATCGGGATGCTGTGCATGATTGGGGGAGTCGGGTTGGGGGGCTGGCTCTGGTGGTTGTTGCCGTTTTGATCTTGGTGATCGGGGTGTACCCGGCGCCGGTTATTGATTGGGTTGGGGGGTTGGTTTGAGGGAGTCAGCCTTGTTGGGCGGTTCTTTTGGAGTCCAGTGTTCGAATTCCACTGGACATCACACCCGTCGAGTCGCCCTCTAGTCTGAAGGTTTCAGCGAAGGCCGAACACTTGGAAGTGGACTAACAGACTACGATCGCCTGCAGAATATTTCACTGTGCACTTTTTGACTCGATACCTTGTGACTCATCATATACTGGGGATTCGTACATTTTAATTAGATATTTCCTAAGCCCCAAATTTGACTTGATGCGTTTTTTGAAGTTTTTAACGAATTTTTTCACTACTGGCGAATCGTTATTCTCATCAGCCGAGTGCTCCATTATTCCAGCTTGGATTTGAACTGGAATGGACTTTCCATAATCCTTTATTAACCGGTCATAGGCTTTTTGGTTCTTTAAAGTGATCAATACGCTCTCGGTTAGAAATAGCTCTGCAAAGTCTCTATCTTCCTTGTTCGGAGAGGTAAAAAGATCTTCGGCATGTGCCTCAAGTGCTGGAATAAAGTACTCGTAACTGAAATTTTCGCACAAAAGGCTAGTAAATAAACATAATATTTGGACACTAGGGAGCGCAGTTAAAGGGCTTTCTATGCGATTGTTTACTACATCATCATATAGCCTAGCAGCTTCGGAGAAAGACTGCGTAACACTCTTTTCTATTTGTTTGTAAGGAGTGAGATAGGCTGCCAACAAAAAGGACCCATGGCTAAATATTTTTAATAGCTCATATCTATCGTTCGTAAATTCAATATTATTTATTTGTTCGAGTATCTCAGGGCAGTCTCGCCTAAGCCCTAGATAGAAAAAGTAGCTTGTGTTCCAGTATAGATCATAGATCTCTTGACTAATTGTGGCTGTTGAATCTCTATTCAGTCCTTTGGCAAAGAAAAACTCCGTAAAAGTTCTGTGCCTAAACCTTAATGTTTGCCTCTGCTCATTGAACGTGAAAATCTCTGATTTAAACAGCATCTTTTGAAAAAGTTCTTCTTTCTCGATTTTTAAATTTCTGTCGTCAACGTATTGGTTGAATAAGGATCTTACGTCACCTATAGGTAGGTCGAGTAACGAGTTCTCCATAATCATGGTGGCTGAATTTATTATTACATTTAATAGTACTTCGTACTCTCGCTGAGACTGTAGTCCTTTACTCATATCCCATCTTCCAATAACCAGCTCCATATATTTCTCATAAAGCTCTGTCATTGTAGAGGGTATCTCTTGCACATGCTCGTTTAGCAGCTTTGCAAGCAGTATTGCAGAAATCGGAGTTTTAGGAAGCTTCCGAAATAACTGAGATTTGTTTATGTCTTTCGAAAGTTTGGTTGCAATGGTTTTGTCTTTGCAGTAGTTCTCCACTAACCCAATAACTTGAGCTATTGTTAAATAGCTAAGCCGGAACCTCGCATAATGTTTTTCTATTTCAGCCTCTTGTTCGGGGTTATCTATATTTCTCGTTGTTATTATTAACTTGATGTTCGGTCTACCGTTGATAGATTGAGCAACGCCTTCTAGAAAATCAATTCTTTCACCAGCCGGAATTTTTAGTTCGTCTAGCGCGTCAATTAGCAAAGTATACTTTTGGTCTTCTAACGGTTCATTCTCTTTTTCTACTTCCGCAATGAGATTTGTACAATTAGAATGGTATTTTTCAAGAAGTTCCTTTGCTGTTATGAGTACTGGAAGCTCGTGTGTTAAGTTGAATGTTTCCGAATCAGATAACTTTCTTGCGACTTCGGCAAGCAGGGTTGACTTACCGGTCCCCATCTGTGCTTCAACTAAAATAAAGGGGTGCTGCGCAGTTGCTTGCTCGATAGTGAATTTGGTTTTTCTAGAGCGTAATTTGTTTAGTTGCTTCTTGGGGCGGACTCTTTCAAGCGTTTGGGGTATATAGTGATCTTCATTGTTTGAACCTAGTACAGACCCGGCTATTGATAGCTCATCAGCCTTTTTTTGTACGGTTCTCAAATATTCGCCCGTAGATACAGATACATCTTTCCAATATTCTGGATAGTGCTTATCTATTAATAAAACGAGTCTTTCTCCACTAATGAATTTTACGTTCTTGTTATTGAAACGATGATGTATTTTTTCTTGTGCCCCACCGGTAATATTTTCATTAGTTATTACCCAGATTTCAGTTAGAAAAATCTCCTTTTTTCCTCCTTCAATCTTTCTTTTGATTTCACACTCTTCTATTTGTCTCACTATTTCTTGATGATCTTGCTTAATTTTACCAACTTTTACTACACAGCCAATGTATTCTTCGCCACCTAATGTCTCGTCGACCTTAGTTAGAACGAAGTCAGCGCCCATCTCTTGTGGCCCTTGAGTATATTCAACATTGCTTATTTGGGGTAACCGTTTGAAAAGTACTTCTAGGATCGGGTGGAGGTCATTTACTTCATGTTTTAGCTTGCTGATCCGTTCTGTCTTTTTTGTGTCCACAGTTATACCCACTTTTCCTTTCAATTTTTTGTAGCCTGAAACCGCCACCACACACTACGACGGTCAGCCCTTTTGTTTTTATCGTTGCCTCGTCGATTCCCAGAGTAACAGGGAGCGAGTAACAGGAACAGTCACTATAAACCGGACCTCAACGACCTCAACTGGGACAGACACTACCAGGACTATGGGAGGGAGGCCCCCGAGGGCGTTGAATGTCGTTACTTGGCGACTCAGGCACGTACAGACGGATTGGCGGATGCCGAGGTTTGCGGTAGCCTTACTGAAGGCACTGGAAGCCCACACAAGACAAGGAGCCGTTATGGAACTGAAGTTCGAACTCACCTCGCCCGACCGCGATGCGGTTCAGGAAACCCTCGAAGCCCTTCAGGATGCCCCCAAGGACGATGTAGACGATTTCATGCGCTACATCCTCAATGGCAATCGAAACGGTATCCAGAGTTTTATCAAAGGCGCCGTAGACAACCCCAAGACCTGGTGGATCGGTCTGTTCACACTACAAATGCAGACTGGGCGAATGGGTAATCGTCTGCAGCGGCTGGCCAATTCCAATGCTGGGCACCTGTCGACAATCCTTGCCCCCCTATGGGCCGATGCAAAGGGGAGTCTGGTAAGCGACGATGAGTCCATCGTAACCAATGTCGTGCGGTACGCCCTCAAATACCATCGCTCAATGCTTGTCGGGCGCCTGGCAGGAGGAGGTTTTACAAGCTTTGCCTCTACGGGCGGCCTGTTTGGGCAGCGCGCCCGGGCAGGGTTCAAAACTCCAGCCAAGATTGCCTTCGGGACCGGGGTGCTCGTTACGAATTTGGCGCTGGCCAGTTACGGTGCAGGCATAATGGCCGTAGGGCTTGGACGCTCGAAGCTTCGCGATGTGCTGTTCAGCATTCTGACTGGCTCCGACATGCAGATACCGCCCCACTTCGAATTGCTGCTGAGCACTGCCGCCATAACTTCCGAGGAACTGGAACAACTGGAATGGCTGAAAAAGATACTGGTGGAAATCAATAAGCTTGCCCAGGTCGGGACTGGGCCGATACCAATCAGTGAATTCTGCTCAAAGCCGGAAAACCTCCACTGGGAGAGCATTTGCGGATGATGAAGTTCCTGAAAAGCCTGTTCGTCGTTATCCAGTATCTCGTTGCGGCCGCGTTTATGCAGATCGCCGGGCTGCTGGCTTTTCTCGCCGGCGGTGTTGCATGGGCGCATTGGGACTCGCTCTGGGCCGCCGCTGGCGGCTTCCTGCTGGTTATTGTCCTGGCCATGCCTGTCTACGGTCTGCTCAACGGCGACATAAAACCCCGCCGCTCTCGGTAGGGGACTGCAACTGGGACAGACACTATCACCCCCTCTAACAATACGTGTCAGTCGGACAGTTTGCGTTAGGAATACATGAATGAAAGCTCAGTTCCGTCGAACCAAGGATAAGGATTTCACCGGCCAACTGATCCGGAAGAACATGGAGTCTTACTATAGGGAACTCGGCATCGATTGGGATCAGGGCCTGTTCGACAAGAATTGGGATGTATTTGAAAACTACGAACTGCTCGTCAATTTCGCTCCGGTGGGGATTCTTCGCCTAAGTCATGACCACTTGGCCTACTATATCCGAGACCTCCAGGTTGATCCTCGCTGGCAGTGTAAGGGCTTCGGTACACAGGCGATCGAATATGCGGCTGATATTGCCCGCAACTCAGGGTTTGGGCTCCTGAGGCTTCGCGTTTTCCGCAGAAATCCAGCCGTTTCGTTATACGAGCGCATGGGATTTCGCATTCGAAAAACTAAAGACGAAATGCACTACATGGAGCGGGAAGTTTCCTGACAAATTTCTTAAGTGAGGGGACTAATAACTGGGACAGACACTCTCAAAAAGTCAGGTTAACTGGGACAGGCATTCTCAAAAGAAGCCCGTGATTTCAGACATCAGACTCACCGCCCGCAGCTTCCCAAGAGAGACTCAGGGACAGTCACTCTTAAAAGACTGATTTATTGTACTTTTTTTATTTCTGGATATTCAGATTTATCGATAGATATCGACCAAGTGTAAACACGAACCACTCGAAAACCGCAAAAACTTGCCGAACTGGTACAAAGTTCCCCTGTCCAATTTCTTTGCGGCGGACCACAATAGAAGGCCTCTAGAGAACGAAACAGCCTCGGCCGAGGAAACCCGAAACGAACGCTCTAAGAGGTCAAAGACATGGTCTTCAAGCTTATATTCAGGGTCATCCTCAGGTTAACCATCTACCTGATAAAAGATTGCTGGGAGTACCCTGACAGACACTGACTGGCATATTAGCCGCACCTGACATGGCAGGTGCGGTTGTTCCTGCCAGTGGGCGATAACAGGGACATATATGGACGCCTCCCCGGGGTCAAGTCCTGCCTGCCGATGAAGCGGGTGGTTCACGGACATATATCCGGCGTCGTTCTGGGGCGACTTGATGCTGCGCCCCGCGCCTTGATGAGATCCGACCCCGGCAGCCTATACAGGCACTCGTGCTGCAAAGCGACTTGTCCCAATGATCAGGCTCTTGCCAGGGCCGGGTAACCGGTTGCTTCATCCATTGGCGGGTCTAACCCGGTGAGCTCTTTATCCTGGTTGTGTGTTTTTCTCTGCCTTCGTTATCAGGCAACAGCTTTCTGAACGTCGAATGTCTCTTCATAGCGAATCACGCGCCACGCGATACGGGCGCTTTTGTTGGCCAAGGCAACAATGGCCTTGTTGTGGCCCCGTCGCTCCTTCAGCGCCAGTAACCAGCGCGCCAGGGGATCATCACGACGCGGCGCTCGCTGCATGACGGCCCTGGCACCGTGTATTAACAGTGCGCGCAGTTCACGATCCCCGTTTTTGGTGATCCCCAGCAGTCGTGTCTTGTCGCCGGAACTAACGATACTGGGACAGACACTCTCAAAACTCTGACACTCTCAAAACTCTGACACTCTCAAAACTAATGCTTACTTAACTTTATTATGAAAAACCGAGCAAGACACGAGACAGAAGCTAACACTATAAAAATCAGAAAAAAGGACGCAAACATACGCCACCATAGAACATTTATAGGGCTCTCCCAGGGGCCAGAAAGCCCAAACTCTTGCGGAAATACAACAGGACTATATCTCGACATATCTTGAGCAATAAAATGGAACGGCCAGCCAAGAAAAAGAGGCTCAAGATCCGACTGTTTCGTTACGGTGCGCGGTATCATCAATGTTCCTAAAAGGATCATAATAGATAAAGCTGCGGAGCATAGCCAATACGCAATTTTATTCCTAGGCATCACATGTAACCCTCGCCTAAGGAGCCTGCTTAAAGAAAAGCAGGCTCCTTAAATTACTACACCTCTATAATACAGCTGAACGTTGGCTTTCGGTAATTAATACCACGGTTGATCATCGGAGATTGGGTCTAAGTGCCACCATTCGCGGTTTCCGGGAGCTGTAAACCCTGATTGGAAAGGAACCGTGAAAACATTGCTACCACTGCTACACCCAAATGAGCAGTATGTGGTGTAGCATTCATCCGGGCTTCTCCGTCCACGCTGAGAGCTTAGCTTTACTTTGGTGCCAGTGCTGTTCGGCCCACTTACCCAAATCATACGGGTAATCGTACGATAAAACTGTCCAGGATTAAGGAGAATAGCTTGGGCTGAACCAATCGTGACAGCCATCTCGTTTTCGCTATCAAAAGCTTGGGTGTCTACGTAAGGCGAAGGTAAATCAGAAGACCAATACCCTAAAGGAGCATACCCGAAAGTCCCGTTATCATCGTAGTTGTAAAATAGAGCATCTGGCTCATAGGTACTTGTCCAATTATCCCAGAACCACGCCAGCCTCGACTGGTCTCTCCAGTAAACATATTGTTCAATCACATGAGAGTTAGATGCATTGATTCCGTCGTCCCAGATGTCAGCGTAGCCTTTGCTGGGGACCCACTCAGTTGTGCTCGCTGACGAACAGCTTACCGTTGCAGACAGCGTATTAGTGGAAGTTACCAGCACTACCGTTCCAATAATAGTAACAAGCAGTTTTCGCATAAAACTAGACATAATAAATCCCTTTATTGAATATCAAATTTATTTGGTACTGGCTTGCCATCGACTAGCTCGAGAACCCTAATACTGTTTGGATTTGAGTTCCAGGCTTTCGACAACTCAGCTGAGGCTCCGGATACCTCTAGTCCGATGATTCGAAGGCCTCGATCAACATAGTCGGCCTGGCGCAAGTGAATTTTGCGAAGTCTTGCGGACATAGCTCTTTTTACATCCGCGTCACTCTGGGGATCATTTAACACCGATTGACTAAACTCTGCATCTCTCTCAAGAAAAAGAACATGGTCTCGTCGATAATTCGCGAGGGCCTCCTCGATAGTTTCATTCTCGCCCATCATGTAGCCACCGCTGTTGTCGGGCGTCCCATGCCTGAACCCGGTGATCGTTATGTCTTGGCTTTTTATGCTCTCTATAGCCTCTTCTACCTGCATATCACGTTCAAAAAAAGCCACCGCCTTATACCTTTTATCAGGCATAGTGGAGACGATTCTCGAAAGCTTACTACGGGCCTCAATAATCGTATTTTCTTTTTGTTCAAGACTTTCGGCCGAGAAGGGCGAATTGATGTTGCGAACTTCAGTGGCATTTACAAATATAGGTAAGAGAGCGCCCAACAAGATTATCTTTGATATTATCTTCACAATTATTCCTCGATTAGATTTTGTTTGCGAGGACCACTAATTGCAAATACGTCGAAATACATCTTTGCATTCCTTTGCAAAAAACTAACACCTCGGACGCTAATACTGGCTTCTAGTGTGCCTCAGCGCCAATCGCGTGCACCACTACGCGCCCTTGACGTGACGTAAGTCTCATTATTGAGCCATAAAAACTTCTACCCGTATTTTTTATTGACACGTAAGCCCTCGAAAAATAACCATTAACGGGGACAAATAGATCCGGGGAGTGTGGTGGAACTCGGACAGACACTCTTAAAGGGAGTCTGAGTTTTCTGTCGTCAGACTCAGCGCCCGCAACTTCCGAAAGCTCATCTCAAGCAGATTTCTGGCAGTCAGCGTCCGATTCCGGGCTTTTCGACCGATACAGCCGAATTCAGCTCGAGCGTAGCCCCGGGGGAAGTCCCGTATGTCAGTTAGTGAAGTGCTTTGGAGAGGTCAGGCCGCCGATCGTCGTCGGTCCAGGTGAGCTCTGCGGTTGTCCTGATATCGGGCTTCGAATTCCGTGGCTTCCGCCAGCCACTCGTCGGGGGTCAGCTCTAGCCGGCTAAGGATTGGTGGCATGTGTTCAGGGATACTGCCCCGCTTACCCGGCTTTACGATTCGACCGGTGTAGTCCACCAGTTCCAGGTAGTCGTTGAGACTGAACAGGATGCCCCGTTGGAATTCGTTCCTGACGGCTTCCTCGAAGTTGAGTAGTGGCTTCAAGGGCACGGGAAACTGCCTCAGGAACAGTTGCTCGGTCTGAGCCTGGATGGCCTCGGACAGATTAAAGGTTGGGGCAAGTCGCTCCTTGATACTGGTGTGTTCAGAGGTTTCTGGTGTGTCAGCCATCTCGGCCCGCACGGGGTTTAGATCCACGTAGGCCATGCAGCTCAGTACGGCCTGCTCTGACAGCAACGCCTGTGATTTGAACCGGGATTCCCAGAAATGACCCGTACAGTCGTCTTCGCGATTGGCCTCTTTGGCAATAGACTCGTTCAGGCACTTCATAAACCAGCTCAGATCCGACAGTCGTTTTCGATAGACCTCAACCATCCGCTCGACGTACCGATGCTCTGCCTCATGTAGAACCTCACCTGCGAGGAAGCGTTGAACAATGGGCGGTCCTTTGAACAGGCTGGTCCAGCGCGTCAGTACGTCCGAATTGCTCCAATCTTCGGTCTGCTCCGGGCAGAGCTTCACCACCAGGTGGTAGTGGTTGGACATGACGGCGTAGGCGCAAAGGTCGATCGCAAACAGCGAGGACAATAACCGTATCCGTTCCTCGATCCACTGGCGCCGATGCTCGTAGCTTACGCCGGTAACAGAGTCGAACCCGCACAGGTAGGTGCGCCTCACGCAGCGCGAAACGACGTGGTAGTAGGGTGTGTCATCAACGGCGATAAGTTGTTCCCTGGGGCGAGTCATGCCAGTCCTTTAGCGGGTCGCGAACATAGCTGTATAAAACCACGGTAAATTGGGCCCCGCAAGCGTCGACTCTGGTTGCAGATTACCGTCGAAAGTGGTGTAGCGGAAAGTGGTGTAGCGAGTGTCCTCGTAAACGCTCAGCGTCAGAATGATCCGCAAAGTGTGTAATGACAGGAACAGTTGACAGCAGGCACTGTTATTGTTGATTATCTTCGCTATAGATGCAGGCGACACTGGAATGTCGAACCCACCACAGACAAGGATTGTGCTATGGCTGCACCAGCCACTGAACGTTATGTAACCGCTGATTTCAGCAACGCCCCTCTCCTGGCTCTGGCTGACCTTATGGGCCTTGGCCAGTACAAGGAGCAGATTGGCGCTTCTCCGGAAATCTACACATCCATCCTGAATGGTATAGCCGTTTTCCGTCATTTGGAGGCGGCGGACCGGATCAGTGTCAATCGTTTGATCCATAATAACGCCCATGGGATGTTGCTCCAGAAACTGATTGGTTTGGTAGCAGATCAGAGCGTCCAACACTTCTGGTTCATGTGGTCTTTGTCCGATGAAGAACTGTTGGACTTTTATAGTTTTTCGAAGAACAAGCTTGAATTCACAAGCCAATTCAACCCGGTAGAGCTGCCCGATGTCACTGTACTTGGTGTTGCTGGGGCTGTTTATGGAATGTCCAAACAAGGCCCCAGAGCGTACGCCCGGGAAAAAATCGGAAGCCTGAAAAACACGGAACTTTTTGAGGCTGTTGCAGAAAGGCTTGGTTTTGCAAAGAAGCTTGCTGCCGGCATTGGCATAGTAAGTGTTCCAACCATTATTGTGATCTCGGGCCTTAATATCATGGCAAAAGGCGAACACGACAAAGCCCGTCGGGAACTCGCTGCGAGAGGCTTACTGGTCTATAGCGAGCTTTAAGATGCTTCTAGTCCTTATTGTTTCAGGGTGCTTGGGAAGCTTCTTTTATTACGTCATGCTCGATGGCCTGATGATAGGTAAGCTTGAAGGATCTTGGGCGATCTGGAGCCGTTGTGTCCTTGCCAGCTCCCTTCTGATTTCAGTGAGTGCAACGATTGTTGCTCACTATTTTGGTGCAAATGCCAATCTTTGGCTCACCTTTAGCCTATGGCCGTTAATTGCTTTAGTTCTTCATGGGGGCTATTGGGTAGTTGCTTCTAGCGTTAACCGTAAGAGTGAAAGTGAGATTCAAGATGCTGAGTGATGGATGTCCGATTGCGCTGATAGTCTCGACCGTAGCGCTATTATTCATGGTTCCGGTTCAGGCAGATGACTTGGTTGTCGACGAGAGGCTCCAGTCAGCGATGATGACTCAGTTAGACCTTGCTGTTTGTGCAGATACAGCACTTACCTTTGAGCAGGATGAGGTATCCGCAGAGCGTTACTCAGATCTTTCTATACGCATGTTAGAGGAGGCTGGCGTGGTAGGTTGGACTTCGGGCGACACTGCAACTGCCGCCGTCCTGGTGATGGAAAACCGGACAGATATCATTGTGCATGAAGACGACACTCTGGAGGACTATCGCCTGAGAAACTATACCGGTGAGCGGTGTGAGCGACAGGCGGCTGCGGCTCAAGAGTACTTGGCAGGAAGCTTTCCCTCGCCGTAGAAAGTAACGAGGCTTAGTCACCCAACGGGGACAGATACTCTCAAAAATGCCTTGAGGCTGGTCACTCACAATTAGTTCAGCTGTTGCCATGGGCGCCTCTACGCCGCTCACCAAGCCGATCGAACAGGCCAAAGCCGGGCAAGCCAGGTATACGGTTATCTGTTCGGTGACTAGAGGAAGCGCCAATGACTTTTGACTTGGCCTTTGCCTTCATAGGTGTGACGTTTCTGATCGTTACCATGCTCTCCTGGCTGGTGTTTGGCAGACTCTCCATGGCCCGGATTGAAAGGGCCATAATGGCAGAAGGAAAACCACGGCCCTGTCCATGGGATGGTGTCGGTGGACGTCTGGTCTGGTATGCCTACGCCGTAGCGCTGCCGGAATCTTTTTTCAACGATATCGACAATCGTCAGCTCAAGACATCAGACGTGAAACGCTACTCCACCAGAGCGGACTACTATCGAGCCTGGGTTTTTATGATTGCCGGGCACGGGTTTGTCTTGCTGGTAGCAATCGCGACCATTTTCGGCATTCGCTAGTAAAGTAACCCGGTAGCTGGGACAACCCGGTAACTGGGACAGACACTCCCAAAAGAAGTCCAGGATTTCCCACCTCAACCTCTAATAACTGGGACAGTCACTCTCAAAAGAAACCTGATCCTCACTTCAGTACCATGGCCTCAGCCAGCCATTCAGGGTTCCTGGCCGGCTTAGGATCGGTCACGAGTGCTCTGAGGCCCCTTGGCTTATCAATTCTTCAGTCAACCTGGGCAAACTGGGACGGCCCGCACTGGTCAGCGTTGACTTGGACGCTCGCTCGTTAAAAACTCACAGTTCCAACTGTAAGGAGACACTTGGCCCCATGGAAGAAAGCCTGCAATTTTCAGTGTCCCCACTGTCAGACACTGAATCCGCATTTCTCAAACGGAACTGGGACAGACACTCTCAATTCCTCTCAATTTCTCTCAATTAGGCCGCGAGGCAGCGGTCAGTTTTGCATGGGGATGTCGTCTTTCCATCGGAATCCGACGCCGCCGGCCTGCCAGACACCATCGCTATTGAGTGGGTGAGGTCTGGAGATATTAATATGCTGGGGCAGGCCGAAGTGGGGGGCCAGGTTCTGTTTCGACTTGATGGTGACACGGTCCATGATGCGCAGGCCCTGCTTTTCAGCCGGCATATGCGCCTCCGGCGCGGCCCTGTGAGCCAGGGCCCAGTTATCGATGTACAGCAGATCGCCGGTGTCATAGTGATAGCGTATGCCGTATCCATCATCGAACGACGCATTCATCAGGTCGTTGTAGTCGTTGAACAGCTGCGCCATTTCTTCTTTGTTGAGCAGACGGAGCTGGTCGGTGGTGGCCGGCTCTTGCTGCAGCCTGCCGACCGGCACCCCCTCTTCAGGCAGCCTTTCGATCACGGCGCCGGTCATTCCCAGGTGCAGCCAGACGCTCTTCCGGCCAGAGACCGGGTGGGTATGGACCACGGGATGGGTTACGCCGGTAGCGGAGTTCACGGACACCAGGCGTTGCCAGAAGTCCTGCTTTTCCCGGGGAAGGGCGTCAAAGGCGGCGCCCTGATGGGCGAAATGCGTGCCGCCGCCGTGCTCCGGCGCCCGGGCCATGTAGTAGGCGGAATGCGAGAAGGTTGCCGCCTCGAAGCTGCCATCGTTATGCCACTGGGGGCCAACGCCGAGGATGCCATGGCGATCATCGTTGGAACAGCGGAAGATGTCCCGGTTCATCCCGGGAGTGGCGGGATGGACGCCATGGGTGGAGTGGATCTCGCCGGCACCCCACCACTTGCTGGCATCGACCAGCTCGTCCGCAGAGAGATTGGTCTGATGCTTGAAGACGATGAAGCCCCGGTTTGCCATTTCTACCGCCAGGGCCTCGATCACCGGCTCCGCAAGCCGGGTGCGAACATCGGCGCCGTAGACCTCGATACCGAGTGGCTCCAGTTGTTTGACCGTCAGCCCCGCCTTCTCGATCAGCGCGACCCTGTGCGGGTCTACCGGAGGGATGGTTGGGCGCGTACGGTCGGCTGATTCTGCTGCTTTACCCATAATGCACAGTCACTTTTATGGGTGAATTTCATACAGACTAACGCAGTGTCTTACAGAGACAACCCCCGGCCCCGGCGACAATCGAGTTAGCCGGGACATATATGGACGCCTCCCGGGGGCAAGTCTGCCTGTCGATGAAGCGAGTGGTTCACCGACATACATCCGGCGTCGTTCTGGGGCGACTTGGTGGGAGTAACTGAAACAGGCACTTTCAAAAATACGATCAAGGATAGAAGGGCATGGTTATGTCCGGTATAACTCTGAAGTCGACGATCCAACGCCCAAACCCTGGCTGTAAACATCCCTGTCGGGCCGACGCTTATTTTTGCGTTCGGCGGTACTCAGGAGGATTATGGCACTGCGCCGATATTGTCGTGTCACCGACCCGCTCTCGAGGACCTTATGGACGAACTTACTGAGATGATTCTGCTTCTGGGCTCCGTGCTTCTGGTTGGCCTGGTAGCGGAATTGGTGGGTCGGCGTACGCCACTTCCCCGGGTGACACTATTGATCATCGCTGGCGTGGTTTTCGGCCCGTCCCTACTGGGTTGGGTGGTACCCGCCGGAACGCAGTGGTTCACCGTCGTATCCCAGGTGGCCCTGACCATGGTCGGGTTTTTGCTGGGTGGCCACCTGAATCGCCTGAATCTGAGGCGCCATGGCGCCGATGTCCTGGCATTGTCATTCGCGGTCGTCACCGTTACTGCTGTGTTGGTGTTCGCAGCAGCCTGGTTTTTGTCAGGCGACCTCGGCCTTTCGCTACTGCTGGGCGCCCTGGCGACAGCCACAGCACCGGCGGCTACCGCGGACGTTGTGCGCGAAAGCGGCGCCGAGGGGCCGTTCACCGAGACCCTTCTGGGTGTGGTTGCTGTGGATGACATCTGGGGGGTGCTCATGTTCAGTTTGCTGCTGGCTTCGGTGGCGATGCTGGATGGCGGTGACGGGATGACGGCACTGGCCCTCGGGGCTTGGGAGATCGGGGGGGCGTTGGGCCTTGGCGTGGTCCTGGGCGTCCCTGCCGCCTTCGCCACAGGCCGTGTTTCCCGCGGCGACCCGACCCTGGCCGAGGCGCTCGGGCTTGTGTTCCTGTGCCTGGGGGCAGCCCGCTGGCTAGAGGTGTCTTTCCTGCTTTCGGCCGTGGTAATGGGGGCTGTGGTCGCCAACCTGGCCCGCCACCACAATCGGCCGTTCCATGCCATCGAGAACATCCAGTGGCCGTTCATGCTGGTTTTCTTCCTGCTAGCTGGCGCCGCGCTGGACGTGCAAATACTGCCGGCGGTGGGGTGGCTGGGTGCTGGCTACATAGTCGCTCGTATCGTTGGCCGTTTGCTGGGAGCTTCGGCCGGGGCTCGGTGGCGCGGCATGCGAACGTTCACGGGCCTCTGGATGGGTGTTGCATTGCTGCCCCAGGCGGGCATCGCCGTGGGCATGGCGCTCGTGGCCGCCCAGCGGTTCCCCGAGCGCGCCGAAGTTTTGCTATCGGTTGTTCTTGCTTCCACCGTTGTGTTCGAAGTCGTAGGGCCACCAATGACGAGACTGGCGCTTCGACGGACGAGGGAGTCCGCATGACACTGTGCCGCAACTGCGGAGAATTACTGCGCGACTGGGACAGACACTCCCAAAAGCAGCGGAGAATTACTGCGCGACTGGGACATATATGGACACCTCCCCGGGGTCAAGTCTGCCTGTCGATGAAGCGAGTGGTTCACGGACATATATCCGGCGTCTTTCTGGGGCGTCTTGATACCGCGCCCCNTAGTAGATCTATGGACATATATGGACACCTCCCCGGGGTCAAGTCTGCCTGTCGATGAAGCGAGTGGTTCACGGACATATATCCGGCGTCTTTCTGGGGCGTCTTGATACCGCGCCCCGCGCCTTGATGAAATCCGACCCCGGCAGCCTATACAGGCACTCGTGCTGCAACGCGACTTGTCCTATGTTCAGGCTCTTGCCAAGGCCGGGTAACCGGTTGCTTTATCTGTTGGCTGGTGTAACCCGGTGAGTTCTGGATACTGGTTTTAAGCTTCTCTGTCGCTGTCAGGCGACAGCCTTGTGAACATCATACGTCTCATCGTAACGAATCACGCGCCAGGCGATTCTAGCGCTTTTGTTGGCCAGGGCCACGATGGCCTTGTTGTGGCCTCGCCGCTCCCTCAAAGCTAGTAGCCAACGGGCCAAGGGATCATCACGATGTTTCGCTCGACTCATGACCGCTCTGGCTCCGTGAATGAGCAGCGCCCTTAGTTCACGGTCCCCGTTTTTGCTGATTCCCAATAATCGTTTCGACGTCCCAGAGCTGTGCTGGCGAGGCACCAGTCCAAGCCATGCGGACAGATCCCGACCACATCGAAACTGTTTCCCGGAGCCAACGGCAGCAAGCAGCGCAGCTGCTACGATCGGACCGATACCGGGAACACTCTGCAGGCGCTTCCACTGCGGTGAATGGCCGGCTTGCTGGGTCAAACGCTGTGTGAGGTATTCGATTTTACGGTCCAGCACTCGGAGGTCATCTGCCATGGCCGCGATCATTTCGCGAGCCACGTGAGACAGCTGATTGTCAGCATCTTCCAGAGTACGCGGGAGTTGTATGCGCAACTGGTGCAACGTTGGGGAGAATACCAAACCGTACTCTGCCGCTATGCTGCGGATCTGATTGGCCAGCGCCGTGCGGTTTCGTATGTGACGACTGCGCAGCCGTTGGAGCAGCTGTAAGTCCTGTTGTTCGACCGATTTGACCGGAACGAAGTGAATATCCGGCCGCTGAGAGGCCTCGCAGATAGCGCGAGCATCACAGGCATCCGTTTTGTTGACCCGCAGGAAAGGTTTGACGTGCTGAGGCGGAATCAACTGAACGTTATGCCCCATCGACTGCAGGGTGCGACCCCAATAGTGCGCGCTGTAGCAGGCCTCCATCACCACCGGTACCTCTGGATATTTTCGTAGCTCTGCCAGAAACTTCTCACGCGTGCGCTGACGGTTAAACACCACTTTTCCAGCCTGGTTCACACCACAGATCTGAAAGACGTTTTTTGCCAGATCGATGCCAATCAGTTTAACTTGCATGGTGACGCCTCCTCTTTCGAGTGACTGGGTTTGACACCATAAGTTTGGCGCATTGCGACGCCGTGTCGAGAGGGGAGGCGTCCATCTCATCAGGCACCTCTCAGAAATAATAAATTGGACAAGCACCCCTCAGAAAGAACCCTCTAACCGATAGTCCTTGCCATCCGGTACTTGCCTCAGAACACACTCGATAGGGTGGTAGTTACTGAAATCGACGGTTCTGTGCGTAAACCGCTGAAGGTTGCCACCCATTCCACGTGAAGCCTGCCACTCGGACCGGAGCAAGGCTGCCACCCATCGGAGCGTAGCGACGCGGGGTTTCTCTTCTNACACTCCCAAAAGCATTCTGGCCGAAAAGAAAAGTTCACTCGAATGCCCGGTGATCGCAAAGGAAAACGCACACTCACTCTCAAACAGTTCAACTGACTCACAACTGCCACAATGGCGTCGTAGACTGACAGGATCGACTCCACGCCCGGGCTGGAGCCTCCCTTGCATATTGCCGATGTAACCATGTTTTATGCGCCTGCCAGCGGTGGCGTGCGCACCTGCCTCCAAGCCAAGCATCAGGCTTTGTCCCACATCACCGACCTGCTCACCAGTCTGCTGGTGCCCGGTGCCGAGCGCGATAGCCTAAGATCACAGGGACAGTCACTAAGCGTTCGTGCTGGCTTCTTTGCGTAACACATTGTTATCTATAAGCAAAACAATGCAAAACATCGTCCTTTCCTCCGCAATTCTATTGCCAGCGAAAACGGTTAGTGAAAAACTTCAAGGACTTAACTTGATAGCACCCTACGATTGAAGGACCTAACACTGTGCAGCCGAACGAGTTGGTAGCGGGCGAGGCAACAAGGCTGCGTAAAGCCTTATAGGTTCCCTAAAGGGCCTGGTAACCATTATAACCAAGGTATAGTGAGTGTCTTCACAAACAGCCGACAACGACGTCTTCTGGTTCTATGAAGAAAAAGGCGAGAGAAAAGGAAGCTTTGAACCATAATATGGCCTATTTCACCGTGTGGATTGTTACGTTTCTGGCGCTGCTTTTCAAATTATAAGCCGGCATGTTTCAGAGTGAATAGCCTGATAGAGGGCCGCGCTGAAACACTGCCATTCAATTATATAAAAAGGTCTTCGTCGGGCCACTGTTAAGTGGCCCGACCTCTTTCCCCCCCAATGGGTTCCAACGACACTATAGGAAGAAAACATGAAAAAAGCTGCGACCTTTGCTCTGATCACTTCAGTAGCATTCCTGTCGGCCTGCTCATCGTCCACTCCAACGTGCAGCGACAGTGAAACGGTTGATCTGGTCAAAGAAATTACCATGGATGAGCTAAGATCCGCCTGGGGCAATGCCGCCAACAGCCTTGCGGTCAGTGTAGAGGCAATCCGCACCACTGATCGTAATGAAACCGTGGATTCCTATACCTGCGCCGCTCAGCTGGAAATGACTGGCCCCGGTGGAACAGAAACAGCCGATATCAGCTATACGGTGCAAAGCACCGATAAAGGCGACCAGTTCTACGTGGAGGTCTACGGCCTTTAACGGTTGCCTGGACTGGTCTGACCACCCGGTTAGACCAGTCTTGTACTCACCTCGCGCTACCGCACCCTGGTTCATACCGGATCAGTAGACCAATCCTGGTGTAGGCGCTTTGTGGACTGCTTGCTGTGGCAAGTGTATTGAGGTATTCGACGTATCGGGAAGGTGAATGGATACTCTGAAAGTGAAATATCAGCCCCGGATTGGCCTGTTTCTAATAGGTTTTATCGTACTGTTGGCAATGAGTATATTCGTGCTTTTTGCCGCTCAACAGCCTACCCACAGTCACGTTATAGGAAGGGTCATAAGCCGTCTTGACCTGGATGCCGGGTTGGTTTTGACCGTGTTGGGATGGGTGGGCATCGCCTTTTCTATAGCGGCAGCCGGTGCCGCTTACTGGACAAAAACCCTGGGTGAGCGATATGTGGAAATCGGGGCCGGCACGATACGCACCCCAGCCTCGAACCTTTCAAAAAATCTCCTGGAAATTCCAGTCTCTGATGTTCAGAACGTCAGCATGCAATCTATTCAATCGACCCGGATTATTACGCTCCAGCATGCAAAAGGAAAAGTCGAGTTCACCAGCATGATGTTCCCGGAGAAGGGCGCATTTAATGCACTGTTCGAGGCATTGAACGCGATAAATGAAAACAACAAAACAAGGTCAGAACACTGAGTTAATGACAATGCCCGGCACGATATAGCGTCGGGGGGGGGCGTCCATATATGTCCTCGTATCCTCCCGCCCAACAAACCTGGGGGCCTGTTTTCGGGCGTAATTGGCTGACTTGCGCTAGGGTTGTCAGGTGAATGGTTCCGATTTCGGAAGGGGTACGATTTGGCCGGGAATCCTGGGTCGCTCAGTTATGGCGTCTGGTTCAGGGCGTTGGCTGTCAACCTGATCGGGTTGTTCTGGTCGTTGCCGGCGGGGTCTGAGGTGCCCGACGGGGAATCGTTGACAGTCTCCGTTGCCGCACCGGCCTACTGGTGCCCCTATGCCTGTGAGGCGGACAAGGCGCGTCGTGGATTCACGGTCGAAATTGCCCGTACCGCCCTGGAAGCCTCCGGGCACAGCATCGTTTATCGTAATATGCCCTACGACCGCGCGCTTGTCGAAACGGCCAGGGGGAATGTGGACGCTATCGTACCCGCTTTCAGGGGTGAAACGCCCGGCTTCATCTTACCCCGGCATGCGGTGTCGGTGACCGAATACTGCTTCTATGTATCCAGTGATGCCCCCTGGCGTTATGCGGGTCCTGACTCACTCGACACCATCCGGTTTGTGGCGACATCTGGCTACAGTTATGCAGAAGCCGTTGATGCTCACATTGCTGCGAACCTGGACCAGGACGTGACCCTGATCAAGGGCGATGATATACCCAGGCGGCTGCGGGAACTGGTCCTGATCGGACGGTTTGATGCGCTTCTTGATGACCGGTTACTTCTTGAATATTCCGGGGAGCACGTTGGCCTTGTTAACGCCGGCTGCCTGGAAGAACGCCATACCGGTTATCTGGCCCTTTCCCCGAAGCACCCTGACCGATCAAACGCCATAGCCCGTGCGTTCGACCGCGGCATCAAAGAGATCCGGGCGGACGGACGACTTTGCACGATCCTCGACCATTACGGACTCGACGCCGATTTCGTGCCCGGTGTGGAGCCGGTGGATTGTCGACCAGATAGCCCTTAGCAAGGTTTCTTCACTCCAGCAACGACAGTCCCAGCTTCATCGCCGTTTCCGTCACCACCTCCACCGGCTGTGCATAACCGCTTTCCATCCAGTACAGGGCAATATGGATCACGCCCCCCAGGATGCCTGCCTGCAGCATTTCATCGAAGTGCTGGCCGGGCTGGGCGAGGGCGCGGGTAGATTGTCAAAGACTACCTGACAATCTAGATTGTCACCATTACCCCATCGACGGGATAGAACCCATGAGCCGTACACAACAACAATTCCAACCCTCTCCGCTGGATGTCCTGATCATTGGTGCCGGCCTGTCAGGCATCGGCGCAGCCAGCGCCCTGACCGAAAAGTGCCCGGATAAACGCTACCTCATTCTCGAGCGCCGCGAAGCCATCGGCGGTACCTGGGACCTGTTCCGGTACCCCGGCATCCGGTCCGACTCGGACATGTACACCCTGAGCTACAGCTACAAACCCTGGACCAACCGCAAGGCCATCGCCGATGGCCCGAATATCAAACGCTACATCGAGGAGATGGCCGAAGAGTCCGGCGCTATCCACACCATCCGTTTTCGACACCGAGTGGTCTCTGCCAGCTGGTCCAGTACAGACGCACTCTGGACGGTTACAGCCATGGTCGCAGATGACGACGGCAACGAGCACGAGCAGCACTACCAGACCCGGTTCATTTCCTCCTGCTCCGGCTACTACAGCTATGACGAAGGCCACCGCCCGACCTTTCCCAATGAAGACGCATTCGAAGGGCAGATTGTCCATCCGCAGTTCTGGCCGGAAGATCTTGATTACAGCGGCAAGCGGGTGGTGGTGATCGGCAGCGGCGCCACTGCGGTCACGCTGGTACCGGCCATGACGGAGAAGGCCGCCCACGTCACCATGCTGCAGCGTTCACCCAGCTACGTGGTGTCGCGGCCCCAGACGGATGGGATTGCCCAGTCACTGCAGAAAGTGTTGCCGCTCCCCCTCGCGCACGGGCTGACCCGTTGGAAGAACGTGCTGCTGGGGTCGTTTTTCTACGACATTGCCCGCCGGAAGCCTGAGATGTTCCGGCAACGGCTGCTGAATATGGTGAAAACCCAGGTGGGCAGCGATGTGGACATGAAGCACTTCTCGCCTTCCTACAAACCCTGGGACCAGCGCCTGTGCGCCGTCCCGGACGGCGACCTGTTTCATGACCTGCGCGCCGGGCGGGCGTCCATTGTCACCGACACCATCGAGCGCTTTACCCCCCGGGGTATTCTGCTCAGTTCCGGAGAAGAGCTGGAAGCCGACATTATCATCACCGCTACCGGGCTGAAGCTGAATGCGCTGGGCGATGTGGCATTGACCGTGGACGGCGAGCCCGTGGCCTTTGGCGACTGCATGTCCTACAAGGGCATGATGCTCAGCGGCATCCCCAACATGATTGTCACCTTCGGCTATACCAACGCCTCCTGGACGCTGAAGGCCGAGCTGACCTCCAATTACACCTGTCGTCTGATTCGTCATATGGATCGTAAAGGCTATCGTATGGCCGTCGCCTATCGCGATCCGTCGGTGGGTGTCATGCCGTTCCTCGATTTCACCTCGGGGTACGTGCAGCGGGCCACGGATATCCTGCCGAAACAGGGCGACCGGGCGCCGTGGCAGGTGCACCAGAACTACCTGAAAGACAAGCTGGCCATCCAGTACGGTCGTATCGACGACAGCGTTATGCAGTTCAGATAGTCAGATAACACCCCGTCTGATATCGATCCATCACCCAAGGACATCTTCGTGAGCTCTCTGTTCAGTATCGTGCTGATTGTTTTGCTGGCTGCCGTTATCGGTCTCTACCTGTATACCCTGTTCATCGCCAAGCGGGTGGAACTTGGCATGCCCCCGGAGGGTCGCTTTGTCACCATCATGGGCAACCGTATACATTACATCGAGCAGGGCAGCGGGGAGCAGACCATCCTGCTGATTCACGGCCTCAGTGGTGTGGCCCAACACTTTGGCTACAGCGTAATGGGCCAGTTGGCCCGCCATTACCGCGTGGTGGCCATTGACCGGCCCGGCAGCGGCTACTCGGTACGCCATCGTCGCTCGTCCGCCTCGCTGGCCGTACAGGCCGACGTGGTGGCCGGCGTCATCGATGCCCTGGACCTTGGCAAGCCGATGCTGGTCGGGCATTCACTGGGGGGCGCCGTCTCCCTGGCCACCGCCCTGCGTCACCCGGACAAGGTCAGCAGCCTGGCACTGATCGCACCCCTGACCCACCTGCCGCAAGGTCCATCCGAGGCTTTTGCCGGCCTGAACATCCGTTGGTCCCTGCTCCGCAAGCTGGTGGCGTGGACCCTGGCAACCCCGCTGTCAGTCCGGCAACGGGACAAGGTGCTGGATATCGTGTTCGGCCCCGAGGCGGTGCCTGCTGGTTTCGCCCAGAGCGGCGGTGGCTACCTGGGCCTGCGCCCCAGCCACTTCATTGCCGCCTCGGCGGACATGCACGCCCTGGAAGGGGTATTGCCAGCGATGCAGCAACGCTACGGCGATCTGAGGCTGCCCATCGGCATTCTCTATGGGCGCCAGGACCGTATCCTCGACCCGCAGGAGCAGGGCCAGGCCATGGCCGACCGGCTGCCCGGTATCGAGCTGGAAATGATCGACGGCGGTCACATGCTGCCGCTGACCCAGCCCGACGTTACCACGGCATTTATCGAGCGGCAGATGCAGCGGAAGATCGCCGGGTAACCCAATCGCTTACGGCCCCGGGAAGAAAGACTTTCCCGGGGCCGCGCCAGCACGCTTTTCCGGGAAAGGGCGTTGCCAACCAGGTCAGCGGGTCACTTCATTGAGCCAGGAAAGAACATCGGCCTGCACCTGCTCACGGTTGGTTTCGTTCAGAAGCTCATGGCGGGCGTCATCGTAGAATTGATGCTCGACGTCGGTAAGGCCCAGTTGCTTATAGCGCTCCAGCAACGCTTTGGTGGCCTCCAGGTTGTTGCCAACCGGATCCAGTTCCCCCTGAATGACCAGAATCGGCAAATCCTCCGGAATATTCTGTTCCCGGGCAGGGTCCCGCAGAGCGGCCATGCCGTGGAAGAAATCCCGTACCAGATCGTTGCTGAAGGCAAACCCGGAGAGCGGATCGTCAATGTACTTCTGAACTTCAGCCTCATCACGACTCAGCCACTGGTAACCAGGCTCATCACTGAACGGTTTGTTGAAGTCCGTGAAGATGCCGGCCCAGATCTGTGAGTCACCGAGAGGGTCCTGCTCGGCCGCCGTTTCAACAGCGTCCAGCAGATCCTGGGGCGGAGCCGGCCCGTACGCGGTGCCTGACAGCACGAGACCGTCAATCAGTTCCGGTTGGCGGGTAATATAGTCCTGTGCAATGAACGACCCCATGCTGTGTCCAAACAGTACGAGGTCCGCATCTGGGTGTTCCTTATGGATTATCGTGCTCAGCTGTATCTCGTCCGAGACAAAACGGTTCCAAGCATCAGGTCCGGCGTCACCCAGCTCGCCAGAGCGTACTCGGGTCTGGCCGTGACCGCGATGGTCTGTTGCATATACCGCATAGCCGCGCTGATTGAGAAATCGGGCAAAACGGTCATAACGACCACTATGCTCCGCGGCCCCGTGCACCACCTGTACCACCGCATGGGGCTCGGACGCTGCGGCCCAGTAGCGGTAATGAACCTCCGTACCATCAGCGGCGTCCATTTGCCGCCACTGGCTGCCTTCCGCCATAACCCTGCCTCCTGAAAGCAGCACACCGATTATTGCGATGAACCAAAGAGTTGCGAGGCGCTTGCCTCTGTAAGATCCCGTACCCTGCATCGTCGTTCTCCGTTATTGTTGTTAGCGTTATCGATCCTAATATTTTCGGTTATTTTCGTTTTTGATTTTTGTTATTCGGTATCGAATATAGCAGGACGCGACATGAAATCAATGTGGCTGTGTGATGCCACACGATCTGCAGGGCAAGGCACGAGCCGGGCGCCCCGGATTGGCTCTCGGGGCGACGCTGGGTGGGGGGGGGATTATCTGGTTGCTACAGCGGGCCTACTCATACTCTTCCGGATCCAGTTCGCCCATGAATGGCCTGACCGCTTCCATGTCCTCCTCTGGCACATTTTTAGCGGCATCCATCATGGTTTTGCCCTGTTTGGCCATTTCCCTGGCTCGCTCCCTCATAGGGGCAGGCATGTCTTCACCGTAATCGGAACTCATCATAGCCTCACTCATGGCTCGCTCTTCGGCTGACATATCCTGCATCGAGATCGCGATCTGCGCCATGAAAACGCGATCACCAACATGCGCCCATTCTTCGATACTGTCGAATCCGTGTTTGCCGACGATGGCCTCCAGCTCATCACGAGCGTCGGGAAACTCGTCCAGCGCGGGCAACGCACTGGACATGGGCCTGGTCATATCTCTTTGCTGGTCCGACGCCTTTTCAAGGCCTGGATAGTTATCGTCGAATCCTTCCAGATCCGCCCGAGTGTCCAGAAAGGACTGAATCTGACCGGAGGACAGTGGATCTGCCTGTACCATTCCAGTGAGGGAGAGACTAGCGATCACCGCCAGGAGGAAGGGAAGGCCCCCGCAGCATTTGAACGTAATCAATTTGAGATGCTTCATAACTGACTCCTTGTGTATTCCATTTACTCTTCCGTTAAAGGGGATATCTGTAGCCTACCCGCGAAATAGAGGATCCGCTGGTATCGTGAAAGCTCCACTACGCCCGGTCAGTGTCGAATCCTGATTTCCAGGTACGGCCAGGCATGAGATTCTGAAATCAGGCAGATTCACTTGGCACCCAGTTGCTAACCATACGTCGCCGGGATAAGACTTCTTTCCCCAAGGTCATTGAAATTATCAAAATGATCGATATAAGCGGTGCTACATAGAGCTTTATATTTTCAATCGATATCTGAACCGGGCCAAATCCTTTAACGCTGTTTTCTACAGACGCCAGATCAGTACGCATATAGTCAAGCACCAGCCATAGTGTTCCCAACCCCACGACCAAAAGGCTTATAGCCCATAAAAACCTGCCTAAACCCTTAGCAGGGTGTCGTGTATACGCAAAGGCAATTGTGGCGGCCAAGATACAAAAGGCTATCGCATTAATTAATGCACCCGAAAACAGGCCGTTTCCATCAGTGACGATAACAGAAGGATATACCCATGCCAGGATATCTTGATAAAAAACAAAACCGCACACCGAGAACGCTAAAACAAAAACAAAAAATATCGTTAATCGAAATACAGGATTCATTGTCATATTCCCGTGCCCGGCCAGCCCCTATCGAGTTGATGCTGATATGTTAGCAAGGTGAAATAGCTGTGTAATTAAAGAGACTCGAAACGCGTCAGAACTGTGAACGGACTCGACTATCAAATAGGAATCTGCTTTCGGTTTGCAATACTGGACGTTCACTGGCTTTACTCCTTTAAAGCATTGGAATTTTCTTTCAGGAGATATCAACTCCCGGTTTTGTGACAGGAATGCAGGATGGTTGGACGCAAGGCGTCTCGGGCTTTGGGGGGAGAACTTCTGGTTTCCTTGTAAGCGCGACCTCCACTGTCACAAACTCGATTGTATCCTCCGAGGAGACCGAGTCAAGGAAATAACCAACAAGCCAATTCCCCCTTGCCTTCGTACCGACCTCCCATAGACTGTTAGTAGCTGTCGACGAAGTCACTTTCAAACAAGAGGAATGGCTGTGTCCCCTGTTTCCCGCTTTCGCCGCGCTGCGGCGTTAACCCTGATGATGATCGCCGGGCCTGCCATGGCTGCGGATCCGGTAGTGGTGTCCTCCAAGATCGATACGGAGGGCGCCGTACTAGGGCAGATGATCCTGCAATCCCTGAAAGAGGCCGGCATACCCGTGGAGAACCGGCTTCAGCTGGGGGCAACCAATATCGTGCGTAATGCCATCAAGGCTGGCGAGATCGACCTTTACCCCGAATATACCGGCAACGCCGCCTTCTTCCACGACCAGGCTGACAGGGATATCTGGAAGGATGCCGACAAGGCCTATCAGCAGGCGGCCAGCCTCGATAAGGAGGCACATAACATCATCTGGCTGGAACCAGCCGAGGCCAACAACACCTGGGCCATGAGCGTGCGGGGCAACCTCGCGCAGGAGCACGACCTCAAGACGCTGGAAGATCTGGCCAGGTATATCAACGACGGCGGCGACTTCAAATTCGCCGCCAGTGCCGAGTTTGTGGAATCCGCCAGCGCCCTGCCGGCGTTCCAGGAGGCCTATGGTTTCAAGCTGGAGTCTGACCAGTTACTGATCCTCTCCGGCGGCAATACTGCCGCGACACTTCGGGCTGCTGCCCTTAACGACAACGACGTCAACGGCGCCATGACCTACGGCACCGATGGCGGCCTTGATGCCCTGAACCTGAAGGTGATGGAAGATACCCTGGGCGTGCAGCCGGTTTACCAGCCTGCCCCCATCGTTCGCGCCGAAGTGCTGGAAACCTACCCGGAGATTCGCGACGTTCTGCAGCCGGTGTTCGAATCCCTGGATCTGGAAACCCTCCAGCGGTTGAACGGCCAGGTGGCGGTGAACGGCGTGCCGGCGGAAACCGTCGCGCGGGATTACCTGGACACCCTGGCGCAGGACTGAGGTTTGGCGATCGTCGGGCCAGTATCAGACCAACTGATACCGAACCGTGTCATTCCGGCACTGGGGCTACTGGCCCTGGTGCTGGTCTGGCTGCTGGACCTGGGTACCATCCAGCCAAACCGCATCGTGCCGGGCACCGGCCACGGGCTGCTGTCGGCGGTGGGCTGGCCCGGGGCAGTGCTGGTGACCGGTGTGCTCGTGGCGACTATCACCTTGTCCGTACTGCCGCTGCGGCAGCGTTACAGCATCCTCCTTGGCCTGGTGGGTGTGTCGCTGGCCATGATGCCCTGGTTGCTGGACGTATTTGCCTCGCGGCACCTGCCTGAGGACGCGCCCTATGCCCGCTCATCCATCGGGGCGGGTTTGTGGTGCCTGCTGTTCCTGCTGTCCCTGATGCTGATCGAGATACTGGGAAGATTACGCGCCAATCGGTGGCTGCAACTCCTGCTGCTGGTTGTAATAAGTGGTAGCTGGCTGGTGCTGTTGCGGGGCGACGGCCTGGAGAGCCTGTCGCTGGTGCGGGAATTCAACGCACGGCCCGACAAGTTTGAGCAGGCCCTGTGGACCCACCTGACACTGGCCTTCGGCGCGGTCGGCATCAGTGCCGCCATGGCGTTTCTGCTGGCGCTGAAAATGATCCGCAGCCCCCGCTGGCAGCGACCCATCCTCGGCACGGTGAGTTTTCTGCAGACCATCCCCAGCCTGGCGGTGTTCGGCTTGCTGATCGCGCCGCTGAGTGCTCTGTCGTCGGCGTTCCCGGTGCTACAGACGCTGGGTATCCGGGGCATCGGCTGGGCGCCGGCCATGCTGGCGCTGATTGCCTATAGCCTGCTGCCCATGGTGCGCAATACCTTTGTCGCGATTACCGATGTGCCCGACCACCTGGTGGACGCCGGCCGGGGCATGGGTATGACGGAGACCCAGCTGTTTTTCCAGGTCAAGCTGCCGCTGGCGCTTCCGGTGATGATCGAGGGTGTCCGCATCACCACCATCCAGGCCATCGGCCTGACTGCGGTGGCGGCCCTGATCGGCGCGGGCGGCTTCGGTGGTTTTATCTTCCAGGGGCTGGGGCAGGCGGCAATGGATCTGGTGCTGCTCGGCGCCCTGCCCACCATCGCACTCGCGCTGCTGGCCGATGCCTTGCTCACCATGCTGGCCGCCAGTCTCAGGCCCACACCGGCAACGGTCTGACAGGCAGGAGAAATCTCCGAATGATCGAACTGAAGAAGGTAACCCGACGCTTTGGCGACTCCGTCGCGGTGGACCGCATCAACCTGACCATCGAAACCGGTGAAGTCTGTGTGCTGGTGGGCAGCTCCGGCTGTGGCAAATCCACCACGCTGCGGATGATCAACCGCCTGTTGCCCAGCAGTGAGGGCGAGATACTGGTGGACGGTGAGGACGTGACCTCCATGAACCCGCAACAGCTGCGGCTGAACATGGGGTACGTCATCCAGGGCACGGGGCTGTTTCCCCACTGGACCGTGGCCCGCAACATCGCCATGGTGCCCCGGCTGCTGAAGTGGCCGAAGGAACGCATCGACGCACGGGTCGACGAGCTGATGACGCTGCTGGACCTGGACCCGGCCGCCCATGCCCACAAATACCCGCAGCAACTCTCCGGCGGGCAGGCCCAGCGGGTGGGGGTCGCCCGGGCACTGGCGGCGGACCCCAACATCCTGCTGATGGACGAACCCTTCGGTGCCCTGGACGCGATTACTCGGGAGAGCCTGCAGCAGGAGATGCTGCGCATCCAGCAACAGGTCCGCAAGACTACGGTGTTCGTGACCCACGACATTGATGAGGCCCTGAAGCTGGCCACCCGTATTGCGGTGATGGATCAGGGGCGGATCATCCAGCATGACACGCCGGAGAATATCCTTCGCCGGCCCGCATCCGAGTTTGTGGAAAACCTCGTCGGCAAGCAGGACCGTGGCCTGAAACTGATGAGCCTGCGGCCGGTACGCGACCTGATGGACCGCCACCAATCACCGAAACCCGGAGCCGCCGGGGCCGAAGGGGTCAAAGAGGATGACAATGTGCGACTGGCCCTGTCCGTCATGCTCTGGCAGGACCTGCCCGAGATGGCGGTGTTCAACGCCCAGGGGCAGGAGAGCGGTGTGATCACCCGCGAGCGCATCATTCAGGGAGGCGCCTGATGCGCCGCTGGTTACCCCCGGTACTGCTGGCCACACTGCTTTGCGGGCTGAGTGCCGCCATGCCCGTGCTGGAGCCCTTGTTCCAGTGGGTGCAGCCGGACAAGCAGAGCGTGATCTATGAGCGGGAGAGTTTCCTGTTCCTGCTGCAGAACCACCTGACACTGGTGCTGCTCTCCGCCGCTGTCGGCACGGTTGCGGCGGTGGCAGGCGGCATCTTCGCCACCCGTCCGGCGGGCCGGGATTTTCTGCCGCTGGTCAGCCAGGTGGCGTCCATCGGCCAGACGTTCCCGCCGGTCGCCGTGCTGGCGCTGGCAGTGCCGGTGCTGGGCTTTGGCGAGGCCCCCATTCTGGTGGCGCTGATCCTGTATGGTCTGCTGCCAATCCTGCGCAACACCCTGGCAGGCCTGGAAGGCATCAACCCGGCGGTGCTGGAGGCCGCGCGTGGCATGGGTATGTCCCCACTGCAGGCACTGGTGCGGGTTGAACTGCCGTTGGCGGGCCGCGTCATCCTGGCCGGCATCCGCACCTCGGTGACCATTAATATCGCCACCGCCGCCATCGGCTCTACCATTGGCGCACGCACCCTGGGTGACCCGGTCATCGCCGGGCTGGTGAATGGCAATACCGCCTATGTGCTGCAGGGTGCGATCCTGATCGGGCTGCTGGCACTCACTACCGACAGCCTGTTCGAGGCCCTGGAACGGACCTGGGACCGCCGGTTTTCGCCCCGGGAATCCATGGCGTAAACTTGTACCCTGGATATGAACTTGGCCGACGATGCATGACGATCCCCCTCAAAGACCTGAGCAGTTCGGAAGTGACCTGTTCCAACTGCCGGGCCTGCTGCTGCCGCCTGGAAGTGATGCTGATCACCGACACCGGCGTTCCCGAGCGCCATATCGCCCGGGACCGATGGGGTGGCGAGACCATGCGGCGCCTGGACGATGGCTGGTGCTCCGCCCTGGACCGGGACACCTTCCTGTGCACCATCTATGAAAACCGCCCCTGGATCTGCCGGGAATTCGAGATGGGGTCCGATGAGTGTCTGGATGAAAGGGCGGAGATGCTGTGAGTCAACAAGGAGAGACCTATGCTTGAACTGAGACCCAACTGCGAGTGCTGCGATAAGGATTTGCCCCCCGACTCCACCGAGGCCGTCATCTGCACCTTCGAGTGCACCTTTTGCCAGTCCTGTGCGTCCGGTGTGCTGAACAACCGATGCCCCAACTGCGGCGGCAATTTCGTGCCCCGGCCCATTCGTCCTGCCACGCATATGGAGAAATTCCCGGCTTCCACCAGGCGTGTCCTGAAAGCCCGTGGTTGTGCTGAACACCCATAAGAGTATTGGGAAAATCGTGGATATTCGACGAGCGACCGAGGCAGATGCCGACGCTGTCTCAGACTGCGTTACGAGGGCCTACGAACATTACGAGAAACGCATTGGCCGTACACCGGGGCCTATGGTTCAGGATTATCACAAGGTCATCCGGGAGTACAATGTCTTTGTCACGGTGGTAGACCAGGAGATACAGGGTGTTTTGGTTCTGGACCAAACCCGGGAAGGCTTCCTGCTGGATAACATTGCCGTGAATCCGGGGCTGCAAGGCAGAGGCATCGGTCGAGCGCTTCTGGAACTCGCCGAGCAGTGCGCCCAGTCTGCAGGTTACGATTCCATCTACCTGTATACAAATGCACTGATGTCGGAGAACCGGGAACTATACGCCCGGATTGGCTATGAAGAATATGACCATCGCACTGAGCAGGGGCTTGATCGGGTTTACCTGCGAAAGCCCTTACCTCGTGGACCCAATTAAACCGCAAAAGATAACAGCGTACATGAAGGTCAGAAGGTGATATTGGACTTACCGGCACCAGATACACAGAGCACCCATTCACTGGTCGCGTGCACCAGAACCCGCCAAAGCATTCGCCAGTACTCAATGTCACCCATCCCCATTCAATACCTGTCGCGGTTACTCTGGTCCGCACAGGGAGTGACACGGCCGGACGGCAAGCGGGCCACGCCGTCCGCCGGTGCTCTGTATCCCCTACGTATCCGTGTTCTGGTCCGTCGCGTTGAGGGGCTGGAACCGGGAATCTATGACTACCTGGGGGACAGCCATTCACTAGAGATGGTCGGTGGCTTGCCCTCAGACGACATCATTCAGACGGTGGGTATTGGCGATCAGCCGTGGCTGGTGGAGTCCGCTGCCGTACTGGGCGTCGTCGCCGATCTGGCCGGTGCGGCTCAACACTTCGCATCCCAGCCACCCGTGGGTGAGCGAGGCAAACGATACGTCTATATGGAAACCGGTGCATTGGCCCAGAATGTTCACCTCCATGCCACCGACCTCGAGTTGGGCTGTGTTCTGGTTGCGGGGTTTGATGACATCAGGGCCAGTGAAGTGCTCAAGCTGTCCTCGGCACTGGAACCCGTGGCCCTCCTCTGCCTTGGGCAAGCGCAATGAGAAACCCGCCGTGTGGGCGCGAATCGTCATCGTGATCGGGCAAGATCTTCCCACTGTTATCCCGGCAAGTCGATCCCGTGCCCCTTGAGCAGGGTGGCAAAATCTTCCGGTGATGCAGGCCGGCTGAAATAGAAGCCCTGGGATTCATCGCATGAGATGTCCCGCAGGTAGGTTTCCTGAGCCTGTGTCTCCACGCCTTCCGCCACCACCTGCAGGCTCAGGGTGCGGGCCATATTGATGATGGCCTGGGTTATCGCACGGTCCTGGTCGCTTTCAGGCAGATTACGGATAAACGAGCGGTCCACTTTCAGGGTGTCGATGGGAAAGCCCTTTATCTGCGCCAGCGATGAGTAGCCAACGCCAAAATCGTCCAGGGCGGTACGCACACCGATAGACTTGATCGCGGTCAGGATTTCGATGGTACGCGCGGGATTGAGCATGACCATGCTCTCGGTCAGCTCCAGTTCCAGCAGGGTCGGGTCCATTCCGGATTCGTTCAGGGCGGCATGGATGTCGTTGAGCAGGTCCGGATCCGAGAACTGGCGAGCCGACAGGTTGACCGCCATTTTTACCGGGGGAAGCCCCTGGCGCTGCCACTCGACGTTCTGTTTGCAGGCGGTTTTCAGCACCCAGCGCCCGATCGGCACAATGGCGCCGTTCTCTTCGCAAAGCGGGATAAACTGCTGGGGGGAAACGGGGCCCAGGCCCGGGTGCTCCCAGCGGAGCAGTGCTTCCACACCGGTGATGCGATTGGTCTTCAGATCCAGTTTGGCCTGATAGTGCAGGTGAAACTCTTCTTTTACCAGGGCAGTCCGTAATGCCGCCTCAAGCTCCAGACGTTCAATGGACTGGGACTGCATGCCGGTCTCGTAAATTTCAAAGGCATTCTTGCCGTTCTCCTTGGCCAGATACATGGCGGTATCGGCATTTTTCATCAGTGTCTGCTGATCTTCACCATGGGCCGGATAGAGGCTGATCCCGATACTCGCGGTGACACGGCACTCGTGGTCCAGAATGGTCATGGGTTCAAGGGCGACATCCAGCAGTTTGCGGGCAACGGTTACCGCATCATCGCGGCATTCCACATCCTGCAGCAGGATAACGAACTCGTCTCCGCCCATGCGCGCCAGTACATCGCTGGCACGCAGCACCGAGCGCAGCCGTTTGGTCATTTCCTTGAGCAAGACGTCCCCGGCGGCATGGCCGAGACTGTCATTGATCAGTTTGAACCGGTCCAGATCGATAAACATCACTGCCGGATTACGACCGTAGCGTTGCGCTGTGAGCAATGCCTGGTCCAGCAGCTCGCCATACAGCACACGGTTCGGCAAACCGGTCAGCGCGTCATGGGTGGCCATATAGCGTATGCGTTCTTCCGCACGCGCCCGGTCCTGTTCGTGCTCCAGGGTCTGCAGGGCGAAACTCAGGTTTTCGGTCATACGGGTCAGCAAACCGAGGGTCTCGTCATCGAAGGCACGGCGTTCCCCGGCGCACAGGAAGAGGACACCGACGGATTTGCCATCACGAAGAATCGGTATCGAGGCTGCCGACTTCAGGTTCGTTACTTTGGCGCTCTCATGCCATGGGGCCGTTCGGGGATCACTCTGGAAGTCGTTGCTGACGCAGGGCTCGCCGCTACGGTAGGCGGTGCCGTTCAGGCCATGGCCTTCCGGTACAGTGGAGTCGGTTGAAATACGGGTGTGACGCAGCGCTTCCTGGCCAATACCCGCGCTCGCAGAGACAAACAGGGCCCCGGTGGACTCATCCGTCAGCAGGATACTCGCCGATGCCATTTTCCCGGCATCAACCGCAGCGTCACAAACCTGCTGAAACAACTCGCCCGCATTTTTGACCTGCATGATGGCTTCATTGGTCGCACTGAGCGTCGCGTACATGCGCTTGGCACGCAGCTCGGCCTGTTCCGCCAGCACACGCCTCGTAATCTGACGTGAGACAGTCACGATCACCCATCGGCCGTCAATTCGCACACCCCGGTGATGGGGTTCCCACCAACCCTTGCGCGAGCCATCTTTCGTGGCGGCCAGAAAGGGAGGGGCGGTCTGGCCCTCCGGCCCCGCGGACATCGCCGCAGAGAAGATCTGAGCCACTTCCTCGCGAGTCAGCCCGGAAATCTCGTGGGGCTTGAGCTTCATCAACTCTTCACGGGGAAAGCCCATAACCGCGCAAGCCGTGTCGTTGATGTACTGCATCTGATGGGTTTCGAAGTCGGTGATCATGATGCAGTCCGGCGAGGCGTCCATGCTCGCCTGGAATCGCTGAACCGTATGGTAGCGTTGCTGCTCTTCGGTGACGTCCTGTCCAATGCCGCGATAACCGGTCCAGTTGCCATCGGAATCGTAACAGGGCATACCACTGACACTGACGAAAGTAATACGGCCATCCTGCCCTTCCCGGCGCAAAAGCAGGTTGCGGAAGGGCTCCCGACACTCAAGCATCGCGCGATGGGCGAGCCAGTCCATCCCGTCTTCCGCCGGCATCAACGCCAGCTCCCAGCGGCGATAGCCGAGCAGGGCATCGGGCTTCGCTTCCGCGTCGCCTTCCACTACTTGACCTGCCAGCCGAATCAGACGGTGCTCGGTATCCTGCTCCCAGACCCAGTCGCCCACGACGCCGGACATGCCAACCAGGGTTTCCCAATCCGGACCTGGATTGTCTCTGCCTTGATTCAGGTTGACTGAATTCGATGGGTTCATGAAACGGTTCTTTTCAAGAGGACATCGCGTTGTTTTTATTAGTTACTTAATCCGAGAATGCCAAATTGACCAAACGTTGTGTATCGGCACTTGGTGTCGATTTGTATCAATCATGTACCTGACAGGCACGGCGTGCAAAGTGTTGATAGCAGGGAGTCAGAGATTGAAATGCCCCACGCTGACTCATCGTGGGGCATTTCCGCATGCAGCTTACAGCTCCTCTTCCATGATCACCTGACCGGGATACTGGTCGGTAAACCGGTTAATGGCGTCGGTAGATTCCGCTGAGCACTTCAGCGTTTCTTCGAACACAGCGGTGGAAATATAGTTCACCATTTCCCAGCCTTGTTCCGGTTCCACATATCCCTCGCCACATCCGTCAGCCAGCAGATCGAGAATAGCGTCGGAGTATTCCAGTCCGTATTCCTGGCGCAGTTCCAGGCCGCGGCAGATGTCTACGAAGCCTACGTGGCCCATATTCTCGATACCAACCAGGCGTTTCTTGGCTGGCGAATCCTCATAGGCACCAGAGGTGATATCAAAAGTAGCCGTCTGATCTTCCAGCCCGCCGATCACCAGCGTGGATTCCAGCTCTGAGCCGGCTTCAGTACCGCCGGACGCCATGGGCATGATCACCCGGACGCCGGCATCCGAGCCCAGGTCACGAATCGCAAAACCGCCGGCGCTATGGCCGCTCAAACCAATCCTGGCCTCATCGACGTGCCCCCGCAGGAAACGGGAACCATCGAAATAGGACGGTGTGTACACTCTGCGCAGGAGGTCCCGGGTATCACCCTTCTGGTCGGCACTGATAATATTCAGGGCGCTTTCCAGTGCTTCCTTCTGATAGATGCCAGGGTTATCGGCGGACAATACGATAAAGCCGCGGCTGGCCCAGTGCTCGAAGAACGGCAGTGAATATATCCGGGTGGCAGCGGTGCCATGCACATAGATCAGCACCGGATAAGGACCGTTTGCTTCGTCGATGGGCAGGTCGGCAACACAGGTTTCGCAGGACTTGAACGCTACCTCGTCCGGTAGTTTTTCCGCCTGGTCGGCTGGCAGAAACTGCCGGATATCCCACTCTTTCGGCGGCAGGCCGGCGTCGCTGCCCGGCGCTGCGGGGTAGAACACTTCGGTCGTCAGACCGGAAATGGTCACCGTGCGGGAGCCCACGGCCCAGGGGCCACGTTCCGCCGGGTTTTCGCTCACCGGCAGCATGGTGCTGGCATCGCAGGCGTCCTGCACGACATCACCGCTACCGCTGCCACCACCACCGGCGGCGTAACTCACGGATGACGCCAGGCACAGGCCTGCAATCAGGCTGATGTGTTTAACAGAAGAAACGAAGGGTTTTAACGAATCCATATCAGTGCCTCGTTCTTGTAATGGGTTAAGGAAGTTCACAGCTGTCATGGACTCAACAACGAGTCCCGTCCCATGAAGACCCTTCGACGACATCCGGTTTCTGCCGAAGGGTCAGCGACGCGGTCCGCGTCTGCTTAAGGGATACTCAGAAACGCCAGCGGTCACGGATGGCCGCCCAGCGATCACGGAGGGTTGACCCCGGTTGTGTCACCGGCTCAGAAGTGCCGGAACAACTGCCGCTGTAGCAGTCGTAGGTGGTGCCGAAACCAACGGAACCGTTGCAGTGCAGCCATTCGCTCAGCGTGCCGCCGCCACATTCGCCGTCCCAGGCACCGGTGTTGTGTGACATGTCTTCCGCCTGACGGGTCTCATTGTTGACCTGCAGGTAGTCCACCTGCACGTCCCGGCCGTCAGCGTCGTTGACGAACTCGACCAGGATGTCACCCTCGGCATCAACGGAGTACGTGTAATCCCGGTAGCCCGTGCTCAATGTCCACTGGGCAACCGATTCGCCACTGACGATGAGTCGAATCTGCTCATCACCCTGGGTACCTCTGGCCCTGACCAGGATATCGCCGGATCCGGATGTGGGCGGCGGCGGTGTGTCTGTGTTCTGCTCAGTGTACTCACGCAACCAGGCCAACGCAGGCCGCTCGGTACCATCGGCGTACATCAGACCGGAGTTGTCCATCCAGGTGCGGCCGACCATGTAGCCCCACAGAGTGACCCCGGCGACGGCGGGATGCTCCCAGACCACCGGGAACTTCTGCCGGAACTCGTTAAGCTGCATCTGGTCACTGCCGTCGATATCCCATTCCGAGATGTAGATCGGCACACCGGCCTGCGCAAGGAAGTCAAGGTTCCCCTTGAGAGTTGCGGCGTCGTAGCCCACCAGATTGAAGGAATGCGACTGCAGGCCCATGCCATCGATCAGCCCGCGGTCGTTGAGAATTTCAACAATCTGACGGTACCGGGTCGCTTTGGCGCGGTCGTTGATGATGCCGTACTCGTTCAGCAACAGCTTCGAGTTCGGGCAATACTGACGGGCCAGCTCGAACGACCGGACGATCCAGTCCCAGCCGGTTGCGCCATCACCACCCAGACCCCAACGGGCATTGGAAGGCGCATGGATTGGCTCGTTAACCACATCGATCATTTCCATGTCCGGGTAACGGCGGCAGGTATCCCGGATCAGCTCTTCCACCTCTGCCGCGCGATCAGCGTTGGACAGGGAGCCGAGCCAGTTGGGTTCCTGGCTGCCCCAGACGAACGTATGGTGTTTAAAGGGCATATTGCCGGACTTGGCGAAATTGTAGGCCTCGTCCATTTTCGACCAGCTGTAACCATCCCGCCGGGGTTCAACCGATTCCCATTTGCCGGAATTCTCCGGCGTCACCTGGTTCCAGTAGCGTGTGAAATTGGCATTTCCCGCATCCACAATATTGCCGAGGAACTTGCGATTCGGGTCGGCGGGTTGCCCGGGCTGACCGTCGGATTCGCCAGCCACAAAACGGAACCAGTTCAGGTTGTGGTAACCGATTGACCGCAGGTAGACATCATGTACACCCGTCACCTGGTTGAAGTTCACCGTCTGGGTTTCCCACGTCTGCCAGCCACCGGTAGACGTTGTCTGCAGGGTGGCGACAGGGGGGTTATTGATGTCGTCCAGAATGACCTGGATACCGGACTGAACCTCACCGGCAACCCTCGCCTGGAACCCGGAAGCGCCGTTGCCAAAGTCCACGTTGGAGACCTTGACCCAGCTTTGCCCGGGCATCATCAGGTTCTGGGTGCCTTCGCTGGCGGGTTCAATATTGATGTTGCTCTGTTCTGAAAAACGTTCCGCCTGGTTTACCGCAAAGGCATCGACCGTACTGATGGCGGAAACACCACCGGGCCCGGCGTCGACCTGGGGAATCAGACCATTGCTGTTATAGGTCAGACGGTCAACGTTGATTGAACGCATATAGGTGGTACCACCCTGGGCATTGGACAGCGCCCGGTTGTGGTAGAACAGGTACCAGTCGTTGTCGAATTCGACAATGGACTGATGGTTATTGTTGTTATTGTTCTCCCACGGGTTCGGCAGAATGGTGCCCCGGTGCGTAAAGCCGGACACCGGGCTGTTGCTGGTCATGTAGTCAATACGGATGCCGTTCTGGGAATTCGTGGAATACGACAGGTAGTAGGTTCCGTTACGCTTGTGCATATGCAGTGCTTCGAAGAAGTACGGCACATCCAGCGTAATGGCGGAACCCCGGGTGCTGATCATGTCGTCGTTCAGGCGGATGACACGGGCGTTACCCGGCCCGCCGCCACCGAAGTACAGGTAGGCCTGGCCGTCATCGTCAATGAACACGCCCGGATCAAATACCCACTCCACATTGGCGTTGGGTATGCTGCGATGTACCAGAGGCCCACCGATGGGGTCCCGGTAAGGCCCTTCAGGCCGGTCTGCAACGGCAACCCCGATCGTTGACCCACCATCGGGGAAGTACAGGTAATACTTGCCGTTACGTTCGATGATGTCAGGCGCGTAGGCCAGGTTGGCCCAGGAGCTGTCCTCACGGGAGTTCCAGATGATCCCGTGATCCTGCCAGTTCTCCATATCGTCAGACGAGAACAGGCGGTAATCAACCAGCTGGCTGTAATCGGTCTGCCCGGGCTGGTCATGGGTTGTCACTACATACACACGCCCATTCATGACCCTGGCTGCAGGGTCAGCGGTATACGCGTGGGTAACAATCGGGTTGCTGGCAACGGCAGGGCCGGCGGTTACCAGGCAGGTACTGACCAGCACAAGCGCTTTGAATAATGACGCCGGATTCAGCGTCGCTCGGTTTAACATGACGGGCCTTCCTTGTTCTGACTTTCCGTTTCGGAAAGGGTGGCTTAAGCTCCCCTTCAATTCGCACTCCGGCGACTGCTTAATTCCACAGGACGTCGATGGAGGGTGATGCCCCGTATGCTGACGTTTTCATGGTCTCGAACAACTGTAGCCATGGAGTACATATCGTTCTTTTTGCACGAATCGGCTGTCGGCTGTGTGATCGAACACAACGGGTTCGCTAACCCAGTCACGGAATGATGATTCACTGCCGGTTTAAGAATTCTTAATGTTGAGGTTTTGCGAAACAGGGCAGAGTGTCGGCGACTGGCGAGTGCGCTCGCAAAAGTCGGAGGTTCAGCCGGGTAAAGTGGGCAAACCTCTGATAGATTTCAGACAGGACAACCAGAGTGGCCCGGGTGGTTATCCTACCCTTACCAATCATCCCCAGCTTAGAGGTGGAGTGTATTCATGCAGCCAAAAGACATCGTGGCGCAGTTTATCGCTGATATTCATGCCCAGCGCTTTGATGAAGCAAAGTCATTGCTGGATGCAGAGGGTTTTGAGTATGTCGGTCCAAACATGCGTTTCCTTAACCGGGATGACATGCTGTCTTACCAGTTCGGTATGGCTGCCATCCAGAAAGACCTGATCGTCCGTCAGCTCAGTGCCGATGGTGAGCATGTGTTTGCCATTCTGGATTACCGGACCAACTTTGAACCGATTGGCGATGTGCGACTTGCCGTCTGGTTTCGCGTTCATGACGACAAAATACGGAAGGTGGAGGCCTTCTATAACGCCGCCGTGGTCGAGAACATGCTCGGTGGTCATCTGCCGTCAGCCGGCTGACACGTCACTTAACCATCAGGGGGCAGGTAATGCCAAGGGTCATTCCGAGAGGACGCATGGTTGTTCCAGGTCGAGATCCTGATCTTGTTCTCAGGGACGTCGGTGGCCTGGCCACTGGCCTCCAGCATTGAAGACCGGCATGCACTCAAATCGCATTCACCAACATCCGCCCCGCCACCAGCAGCAATAACCCGCCAAAGCACCGCTTCAGCGTCGGCGCAGGAATCTTGTGGCTCAGGGCCACGCCCACCGGCGCCAGCAGTACCGTAAACACCGCAATCAGCGCCACCGCCGGCAGGTAGACGTAGCCCAGGGACCAGTTCGCCGGGGACTGGCCCCAGCCGGAGATTACATAGCCCAGTGTGCCGACCACCGCCAGCGGGAAGCCCAGGGTGCTGGAGGTGGCCACGGCCCGCTGCATGGGGACATTGAAGAACACCATCAGCGGTACCATGACGTTGCCGCCTCCGATGCCGGCGAGGCCGGACAGTACGCCGCTGAACAGCCCCAGCCCGGTAGTGCCGGCCTTGCCAGGCATGGTGCGGGCCGGGTCCGGCACCCAGCGGCTGAGCATGATCAGCGAGATCACCAGCAGGAACACCGCGATACCGATCTCCAGTACCACCGCCGGCAGGCGCGCGGCGATAAACCCGCTTAGAAAGCTGCCCATGACCACGGTGGGAGCCCACAGACGGAAGATGGCCCAGTCCACCGCCTGACGTTTGATCTGGGCCCGGGCGGCGGAAACCGAGGTAAAGATGATGGTGCACAGGGAGGTGGCCACCGCCGTAATGATGATGAACTCCGACGGAAAGTCCTGGGCTGTGAGTATAAGCACCAGGGCGGGCACGATTACGACGCCGCCGCCTATCCCCAGCATGCCAGCCAGTATGCCGGAGATGATACCCAGGGCGGAGCAGGCAATGATCATGTCCATGGTGTTTCCTTCTTTGCGTGTCTTATATTGAAAGTAAGTGTTTACTTACCTAGAGCGCTGCCTTCGCCCCGAGGGTCGTGCATGGCTTCTCGGCGGCCGTCGGGCTGGATCGAAATGGCTCCGGCCAGGCCGGTAAAGGGACTGAGTTCCGGGATCCATTCAATATCGTGTCCCCGCCGGGTCAGGGCGTCACCCACGGCCGGCTTGATGGTCTGCTCAAGCTTCAGGCTCTCGCTACTGCCGAAGAAACTGCGCCCCTGCAGGAACCGGGGCGCCCGCAGGGCCTGGTCGATGGGCTGCTGATAGTCCACCAGTTGCGTGGCCAGCACCATCTGGGTCTGGGGCTGGCCGTCGCCACCCTGGGTGCCGAAGTAGAACTGGCGGCCATCATCCGCCAGGTAGGCCGAGGGATTCAGGGTATGGGCCGGGCGCTTGCCCGGCGCCCAGCCGTTGGCATGGGCGAAATCCGGATGGAAGCCGGCGGCGCGGTTGAGCCACAGGATGCCAGTGTCACCCACCATGCAGCCGGAGCCGAAGTCGTGGAACAGGCTCTGCATCAGGCAGGCGGTGCGGCCCTGACCGTCAGTTGCGGCCAGCCAGACGGTATCGGCTGGCCGGCCCTGCTCCTGCCAGGGCACCGCAATCTCCGCGTCGATAGAGGCATAGTTGGCGGCTGCCCGCCCATGACTGAGCAGGCGCCGGGTATCCAGGGTGCCGCCGGCGGGATCACAAAGCTGTCGGTTGCGCTGTTTGAGCTGGGCCTTGATGGCTTCCACCAGGTAATGAAAATAGTCAGGCCCGCCATTCTGCAGGGCCCCCACATCCACAAAGCTGAGGGCATGCAAGGCGCTCAGGGTATACAGGCCCTGGGTCGGCGGCGGGAAGTTGTAGAGGATGCCATTGCGGTAACGGATGCTCAGGGGCTCGCTGTGCCACGCCCTGGTCGAGACCAGATCGTCCCGGGTCAGGCCATTGCCCAGCTTTGCAAACCCTTCCGCCAGAGCAGTGGCCAGTTCACCTTCATAGAAATCAGCCATCCCCGCCCGGGCGAGATGCTCCAGGGTTCTGGCCAGTTCCGGGCGTGTTACCCGGGCGCCCTCCGCTAGCAGCTCTCCGTCCGTGTCACAGCAAAGGACGGTGAGATCCGGCAGGTCGCGGATCAGGTCCTCACGCTGTTGCTGCCAGAATGATTGATTGGCGGATACGCCATAGCCATCCCGCGCGAAGGCTATGGCCTGCTCCAGCAGGTCGGGCCAGGTCAGGGTGGAGCCCCAGCGGTGGGTGCTCCAGTCATGGGCCATGCCCCACCCCCGCAACGCGCCAGCGGTAGTGGCGGCCGATGCAGGCCCCCGCATGTCGACAGTACCGGCAACGGGCAGGCGCCGGCCCGCCTGCCCCAGGCCCAGCAGCGTGTCGACCCGGGCACCGTCGCTGAGCAGCCACAGGGCATCGCCGCCCAGGCCGGTCATATGGGGGTAGACCACAGACAGCACAGCGCCGGCCGCCATTGCGGCATCAATCGCGGTACCGCCAGCATCAAGGATGTCCATGCCGGCTTCCGTGGCGCGGGCGTCCGGCGTGCAGATGACACCGGCGTTGGACTGAGCTTTCATGCGGTCGTCTCTCCCGGGCGTTCTGATGCGGGCTGGTGTTCGGCTACAAACTCCGCCGACATGGCGCTGACGGTCTGCACGTGCAGGCGCATCAGGCGGGCAACACCGTCGGCATCGCCGGCCAGGATGGCGCGGACGATGGCATCATGCTCCTCCCAGGATTTGCTGACCCGATTGGTCATCCGGAACTGGGCCCGGCGAAAGGGCGCCAGGCGGGTTCGGGTGGCTTCCGCCAACTGCTGTAACTGGCTGGACTGGGCGCTTTCAAAAATCAGGGCGTGGAAATCGTGGTTATAACGGGCATAGTCGTCAGCGCTGCCGTCACGCACCAGGTGTACAGATTCCTGGTGCAATTGAAGCAGGGCGTCCCGCTGCTGACTGTTCATTCGCAGGGCCGCCAGCCTGGCCAGGGCGGCTTCCAGTTCCGCCATGGCCTCGTACAGGTCGTTTAGCGCTTCAGGCGACAGGGTGGCGACGATCACGCCCCGGTTAGGGCGGTGGGTGACCAGGCCCATCGCCGCCAGATGGCCAAAGGTTTCCCGTATGGGCGTGCGGGACACGCCGAATCGCTCCGCCATGGCCTGGGCGTCCAGTTTGGTGCCCGGGGTCAGGCTACCGCTGACGATATCGTCCGCCAGGGTCTGGACAATACTGTCCACCACGGTGCCCTTGCCGGCACGCTCCGGTTGTGGCGGCAGCCGGCTCATACCTGGCTTCCCTCAAGGGCCGGTTCGGTTTCCGGCGGATGGGGGATGGCCGCCAGCAGGGTGCGGGTGTAGTCGGTGGCCGGGGCATCCAGCAGCTGTCCGGCATCGCCTTCCTCCACCACAACGCCGTTCTGCATCACCATGATGCGGTCACACAGCAGCCGCACCACGTTGAGGTCATGGCTGATAAACAGGTAGCTCATGCCCAGGCGGTGCTTCAGGTCTTCCAGCAGGTTTAGCACCACCGCCTGCACCGACACATCCAGCGCCGCCGTGGGTTCATCCAGGATCAGCAATCTGGGCTCCAGGGCAATAGCCCTGGCGATACCGACCCGGGCCTTCTGGCCGCCGGAGAGCTGATGGGGGAAGCGGTCCAGCAGGTGCACCGGTAAGCCCACCAGACCAGCCAGTTCGATCACCCGTTGCTCCCGGTCTTTACGCCCCAGCTTCGGTGTCAGCCGTTGGATTGGATCGCCAATGGACTGGGCCGCGCTCCACCGTGGGTTGAGGCTGTCGGTGGGGTCCTGGAACACCATCTGCAGCTTGCCTCGCAGCGGGTGAGAAGCAAATTTGGACGCCGGCACCGGCGCGATATCCTCGCCCAGGAACTCGATCTTGCCGCCACTGGTATCCAGCAATCGCATGATCATGGAGGAGGTGGTGGACTTGCCGCAGCCGCTCTCACCCACCAGCCCCAGGCTTTCGCCCTCACGGATTTCGAAGGACAGGTCCTGTACCGCCAGGTGGCTGCCCTCGGCTCCGGGTTTGCCGAACTGCTTGCGCAGGTTGCGGACGGTCAGTATCGGTTCTCCCAGGGTCCGGGTTTCCGGAAGCTGGATGGCCTGAGCGCGGGCTTCCGGTGTCAGCAGGTCCCGGACCCGGGAGTCCCGGTGGGGCGTGGCCTGTAGCAGGAGTTGTGTGTAACGTTCACGGGGACGATGGAACAGTTCGGCGGAGCCGCTGGCCTCGACAATCCGGCCCTTCTCCATGACCACCAGCCGGTCGCAGTAGGCGGCTGCCAGGCCCAGGTCGTGGGTAATCAGCACGGTGGACATGTCGTATTCGCGAGTGAGCTCGACAATCAGGTCCATCACCGCCTTCTGGGTGGTCACGTCCAGACCGGTGGTGGGCTCATCGGCAATCAGCAGGCGGGGCCGGCAGGCCAGGGCGATGGCGATGACAACCCGCTGGCACATGCCACCGGACAGTTCGAAGGGGTAGGCGTTATAACGCTGTTCCGGATCGCGGATCTTCACCGCTTTCAGCATCTCGATGGCTTTCTCCCGAGCGTTGCCCCGGGTGGCCTGGTTGTGCTCCATCAGCACATCGGCCACCTGCTGGCCGATCCGGCGAATGGGGTTCAGGGCGGCGCGGGGGTTCTGGAAGATCATCGAGATCTCGCGCCCGCGGATGTCGCGCATGTCTTTTTCCCGGGCCTTGTGCAGGGGCATGCCACCGTAGGTGATCCTGCCGCCGGCGATATGGCCAGCCCGGTCGAGGATGCGCATCACCGCGTAGGAGGTCACCGACTTGCCGGAGCCGGATTCGCCCACGATGCCCAGGGTCTCGCCCTTGCCCACGCTCAGGGAGATATCGTCGATCGCCCGGACGGTGCCTTTGCGGGTCACAAAGTCCACGCTCAGGCGCTGGATATCCAGCAGGGGTACACCAGAGTTTTCACTCATCGCGGGATCCTCAGGTGCGGCGCTGGGGATCGACCAGATCCCGCAGGCCGTCACCGATCAGGTTGAAGGTGAACACCGCCAGCATCAGCGCCATCCCCGGGAAGATCACCAGCCACCACTCGCCGGAGATAATGAAATTGGCGCCCTCGGCGACCATGATGCCCCACTCCGGCGCCGGCGGTTGCACTCCGAGACCGATAAACGACAGGCCGGCGGCGTTGAGGATGGCCCAGCCCATGTTGAGGGAAATCTGTACCATCATCGGCGGCAGGGTGTTGGGGAAGATGTGACCGAACAGCACCCGCAACTCGGAATTGCCGGACAGCCGCGCCGCCTGCACGAAGCCGGCGTTGCGGCGGATGCTGACTTCAGCGCGCGCCATGCGGGCGTAGAAGGGCAGGTTGATGATGGCGGTGGCATAGACAATGTTTTCCACCGTATTGCCCGCAGCGGCCACGATGCCCATGGCCAGCACAAACAGCGGGAAGGCCATGATGGTGTCGACAAAGCGGCCGGTGATGCGATCGGTCCAGCCACCGAAATAGCCGGCGAAGCAGCCCATGATGGAACCCAGCACGAAGGAGATGGCCACCGCCGAGACCGAGATCAGCAAGTCCAGCCGGGTTGCCACCACCACCCGGGAAAAGACATCACGGCCCAGCTGGTCGGTACCGAACCAGTGGGCCGCGCTGGGCGCCTGGAGTGCCGGGCCAACACCGGTGTTCAGTGGATCGTAGGGCACCAGGTAGGGCCCGAACACCGCCATACCGATAAACAGGGCGAACAGGCCGAACGCCAGCCCGGTCACCGGGTTTTCCGATGCCACGTGGCGCAGGTGCTGCCAGTAGCTGGTGCGGGGCGGGCCCTGTAATTTGGGCGTGGCGGGTGTGCTCATACTGGTCATGGTCAGCCTTCCTCGCCCACGCGGGGGTCAATCAGGGTATAGATCACGTCAATCAGCAGGTTCAGGGCCACGAACAGCAGTGCCATGGACAGCACAAAGCCCTGGACCGCCGCATAGTCCGACACCACCAGCGCCTCCACGGCAAACGAGCCGATGCCCGGCCAGGCGAAGACCTTCTCCACCAGCACATTGGCACCGAGTACAAAGGAGAACACCATGCCCAGGGTGGTCACCACCGGCAGCAGGGCGTTGCGGAAGGCATAGGTCACCAGCACCCGGCGGCCACTGAGCCCGGCGGCCCGGGCGGTACGCACGAAGTCACTGCCCAGGGTCTGCAGCATCGCCGCGCGGGTCATCCGGGCGATGGGCGCCAGGGTGAACAGGGCCAGGGTGATCAGTGGCAGGGCCAGCTGGGCCAGGGCCGCCCCCAGCACCTCCCATTCGCCGGCGATGATGGCGTCGATGGTGAGGAAGCCGGTCACCGGCTCCGGCGGCAGGTACATCATGTCGAGCCGGCCCATGGGTGCCGGCGCCCAGCCCAGCAGGTAATAGAACACGTACATCAGCGCCAGGCCGGTAAAGAAGGTTGGCAGGGAGACCCCGGCCGTCACCAGGAACCGACAGATGTGGTCGACCCAGGTATTGGGGCGAGTCGCCGCCAGCACGCCCAGCGGCACGGCAATCAGGAATGACAGCAACAAGGCCCCCAGGGTCAGTTCCAACGATGCCGGTAGCCGGTTCGCCAGCTCCGACATCACCGGTTGGCCGGTAGAGACCGCCATGCCCAGGTCGCCCTGAACCAGGTCCCCGACGTAGGTGACAAACTGCATCGGCAGGGGCTTGTCGAGGCCCAGGGTTTTACGGACTTCCTCGATGGACTCCGCGTCTGCCATGGGCCCGGCGAAGTAGGCCGCCGGATCCCCGGGCAGGGCCCGGGTCAGCAGGAAGCACACTACCAGGATACCGAACACCGTTGGCACTGCCTGCAGCAGGCGAAGCGCCACCTTGCGCAGCTTATCCACCATGGGGGGCACGTTGCTCGCTCCTTATGCCGGTTTGAGGGCGCGGATGTCCATCTGGCGATGGAACCAGTACTCGTAGCCTTCCACACTGTCGTTGAAGGCCACATTCAGGGTCGGCTGCCACAAAGGAATCCGGGGGATCTCGTCAAAGGCCAGCTCGATCATGCGCGTCACATTGGGGGCGTAGTCGGGGTGGTCCATGGCCATGTCCAGGGTGTCGTCCACCAGCTGGGCCATTTCCGGGTTGTCATAGTTGTAGGAGTTGAACAGGTTGCCCCTGATGTAGGCCCAGAAGAAGTAATAGTCCGGGGTGTTCAGCCAGCCACCGAAGTTCTCCAGGTGCAGGGGCAGCTTCTTGTCCACCAGCGCCACGGTGCGCCAGTTGGCCCCCGGAATCTTCTCGATGGTGGCCCTGATGCCGATATCCGCCAGCCCCTGCTGGATCAGCAGCGCCGCAGGCTCCGCCCAGTCGGCATGGGACAGGTTGAAGGAAAGCGGTACGTCGAAACCGTCCTCATAGCCGGCCTCGGCCATCAGTGCTTTGGCTTTTTCAATGTTCAGGTCGTAGGGCGATTTCTGGGGCCAGGCGATCTTGTCCACGGTGTTGGTTCCGCCCCACATGGGAACGCCCTGTTCATAGGCGGCCTGCTCGAAGACCTTCTGGTAGGGGATGGACCATGCCACCGCCTGACGCACCCGTTTGTCCTTGAAGGGTTCGAAGTCCAGGTTGGTGCACAGGGAATAGATGCAGTTCTCGATAGGTGTGCTGACCACTTTGACCCCCGGCTTGCTGGCCAGCTCCTTGGCGTCCTTGTTGGGGATGTTGTGGGAGGCGCTGACGCTGCCCCGCTCGATCAGCGCGCGGCGGGTGGACTGGGCGGGCACCTCACGAACGATAACCCGCTGGTAGCCCGGCACATCACCACCGACCCACTGGTCATTGCGCTCATAGACCAGCTGCTGGCCGGCATCCCAGCGGGCCACCTTGTAGGCCCCGGAACCTGCCGGATTGCGGTGCAGGTACTCGGTGGCCCAGGGGTCCGCCTCGGTGGCATTGGCCTTCGCCACTTCCGAGTTGATGATGATGGGGATGGGCGTGGCCAGGTCCGGCAGCGCGAGCTTGGACGGGAACGGCAGGGTAATGCGGAAGGTACGGTCGTCCACCGCCTCGAACTGGTCCGGGGATTCCAGCCGCCCGGCTTTCATCTGCACGGTGGGGAAGCCCCCCAGGGACACCGCCCGATCCAGTGACCACTTGACGTCGTGGGCCGTCACCGGCTTGCCGTCCCAGAAGGTGGCGCCTTCACGGATGGTGAAGGTCATCACCGTGCCGTCGTCGCTGATCTCCCAGGACTCCGCCAGCTCGGGGGCCACGTTGTCGTAGTCGTAGCTGAGGGAGCCATCCGGCATTTGCTTGGTGCCGAAAGACACCAGCCGGTCATAGCAGTTGATGGCAACCTGGTAGCTGTCCCGGTTGGTTCCGCTGCGGTGAATATCCAGACTGTTGATGGTACCGCCAATGACCACCACGGCGGTTTCCTGGCTGGCGGCCGAGGCCGGCAACACCTTGAACAGTGGCAGGATGCTAGCGCCAACGGAAAGCGAGGTGGCGCCCTTGAGAAAATCGCGACGATTCATTTTGCATGCTCCTGGGTGATAAATCCTGTCCAAGTGCATGCAATCGGTAAGCCAAGGACGATTCAGACGTTGTGGATTCGATAATAATATGTTTTAAATCATATATATAAGAAACCAAGAAATGCCGCTGCCCCGTTATCCTTGCGCCTGCATAGACCGGTCTGTAGCCCATGCATGCACTATCACGAAGCAGGCGTGCCCCACAGTCAGGCCACCTCTTAACGGGGGTTTGCGCTCGGGCGCCAGGGATAAGATAATGGGGATCGGATAGATTGCTAGCTATTGGGCGACTCCCCATTCGCTAATCTTTTTCTACAAACCAATCCTGCCAACCAGCGAACAGACGACCCATGGGAACACCCCTGCGCACCAATAAGCAGAAGGAAGTCGAACGGATTATCGAATCCCTGTCCCGGGCCATCGCCCAGCACCTGCTGCCCCCCGGCACCCGGCTGGTGGAAGCCCAGATCGTCGACTCCCTCAATGCCAACCGCAACCACGTTCAGACCGCCCTGCAGCGGATGGCCCTGCAGAAGATCGTCACCACTGAACCCAACCGGGGCGCCCATGTGTCCCAGCCCACCGCCCAGGAGGCCCGGGAGATCTTTGTGGCCCGTCGCGCCATCGAGGGGGCGGTGGTGAAATCCATCACTCCCGGGCAGATGCGCAAGTTCTCCCGCCAGGTGGACGCCCATATGAAGGCGGAAGCAAAGGCAACCCACAACAGCGACCGCCGGGCCATTGTCGGGGAGCTGAGCGCCTTTCACCGGTTGTTGGGAAAGATAAGCGGAAACAGCGTGCTGGCGGATATCCTGGACAACCTGATGGTGCGCAGTTCGCTGATCGTGGCGCTGTACCAGCGCAACGACGAACCCACCTGTCAGCACGATGAACACTGCAGGATTCTGGAGGCGCTCAAGGACGGCGAGGTCGACCAGGCGGTAACGCTGATGGAGTACCATCTTGATCACCTGGAAGCGGAACTGGCCCTGGATGAGGACCAGGACCGGGAGATTGACCTGCGAAGCGTATTGGCCAGCGTCTGACCCCGCTTACGAGTCGGGCGGGTTCAGGGCCGCAACAGGCTAGCCGGTGTCCGCTTGAAGGTCTGCCGGCCGGCCTTGAACGCCATCAATGGCTGGCTCAGTTCGCCAATCACGTCCGCCTTGCTGCCAGCATCCACCACCAGGAAATCCCCATGGCAACCCGGCTTCAGGCCATAATCCGGCAGCCGGATCATCCTCGCGGCCTCCTCCGACACCCATGCCAGGCACCGGGCCAGCTCCGCTGGTGTACCCAGATGGCAGATGTTGGCCAGCAGGTTGGCCTGCCGGATCAGCGAAGCATCCCCGAACGGGGTGAACGGATTGCCCACGTTGTTGGTGGACAGGGAACAGGTGACACCGCAGTCATGCAGCCGCGGCAGCGGCGCCACCCCCCGGGGGACGTTGTGGGTCGCGTCGCGCCCGGTCAGGAACAGGTCGGTGGAGGGCAGCGCGGTAACCTGAACGCCGGCTTCCGCCAGGGCCAGGGCGGTCTCCCGGAAGGCCGCGGGCGGTAGTGCCGACAGCTTGGTTACGTGGCCGATGGTCACCCGGTGCTGCCAGCCACTGTCACGGGTACAAAGGATCACTTCCGGAATCGTCATTCCCTCCGGGTTGAGGTCGAAGTCCAGGTGCAGATCCAGATCGCAGTTGTAATGCCTGGCCAGCTCGAACAGCCGGCGGATCTGCCCCTTGGGGTCGGTGTCCATGTAGGGGCAGCCCCCCAATACCGTGGCACCGCTCTCCAGCGCCTCGCACAACAGCGCCTCGGTGCCGGGGTTGTTGAGCAGACCCTCCTGGGGAAACACGCAGAGCTCCAGGCCGATGGCCCAGGCGTAGTCCTGTTGCAGTCGCCGGATCGCCCGGAAGCCGGTCAGGCCGATGCCCGGATCCAGCTCCACATGGGTACGCATGTGGGTGGTGCCCTGGGTGATGGCCTGCTCCAGGATCCTTGCCCCCCGCTGATAGACATCGGCCTCGGTAAACCCGGCCTTCGCCTTGCTGGTGCTGGCCACCGCTTCCTCAAGAGTGCCTTCGCTGAGCCGGCAGCGGTCCATGATGCAGGCCTTGTCCAGGTGGATATGGGTTTCAATCAGCCCCGGCAGCACCAGGTGGCCACCCAGGTCCATGGTGTCGGGGGTAGTGCCCGGACTGAATTCGCTGACGAAACGGCCATCCTCCACTCTCAGTTCCGCAGGCTGTTGCGGGCGCTCAGGCAGGCGCAGGTTGGTAAAGTGCATTGCTGTCATGCCACGTTCTCTCCCAGGTAGGCGGCTTCCAGGTCAGGGTCGTTACGCAGGTCTTCGGCGCTGCCCGAATGGACCACCCGGCCGGTCTCCAGCACATAGGCCCGGTCGGCCACCTGCAGCGCCAGATTTGCCATCTGGTCCACCAGCAACAGGGTCACACCCTCATCCCGCAATGCCGCCAGGGCGTCGTAGAGTTCCGCCACCATGGCCGGTGCCAGCCCCAGCGAGGGCTCGTCAAGCAGCAGGATGGCAGGTTTTGCCATCAGCCCGCGGCCGATGGCCACCATCTGCTGCTCACCCCCGGACAGCAGGCCGGCGGGGCTGTCGATACGGTCCCTCAGGCGCGGGAACCTTGCCAGCACCTGTTCCACCTCCTGGTCCAGGTTGCTCCTATCGGTCCGGGTATAGGCCCCCATCAGCAGGTTGTCCCGCACGCTCAGCTCCGGGAATACCTGGCGGCCCTCGGGCACCAAGGCCAGGCCCCTGCCGGCGATGCGGCTGGCATCGAGGGTTTCGATGCTTTCGTTGTTGAGCACAACAGAGCCGCCTGACGCCGGATGGAGGCCGGCAATGGCCTGGAGGATGCTAGACTTGCCAGCACCGTTGGCGCCGAGGATGGCGATCAGCTCGCCGGGGTTGACCACCAGGCTGACCCCATTCACCACCGGCGCTGCGCCATAATCGATCACCAGGTCCTTTACGAACAGGGTGGCATCACGGCTGCCGTCCCAGGGCTGCGGCCTTGGCGGCGCCTGGTAGTCGGTACTGCCCAGGTAGGCCCGCACCACATCCGGATTGGCGCGGACTTCCTCCGGTTCACCCCAGGCAATGGGACGACCGGAATCCAGCACCAGGATCCGGTCGGACACGGACATCACCATGGTCATGTCGTGCTCCACCAGGATCACGGCAATGCCGTAACCGGCGATAGTCCGCAACAGTTCAGTGACCCGATCGGTGTCGGCCCGGCTCAGGCCCGCGGCTGGTTCATCCAGCAGCAACACCGCCGGCGCCAGCGCCAGGGCACGGGCAATTTCCACCAGGCGACGGTCCACATGGGGCAGGGCTTCCGCCGGGGTGGTCACCGAGCCCCGGTAGCCCACCAGCGCCAGCAGGTCCATGGCCAGGGCGACCTGCTGTTTCCGGGGTTTGCGCCAGCAATCCCCCAGGTGGCCCCGCTGCATGGCGGCCAGCAGGTTCTCCATCACCGTCAGGCCTGTGAACAGCTGGGTGGTCTGGTAGGTGCGGGCAATACCGGCCCGGGCAATCTTCCAGGCCGGCAGTCCCGCCAGTTCCGTGGTGAGGGAAATGCGACCAGTGTCCGGGGCATAGAATCCGCTGATCATATTCAGCACCGTGGTCTTGCCGGCGCCGTTAGGTCCGATAATGCTGGTGACCGTACCCGGCGTCGCGGTGAAGCTGATCTCATCCGCCGCCTGCACGCCGCCAAAGCGGATGCCGATCGAATCCACTGCCAGCCCTGTGTCGGAGTCCTCCCGGGTCAGAAAGGACGCCAGTCTCTCGTGATCCGGCGCCGTTTGTGGAAAGACCTTGACCGGCCGCGCGAACCTGGCCTGCAGCACCCCGAGCACACCGGTGGGAGCGATCCACAACACCGCCAGCAACACCCCCGAGAACAGCAACAGGCGCATCTCCGCCATACCCGAGAGCAGTTCCGGCACCAGTACGATCAGCACTGCCCCCAGCAGGGGTCCGAATACCGTGCCAGCACCGCCGACGATCACCGCCAGAACAAACAGGATGGACTGGGTAAACGGAAATGAATCGGGATTGATGAACATCATCAGTGGCGACAGCAGTGACCCCGCCACCCCGGCAAACAGCGCCGACAGGGCAAAGGCCAGGGTCTTGGTCTGTACCGGATTGAAGCCCAGGGACCGGGCGGCGATCTCGGTGGCCTTCACAGAGCGGATCGCCCGCCCCCAGCCGCTGCCCACCAGGCGATGGAAAAACACCATTGAGATGATCATCAGCGCGCCGGCCATCAGGGCCAGGCCGGTATCCCCCGGCAGCGGTCCGGTCCCGGGCATCGGCACCCCGGCAAGACCATTGGAGCCCCCGGTCACGGAGCGCCATTCGATCAGGCCATGGTGGATGATAAACCCGAAGGCGATGGTCACCATGGCAAGGTAGGGGCCGCTGACCCGGACCGCCGGTATGGCCAGCAGTGCGCCAACGACAGCGGTCGACAGGGCAGCCGCCACCATGGCCAGTGGCAGGGGCACGCCGGCCATGGTCATGATCGCTGACACGTAGGCGCCGATGGCATAGAACGCCACATGGCCAAAGGAGATCTGACCACTGAGCCCGATCAGGATATTGAGCCCGCTACACACCGTGGTGGTCAGCGCGATGAGGGTCAGTACCAGTAACCCGTACCCACCCAGGGTGAACGAGAGCACCGCCACGGTTACCGCCAGCACGCCAAGGAGCCCGGGCTCCAGCCATCGCATGGTCCGGGGCATTTTCAGAGACATCATACTTTCACCAGAGTTCTGGAACCGAACAGACCGTTGGGCCGGATGGCCAGGGCAACGATCACCAGACTGAAGGTCACGATCTGGGCGACAGTGGAGCCCAGGTAGACAATGATCAGGGCTTCCGTCAGACCGAACAGCAGACCGGCCATAACCACGCCGTTGGCGCTGGCGATGCCCCCGAGGATCGCGACGGCAAACGCCTTGAGGCCAAACAGGGTACCCATCTCCGAATGCACGCTGACCAGGGGGGCGATCAACAGCCCGGCGATACCGGCAAACACCGTGGACACGGCAAACGAGACGGCCACCACCCGGTTGACATGGATACCCATCATCCTTGCTGCTGAAGGGTTCTGTACCGTGGCCCCCAACACCTTGCCCAGGCGGGTGTAACGCCGTACCAGGATCAGCGCCACCACGATCACCGCCACCACCGCCGGGATGATCAGCTGCATCAGGTCGACGCCGGTGCGCAGGATTTCCAGGCGCTGGTCCACCGGCTCCAGCAGGAAGCGGCGCGGCTCCTTGCCGAAGGTGAACATCACCAGGTTGTCCACCAGTAGCCCGCCAGCCACCGTGGCCATCAGCCAGGCTTCCGAGCCCCGGCTGTGGAAAGGCCGCACAAGAAAACGCTCAATGGCGAGGCCGTAGACGGCACAGAGCGCCAGAGTCAGGAAGGCAGCCACCAGCCAGGGCAGGCCCCAGGTGATACAGAAGGTGTAGCCCAGCACGGACCCGACCATCATGGCGCTGCCCTGGGCAAAGTTGACGGTGCGCGAGACGATAAAGGTGATGTGAAAGCCCAGGGCGAGCAGGGCATACATGCTGCCCATGCCCAGCCCACTGATGATGCTTGCGGTAATCATGTCAGGTTCTCCCGCCGGCCGGGTCGGCCCCGGCCGGCCATTGCCCTGTCGGGGGGTTAAAAGTCCAGCGGCACAATCCGGCCATCGACGAAGTGGGTGAAGACGTAGTCGTCCGGGCCCACGGCATCGTGCTTATCGGGAGAGAAGGGCGACTGATAGGTTTTGATCAGACCCTCGTGGCGGTCAATGCCGTAGTAGCCCTGGCGAATGGCCGGACCTTCGGTACTGCCCGCCTTCTCGATGGCCAGGGCCGTCAGATGCATGGCGTCATAAGCGTTGGCGATGCCGACCGCCGGGGTGACGTCAGCCAGGGTCTGGATCTCAGGGTAGCGAGCCTTGAGCTTGGCCATGACGTCGGCGCCCTTGCCCTGCTGATCCTCAACAAAAGTGAAAGTCTGGATGAAGTGCACCTTGTCCGCGTTCTCGCCCGCCAGTTCACTGAAACGACCACCGGCCGGGCCCCAGTGGGAGATGACCGGTACGTCCCAGTCCATACGGTCGAGAGACTTCACTACCTGGGCGGAAGGTGCCACGTTCGCCACCATCAGCAGCGCATCGGCGCCCGAGTCTTTCAGGCGGCTGAGCTGAGGCACCACGTCGGTATCACCGCCCTCAAAGCGCTCAATACCCGCCCATTCCATGTCCCGGGATTCCAGCGCCTTGCGGAAGCCTTTTTCATTGGACTCGCCCCAGGGGTTGTTGATCAGGATCATCCCCGGGTTCTTCATGTCGTACTGGTCGATGCCGTACTGCACCAGCGCTTCGTCCACCAGTTCGTCCACGGCGGATACGCGGAAGACATAGTTCTCCTCAGCACCGTTATGGGTGATCGGCGTGCCCGCTGCCCAGACACCCATGAAGGGAAACTCCATCCGGTTGGCCAGCGGCACAATGGCCAGGGACACCGGTGTATCGAGGCCACCGAACAGCACCGCGACATCCTCTTTCTGCACCAGCTCCCGGGCCGCAAGCAGCCCCTTGTTGGGATTGCTCTCATCATCCCGGCGCAGTAGCTCTACCTGGCGGCCCAGGATGCCGCCACTGGCATTGATCTCGTCAATGGCAATCGTGAGCCCGCGAGTAATGGCCTCACCGGATTTGGCGGATTGCCCGGACAGCGCGGCCACCAGCCCGACTTTCAGGGTCTCCTGGGCCTGGGCCAATCCGGTCAGGGAAACCAGACCGGCAGCGGCCAGGGGCAGGAACCATTGTTTGATGTGTTGTCTTATGCCCATTCTCTTTCTCCAGTTTGCTAGCGTTTGTATGAATGTTGCTAGCAACATGAGTGCCAGTAAAATATGGACTATTGAGTGTATTCAGGAGTTTTTAGGCACGAAATACGCCCATTCTGTCTATTTGTGCACCGTTAAGGCGCACATCGACCGCAAAAACTTTTTATAACCGGAGCTAAGAGCATGTCAGTAAAAGATGAAGCCGTGACGATTGTTAGCAATTTTCTGGAGGCGTCAATGACACCGGATCCTGAACTTGCCGCCACTTTCATGGCACCGGACGTGAAAATCACATTTACCGGTGGCAGGGAGATGGCAGATCCGCAGGCCATTACAGCATTCAACAAAGGCCGCTATGCCTGGGTAAAGAAGGCGCTCGGGACGTTCGACTGGACAGAACACGAAGACCACACGGTGGTCTACTCCAACGGCACGCTTTATGGCGAGTGGCCGGATGGCCGCCCCTTTTCAGGGAACCGCTACCTCGACCGGTTCGAGGTTCGCAACGGCAGGATTGTCCGTATGGACGTCTGGAACGATAGTGCCGAATGGATACTGAGTCCCGAGCTGAACCGGCAGGCCTGACACCATCACCGGAGCATGGGAGGACCGGGGGCTTCCGTGACCGGTGCCCCGGTTTCATCCCCGGGGCACCAATTTCGGCCTGACGCCGTGTTATCATCGAAGCCAATTCGAACACGCCACAGGGTCCGCTCAATGACCGATCAGAGATCTGCTATCCCCGACCACAAACCCCGCCCCTGGGTCGATCTGCTGGTCAGTATCATCATACCTTCAGTGATACTGATGAAGCTCAGCGGCGACGAGTATCTGGGCAACACCTGGGCCCTGCTGATCGGCCTGGCGTTTCCCCTGGGCTGGGGCCTGTTCGAGCTGATCCGCTATCGTAAGAAGAACTTTATCGCGGTGCTGGGTGTTATCAGCGTGGGGCTCACAGGTGGCATAGGCCTGATGGAGATCGACGCCCGCTGGCTGGCGGTCAAAGAGGCGGCCGTGCCGCTGGTGATAGGTCTGGCGGTGCTGATCTCCACCCGCACGAAGTACCCGCTGGTGCGTACGCTACTGTACAACCCCACGGTGCTGGATGTGGACAAGATCCAGCAATCGCTGAGGGAGCGGAACTGTGAAGAAGAGTTCGATGATCGCCTGATGAAGGCCAGCTACTTCTTTGCCGGCACTTTCCTGTTCTCCGCGATCATGAACTACATTCTGGCCCGTTGGCTTGTCACCAGCCCATCAGGCACCCAGGCGTTCAACGAGGAGCTTGGTCGCATGACCCTGGTGAGCTACCCGATGATTGCCATTCCGTCCATGGTGATGATGATCGCCATCTTCTTCTATCTTTGGCGAACCATCCGCCGGCTTACCGGGCATACCCTGGACGAGGTGCTGGCACCCCACCTGAACGAGAAGGCAGAGCAGAAGAAGTAGCCCCCGCCCTGCAAAGCCGGGGGCTGTTCGGGGAGGTTTATTGGCAGGCTACCGCAGTAAGGTTGCCACCACTGACAACGACCCGGTCCACGTTGGGCAGGCCGGCGTTATTGGTAGCACGCAGGCTGATACGGTTCTCGCCCGCGCTGAGGTAGGCCGATACCGTGGCGGATTCCTCGTAGTTGGTCCACTCGCCGGTTGCCGGCAGGTTCACTTCCGTCACCCACTGGCCATTGATGTACAACGAAGCTGGCCGGTCTGAGGCGCCATTGGCAAAGCGGATTATCAGTTCGCGGCTGCCCGCACTGGCAGCGTTGACCGCCCAGTCAATGCCGGTACCGAACAGGTTGTCGGTGTTGGCGTAGCCGGCACCGGTAAAGCCCGCGTGTTCGCTTTCCACCACACCGTCTACATTACAGAACCCGGCAGCGTTTTCCTCCAGCGCCAGGGGTTCCGCAACACTGTCACCCTGGCCGACCGGGGCCAGGAAACATGCCTTGACGACGCCACGAACCGGATCACCGAACACATCATTGGTGCATTGGGTGCCGCCGGTAAGGGTCCGACGGACGTACTGGCCATCGGCGCCATAGATCACCTCACGGGTACCTGAGAACTCACAGACACTGCCTTCGTCGGCACAGAACACCGGCTCGCCGGAGGATCCCGGGGAATCCTGGCCTCCGGAGTCATTACTGTCATCGCTATCCTGACCAGAACCGGACGACGATCCCAGGTAAAGTTCCATCTCTGCAATCCGGGGAGGGGCAACGGCGTCGAGGATTTCCAGGCTCACTTTGTAGATATCCTGGGTATCCAGTCCCGAGACCACGGTTTCCGAACCGAGACGGTTGCCGGAGGCCAGTACCTCGCCGCTATCGTGGTTGACCAGCTGCCAGGACCGGGTGGCGTCGTTCAACTCCCGGATAACCACGGTGTTGAAGGGTGCCATACGTTTCACCGAAATGCGCTCGCCAGTGGCCGAAGCCGGCTGCCAGTAGCTGTCCGGATCACCATCGTTGACGTTACCGTAGCTGGAACCATTACCCTTGCTGCTGCCGTCTGCACCGGCGTCCAGGGCCAGGTTATCGCCGGTACCATCACCACCCGGGTCCTGAGGGTCGCTTGGCTGACCGGGTTGTTCCGGTTCCGAAGGCTCGGTGGGGTCGGGCTGCTCCGGGTCTGGCGTGGGCGGCTCCGGTTCAGGGTCCGGTACCGTGACCTGGCAGGACCCGTCGGAGGTTCTCAGGCCTTTGCCGGCACCGGCTGTAGCCACCACGATATCCCGCACACAGGCAAGATTATCCAGCTGATAGCGGTACGGTGGCTGATACTGGACGGTGGAGGTCATTGCATCGCCGGCTACCGGACCACTGTTGTCATCCCAATAGACCCCGTCCAGGAAGTTGTCCTGTAAGTCCCAGAAACCGATCTCGTCGCTGTAGAAGGACACCACCGGGTTCTTGCTGCTTTCAAAATGGTTGTTTTCGATCCTCAGGCGGGCGCCCATGCGGCTGTTGATACCGGAATCGATCACGGTGTAATAGTAGTTGTTGAACAGGTGACCCTCGCCAAACCGGAACAGGGGGGCGCGAGAGTTCACATTTTCCCACCGGTTGTGGTGGAAGGTGATAAAGCGGCGGCCCTCATCACTGTCGCTGGAGCCATGGAGACTGGCTTTCCAGCTGTCGTGGAGGTAGTTGTAGGAAATCGTGATGTACTCCGAGCCGCGCTTGGTGTCCAGCAGACCGTCATAATGGTCTTTGCCCACGTCCAGTGAGGCATAGAGTTCGTTGTGGTCAATCCAGATGTTGGTGCTTTCCCCTTCGATGCCAATGGCATCCTTGTCGCCGGTATCCACCTCATGGATCACCAGGTTGCGCACAATCACGTTGTGGGCACGATTCAGCTTGATACCAATACCATCAAACTCGGCACCACCCGGCGCGCCGATAATGGTCACGTTGCGGGTATCCTTGACGTCGATCTTGGACTCGCCAGTGTTCTCCGGCGTAATGCGGCCATTCACCACAATGGTGAGGGGCGTATCGTCGCCGCGCTTGTCCTTGAGCACCTGGTAAAGCTCGGCCCCGGTAGTGACGGTAAGAGTTTCGCCGCCGGCACCGCCCGTTGTGCCACCATTAAGCGAGGCAAAGCCTATCGGACTGTCGGCGGCCATGGTCGCGCTGGTCGCCAGGACGAGCGCTGTGGCCAGCAGGGTGTTGCGTAGGGGTAGGTTCATGTCGACCTCCTGTTGTCGATCATTTTTGGAACTGTGTAGGAATACTGTGAATACTGCGAGGGGCTGGCAGGAATCAATCGACGGCTGGCTGATGCTATTCCTGAATAGCGCCAGTCTCGAATGGTACGTTGCGCAACGGGTAAGTCAGAGGAACTGGTTCACTGCGTCGGAATCTGGTTGCAAAAGGGAACCAGAGTAAAAACAAGCCTGTGCGGAGTTATCAACAGGCACTCAGCGGACATGCAGGGGAAAGTCCGTCCTGAATGTGAACATAGTTAGATTAAATGACTTGGCACATTGATTATTTTGTGTCGGCGCTTTAGTTTCAGTGATAGTTAACAAAAACAATGGCTCCGGTAACCTACCTTCACGTCTGGCGGGGGTGACACACCATTGCGACAGCGACCTTTCTATCGAGGTGGACCGGCGCTCTATGTCTCTGAAAGACCGGAGATGCAATGCCCATCCTGCTGAGACCGGCTCGGCAGGAGACCCGGGCCTGTCGTATTCTGCGCACTTCGCATGTAGGCGAGCACATTATGATTCAGGATTTTGATACGTTTAAGGCGGAGCTGAGGCTGTCCAAGGAAGAAATCTGTCGCGAGCTGTTCCAGGAAAATACAGACCGCATCCGTATAAAAAAGGAGTCCACGGCGACCCGCAACCTGGCCCGGATTATTGATTCCACACTGCGGCTGGCTAATTTCAAGGGCTTTCACGCGATGACGCTCAGGGATCTGTGCGCCGATTCCGGGCTCAGTATGGGCGGCCTTTATGCCTATATCCGCAATAAGGACGACCTTATTCATCTGATCCAGAGCCACGGGTTCAAGCTGACCCGCCGGACGGTTCTGCATTACATACAGGGTATCGATAATCCGGTTGAAAAGCTGTCACAGGCCATAAGGGCTCATGTCTATCTGAGCGAGATAATCCGGCCCTGGTTCTACTTTTCGTTTATGGAAGCAAAGAGCCTTCCCCCTGTCGAGAAACAGAATGCCATTGCCACGGAAAGGGAGATTGAGACAATCTTCTGCAATATCGTTACCGAAGGTATTGAGAAGGAGGTCTTCCAGGACATCAACCCCAGGCTGCTCTCGGCACTCATCAAGGCAATGATGCAGGACTGGTACCTTAAACGCCGCAAGTACCGCGATTACGGGGTCTCTGTTGAGGCTTTTGCGGATCAGGTCCGTGCGTTGCTGCTGTCCTATCTGCTTCCTGCCGGGCAGGAGCAGGGGATCACGCCATTAAAGATTGCCGAACCCTTGTCGACGTCCTGAGCCCTGACTGCTCGGACGGAGACCACAAAAAAGCCCCGGGAGGTTCAACCTGCCGGGGCTTTTTTAGTAGCTAGTGTCCCATCTGGCTAATTTCTTAACCTACAAGGAATTAGCCAGACGGGACACTAAACACTACACATCAAGGTTTGTCACTTCCAGAGCATTAGTCTGGATGAAGTTCCGTCGGGGTTCCACATCGTCGCCCATCAAGGTCGTAAAGATCTGATCCGCCGCAAAGGCGTCTTCGATCGTTACCTTCATCATACGGCGGGACTCCGGGTCCATGGTGGTTTCCCACAGCTGTTCCGGATTCATTTCACCCAGCCCCTTGTAGCGGGAAATATTGAGACCTCGCTGGGCTTCTTTCATCAGCCACTCAAGGGCGCCCTCAAAACTCAGGACAGCCTGCTTGCGCTCACCGCGCTGCACATAGGCGCCTTTTTCGATCAGACCATCCAGGGTTTCCCCGAGTCTCGCAATCGCTTTATAGGATGACGATTCGAAGAAGTCATGGCTGAACACGTGGGTGTATGGGATGCCATGCACGTGGATGGTTACCTTGGGCAGGAACAGGTTACGTTCAGCGTCTCTTTCCACCGAGAAGCTGTACTTGGTTCCGGTTTTCGTATCCAGGGCAAGGCCTTCACCCAACCGTCCGACCCAGCGGGTAACCGCCTCCTCCGACGACAAATCCTCCGGGCTCAGGGTGCTGTTATCCACCATCTGCTTCAGAACCATCTGTGGATAGGCCCGTGACAGACGCTCGATCATGGCCATTACCGCCTGGTAGTCCTTGACCATGGTTTCCAGAGCGGAGTCCTTGATCGCAGGTGCTTCCGGGTTTACGAACAGCTGTGCGCTCTCCAGGGCACTCTGGGTCAGGTAGGCGACCTTGGCTTTCTCGTCCTTCAGGTACTGCTCCTGCTTGCCACGCTTCACCTTGTACAGCGGGGGCATGGCAATAAACACATGGCCCCGTTCAATAATTTCACGCATCTGACGGAACAGGAAGGTCAGCAGCAGGGTGCGGATGTGGGAACCGTCAACGTCGGCATCCGTCATGATGATGATGGAGTGATAGCGCAGCTTTTCCGGGTCAAACTCTTCGCGGCCGATGCCGCAACCAAGCGCGGTGATCAGGGTGCCCACTTCCACGGACGACAGCATCTTGTCGAACCGGGCCTTTTCCACGTTCAGGATCTTGCCTTTCAGCGGCAGAATGGCCTGCGTGCGACGGTCACGGCCTTGCTTGGCAGAACCACCGGCTGAATCGCCCTCCACTATGAACAGTTCGGATAGCGCCGGGTCTTTCTCCTGGCAGTCCGCAAGCTTACCCGGCAGTCCCGCGATATCCAGTGCGCCCTTGCGGCGGGTCATGTCCCTCGCCTTGCGGGCGGCTTCTCGGGCGCGGGCAGCCTCAATCATCTTGTTGACGATGGCTTTGGCCTCGTTCGGCTGCTCCTGCAGGTAATCGGAGAAGCTTTGGTAGAGCTCTTGCTCAACCGCGGTTTTGACCTCGGATGAGACCAGCTTGTCCTTGGTCTGGGAGGAGAACTTCGGATCAGGTACCTTCACGCTGACAATCGCCGTGAGGCCTTCCCGGGCGTCATCACCGGAGGTGTTGACCTTGGACTTCTTGCCCAGGCCTTCATGCTCGATGTAGTTGTTCAGCGAGCGGGTCAGGGCGGCCCGGAAGCCGGCCAGGTGGGTGCCACCATCACGCTGGGGAATGTTGTTGGTGAAGGTATAGATGTTTTCCTGGAAGGCGTCATTCCATTGCATGGCGACTTCCACGGCAATGCCGTCTTCCCGCTCGGTGTTGAAATGGAACACGCGGTTCAGCGGGGTCTTGTTCTGATTCAGGTGTTCAACAAAGGCCCGCAGACCGCCTTCGTATTCAAAGACATCCTCTTTCCCGCTGCGCTCGTCCTGCAGCCGGATACGAACACCGGAGTTCAAGAAGGCCAGTTCCCTGAGACGCTTGGCCAGTATGTCGTAGTGAAACTCGATACTGGTGAAGGTGTCCGGCGAGGGAATAAAGTGAACTTCGGTACCACTACGATCCGTATCACCCACCGCATCGAGGGGCTTGTTAGGTACACCGTGGCTGTAGGTCTGCTCGTAGACCTTGTTGTCTCGGCGGATAGTCAGCTTGAGCGTAGAGGACAGGGCGTTGACGACAGAAACCCCCACGCCGTGGAGGCCACCCGAGACCTTGTAGGAGTTGTCATCGAATTTGCCGCCGGCGTGCAGCACAGTCATGATCACTTCGGCCGCTGAAACACCTTCGCCTTCGTGGAGATCAACGGGAATGCCCCGCCCGTTGTCCCGGACGGTGACGGATTCGTCAGCATGGATCACCACGCCGATCTCAGAGCAGTAGCCCGCCAACGCTTCATCAATGGAGTTATCCACCAGTTCGAATACCATGTGATGCAGGCCGGTGCCGTCGTCGGTATCGCCGATATACATGCCAGGGCGTTTACGTACGGCATCCAGGCCTTTAAGAACCTTGATACTGGAGGAGTTGTAACTCTGTTCGCTCATTCGGACGCTCCTGAAGCGCTGGTTTGTTCTTCCGTTAGTCGCCCATGTTCCACGTGGAACATTTTGTGTTCCGGGGGCGGACTCTCCCAAAGCTCGCTGGGATCGGGTCTTTCAATGGATGTCAAAAATACCTGGCTGCCAAGCCGGGTCAACCTCTCGGCCAGCAACCGCCGATGACTGTGGTCCAATTCCGCGTTGATATCGTCAAGCAGGAAGGTGACCTGTTTTGAGTGCCCGGCAAGCACTTCACCCTGAGTGAGCTTCATCAGAATCACCAGGGTTTTCTGCTGGCCACGGGAAAAGATCTCGGCCACTGCCCGCCCATGATAACGGAGCCTGACGTCGGCCCTGTTCGGCCCGTACAAGGTATGCCCGACTTTGCGTTCCTGGTCCCGGTGTTCGACCAAGGTCTCCGCCAATCCCCTTTTTCGGTCCCAGCCAGGGTAGTAATCCACCCTCAGAGAGTCGGCCCACTCTCCGTGGACATCGGACAAAGTTGTCCGTAATTGTGACTCGAAATCCCGGAAAACGGATTGCCTTAACCGATCGACCTGCTCTGACAGTTCAACGAACTGCCTGTCCCACACCTGCAGCAGATGATCATCTATTGTACCACTTCTGAGCAACTGATTGCGCTGGGATATACTGCGCTGGCATTGATGCCAGAGGGCGCCGAAAGAAGGTTCCACGTGGAACACCAACCAGTCCAGAAACTGCCGCCGTTTGCCGGGACCCCCGGCCACGATATCAAAAACACCAGGGTCGATAACCGACACCGGAAACAGCGAGGCCAGAACCGACAGACTGTAGACGTTTTCACCATCCACCCGAAGCCGGGTTTCCTGGCTCTGGATATCCCTTGAAAACCCCAGTCTGGAAATGCCGACATCGGCGCCGTCGTGACGGGACATCGGCTGCACCTGACCAAAAATGACGAACCGTTGCTTCCCTTCCTGGCAAACCACCTTGTGCCGATGCTGACGAAAAGAGCGCCCCAACCCAAGATAGGCGATTGCCTCGAGCAAGCTGGTTTTGCCACTGCCATTAGCGCCGTAGATCAGGTTGACCGAGGGCGAGAAGCGCAGGGAAGCAGGGGACAGATTACGGAAACTCTCGGTCTGGAGGGACAGCAGGGCCATCAGTGCAGCATGGTCAGACGATCATCCATAAACACGTCCATCTCCGGGGCCAGGATATGAACATAACGATCGAAATACAGGAATTGTTTGAGCAACAGGGCAAACTCACGGGGGAAATGAAGTCCATGGTCTTCGCCGATACGAACGACCTCCATGAGTATATTGTTCACTTCATCGTCCGTATCATCGCCCTGCAGCGGTGACGCAGCCCCCTCAGGGACCATTCCATCCATGCTCTGATAAAGATTGCGCAGGTCACGTGCCAGTGCGGAGACCTCAACCGACTCGCGGGTAATACCGATACGAACCATGGCGTCCGCCATACTTTCAAAATTACCTGCCATCACTGCACCAATAAAATTGGATACCGCCTGCCAGGTCTCCGGACGAATGCGACCCACAATGCCGAAGTCAATGAAGCCGATACGGCCATCGTCAAGAACCATAAGGTTGCCGGCATGAACATCCGCGTGGAAGAACTCACACTGCGTGAGGCTCGCAAACCAGGTGTTCATGGCAGTGATCAGAGTACGTTCAGGGTCATTGGTCACTCGACGGATAGTCTCAAGGTCGGTGAGTGACACCCCATGGAAACGCTCCATGGTCAGCACCCGGCGGGTACTGAATTCATGATGGACACGGGGTACCACCACATCCTCGTTATGGGTATCCAGGAGGAACTGGCGGAACGTATCCAGGTTCCTTGCTTCCTGGATGAAATCGCACTCTTCCATCATGGTCTGCTGGATTTCCTCAACAATACCGGACAGCGACGTCCAGGAGAGCTTCGGCGCAAGCATTTCCACAACACGGGATGACAGATACAGAAAGTTCAGGTCAGTGAGAAGAACGGTCTCCACCCCCGGCTTCTGAACCTTGATCACCACTTCCTCACCAGTGACCAATGTGGCCGTGTGAACCTGGGCGATAGAGGCTGACGCCAGGGCGACAGGATCGATCTCCCGATAGACCTCCTCAAGCGGGCGGCCAAGCTCCTCCCGAAGAATGCGGCGAATGTCGGAATACGGAATACTCGGCGTCCGGTCCAGGCAGCCCTGGAACTCATCCACATACTCACGGGGGAAGAAAGTAGGGGAGCTCGCAATAAACTGGCCCAGCTTGATGTAGGTTGCCCCGAGTGACTCGAACGTCTCCCGCAGCATCCGGGGCGCCGGAGGCCTGTGCCCCCGCACCCAACCCAGGCCGGTACGACCAAGAACCGTGATGGTCTGACCAATCCGTAAGGCCCCCTTGAGCCCCTGGCTTACCGTTACCCGTGCCATAAGATTCTCCTTTCAGATAACGACAGTTCCAGCGCACAGGAACTGCAACCCGAATCGCACGATCCTACAACCTCATGGGCATGACCACGTACAGACTGCGGGTTTCGGCATCCGACTCGATCAGCGCGCTGCTGTTGGGATTGGAAAGCGTGATTCGCACCTGATCATCATCAAGCGCATTCATGACATCCACAAGATACCCCACATTAAACCCGATCTGCAGCTCATCGCCCTGATAATCCACTGCCAGCGCATCTTCCGCCTGTTCCTGGTCCGGGTTGTTGGCAAACACTTCCAGCTTGCCGGACGACAGATGAAGACGAACACCGCGGATATTTTCATGGGACAGGATACCGGCCCGCTGGAGGGTATTCTTAAGGGTAGAGCGGTCGGCCAGTACCACCTTGTCGCCACCCCGGGGAATAACGCGGTTATAGTCCGGGAACTTACCTTCAATCAACTTGGAGGTAAATGTGTAGGATCCTACCGTTACCCTGAGATGGTTGTCACCAATTACCAGCGTTGCCGGATTCTCCACATCATCCAGCAAGCGGGTCAGTTCCAGCACCCCCTTACGGGGAACAATCACCTGACGGACATCGTCAACACCGGTGCTCATGTCGAAATGAGCCATGGCCAGCCTGTGGCCATCGGTTGCCACGGTACGCAGGTAGTCCGGGGCCACCTCCAGCAGCAGACCATTCAGGTAGTACCGAACATCCTGCTGGGCCATGGCAAACGCGGTGGCATCCAGCATCCGGCCAAGTTCCTTTTGCGGTACATCGAGTCGGATACTGGCCTCTTCGTCCTCCACATTGGGAAAGTGCTGGGCCGGTAACGTGGACAGAGTGAAATGACTGGCACCGCAACGAAGATGAAGCCGGTCACCTTCCAGGGCCAGCTCGATTGGCGCCTCATCCCCCAGGGCCCGACAGATATCGGAAAGCTTGCGGGCCGGAACAGTGATTTCACCAGGCTGATCCACATGAACCGGCGACACCCGGGCAACCAACTCCACTTCCATATTGGTACCGGTCAGCGTCAGATGGTTATCCTCAGCCACCAACAAGACGTTGGACAGCACGGGCATGGTCTGTTTCCGCTCTACCACACCGGCTATGGACTGTAGCGGTATGAGCAGGGATTCTCGGCTGATAGTCAGTTTCATGTCACTCGACGTTCCTGTGGATGATTTCTTGTCGGTTTCCGGGCGTCAGCTGGTCAGCAAACGCATGAAATTCTGGTAGTCCTCCCGGATACCGGGATCACTTTCCTGTAGTTCGACAATCTTCTTGCAGGCATGCAGTACTGTCGTGTGGTCCCGACCGCCAAAGGCATCGCCGATTTCCGGCAGGCTGTGGTTGGTCAGTTCCTTGGACAGTGCCATTGCCATCTGCCTGGGTCGCGTTACCGTGCGGGTACGTCGCTTGGACAGAAGATCCGATACCTTGATCTTGTAGTACTCCGCCACCGTACGCTGGATGTTATCCATGCTGACCTGCTTCTCATGCAGTGCCAGCAGGTCTTTCAGGCTTTCACGTATAAACGGGGGCGTTATCTCGGAGCCGGTAAAGTGGGCATTGGCGATAACCAGCCGCAGGGCCCCTTCAAGCTCCCGTACGTTGGAGCGGATTTTCTGGGCAATGAAGAAGGCCGCCTCGCTGCTCAGGCGGACATTGGCCTGCTCCGCTTTCTTCATCAGGATGGCAACCCGCGTCTCCAGCTCGGGAGGCTCAACCATGACCGTCAGCCCCCAACCGAAGCGGGACTTCAGCCGCTCCTCCATATCGGTGATTTCCTTGGGGAAGCGGTCACAGGTAACGATAACCTGCTGGCCACCCTCCAACAAGGCGTTGAAGGTGTGGAAAAACTCCTCCTGGGACCGTTCCTTGCGCGCAAAGAACTGGATGTCATCGATCAGCAACGCATCCACCGACCGGTAATACCGCTTGAATTCACTGATGGCGTTGAGTTGCAAAGCCTTGACCATGTCAGCCACAAACCGCTCCGAACGGAGATAGGCAACCTTGGCATTGGGATTACGAGCCACGATCTCATTGCCAATGGCATGCATCAGGTGGGTCTTGCCCAGCCCCACGCCACCATAAAGAAACAGCGGATTGTAGGAACCACCGGGGTTTTCGGCCACCTGCATCGAGGCTGCCCGGGCCAACTGGTTGGATTTGCCTTCCACAAAGGTATCGAACGTAAAACCTTCATTAAGGAAGGACTGGTGTTTGACGTCCCCTTCCACCTGCACGGAAGAACGCCTGGACCCGGCCGACGCAGGTACCGAGGCAGCGACGCCTTTTTCCTCTTCCGTAACGCGACCAGTCTCGTCGGTATCCGGGACCGGCGCCCGCTTGCGTGGGCTTAAACCGGATGCGCTGTTGCCATTGCTACGGCGATGGGCTTCCGTGGTAGCGGATCTTGTCCCTTCGCTGGCCGGTTGCGCAGGCCGGGATGCCGAGCCCACCTTCATGTTGACCCTGGGCGCGTGCCCCCCCTCCAGGTCCTTGATGACTTCTTCTATACGGCGCAGGTACTTCTGGTTGACCCAATCCATCACAAACCGGTTGGGAGCAAACAGCACCAGATAGCCCTCACTCAATTCTGGCTGAAGGGGCCGAAGCCAGGTATTGAACTGTTGCGCCGGAAACTCATCCCGGAGTACTTCAAGGCACTGATGCCAGATCTGCTGCGGCACGTCCGCTTGCCTCCGATACTGATGAAATAGGATTGGGCCTCACCAACCTGTCAGGTGACAGGCTACAAGACAGGAAATTCTACCCCCCACTGGCCTTGAGGAAAAGCCTGAAAGAGGAACCAATGAACAGCCTGTGGAAACAATTTTCCTTTTTTTTCAAATTTTTACAGTTTTACACACACCCTTGTGTACAGAAAATCCGCAAAATAAAGTTATCCACAGATCGCTGTCAGCAAGCTGTCAGCAACCCTGTTCACGAAGCCTTGATCAATCCGGGACAACTGCCCTGTTTTGCGAAATCCCGACTTGTCCCCATTTCCTGCATACGCTATCCACAGCCCTTATCCGACCTTCACCACAATCTTGCCAACGTGATAGTCCATTGATTTTAAATGCTAAAAGAACGATATCCACAGATTCACCGGTGCCTAATAACAGTAATAAATAGAAAAGATTTAAAAGAATAATAAAACCCTGTTTATGTTATTACGCTTACGCTCACACCACCGTCCGAAGCTCCTCATCCGGCCATCCTCCGCGCTGCATCAGAAATCATTGAAATCACCCCCTGATTTGCTTAGAATGCCGCACCTGTTTTGACTGTTCATTTTGCAGCCAGCCACCTGGCGCAAACCATCTCACGATCAACGAGAGCGTAATCATGAAAAGAACGTTTCAACCAAGCGTACTGAAGCGTAAGCGCGTCCACGGTTTCCGTGCCCGTATGGCCACCGCCAACGGCCGCAAGGTAATCTCACGCCGTCGTGCCAAGGGCCGCGCACGCCTGTCAGCCTGATACGGATTGCAGCGTGGGGGATCACTCGTTTCCCAAAACGTCCCGTTTACTGCGCCCGGCGGATTATTCCGGCGTATTCGACGACGTTCAGATCAGAGTCCCCCACCGGCACTTCCTGATTCTGGCATCGCCCAATAGTCTTGGGCGTCCCAGACTTGGCCTGATCTTCTCGAAGCGGAACCTGAAACACGCTGTCCAGCGCAACCGTGTCAAACGGGTGGTTCGAGAAACGTTTCGCCATCGCACTGACCTTGGATCGCTGGACATTGTTGTTCTCGGACGGCAAAACCTGGCGACACAGAACAATCAGGCACTGCACCAGGCCCTGGATGCCATCTGGCGGAAACTGGCCGGAAAATACCGGGCGTCTGAAACCGGTAACGGCCCTTCAGGATAGGCACTATGCGATCTCTCCTGGTAGTTCCCATCCATGTCTATCGCTACGCCATCAGCCCGATGATGGCCAGCCATTGTCGTCATATTCCAAGCTGCTCAGCCTACGCACTGGAAGCCATCGATACTCATGGCGCCCTGCGCGGTTCATGGCTTGCAGCACGACGCCTGTCCCGTTGTCATCCCTGGGGAACCCACGGATACGATCCGGTACCCGGTACTGACCGGTCAGATACCCGAGCAAAAGCCAACCAAACTGCAGACTAAGTTTATGGACATTCAGCGCATCGTATTATTTGCCGGTCTTGCCATTGTCAGCTACCTGATGGTCCTGGCCTGGAACGAGGACTATAACCAGCCTGTGGAGACTCCGACCGTTCAGGAGCAGCCTGCAGCCTCTGACACTGTTGCAGATGATGAACTGAGTTTGCCGGATGCGGATGGCGACCAGGTATCGGATAACGGCGGCGACTTTTCCGCCCCGGGTGATGAAAACAGTCAGAGCAATACGGATGTATCTGCCTCTGATCGCCTGGTAACGGTTCGCACCGATGTGCTGGAACTCAAGATTGACCGGGTGGGCGGCAACCTGGTGGAAGCGTCGTTACTGGACTACGACCGCAAGCTCGACAGTGAGGAGCCACTGCGGCTGCTGCAAACTACTGACAGACGTACCTACTTCCTGGAAAGCGGGATGATCGGGCGTGATGGTCTGGACAGCCGCAAGAACGGTGAAACACCGGTCTACCAGGTCTCCAGCCCGCAGGTAGAGCTCGCTGAAGGCCAGAATTCACTGCAGGTCGACCTAAGCTACGAAACGGCCCGGGGTATCAGCGTGATCAAGCGATACACCCTGGAACGGAACAGCTACGAGATTGATGTCAGTTACCTGATCGACAACCAGTCGGAAAACACCTGGCAGGGTAACTTCACCGGCAAGATCGTTCGCGACGAAGCACCGGATCCCACTGCCCAGAACAGCATGGGTATGCGCGCCTACCTGGGGCTGGTTATCAGTTCACCGGAAGATCCCTACGAGAAGTTCGATTTCTCGGACCTGGAGGACGATCGCATCAACCAGCCGGTGACCAATGGCTGGCTGGCATTCCTGCAACACTATTTCATTTCCGCGTGGATACCGCCCCGGGATCAGGCCCACCAGTTCCAGACCACCACCCGTGGCAACCTTAACGTTATGGGGTTCGTCAGCCCCGCTACCGTGGTAGAGCCCGGTGAAACCGGTCAGGCCGGTGCCCGTGTCTATGTCGGGCCTAAAATTATCGAACGCCTGGAGGGCGTGGCCCCCAACCTGGACCGCACGGTAGACTTCGGTTTCCTGTTCTTCATCTCACTGCCCCTGTTCATTTTCATGGACTGGATCCACAGCTTGGTGGGCAACTGGGGTGTATCCATTATCCTGCTGACCGTGGTGGTCAAGGCGGTGTTCTTCAAACTGTCCGCCACCAGCTATCGGTCCATGGCCCGGATGCGGGCTGTCGCGCCGCAGCTGACCCGCCTCAAGGAGCTCTACGGCGACGACCGTCAGCGCATGTCCCAGGAAATGATGGCGCTGTACAAGAAAGAGAAAATCAACCCGCTGGGGGGCTGTCTGCCGATACTGGTGCAGATGCCGGTGTTCATCGCGCTCTACTGGGTCCTGTTTGAAAGTGTCCAGCTGCGCCATGCGCCGTTCATGCTGTGGATCCAGGATCTTTCCCAGATGGATCCGTACTTCATCCTGCCGATCCTGATGGGTGCCAGCATGATGCTGCAGATGCACCTGAACCCGACGCCGCCGGATCCCATGCAGGCGAAGATCATGAAGCTGATGCCCATCATCTTCACTGTCTTCTTCCTGTGGTTCCCGGCCGGTCTGGTACTCTACTGGCTGACCAACAACATTCTGTCCATTGCCCAGCAGTGGTACATTACCAGCAAGATCGAAAAGGAAATGGCTGCCCGTAAGGCATAGCAGTGTCCCGCAGTAGGCCAGCGAATTAACCGCACGGGACACTGGCCAGACTTTGCACAGCTTATGCGGGGCTCCTTCGGGGGCCCCGTTCAGTTTCCGAGCAGTATTCCTGGCCTTCCCGGAGTCCCCATGCAACCAGTAACCGATACCATCGCTGCCATTGCCACCGCCCCCGGCCAGGCCGGCGTGGGTATCGTGCGGGTGTCCGGGCCCGGTGCCGGTGAGATTGCCCGAGCCATACTGGGCTTCCAGCCGAAACCGCGATATGCCCACTATGGTGCCTTCCTGGATGGCAATGGCGATCTGATTGACGAAGGCATCGGCCTCTTCTTCCCCAATCCTCAGTCCTTTACCGGAGAGGATGTGCTGGAGCTTCAGGGGCATGGCGGCACGGTTATCCTCGATATGCTGCTGCGCCGCGTGTGTGAGCTAGGCGCCCGACTGGCCCGGCCCGGGGAGTTCTCCGAACGGGCCTTCCTCAACGACAAGCTGGACCTGACCCAGGCGGAAGCTATTGCCGACCTGATCGAGAGCAGCTCCGAGCAGGCTGCCCGTTCTGCCGTGCATTCCCTGCAGGGGGTGTTTTCCCGCCGTATCAACGAACTGGTGGACGCGGTCACTCACCTGCGGATCTATGTGGAAGCGGCCATCGACTTCCCGGAGGAGGAGATCGATTTCCTGGCTGACGGCAAGGTGGCGGAGGATCTGCGCCGGATCGTGGCCGATCTCGATCGCATCATCGCGGAAGCCCACCAGGGCAGTCTGTTGCGGGATGGCATGAAGGTGGTGATCGCCGGGCGCCCCAATGCCGGCAAGTCCAGCCTGCTCAATGCCCTGGCCGGGCGTGAGGCGGCCATTGTCACCGCCATCGAAGGCACCACCCGGGATGTGCTGCGGGAACATATCCACATCGATGGTATGCCCCTGCACATCATCGACACCGCGGGCCTTCGCGACAGCCCGGATGAAGTGGAGCAGATCGGTATCGCCCGGGCCTGGGAGGAAATACGGCAGGCGGACCGTATCCTGCTGATGGTGGATGCCACCACGACCGCCGAGGTGGAACCCCATACCATCTGGCCGGACTTCATTGACCAGCTGCCTGAGCAGGCGCCGGTCACCGTGATCCGTAACAAGGTGGACCTGTCCGATGAGCCCGTCGGGATTACCGCCGAACCCCACCAGGCAGCGCCGGTCATCCGCCTGGCGGCCAAATCCGCCGATGGCCTGGAAATCCTGCGGGATCACCTGAAGCAGTGCATGGGCTTTGCCACCACCACTGAAGATGGCTTCCTGGCCCGTCGCCGTCACCTGGACGCCCTGCAACGGGCGCTGTCGTCCCTGCATCAAGGCCAGGATCAGCTTCAGGGCTATGGCGCCGGTGAGTTACTGGCCGAAGATCTGCGGGCCGCCCAGGACGCTCTTGGTGAGATCACCGGCGTGATGACCTCTGATGATCTGTTGGGCAAGATATTCAGCAGTTTCTGTATTGGCAAGTGACTCGTTACCGGCCGACGATCGATGGTTGGTGGATTTCCACTTGGCCCCGAATGCAGGCTAGGATAGCCGGATCATTATCCCGTAACGGAGTGTGCCTATGCGCCTGTCTTTTCCAGCTTGCCCGCCTTTGAAGCCGGTACTTGCCCTGGCTCTGCTGGTCACCCTCGCCGGATGCAGCAGTATGTACTACAGCGCCATGGAAACCCTGGGCTTCGAGAAGCGGGATATCCTGGTGGATCGGGTGGAAGACGCCCGGGATTCCCAGAACGACGCCCAGGAGACATTCCGGTCTTCGCTGGAGCGTTTCCAGAGTGTGGTGGATACCCCTGATACGCCCCTGAAGGAAAAATACGAGGAGGTAAGGGATGCCTACGAGGACAGTGAGGCATCCGCCGGGAAGGTACTGGAACGGATCGACCAGGTGGAGGATGTGGCACACGCCCTGTTCGAGGAATGGGACGACGAACTCGACCTTTACGAAAGCGCTTCCCTGCGCCGTTCCAGCGAACAGAAACTGCAGGAAACCCGCCAGCATTACGAGCAGCTGATCACTCGCATGCACGAGGCGGAGGATCGCATGGAACCTGTGCTACAGGCTTTCGAGGACCAGATGCTGTTCCTCAAGCATAACCTCAATGCCCAGGCCATTGCGTCACTGGAGAGCGAACTGGGCCGGATCCGCCAGGATGTGGATTCCCTGATCCGGGAGATGGAGGATTCCATCGCCGAATCCGATGCCTTTATCCAGCGGTTCCGTTCTCAGCAGTAACAAGGTGGAGAACAACAGCAATTCCGGAAAAGGCATCTTTTCCGACCCGGTTGAGTCGGACTCCCAGTCCCTGGATGACGCTACCTTCGAGTATGCGGATCTTGGCGAGATTGTGCTGGTTCGTATCCTCCCCTTTAACGAGAAAAGCTGGCGTTATTATCTGTACAACCGGACCACACGCAAGGTAGACCGGGTGGATGCCCTGGGGGGCTCGGTGGCCTCGCTGCCAGACAACCACGGCCTGATCTTCCCGTCCGGTTATTACCTCACCACCATCTGCAAGCTGCGGGTACAGGTGGCCAATGAGCACAAACGCCTGCGAAATCTCAGTCGTAAAACCATTGAGGGAGAGAGCAGCGAAAGGGACCCGGTAACGGATCCCGAAGACAGTCAGTGACTTGTTCAAGGGCCCCTAGGGGGCCCTTTCTTTTCCATTGTGCTTAGCCGGTGCGACGCAGGTCATCCTGACCAAACGGCTGCAGGGCAGCGGTGTTGGCGCGGTTGCCCAGGAATCCCGGCCGTGGCTTGTTGCCGCAGTACGGGTTCACCAGCTGGTTTTCCACACTGTTGAACACGAAGAACAGGTTGCTCCGGGGCCACGGCGACATGTTGGCATTGGAAGCATGGAGGGTGTTGCACTCGAAGATGATCAGCGACCCGGCCGGGCCGGTGGGCGCCTGGATACCGCCCTGATCAGCCAGCTCCGCCAGGTCCTGATCGTTGGGTACCCCCAGCTCCTGTTTCTTCAGGGAAGACTGGTAGTTGTCTTCCGGAGTGCGCCCGACGCAGGGCACGAAGCGCTTGTGGGACCCGGGGATCAGCATCAGCGGCCCGTTGAACGGGGTGTTGTCGGTCAGGGCGATGGAAAAGCTGACCGCCCGCATGCGGGGCATGCCATCCTCGGAGTGCCAGGTCTCGAAATCCGAATGCCAGTCAAACCCCTTGCCGTGGAAACCGGGCTTGAAGTTGATACGGGACTGATGGATATAGGCATCGCTGCCCAACAGCTGGTGCACCATGGCCAGTATTTCGGGGTCCCGGGTTAGCCGATCAAACCGCTCGGATAACTCGTGCACACCAAAAACTGACCGGATCTCCTGCTTGCCAGGCTCGGTAATGGTGCCCTCTGCCCTGAGTATATTGCTGTCATTTTCATAGTCCCGCAGGTCCTGACGGAAGCGGGCCACGGTGTCCCGGTCAAGGAAATTGGGGAACGCGAGGAAACCGTCTCGTTCGTACCGGGCCAGTTCCGTTTCACTCAGCGGCCCGTCGGAGCGGTCTGAACCGGTGCTGTGGATAACCGGGTCCAAACGTTCAAAGGATGGGGTTGGGCGTTCAAGACGACTGGGATAGAAATCTTCAGAACGAGTATCCATATTCGAACCTCCTGCCAGTAGAACTCGATAACTCAACTCATCAATGGTTAAGAAAAATTCTTAATAAAAATAAGTCGTTACTGATATTCCAGTAGGGCACAGTCTATTTAGGGACGCCCCTGCGGGATTTCAAGGCCGATTCTGGAGACAGAACCGGCCCTGCTCTTCCGGCGTATGTTTCTGTTCGTACGTGACAGGAGTGTAAAGGTTATGCAAACCCCTGCTATAGCGACGTATGTCGCTGGTTTCAGGAACCGTATCTGGGTATTTTTGTCGGTATTGCTGCTCGCTGGCTGTGCCGGACCTTCCCTTGACGATTATCAGTCCCGGACACCGGCGCTGGTGCCGGATCAGTTCTTTCAGGGTTCCCTGACGGCCCGGGGTGTGGTCAAGGACATGTCCGGGGAAGTGATCAGAACCTTCGACGCCGACATCGAAGCCAGCTGGAGTGAGGACGGCACGGGAACCCTGGACGAGGTGTTCCGGTTCGACGATGGCGAGGTGGATACCCGGGTCTGGACACTGACTCCGGAAGAAGGCGGCTATCGGGCCGAGGCTGGCGACGTGGTCGAACCCGGCTTCATGACCTGGCGTGGTAATGCCATCCATATGAATTACGTCCTTGAGGTGCCCTATGGCGACGGCACCATCAACGTTCGCATGGATGACTGGATGTACCTGGTGACGCCGGACACCCTGATCAACGAGACCGCCATGAGCAAGTGGGGCGTACCGGTGGGCGAGGTCGTACTGGTGATCCAGCGCAATGCCAACCCGGACTGACGCTTAAACCGACGATATTCAGGTAGTAGTTCCTATGTGGAAGCAATGGCTTACGGCCTTATTTCTGGTAATTGTTGCAGTGGGCGGAGCCCTGGTCTGGAACAAGATTGACACCGGTGCGGACGACGAGCAGGCGTCGCCATCCAGTGCAAGTGCCGTCGATACGGTGTTCCCCGAACAGGATACCGTCAGGGACGAGGTGAACGCTGTGGGCAGCCTGAAGGCCGTGGATGCCGTGGAACTGACGACCGAAGTCAGTGGACGGGTGGTGGAAATCAACCTCGGGGCTGGCCGGCGGGTGGAGAAGGGGGATTTACTGGTACGGCTGGATGACCGCCAGGCGGTGGCGAACCTGAGAGTCATTGAGTCCGGGCTTTCCGATGCCCGCCGTCAGCTGGAACGGGCCACTCAGCTGCGGGCCAATAACAGTGTCTCCCAGGCTCAGGTAGATGAATTAAGAACGGCCGTGGATGTCGCCCTGGCTGAGCGCGAGGCTGCCCGGGTGCGGCTGGACAACCACCGTATCGTGGCACCCTTTACCGGGGTGGTGGGGCTGTCCGATCTCAGCGTCGGTGCCTACGTCACCCCCGGCACGGTCATTACTTCCCTGGATGCCACCGACCGGATGGAACTCTCGTTCTCGGTTCCGGAGCGTTTTCTTGGCCAGGTGACACTGGGACAGGTGGTCAGAGGCCAGTCACCGGCCTGGCCCGATGATCGTTTCCAGGGCGAGCTGGTGGAGCTGGGTACACGAATCAGTGAGCTGAGCCGGTCTCTGCCGGTACGGGCCCTGATCGACAATGCCGATGGACGACTGCGTCCCGGTCAGTTCATGTCCGCCAGCCTGACCCTGCGAGAGCGCGAAGCCCTGGTGATCCCGGAACAGGCCGTGCTGATCCGTGGCGATGACAAGTATGTGTTTGTGGCCGACGACGGCGTTGCCCGCCGAACCGAAGTTACCCTGGGGTCAAGGATGCCAGGTCTGGTGGAAGTGGCTAGTGGCATCAGCGCCAGCGACGAGGTCATCATTACCGGCCAGGACCGCCTGAGTAGCGGCGACCGGATAAAGGTCAAGGATGAGCAGAACGCCATTCCGGAGAACCGCTTCCAGGCCTCGGGATCCTGACCATGGTACTGTCCGATATCTCCATCAAGCGACCGGTGTTCGCCACGGTCCTGAGCCTGCTGATCGTGGTTTTCGGTATTGCCGCCCTGCTGGACCTGCCGGTGCGGGAATACCCGGATATTGATCCGCCGGTAGTGTCCATATCCACCAATTACACCGGCGCCGCGGCCGAGGTGGTGGACACCCAGATTACCCAGGTGATCGAGGGCGCGATCAGTGGTATCGAGGGTATCCGTTCCATTGAGTCCTCCACCGAGCAGGGAGAGTCCCGCACCAGTATCGAATTCAATGTCTCCCGGGATGTGGATATCGCCGCCAATGATGTGCGCGATGCGGTCTCGCGGGTAGCCGACCAGCTGCCGGATGAGGCGGATGCGCCGGTGGTCCAGAAGGCCGACTCCGATGCCCGGCCCATGATGTGGATTACCCTGCGTAGCCCGGTCTGGGACAGCGCCGAACTCAGTGACTTTGCCGACCGGGTGCTGGTCGACCGGCTTTCAGTGCTGGATGGCGTCGCCAACGTGCGCATTGGCGGTGAGCGCCGCTATGCCATCCGCGTATGGCTGGACCGGGATCGCCTGGCGGCCCGGGATATCACCGTGGCGGAAGTGGAGCGGGCGCTGCGGGCCAATAACGTGGAGCTGCCGGCGGGGTCGGTGGACTCCTCCACCCGTAACTTTACGGTGCGGGCTGAAGGCCGGCTGAGCAACGTGGAGCAGTTCCGCAACCTGGTGGTGCGCCGGGACGGGAATGATCTGCTGCGGCTGGGGGAAGTGGCCAATGTGCAGATGGGTGTGGAGTCTGATGTCGGTCGCCTGCGGGCCAATGGCGAGACCGCCATCGGCATGGGGGTCATCCGTCAGTCCAAGGCCAATACCGTGGCGGTATCCGATGCGGTTGGCGCGGAACTTGAGCAGATCCGCAAGACCTTGCCTCCGGAAGTCACCATCGCCGAAAGCTACGACGAGTCCATCTTTATCCGGGCCTCCATCCAGGAGGTGGTGATCACCCTGGCTATTGCCGTCTCGCTGGTGATCCTGGTGATTTTCCTGTTCCTGCGGTCCTGGCGGGCCACACTGATTCCGGCGGTGACTATTCCGGTGGCGGTCATTGGCGCCTTTATCGGGCTGGGTTTTCTCGGTTTCTCCATCAATGTACTGACCCTGCTGGCGATCATTCTCGCCATCGGTCTGGTGGTGGACGATGCCATCGTCATGCTGGAGAACATCCAGCGGCGCATTGATAATGGCGAGCCCCCCTTGCTGGCCTCGTTCCGTGGCGCCAAGCAGGTGGCCTTTGCCATTATCGCCACCACCCTGACCCTGGTGGCGGTGTTCATTCCCATTTCCTTCATGGGCGGCAACATCGGCCGGTTGTTTGCGGAGTTCGGCTTCACCCTGGCCGCGGCGGTGGTGTTTTCCAGTTTTGTGGCCCTGACCCTGGCCCCCATGCTCTGTTCCAAATGGCTGCGACACAGCCCGGAAACCGTGGAAGGCCACCGGCTGTGGGCAGCCAGCGAGAAAGTGCTCAATGGCCTGTCCAACGGCTACGCCCGTTTGCTCCGATTTTACCTGCGCCAGCCGGGGCTGATCGTCGGCCTGGGGCTGGCCGGTCTGGTGGCCGCGGTGGTGATCTTCCCCAGGTTGCCCCAGGAGCTGGCTCCCATTGAGGACCGTGGTGTCATTATCATGCCTACCAGCGCCCCCCGGGGTGCCACCGTGGAATACACCGACCATTACGTGCGCCAGGCGGAGGAAAAACTGTTGCCCTACCTGGACCAGGGCATTGCCAGCCGGATGCTCTCCATCGTCGGTTTCCGGGATGAGGAAGACAACGCCTTCATGATTCTCGGGCTTGAGCACTGGGACCAGCGTGACGTCAAGCAACAACAGATCACCAGCGAGATCCGCAGAAAGCTCTCTGATGTGTCCGGTATTCGGGTGATTGCGGTGAACCCGCCGGGTCTGGGTCAGCGCGGCTTTAACCAGCCGGTGGAGTTCGTGGTGGCCGGGCCCGACTACGGGGCGGTCCAGCAATGGAGTGAGCAACTGGCCGAGAGGGCGAAAGAAAACCCGAACCTGCTCAACGTGGATACGGACTTCGAGCTGACCCGTCCCGAGCTGCGGGTAACCATCGACCGGGAGCGGGCCGCCGACCTGGACATCACCGTGGAGGACATGGGCCTGACCCTGCAGACCATGCTGGCCTCCCGCCAGGTCACCACCTACCTGGACCGTGGTCAGGAGTACGACGTTATTGTCCAGGCCAGTGATGACAATCGGGCCACGCCGTCGGATCTCAGCCAGATCTTCATGCGCCCCCGGGCGGGTGGTGAGCTGGTTCCCCTGGCGGCGCTGGTGAGTATGGAAGAGATTGGTGCCAATCCGGATCTGCGGCGGATTGACCGGTTGCCGGCGGTGGTGATCAGCGCCTCCCTGGCGGATGGCTACGATCTGGGTTCGGCCCTGAACTATCTTAATACTCTGGCGGCGGATACCCTGCCGTCGGAAGCGCGAATCAGCTACAAGGGCCTGAGCCAGGAATTCCAGGAATCCTCCAATGCCATCTACATCACCTTTGGCCTGGCCTTTGTGATCGTGTTCCTGGTGCTGGCGGCGCAGTTCGAGAGCTGGATTCACCCGCTGATCATCATGCTTACCGTGCCCCTGGCGGTTACCGGTGCCCTGGCTGCGTTGTACTGGTCGGGAATCAGCCTGAATATCTACAGCCAGATCGGCATCATCATGTTGCTGGGGCTGATGGCAAAGAACGGCATTCTTATTATCGAGTTTGCCAACCAGCTTCGGGACCAGGGGCATACGGTGAGGGAGGCAATCCTGGAAGGGGCGGTGCTGCGATTCCGTCCGGTACTGATGACCACCATTTCCACCGTGTTCGGGGCGGTGCCGCTGGTGATTGCCACCGGCGCCGGCGCGGAAAGCCGTGCTGCCATCGGCATGGTGATCCTTGGCGGGCTGGTCTTCGCCACCACCCTGACGTTGTTCCTGATTCCGGTGTTATATGACCTGCTGGCCCGGTTCGCCAAATCCGCCAATACCGTGGAAAAGGCCCTGGAACGGGAGGCCGGGGAGGAGCGTGCCAGGGCCGCAGGCTCACAGGCCCCCGCCCAGACGGGACATTAGTGCTGCCCCGTCTCAGACGGGGGGTGAGTACCTCTGGTGCGGGGGGAGTTGGGCCAGGGTCTCGATTGCCGCCAAAATCTGTGGATAAATTCCTGAATAATTTGGGAATGATCTTTTGATAGTTTTAATAAAAACATATAAAAACAATAGGTTATTGTTTTTATAACTGGGTTTTTGGGCCGCCAATCCTGTGGATAACTATCTTGAAAAGTTTTGTGAACAGTTTTTTTCAAGCCCATGAATTTGTGAGGAATTAGGTATTTCCCGCTAGTTTTCGCCAGGCCACCTCTACAAACCTGTTCAGTCTGGTTAAAATTTACCCACTACCACTGCAAAGCACCTGCGCTAGCAGGTATACTGCGCCGTTGATTTATTTCCCCTGTTCCGAGGTGATTCTGTGGATTTTCCGACCCGTTTCGACGTGATTGTCATTGGTGGCGGCCATGCCGGTACCGAGGCCGCCCTGGCAGCCGCTCGCATGGGCTCGCAGACCCTGCTGCTGACCCACAATATCGAGACACTGGGGCAGATGTCCTGCAACCCGGCCATTGGCGGGATTGGCAAGAGTCATCTGGTCAAGGAAATCGATGCCCTCGGCGGTGCCATGGCCAAGGCCACTGACCACGCCGGCATCCAGTTCCGTGTGCTCAACAGCCGCAAGGGGCCGGCTGTGCGTGCTACCCGTGCCCAGGCCGACCGGGTGCTGTACAAGGCGGCCATCCGCGAGATCCTGGAAAACCAGCCCAACCTGATGCTGTTCCAGCAGGCCGCCGATGATCTGATAGTGGAAAACGACCGGGTGACCGGCGTGGTCACCAACACCGGTATCCGCTTCAATGCGAAGACCGTGGTGCTGACCACCGGCACCTTCCTGGGCGGTGTTATCCACATTGGTATGCAGAACCATGCCGGCGGACGTGCCGGCGATGCCCCGGCCAATGCCCTGGCCAAACGATTACGGGAACTGCCGTTCAATGTCGGTCGCCTGAAAACCGGCACGCCGCCGCGTATCGATGCCCGGTCCGTGGATTTCTTCGTGATGGAAGAACAATGGGGCGACAACCCCACCCCGGTCATGTCCTTCATGGGCTCGCGGGATCAGCATCCCGAGCAGGTGTGCTGCTATGTCACCCGCACCACTGCCGAGACCCACGACATCATCCGCAGTGGCTTTGACCGCTCCCCCATGTTTGCCGGTGAGATCGAGGGCATCGGCCCCCGCTACTGCCCATCCATCGAGGACAAGGTGAACCGGTTCGCCGACAAGGACTCCCACCAGATCTTCGTGGAGCCGGAAGGCCTGAATACCCATGAGCTTTACCCCAACGGTATTTCCACCAGCCTGCCGTTCGATATCCAGCTGGCGGCGGTGCGGTCCATCCCGGGTTTTGAGAACGCCCATATCACCCGGCCGGGGTATGCCATCGAATACGATTACCTGAACCCGCAGGACCTGCGTCATACCCTGGAAACCAAGTTTATCGGCGGGCTCTACTTCGCCGGCCAGATTAACGGTACCACCGGCTACGAGGAAGCGGGTGCCCAGGGCCTGCTGGCCGGGCTCAACGCCTCGCTGCAGGCGCAGGACAAGGAACCCTGGTACCCGCGCCGGGACGAAGCCTATATCGGCGTGCTGGTGGATGACCTGATTACCATGGGCACCTCCGAGCCCTACCGCATGTTTACCAGCCGTGCCGAATACCGGCTGATCCTGCGGGAAGACAACGCTGACCTGCGCCTGACCGAAGCCGGCCATCACCTGGGGTTGGTGGATGACGAACGCTGGCGCCGCTTCAACGACAAGCGCGAGGCCATCGTTGCAGAACGTCAGCGGCTGGAGACCACCCGTATCCATCCGAAAACGGACCAGTCCGCCATCGCCGATGGCTATCTCAAGCAGCCCATGGCCCGGGACAATACCCTGGCGGAACTGTTGCGTCGTCCGGAAATCTCCTACGCTGAGATTGCCGAGATTGGCGGCGACCGGGCCGGTGCCGACGCCGTTGAGCAACAGGTGGAGATCGAGATCAAGTACGAGGGCTACATCTCCCGTCAGGCGGATGAGATCGATCGTCTGCGCCGGAACGAGGAAACCCGCCTGCCGGATGATTTCGACTTCGACGCCGTGGGTGGCCTGTCCAACGAGATCCGCCAGAAACTGAAAGAGGTTCGGCCCGAGACCATCGCCCAGGCCTCCCGTATCCAGGGCGTGACCCCGGCGGCGGTGTCCCAGCTGCTGGTGCACCTGAAGAAGCGGGATCTGCTGCGCAAGCAATCCGCCTGACGGGGCCAGTCATGAGCGAATCACTCTGGCAGCGGCAGTTGTCCGACGGCCTGAAAACGATGGATACAGGCCTTGATGCCGGCCAACAGGAAAAACTGCTGGCCTTTCTGGTCCTGCTGAACAAGTGGAACCGGGCCTACAACCTGACCGCTGTGCGCGAGCCCGGGCAAATGGTACCTCGCCAGTTACTGGACAGCCTGACCCTGTTGCCGTTCCTGTCAGCAGACCGGGTACTGGACGTGGGCGCTGGCGGTGGCCTGCCGGGTATTCCATTGGCCATCGCCCGGCCGGAGATCGCGTTCACGCTGCTGGATAGCAACAGCAAGAAAACCCGGTTCCTGACCCAGTGTGTACTGGAGCTCCAGCTGGACAACGTGGAGGTTATCCACGGCCGCGCAGAGGACTGCCAACCGGATGAACCCTTCAGGCAGATTACCAGCAGGGCCTTTACCGCCCTGCCCAACCTGGTTGCCTGGTGTGGCAACCTGCTGGCGGATGCGGGGCAGTTCCTTGCCATGAAAGGTCAGTTCCCGGATGATGAAGTGTCTCAATTGCCGTCAGACTGGCAGGTCGGTGCCCGCCACCGGCTCGACTATCCCGGCTGTGACGGCGAGCGACATCTGCTCTGCATCAATCGGGTTTCTCCGCGACCGGATTCCATAACAGGAGGCTAGCCATGGCTCGCGTCATTGCCGTGACCAACCAGAAAGGTGGAGTGGGCAAGACCACCACCTGCGTCAATCTGGCGGCATCGCTCTCTGCGACCAAACGCCGGGTATTGCTGGTGGATATGGACCCGCAGGGTAATGCCACCATGGGCAGCGGTGTGGACAAGAACGGGGTCGAGTTGTCTGGCTATGATGTGCTAACCAAGCGGGCCGGGGCCGACGAAGTCATCGTGTCGGTGGAAAACTCCGGTTTTGACCTGTTACCGGCTAACGGCGACCTGACGGCGGCGGAAGTCGAGCTGATGAATGAAATCGGCCGGGAGCACCGCCTGCGCCTGTGCCTCAATGCCATCCGCGAGAATTACGACTACATCCTTATCGACTGCCCGCCGTCCCTCAACCTGCTCACCGTGAATGCCCTGTCGGCAGCCGACTCGGTGCTGATCCCCATGCAGTGTGAGTATTACGCCCTGGAAGGCCTGGCGGCGCTGATGAATACGATCGAACAGATCCAGGAAACGGTCAATCCCGACCTGCAGGTCGAGGGCATACTGCGGACCATGTACGATCCCCGCAACAGCCTGACCCTGGATGTGTCCGGGCAGCTGTCGGAATACTTTGGCGACAAGGTCTACAAGGCGGTCATTCCCCGCAATGTCCGCCTCGCGGAAGCGCCCAGTTATGGTCTTCCGGCCCTCAAATACGATCGTGCTTCCAAGGGCGCGGTGGCCTACCTGGCCCTGGCCGGAGAAATGGTCCGGCGCCACAGCAGCCAGAAGACGGCAGGTTCTGTTGCCGTCTAGGCATCTGTGCAGATCCCCGGCCGTTTGAGGGACCGCGGAGGCGGTGTACCATAGAACGCTTTCAAGACCGACGCATTCTTCACTCTGGATAAATGACAACGACCATGGCGGCAAAAAAACGAGGATTGGGTGAACGGGGCCTGGGTGCCCTGCTGGCAAACTCCCGGGTGAACCTGGATGAGGAACCCCGCAATCATGACGGCGAACTGCGGGTGATCCCTATCGACCTGATCCAGCGTGGCCGCTACCAGCCGCGCCGCGACATGGACCCGGCCGCCCTGCAGGAACTGGCGGATTCCATCCGGCAGCAAGGAGTGATGCAGCCGGTGGTGGTGCGGCCGATCAGTGAGGGCCGCTACGAACTGATCGCCGGCGAGCGTCGCTGGCGTGCCGCCCAGATGGCGGAACTGGAGGGCCTGCCCGCTATTGTCCGGGATGTACCCGACGAAGCCGCCATTGCCATGGCGCTGATCGAGAACATCCAGCGGGAGAACCTCAACCCTATCGAGGAAGCCTTCGCACTCCAGCGTCTGCAGGACGAGTTCGGTCTGACCCAGGGCCAGGTGGCGGAAGCGGTGGGCAAGTCCCGCACCACCATTACCAACCTGCTGCGCCTGATCGGCCTGTCCGAGGACGTGCGCATCATGCTGGAGCATGGTGATCTGGAAATGGGCCACGGTCGCGCGATGTTATCCCTGCCGCCCGAACTTCAGCTGCAGGTGGCCCGTCAGGTGGTTGCCAAGTCACTGTCCGTACGCCAGACCGAGGCGCTGGTACGTCGCGTGCAGAATGAGAATCCACAACGCAAGAAGCCCAAAGGTGAGGTGGATCCCAATATCCGCGCCCTTCAGGATGATCTGGCGGAACGCCTGGGTGCCCGGGTATCCATCGATCATGGCCAGCGTGGCAAGGGCAAACTGGTGATCGAGTACAGTTCCCTCGACGAACTGGACGGCATCCTCGGGCATATCCGCTAACGGTCACTTTTCCGTGACCTGGAAAAATTCCTTTTTGAAATACAATCTCATCTTAACCACCACATCTCGTGATGTGATCCAAAAGCAGGCACAACTTGTGTCTGATGCGCCAGATTGGTGCTTCAAGTGACCAAAAAACCACCAGGTTTTCGTGTTGGTTGAGTTGAACACCTTTCGGTTAACACATATAATTCCCGCGCTTGGAATGGCGGCAGGTTTTTAGTCATGGCAAGGTCCGGACATCGTCTTAACCGGGTGCCGCTGCTCCGCTGGCTGGTTATCGAGAGTACAGCCATCGTTATTATGGCCCTGTTATGGGCCACGCAGGGGAGTTTGGCCGGTTATTCCGCCCTGATGGGTGGTCTTATTTTTCTGGTGCCAAACACCTGGTTTGCCTACAAGGTCTATAAGGTGGAAGGGGCACGAAACATGTCCCTCATGGTAGGCAACCTGTTCAGGGCGGAATCCGTGAAGATCGCCCTTACCGCAGTGTTTTTTGCGGCCGTTTTCAACTTGATGGAGCCGATCCATGCACCGGCTCTGTTATTCACTTTTGCTGTGATGGTTGTGATGGGCGCAGCCCTGCGCTGGTTCATGCGGCCAAGACCACAGCGATGACTGGACGAGATGCAGTATGGCAGCTGATACCCCAGTAGATTATATAAAGCACCACCTGACGAACCTGACCTACGGCAAGTTGCCGGAAGGCTACGAGCGCGCCGACGGCTCGGTTGTGGAAGAGGCAACCTGGACCATGGCCCGCACCGCTCAGGAAGCGGCCGACATGGGCTTCATGGCGGTTCACGTGGATACCATGGGCTGGTCCATAGCCATGGGTGTCCTGTTCCTGGGCCTGTTCCGGTTTGCGGCCAAAAAGGCCACCACTGGTCAGCCCGGTGGTCTGCAGAACATGGTGGAAATGACCGTCGAGTTCGTGCAGGGCATTGTCCGTGATGTGTTTCACGGCAAGAACCCGATGATCGCACCGCTGGCGCTGACCATGTTTGTGTGGATCCTGCTGATGAACACCCTGAAGCTGATCCCGGTCGACTACATTCCCTCTCTTGCCCACGCCATGGGGCTTGAGTACTTCAAGATTGTTCCCACCACGGATCCCAACGGTACCTTCGGTATCTCCATTGGTGTATTCCTGCTGATTCTGTTCTACAGCTTCAAGGTCAAGGGGCCGGGTGGCTTCCTCAAGGAGCTGTCGTTCACGCCCTTCAATCACTGGGCCCTGATACCGTTCAACCTGGTGCTGGAACTGCTGGCACTGATCATCAAACCCGTCAGCCTGGCACTGCGGCTGTTCGGCAACATGTACGCCGGTGAGGTTGTGTTCATCCTTATCGCTCTGTTACCACTGTGGGTCCAGTGGACGCTGAACGTGCCCTGGGCGATCTTCCATATTCTGGTGGTGACCCTGCAGGCCTTTATCTTTACAACGCTGGCTGTGGTCTACCTCAGCGCGGCACACGAAGATCACTGATTACGAAACTCAAAAACCCTTAACCACTTGAGAAAACTGAGGAGCCTTCAATGGAAATGGTATTTATTGCAGCTGCACTGATCATCGGTCTGGGCGCCCTGGGCGCTGGTATCGGCTTTGGTCTGCTGGGCGGCAAACTGCTTGAGTCCACTGCACGTCAGCCGGAAATGGCTAACCAGCTGCAAACCAAGACCTTCATCATGGCCGGCCTGCTGGACGCGGTTCCCATGATCGGCGTTGGTATTGCGATGTACCTGATCTTCGTTGTTGCTGGGTAATTCGGCCGTTAAGGGCGGGCGCCCCTGAAACGGCGCCCGGTTTTACGGACACCAGGACGCAACGAATAGCTAGAGGTATATTGCCGTGAATATAAACCTTACGTTGATAGGGCAAACGATTGCCTTCGCTATTTTCGTCTGGTTCTGCGTCAAGTACGTCTGGCCTCCGATCACCGAGGCCATGAACGCACGCCAGAAAAAAATAGCCGATGGACTGTCTGCTGCAGACCGCGCTTCCCTGGATCTTGAGCTGGCTCAGGAAAAAGCCGCGCAGGAACTTCGCACAGCCAAGGAAGAAGCCGCTGCCCTGATCGAACAGGCCAACAAGCGGGCAAGCCAGATCGTCGAAGACTCCAAGGGAGACGCTCGCAAAGAGGGTCAGAAACTCATCGATCAGGCCCATGCCCAAATCGAGCAGGAGCGTGTCAAGGCGCGTGATGACCTGCGTGCCGAAGTGGCTGCCCTGGCCGTCGCCGGTGCCGAGAAGATCCTGGAAAAATCTGTCGATGCCAACGCACACAGCGAGATGCTGGACAAGCTCGCTGCCGAACTTTAAGCGAGGTTCATCATGGCAGAACTGACAACGCTGGCACGCCCCTACGCCCGGGCAGCCTTCGAGACCGCCCAGAGCCAGGATTCCCTGGCCGAGTGGTCTGAAGCGCTGACTGTGGCGGGTCAGGTGGCAGCTAACAGCGACGTAAAAAAGCTTCTCGCGCATCCGGGTGTCGACCGGTCCACCAAGGCAGACATTATTCTGGAGTTTGCCGGCACCGAGGTTTCCGAACCGGTCCGCAACTTCTTCGCCATTCTCGCTGAAAAAGGCCGTCTGGCAATGCTTCCGGAGATTTCCGAACTGTTCCGCAAGTTCCGTGCGGATCTGGAGCGCACTGTCGAGATTGACGTCACCGCAGCCTTCGAGCTGACGGAAGAACAGCAGCAGAAGCTGGCCGAGGCCCTGTCGAAGAAACTGGAACGGCAGGTAACGCTTTCCACCCAGGCGGATCAGGCCCTGATTGGCGGTGTGGTTGTACGCACCGGCGATATGGTGATCGACGCCTCTGTACGCGGAAAGCTGAATAAACTCGCCGACACACTGGGCGCCTGATTTCAGCAAAAGGTTTGAGGACAAAGGCATGCAGCAACTGAATCCATCCGAGATCAGTGACATCATCAAGAAGAGGATCGAAAAGCTCGATATCTCTTCCGAAGCAAAAAACGAAGGTACGATCCTGTCGGTTTCCGACGGTATCGTGCTGATCCACGGTCTTGCCGACGTCATGTACGGTGAGATGATCGAATTCGCCAACGGCACCTTCGGGATGGCTCTGAACCTGGAGCGTGATTCCGTTGGTGCGGTTGTACTGGGCGATTACGAAGACCTGGCGGAAGGCCAGAAGGTTCGTTGTACTGGTCGCATCCTGGAAGTGCCGGTTGGTCCGGAATTGATGGGTCGTGTGGTTGACGGTCTGGGCAACCCCATCGACGGCAAGGGTGACCTGGGTACTTCCCTCACCTCTCCGGTCGAGAAGGTCGCACCGGGCGTTATTGCCCGTCAGTCCGTTGATGAGCCGGTGCAGACCGGTCTCAAGGCCATCGACACCATGGTGCCGATCGGTCGTGGTCAGCGTGAGCTGATCATCGGTGACCGTCAGATCGGTAAGACCGCTGTCGCCATCGATGCGATCATCAACCAGAAGAACACCGGCATCAAGTGTATCTACGTGGCCGTAGGCCAGAAGCAGTCTTCCATTGCTGCTGTGGTACGCAAGCTGGAAGAGCACGGTGCCATGGACCACACCATCGTGGTTGCAGCCGGTGCCGCTGACCCCGCTTCCATGCAGTTCCTGGCGCCTTACGCCGGCACCTCCATGGGCGAGTACTTCCGGGATCGTGGCGAAGACGCCCTGATCATCTACGATGACCTGTCCAAGCAGGCTGTCGCCTACCGCCAGATCTCCCTGCTGCTGCGTCGTCCGCCGGGCCGTGAAGCCTTCCCGGGTGACGTATTCTATCTGCACTCCCGTCTGCTGGAGCGTGCGTCCCGGATCAACGCCGACGAGGTCGAGAAGCTGACTAACGGCGAAGTGAAAGGCAAGACCGGTTCACTGACCGCTTTGCCGATCATCGAGACCCAGGCCGGTGACGTGTCCGCCTTCGTACCGACCAACGTAATCTCCATTACCGACGGTCAGATCTTCCTGGAAACCAACCTGTTCAACTCCGGCATCCGTCCGGCAATGAACGCCGGTGTCTCGGTATCCCGGGTAGGTGGTTCCGCCCAGACCAAGATCATGAAGAAGCTTGGCGGTAACATCCGCCTGGCCCTGGCCCAGTACCGGGAACTGGCGGCATTCGCCCAGTTCGCTTCCGATCTTGACGAAGCAACCCGTAAGCAGCTGGAGCACGGTCAGCGCGTGACCGAGCTGATGAAGCAGAACCAGTACAGCCCCATGACCGTTGCCGAAATGGGCACCGTACTGTTCGCAGCTAACGAAGGCTTCCTGGACGACGTCGATGTCGAGAAGGTTGTGAAGTTCGAAGCGCAGCTCCTGGACTGGATGCGTTCCGAGCAGAAGGAACTTCTGGACAAGATCGGTGCTGAAGGGAAATACAACGACGATATCATCGCCGGCCTGAAGGCTGCTCTGGAGAAATTCAAGACCACTCAAAGCTGGTAATTCCTCTGGCCCGCCTCGTTGCGGGCCAGCTGGTTCACATGAGTGTCTAACTTGAAAAGGCAGTGACTTATGGCCGTCGGAAAAGAAATACGTAACCAGATCGGAAGCATCAAGAGCACGCAGAAGATCACTTCCGCCATGGAAATGGTGGCGGCGAGCAAGATGCGTAAGGCTCAGGAACGTATGCAGGCGACCCGCCCGTATGCGGAAAAGATGCGTCAGGTCATTGGGCATATCGCGCTGGCCAACCAGGATTACCGTCACAGCTTCATGATGGAGCGTGAGGTCAACCGGGTTGGCTATATCGTGATTTCCTCTGACCGGGGACTGTGCGGCGGGTTGAACAGTAACCTGTTCCGCAAGCTCGTCCGTGACATGCTTGACTGGAAAAACAAGGGTGTTGAAACCGACATCTGCGCAATCGGTTCCAAAGGCGCCTCGTTTTTCCGCAACTATGGCGGCAATGTTGTCGCGGCACTGACCCACCTGGGTGACAACCCCAGCGCTGAACAGCTCATCGGCAACGTCAAGGTAATGCTGGACGCGTTTGAGGAAGGTCGCATTGACCGGCTGTATGTGGTCCACAACGAGTTTGTGAACACCATGACCCAGCAGCCGAAGGTGGAGCAGTTACTGCCCCTGCCGCCGAGCGAAGACGAAGAGATCAGAAATCAGTGGGATTATCTCTACGAGCCGGCTGCGGCCACCATCCTGGATGGTCTCCTGCCACGCTACATTGAATCCCAGGTGTACCAGGGTGTGGTGGAAAACCTGGCCTGTGAGCAGGCAGCCCGGATGATTGCCATGAAGAGCGCAACCGATAATGCCGGCGGCATTATCGATGAGCTTCAGCTGGCCTACAACAAGGCCCGTCAGGCAGCCATCACCCAGGAAATTTCGGAGATTGTGAGCGGCGCGGCTTCGGTCTGATGCGGATCATGATCCAACTGGTTTTGAAGACTATTGAGATAACGAGGAACCGAGCATGAGTAGCGGACACATCGTTCAGATCATTGGCGCGGTTATCGACGTGGAATTTCCGCGTGAATCCGTACCCAACGTTTATGACGCACTGCTGCTTGAAGGTGGCGAAACAACTCTGGAAGTCCAGCAGCAGCTGGGTGACGGCATTGTTCGTACCATCGCCATGGGCAGCACCGAAGGCCTCAAGCGGGGCCTGAAAGCAGAAAACACCGGCAAGGCGATTTCCGTGCCGGTTGGTACCGCCACACTGGGCCGTATCATGGATGTCCTGGGTCGTCCTATCGACGAACAGGGCGAGATCGGCGAGGAAGAGCGCTGGGGTATCCATCGCAAGGCACCGGGGTACGCCGACCAGTCGGCGTCTGCGGACCTGCTGGAAACCGGCATCAAGGTGATCGACCTGATCTGCCCGTTCGCCAAGGGTGGTAAGGTTGGCCTGTTCGGCGGCGCCGGCGTGGGCAAGACCGTTAACATGATGGAACTGATCAACAACATCGCGAAAGAGCACTCCGGTCTCTCCGTATTCGCCGGTGTTGGTGAGCGTACCCGGGAAGGTAACGACTTCTACTACGAAATGAAGGACTCCAACGTCCTTGATAAGGTAGCGATGGTCTACGGCCAGATGAACGAGCCTCCCGGCAACCGCCTGCGTGTGGCACTGACCGGTCTGACCATGGCCGAGAAGTTCCGGGACGAAGGTCGTGACGTACTCTTGTTCGTCGACAATATCTACCGTTACACCCTGGCGGGCACCGAGGTATCAGCACTGCTGGGCCGGATGCCTTCCGCGGTAGGTTACCAGCCGACCCTGGCCCAGGAGATGGGTGAGCTGCAGGAGCGGATCACATCCACCAAAGACGGTTCCATCACCTCCATCCAGGCGGTATACGTACCGGCGGATGACCTAACTGACCCGTCCCCCGCGACCACGTTCTCTCACCTGGACGCGACTGTGGTACTGAGCCGTGACATCGCTTCAAAGGGTATCTACCCGGCGATTGACCCGCTGGACTCCACCTCCCGTCAGCTGGATCCGCTGGTGATTGGTGAAGAGCATTACGAAGTGGCCCGTGGCGTACAGACCAACCTGCAGCGCTACAAGGAACTGAAGGACATTATCGCCATCCTGGGTATGGATGAACTGTCAGAAGATGACAAGCTGACCGTTGCCCGCGCCCGTAAGATTGAGCGTTTCCTGTCCCAGCCGTTCCACGTTGCTGAGGTGTTTACCGGCTCCCCCGGTAAGTACGTCTCCCTGAAGGAAACCATTAGCAGCTTCAAGGGCATTCTCAATGGCGACTATGATGACCTGCCGGAGCAGGCCTTCTATATGTGCGGTACCATTGAAGAAGCGGTCGAAAAAGCGAAGGAACTGAAATCCAAGGGTGACAAGTAAGTCACCTAACCTTCGCTGACCGACCTGAGAGGCAACTGAGATGGCTATGACCGTACATTGTGACGTCGTAAGTGCCGAGGAAAAAATCTACTCCGGTCTGGTGGAAATGCTGATTGCCACCGGATCCGAGGGCGAGCTGGGCATTCAGCCCGGCCACGCCCCGCTGCTGACTGCCCTGAAGCCTGGTCCTGTGCGGATCATCAAGCAGGGCGGCGATGAGGAGATCCTCTATGTCTCTGGTGGCTACCTGGAGGTTCAGCCCTCCATCGTCACCCTGCTGGCCGATACCGCCGTCCGGGCCAAGGACGTGGACGAAGCCGCAGCGCTGGAAGCCCAGCGGGAGGCCGAGAAGGCACTGGTAAACAAGACTGGTGAGTTTGAGTACTCCAGGGCTGCTGCCGAGCTGGCAGAAGCCATGGCGCAGCTCCGTACCCTGCAGAAACTGCGCAACAAGGTACGCTAGGAGTCTGCGGATGAAATCGCAGCGGTGCGACTTTCCTCCGCGAAGACTCCCGGGTCGTTCCCAGGGAACGTGCTCACCGAAGCCGCATCCGAAGTGGTGGCGTTAGCAGGCGTTATGTCTGGCAAACGTTACCCCGAAGGTTGCGGCTTTTTTATTGAAGACGCTTCCAAAGGGAACTTGGTATCAATCAGAGGAATCAGGAACCGGCCATGACTGCCCCCCTCCATGTCATCATCCTGGCTGCTGGCCAGGGCTCCCGCATGAAATCCAGCCTGCCCAAGGTATTACACCAGGTGGCCGGCAAACCAATGCTGCATCATGTTATGGACACTGCCCGCACCCTCGGCGCAGAGGGGATTCATGGCGTTATCGGCCATGGTGCGGACCAGGTGCGGTCGGTTACCCCGGCGGGCGATGTCACCTGGGCCCTGCAGGAGCAGCAACTGGGTACCGGACATGCGGTGGCCCAGGCGTTACCTGCCGTTCCGGACGGCGCGGTGGTACTGGTACTTTACGGTGATGTCCCCCTGATCAACCCGGAAACCCTTGTGGCCCTCGTGTCACGGGTTAACGAACAGAGCCTGGGTCTGCTGACGGTGGACCTGGGCAACCCGGATGGCTATGGCCGGATCCTCCGCAATGAGCGTGGTCAGGTGACCGCCATTGTCGAGCAGAAAGACGCTTCGGATTCCCAGAAAGCGATCCGGGAAGTAAACACCGGTATCCTTGCGGTCTCTTCCGACCACCTCAAGCGCTGGTTGCCGGAGCTGTCCAACAGCAATGCCCAGGGCGAATACTACCTGACCGATATTATCGCCATGGCGGCAGGCGAGGGGCTGACCATAGAAGTCGCCCAGCCAGGCCACGAAGAGGAAGTGCAGGGCGTGAACAACCGCCTGCAGCTGGCTGAACTCGAGCGCTGGTATCAGCGTTGCGAAGCCCGCCGGCTGATGACCGAAGGGGCCACGCTGGCTGATCCGGCCCGAGTGGATGTACGGGGCAGCCTGACCATCGGGCAGGATGTGCTGATCGACGTGAACGTGGTGTTCGAAGGGGACGTGACCCTTGGCAATAATGTATCCATCGGCCCCAACTGCGTGATTCGCGATGCCGAACTGGCAGACAATGTCACCGTGCACGCCAACTCGATCATTGAGGGGGCTGTGGTGGCCGAGCACTGCCAGGTCGGCCCGTTTGCCAGGTTGCGCCCGGGCACCCGCCTGGCCCGCGCCGCCAAGGTCGGCAACTTCGTGGAAACCAAGAAGGCCGAGGTGGGCGAAGGCAGCAAGATCAACCACCTGAGTTACGTGGGCGACGCCATACTGGGTCGTAATGTGAATGTAGGTGCAGGTACCATCACCTGTAACTATGATGGCGTAAACAAGTTCCAGACGGTGTTGGGTGACAATGTATTCGTCGGCTCCAACACCGCCCTGGTGGCACCGGTGACCGTGGACAATGACGCCGTGATCGGCGCGGGTTCGACCATTACCGCCCATGTCGACGAGAAGGATCTGGCTGTCGCCCGTAGCCGCCAGCGTAATATCAAGGGCTGGAAACGGCCGGAAAAGAAAGACTGACCCCCGTTAATAACAGGACGGAATCACTATGTGTGGCATTGTTGGAGCAGTTTCCCAGAGGGACGTGGAAGGCATCCTGCTGGAAGGCCTGAGGCGACTGGAGTACCGGGGCTACGACTCCGCTGGCCTGGCTACCCTGGACAGCAGCGGTCAGGTAAATCGCGCCCGTGAGCTCGGCAAGGTTGCGGCCCTGGCGGATGCAGTCGCCGCCCACCCGGCGCCGGGTCACGTGGGCATTGCCCACACCCGCTGGGCCACCCATGGCGAGCCCTCCCGCATCAACGCCCATCCGCATATGTCCGGCGAACGACTTGCCATTGTCCACAACGGCATTATCGAGAATTACCAGGCCCTGCGGGACCAGCTCCGGGAAGAGGGCTACAGCTTTACCTCCCAGACCGATACCGAAGTGATCGCTCACCTGATCGAAAAGCACTATCAGGAAGACCGTAATCTGTTCCGGGCGGTGAAGGCCGCGATTGGCCAGCTACGGGGCGCCTTTGCCCTGGCAGTGGTACACGCGGACGAGCCGGACCATCTGGTGGTCTGCCGCGAGGGCAGCCCACTGGTTATCGGTGTGGGTATCGGGGAGAACTTTATTGCCTCCGACCAGCTGGCGCTGTTGCCGGTAACCGACCGCTTCATGTTCCTGGAAGAGGGTGATCTGGCGGATATCCACCTGGATCGTGTAGCCATCTTCGACCGTGAGGGAGCGCCCGTCGAGCGGGAGATTACCCGTTTTGAACACGGCCACGACGCCGCCGACAAGGGCGAATACCGTCATTACATGCTCAAGGAAATCTACGAGCAGCCGGCGGTTATCAAGGCCACCATGGAAGGCCGCCTCACCGACAGCCATGTACTGGAGCAGGCCCTGGGCACCGAAGCCGGCAAGCTGCTGGAGAACGTGCGCCACGTGCAGATCATCGCCTGCGGTACCAGCTACCACGCTGGCATGGTCGCCCGTTACTGGATCGAGGAACTGGCCGGTGTGCCCTGTTCCGTGGAAGTGGCCTCCGAGTTCCGTTACCGCAAGCATGTAATCCAGCCGGATACGCTGTTCCTGTGCATCTCCCAGTCCGGCGAGACCGCCGATACTCTGGCGGCCCTGCGCCAGGCCAAAAAGGCCGGCTTCCGCGCCGCCCTGGCCATCTGTAACGTACCGGGCAGCTCACTGGTGCGGGAGTCGGACCTGGTGGTGATGACGCAGGCTGGCCCGGAAATCGGTGTGGCCTCCACCAAGGCCTTCACCACCCAGCTGACCGCCCTGCTGTTGTTCACCCTGGCCCTGGCCCGCCACAACGGTCTCTCAGAAGAGAAGGAAACCGAGATCGTTCAGGCCCTGAAACTGGTACCGGGGCAGGTGGCGGACGTGCTGGCTCTCGACGGTGACATCGCGGAACTCAGCGAAGCCTTTGTAGACAAGCACCACAGCCTGTTCCTGGGCCGCGGCTCACAGTTCCCGGTCGCCCTGGAAGGCGCCCTCAAGCTCAAGGAAATCTCCTACATCCACGCCGAAGCCTACCCGGCCGGCGAGCTCAAGCACGGACCGCTGGCCCTGGTGGACAGCGAAATGCCGGTGGTCACCGTGGCCCCCAACAATGACCTGGTGGAAAAGCTCAAGTCCAACCTGGAAGAAGTCCGCGCCCGGGGCGGTGAGTTGTTCGTCTTCGCTGATCGCGACGCTGGCGTCACCGCCGAGGACGGCATTCACGTCATGCAGATCCCGTCAGTCCACCCCATCACCGCGCCTATCGTGTTCACTGTGCCACTGCAGTTGCTGGCTTACCATGTGGCGGTGCTGAAGGGCACGGATGTGGATCAGCCGCGGAATCTGGCGAAGAGTGTGACGGTGGAGTGATCTGAAGCCTGTCTGCCGCGGATTCAGGATCTGCGACAGACAGGCCCCCACACCTTGAATCCCGCTTCCCGGCCTATATAACCTGTCCTGAGGTTGCAGTAGCTCAGGCGGTAGAGCTACTGATTCGTAATCAGTAGGTCTGGGTTCGACTTCCACCTGAAGCTCCAGACAGGGCACGGCCAGTCAGGGTGCTCGCCTTACGATTAAACCGCTGCTGAGTCAGAGTCGGTTCGCGAATGAGCAGGTCGACTAGCCCACGGTATTGCAAGAAGCGCAAAGTGCTGCTCTCCCCATCAATCGTTCGGAATTTTCGGTAATGGCTGGCCACCGGCGAACGATTTGATGTCCTTTGTCCAACTAAGATGCCTTGCCCCAGTAATTAAAATGCCGTTAAGCCGGCGCGCCGACGGACTTATAGATAGAGGCCGTCTTGCGAATTTTAAGTTCCTTGATGCGATCACTTATCCATGTAATACCTCTATGAAGCCTCTTAGTAACCCATAGAATGTTAATTAATCTGTCGAAAATAAATTATTAAGAGCATTTGGAAAGCATTCCGTTAAAAATCTTAAAAGAATTGTCCTATATGATTTAAGAAACTGTCCTCGAACGCATGCGTAATAGTGATGATACTCAAGTACACCCACCAAGTGGTTTGTCCAGGTTACCCCGTGGCACCCGAGCAAAGCTAAGTGCGCCACATTAATAGCGGCTAAATTGGCTGCCGTCACGCCGTAGGCCACGGGTTTGCTTGGTGCTAGTGGGGCCAGCGTGCTTGGGCAAGGTACATCACCAGCTAGAGCCAATGACAACAATTTCGGTAACGGCAGGAGTTATGACAATAAAAAGCAGCGACATAAAAGGTTATTGCCATGCGGACTTCGATCAAGTGAGGGAAGAATTCCAGCGAAACTTTGAAGAGCATGGCGAAATAGGCGCATCGGTGGCCATTCAGATCGACGGAGAAACAGTGGTTGACCTCTGGGCCGGAACAGCCGATCAAAACAGTGGGCGGCTCTGGCAAGTAGATACCAGCGCGGTAATATTCTCCTGTGGCAAAGGGATTTCCTCGCTTTGCTTGCATATGTTGGCCGATCGAGGACAGCTCGATTTTGAAGCGCCGGTGGCAAAATACTGGCCGGAGTTTGCTGCCAACGGTAAGGAAAAAGTCACGGTGGCAATGGTAATGGCACACCAGGCGGGCCTTCCGGTATGGGATGAGCCTTTGCCAGATGGCGCCATGCTGGAATGGGATCTGGTAACGCAACGTTTGGCCGAGCAGACCCCCATGTGGGAGCCGGGTACTACGCACGGATACCATGCTCTATCGCATGGCTATTTGGTGGGTGAAATCCTGCGACGAATCGATGGCCGAACGATTGGTAGGTTTCTGGCCGAAGAAATTGCGGGGCCGTTGAAGGCGAATGCTTGGATAGGTTTGCCTGAAGAGGAAGAAGGCAATGTAGCTACAGCTTACTTCGATGAACCCAGTCCGACTTCGCCTATGTTCCAAAAGATAATGAATGAGCCTGACTGGTTTGGTTGTAAGCTGATCAATAATACAGGCGGTGATATTGATCCGGCGATGATCAATTCTCGCGCCCGTCATGCAGTGGAGATTCCGGCGGCGGGTGCAATTGCGACCGCGCGGGGACTCGCTCGAATTTATTCAGTGCTGGCCAGAGATGGCTCTGTCGATGATATCCGATTGTTGAAGCCTACATCAATTGCCCCAATGGCAACTGTTCGGTCAGCTTCTGATGTGGATTTGGTACTACGTGTACCGACCGCATTTACGTTAGGGTATTCGAAGCAGATGGGTCATCGTGGACTTGGCGAAGGAGAGCACGTAATCATAGGTGAACACGCTTTTGGCCATGCTGGAATGGGCGGAAGTATGGGATTTGCTGATCCACAGGATCGTATGTCCTTTGCCTATGTGATGAATCGGCATGGAAGCGGTGTGGGATTGAATAACCGTGGACAAAACTTGGTGGATGCGGCTTATCGCTCTCTCGGTTACTCTGAGGCCGCCACGGGCGCGTGGGCCAAACGGATCTAATCAACGAGGCCGGTCCCGACCTCCACCAGGTTATAGCTTTCGAATTCAATGCACCTTTGGGCATGGTGGTCATCCATCATGTCCATTAAGGAACCCTCAAGCCGTAGTTGGGAAGCGTGCAGATACTCGGTAGTACGTGAGGACTTCGCGGACCCGATAGGTCCTAGTCGAATGAGCATAGCTGCTCTCGGAGTTTGTCCATTACCATCGAATTGCTACCAGGGCGCGTAATTCGCTTACTGCGTAAGTCTGAAATGGAGACACCAGCTGCCAAGCGTAACGCACGGCGTAGACTGCGAGAGTCTGAATAGTCTAGTTCTGTCGCAATGTCATCCACGTTCCTGCCTGCTTCAAACAACGGCATGGCCTTCTCTAACAAAGCTTCACGGCGAATTTCGAGAAAAGTTGAGCCTTCATAGTCTAACGCTTTCCGCATTTGACTCTCGGTCATGCCCAGTCGAGCTGAGCATGCGTTGAAGGGCAAGTTCTCCAGCATCAGATGTTCAAATACCGCTGCGCTGACGGGCGCCACATCAGCGCGCCAGCGTTGCGAGCCTGGCCTTGTCGGATGGTGTTCTAGCCAGAAAAGCGTTGCATCAGACACCGGGGTATCCGTTAGCGTGTGGCGGATAGGGAAATTATTGTATTTAGATGGGAAGGCGAGTGAAGTTCTGGGACCTGCATACACCATTGCGTTCAGATAGGAATGCCGCCTGCGCATCTCGGGATGAAAATCAGCTGTAGTAGCCACGGACGTAATAGGCAGAAAGAAATTCAACAGATAGGAAAGCTCTGCATGCAGAAACTGAAGCATCAGCTCCTCCACTGCTGAGGTTACAGATGACGGCTCGCCATCAATCTTAATTTCTATGCGGGTACATGACCCCGTACTGACGCGTTGGATCGAGCAGGAACTGTTAACCAGTGAGTAGTAACGGATCAATGCATCGATTGCCGCACCAAGGCTTTTGGCGGAAACCATGACCCGAAGACCAGTCGCAGCAGTGCCTATCTTCATGGGAGAGTTTGCAACCCCGTGTAGCTCATCTTCCACGGTGCCTATTAGGCGGGAACAGAACAGGGTACATTCCCAGGGATCAAGAGCCTGATTATAGTCGGGTTGCCCTTTAAGCTGTTTGGTGAAAATATCGCTCAAAAGGTATGAGGGATCTACGCCACGCTGTGAAGCGATTATTGCTGTTTGTGCTATCCAACCCAATTTCAACGCTGTGACTCCATGCCATAATAGAGAAGGCTGTTCTAGCGGCAGTACCGGTGCCAGGGACGCCTTCCCACAATTGTCTACACCAAAGCATAGAGAAGACAACGATTTCAACGTATTTTTCAATCCCCGATGTATCAACGGCGTTGTCACCTGACGCTTTCCACCATGCTCCATTACGTTCCGGAGCGTAAGAACATGACTCTCCAAAAGAAGACCTCTCATGGAGGCAACAACCATTTCCATGTGGAAACACGGTGAAAACATTAAAGGTCGACGCGGGTTTCCAGTCAACAGCTTTAACCAATCAGGTGTGACGAAACTGAGGGGGGCGTTAGTGGAGGGGCGCCAACAGAGTGCCCTGAATTAGCTGAAACTTTAGCAAGGCCACGATGGCGGGAAAGATAAGAACTGGCCCGGCGGAAACACGTAATTGAGGTTCCGAAGGCTAAACATCCCGACCACTGATCCGACGGTAGCGGAAACTCCAGCTTGCACGATTTTATGGTTCTGGTTTGGAAAAAGCAGCAAACTTTGTCAAAGATCTGACGACTTGAGCCCGAAATCTGCGTTGACCGAACTAGACGCATAGAGATTGAGCAAGCACTCAGTGAAGAACTGTCCTCTCAACGATAAAAGCTGTCCTCGAATAGGACCTCCCATGTAGTGATAATGCCATAGAAGCGCCAACGAATGTGCTTCACCCTGGTCAGAACCAGTTGTCGAGACGTTCGATACAGTGAGTTTAGTTCCAGTACTGCAAACAAAATCCACAACAATAAACTAAGCTGAGAGTAGTAAATGAACAATAATACTAATTTCCCATTACAATCCCCTAGTTCCTCATCTGAATTTTCAGATACGAACAGTATGCCCACAGACAAGAGCTACTTTAGAATAAAAATAATGTTGAGAAGAACCTTTTGGGCCATTACCGGACTGGCTATGTTGTGCTTTACGCATACATCATATGCTGCGGAGAGTGTAGTTTCAGCGAACCCAACAGGGGGAACTGATGTAAGCGCAGCTATAGTTCCACCGAAGTCTGGGGCCTATGGCGCAATTACAACCATTCCAATGCTCTATTCATCGGGATATCGTGACAGCGATGGTAATAAAGTCGAGGGACCGAACAAGATCTATAGTGCGCTCGGGGGACTTAGCCTTCTTTATGTTTACGACTATAAGCCACTTGGGGGAACACTGTCTTCCAGCTTTTCGGCTTTCTATCAGTACGCCGACACCACGTTATTTGGGAGAAGCGAGTCGATAACAGGCTTCGTTGATCCTTACTTAGATCTATTCTACTACAGTAAGCATGTTGGTTTGGCAGGCGCGGAACCTGGCTCCAAGATGCTACCTTACGGTCTTACCTTGGCCTTTGGCACAGGCGCTCGCCTCCCATGGGGCCGTTATGACACGGATAATCTGCTTAATCCTGGCGTAAATTACTATCTCCTCTCACCAAATGCGGCTTTCACGTACATGACTGGCCCTAACCTGTCTTTTGGGGACTCAACTGAAATCAGTGCAAGGGCATTCTATGGTATCCCGTTTCGTAATGATGATACCGATTATAAGAGTGGTGATACGCTTAGCGTCGATTTCGCGGTTGCGCAACATTTCGGCGAATTTAGTGTTGGCCTCGCTGGAAATCGCACTGTTCAGGTTGAGGACGACGATCCGGGCGAATCAGGTGTCCCAGTCGTTGACGGCAAAAAGACGAGCCAGTGGGCGCTTGGGCCGGTGGTCACCTATAGGCCATCAGGGTCCGATCTTTATCTGAAGGCGAAGTACCTTCGTTACTTTAAGTCGCGTAATAATCTTGATAGTAACGCGTTGTTGTTCAGTGTTGCATTCCCTTTATAGGTCTTTGTGAATTAGAACAGTTATTGGTATGTATCGCCCCCGCTTAATAGGTCGAATTAAAATGCGGGGTATACAAGATAAGCTGTCATTCTCTGAGCCTCAGGCTCAAGCTAATAAACGCCATGTTTGGTTGGCCCCATTTTCCTTGGGGGCCAACCCTTTTTCAGCGCCGATTAGTTTGAATGAGGATTGACTACCAGCAGGAAGTAACCATGACATTGAACCCGCTTGGTCCCCTTGGCACTCATCAGCTATCTCCTGGCCGCCTCTCCGGCCAGTTACTCTAAACGTCGTGATTGAGTTACCAACTATTTTCTAATCTCACACTACCGTGCAAGATGCTCCGAGCCAGATCCTAAATCCGGTTGCAGGCACCTTGAAATATCTCAATCGCTTCATGGAGCTGCTGCTGGTTAACGATGAGCGGGGGAAGCCATCGAACGATGTTGCCGTGCACGCCGCAGCGCAGTAGCAGCAGGCCGCCCTCTTCGCAGGCCTTTATAAGTGCTTCGGCACGCGAGGGGCTGGGCTGGCCATCGTGATCAACAATGTTGACCGCCTGCATCAGGCCGATGCCCCGAACATCATGAATAATGGGGCACAGGCCAGAGAGTGCTTCCAGTCGTTGCCTGAGAAAACGGCCCATCTCGCGGGCGTTATCCACGAGGCGCTCGGATTCGATCACATCGAGGGTGGCAAGGGCTGCGGCGCAGGCCACGACATTGCCCCCATAAGTGCCTCCCTGGGATCCGGGCCAGCCTTTTGCCATAAGCTCTCTGGAGGCCCCCATAAAAGAGAGGGGCATGCCGCTTGCCAGCCCTTTCGCAGACACGAGAATGTCTGGCACAACGCCGGAGGGCGTATGGGCCCAGTAGCTTCCGCTGCGGCCATTTCCACACTGGACCTCGTCAAAGATCAGCAGGATGCCATGTCTGTCACAGCATTCACGCAGGCCTTGCAGGAAGGACGCGGGTGCCGGGACGAACCCTGCTTCCCCCTGCACGGGTTCGATAATGATGGCGGCGGTTTCCTCGGGCGTGCTCTGGGTCATCAGTATCCGATCAAGCTCACGGAGACAGAAATCGGTTGTCCGACCCTCGCTCCAGCCGTACCAGTACGGGTCAGGAAAAGGGGCGATAACGGCACCTCCCATCATGGGCTGGACGCCATGCCGCACCTTGGCGTTCGAGGAGGTCAGCGACAGGGCGCCCATGGTGCGGCCATGGAATGCCCCCTGAAACGCAATGATATTGGTCTTGCCGCTGGCCTGCCGAGCCAGGCGCACGGAAGCCTCAACCGCTTCGGTACCGGCGTTGGAAAAGAAGAACGAGTTGATACGGGAGGGCGTTAGTCCGTCTAGCCGTTCGGCGAGCTTTAACATCGGGGAATGGCGCACAATGGCATATTGGGCATGAATCAGTCTTCCCGCCTGTTCACGGATCGCGTTGACCACGGCAGGGTGGCAATGGCCGGTACTCAACACGCCAATGCCGGAGGTAAGGTCAAGGTATCTCTGGCCGGACCCATCCACCAGATAACAGCCTTCACCGCTAGCCGCTTCCAGCTTGCTGGATTGTTGCAGAAGGGGCGAGAGGTTGTTGCTGTGATTCATATTATGTCTCCAATCTTTCGTTGGGCCGTTGTGGCATCGTCAATACGAATACCGAACCGGCGATGAGCACAGTGTGCAATGATAGGAATGCCCATAACTCCACCAGATAGAGAGTGGTGCATACGGACTCCTGATTAGAGCACCAGGAAAAGGCATGGGTTGGCAGCAACCAGAGTTCGTAGCTACTGTGCATGAGCATGATGAAAACCATGGTCCGTTTGAGCATCAGGCTTCCAAGCAATGCGACTGCAATTCGGGCGGAACCGGCAACCCAGGCATCGCCCCCTTGCAAATGCCATAGAAATGCCAGCGCTTGGTCTCCAGCGGGTGAGATGACATCTGTTACGCCGGTCAGACCGAGGTACCAGTCTGGCGCAGCAGATGCTAATACGCCGGACACTACGGGCGGCAGGCCTCCAAGCCAGAGCAGTGCCGAGAGCTGTTTGTGCCGCTTCTGAGGATTATTGCTTCTGTTCGGTGAAACCATCACTTGCGTTCCCCCAGGCGATTGCTCCAGTTTTCGATCTGACCTGTTTCCAGGCGACGAGCTGCAAGACGTCGCCAACTGTCACTGAGCCCTTCAAGTACTGACATGGCCTCCAGGGCCTGCCAGTCCTGTGTTCTGGTGTAGAGCACGGTTACCAGGCGGGACACGGGCCAGAGCGGATTGGGACGATGGAGAAGGCGAAGTTGGTCGCCCTCGCTAATGCGGCCCGGATCAAGAACGCGGTAGTACCAACCGGTTCTTCCGGAGTGTTGCAGGCGCCTTGCAATGTCCGGTACACCGAAACGGGTGTTGAGCTTCCAGCAGGGCTGGCGTGCCTGGGAAACCTGGACCACCGCATTGCCAAGGCCCCAGTGGTCGCCAACACAAACGTCGTCTTCGTTCATCCCGGCGACAGCCAGGTTTTCCCCGAAGGCGCCGGGTTGACTCAGGACATCCAGATCCCCCAGCTCTTTCCGCCAGAAAACATAGTGATCCAGGCAGTACTGATGCACGGCCTTTTCTATTCCGCCGTGGCGCTTCAGGTCTCCCTGCTCGTCGCCGGTGAAACCGGTCAGTCCAAGTTCGGCACTGGCAACCGGGAATTTGCGTATGCCGCTTGGCACTGCCTGTGGGCCCAAAGGCGCAACACCGCCAATCAGCAGCCGGTTTACAGGCAGTTTCAGGCACATTGCGTCAACCACCTGTGAAAGACGTCCCTGGCAATGGGTTCCAGCCTGGGCAGGTACCTCTGTGCCGCTGCCCGCATTGCCGCCACGTCAGTGCCAATGGAGGCCAGTTCATGGCAGTGGCCAACAAGCCAACGTTCGAAGCCCAGCAGGGGCACTTCCAGATGAAACTGCAATCCCAGGATTTGTGAGCCATACAGGAAGGCCTGGTTCGTGCATGCGGATGTGTAGGCCAGGGCGGGTAACTGCTCATCTGTTTGGCAGGCCTCGCCGTGCCAGTGCAGTACCGCTTCCGCATCGGCCAGCGGAGCCAGCACGGATTGGCTGCCGGCTTCGGTCAGGGCCAGCGGCGCGAATCCGATTTCCCCGGAAGCCATGGGTTCGACTCTGGCGCCCATAGCACGTGCAATGATCTGGGCGCCCAGGCATATGCCCAGCAGGGGCCGACCGCTTGCAATCTGGCGGTTTACCAGGCGCTGCTCTATGGCAAGAAACGGGTAAGCGTCGGTATCGTTCGCGGAGATGGGACCCCCGAGGACAATCAGAAGGTCCGGTGTCATCTGCGCCAGCTCGGTCAGGTCATCCACTCCAACATCCCAGTAGTGGTAGTGGTAACCGTGCTCAGCCAGGATTGGGGACAGCAGGCCAAGATCCTCGAAATGGATATGACGGATAACATGCGCGACTTCCATGTTGACAAATGTCCTATGCCAAATATAATAATGTCATGAGTAAAGAATATCTGGAAGGAAAAACGGCTGTCAAGATTGCCGAAAGTATTGAGCATGCCATTCAATGCGGGCAACTGGCCGGAGGCGATTCCCTGCCATCCGTCCGTGAGGCGGCAATGATGCTGGACGTTAACCGAAACACGGTGGCGCAGGCATACTCCCGGCTGCGCGAGCGTGGTTGGGTCTACGGGCGCGGTCGGGGTGGTACCCGGGTAATGCCACTGCACGAGGAAGGAGAAGCACTCGGGGAGGCGCCAGTTTTCCCCGGTACCGTTGATCTCGCTTCCGGTAATATCGACCCTACGTTGCTGCCATCCCTGAAGCGGGCCGCTGCGGAAGTCGACTGGCAGCAGACCGGATACGACCGGTCCGGTGAGGACCCTGAACTGCTTGGCCTGTTCCGGGACATGTTGGCGCGTGAAGGTGTACCGGCGGACTCGATGATGCTAGGGCATAGCGCCCTGGATCTCATCGAACGGGCGTTGCGGGTTCGGGCGCCGATCGGGGAAAAGGTCCTGGTCGAGGATCCTGTCTGGCCGCCACTGCTTGCATTGCTGCGATCCCTTGGCCTTGTGGTGGAGCCGGTGCCCCTTGACGATAAGGGGGTTATGCCGGAGGAGCTTGCCGGCAGGCTCGGTGCCGGTGTGGCCGCCGTTGTGCTGACGCCGCGTGCCCAGAATCCGACCGGTATCGATCTCCCCGCCGGGCGTCTTGAGCGGATTCAGGGTGCGTTGCGAGACCATCCGCGGACGCTCCTGATCCTGGATGATCACTGGGGGCCCCTGTCCGAAGCGCCACCACCGGCTATTGATCCCGGCGCACCCACCTGGTTGCTGGTACGGTCGGTTTCCAAGTTCCTCGGTCCGGACCTGCGCCTGGCCGTTGCCACCGGCGACGCGGACACCGTCAACCGAATGGCCAGGCAGTTTGCCCTGGGGCCACGTTGGATCAGCCGCCTGGTACAGCGGATTGCCGTGCAACTCCTCCGTAGCGAACAGACCAAATCGCAGCTTCGGACTGCCCGGGCCACGTATGCCTCCCGTCACAAGGCACTGGCTGATGCTTTGCGTCGGCATGGGTTTACGGTCAGTTCCGGTTCCGGTGTCAATCTGTGGCTTCCCGTGAAGAACGAAGCGGCGATGGTTGAACGCATGACCGCGCGTGGCTACCGGATTCAGGCTGGCCAGCCATTCCGGCTGCGGTCGGAGCCCGGTATCAGGCTCAGTGTCGGGAATCTTCCTGTCGAAGAAGCCGACACCGTTGCCGAGGCCCTTGCTGAGTGCACACGGGGTGCCTCAACGCCAATGGTGTAGAGACGGTAGCGCCTGAACGCAGAAAACGTTTGGTCAGGTTAGAAAAACCAGTGGAAAGCCGTTCCAGTCAGTGCAGCGACTGTTAAATCACACCTGAGTATCCGGCGTTAGGGGGCGTCAACCCGGCTGTGCGGGTTGGTCACCTAACCGATCCGCTTCATCGAGGTGAAAGTCGTGTTGCTTCAGCGCGCCGCCGAAGTCGGAATGCTGCATGGCCCAGAATCCGAGAAAACCATAATTCGGGCGCAGGGTTGGGTCGCTGAGCAGCATTCTGGCCATCAGGACGGTCGGTACGGCAGTCGCCTGGTAAAGATCCCTATGCCAGAGAGACATCTCAAGGGTCTCGCCGTCGTATTCCAGTTCCGCGACCAGGGCAAGGCCAAAGGGAGGATGGCTGAACCGGCGCATCGCATGAAAAAAGAGGGACTGGCGTGTCCCGGGGCTCAGTAAATGGAGCAGCCCGAAGCGTTCCAGTGTCATCAGTGTGTCTGTTACCGGATTCAGGCCCGCGTGGTAGAAGCTGAACCGCTCAAGACCAAGCTGGTCTGGCAAATCGCTCAATTCCTGGAGGTGAATTGGGACGCAAACGCCACAACCAAGTCCTCCTGGGAATCGGTGTGCGCGCATGTCCCAACCGGGTACCTTCCGCCATCCCCGACGATAGCGCCATCCCTGGTTGCCCACCTCGTCCAGGATATCGCCCACACCGTCCCAGCCAATACGGTCAGAGCGATACCGCCCCCAGAGCTTCAGTGAGTTTGCCGCAGGATGCCTTGAGGTCGCATAGCGCACAAGCCACCCCGGCAATCCAGGATTGGCGCCGGCATCCAGAATGAAGCGGCTCTTGCCAGACTTAATGGTGTCGGCCCATTCGGCGAAAATACGAGCCTTTGCAGCCATAGGAGCGAGATCGATGAAGTCCGTGCTATGTCGGATACAGCCTTCAATCAGAGCACCCAGACTCCTGTCGGATAATGGGCAGGCAACAATCACTAGGTCACAACCCTTCGGACACCCGGCTGCAGCCTCTATCGTCGAGAGGTCGATTGTGAGCGCGTGGAAATATGCGTGGTTGCCGGGTAATGCCTGCAGGCAGGCGGCGCTCTCCCGGCCTTTGTCCGGTGAGCGGCCAGCCAGTGTGATGTGGCCCTGGAAGTCTTCCCCGAGAAGGCGGGCAAGCCGGTATCCTGCTTCGCCGTAGCCGCCCAGAATGAGAACGTGTTTTGCTGGACTATGTGTCATCACTTTCCACCTCGTTTTTGATGTAATTAAGTTCAACGAGTGTGTGATGTGCGGCATCCGCTTCGATGTCCAATAGTGCCGACATGAACCAACTGGCCATTCGCCCGCCGATTGTGTCTGGAAATTGTCCATAGACACGGTGAGACAAGCGCAGCCCGGGTCCCGTACGGGTGGCCTCTATGCGGAGATCGCCACCTTCCTGAATTTCCAGAAGATCTATGCCAAGTACACGATAGGTTGTATCCGCTGACCAGCGATATCGGTCCTTGGGGTATACATCGTACACGCGACCGTCGAGAGCCCCTCGATACCCCCCGACAGTTTCCACTTGTGTGAATGTCAGGCCTTCCCTGAAGGGTGCGGAGGGTTCAGAGGTGATGGTGGTGCTGAGGTGGGCAGTGTTGGACTCATGAAAGGATCCTTCGAAGTCTGTAACAGCGCGCCAGATTTCTTCCCGGTTTCCGTCAATGACAACGCTTTCCGTGACGTCAACTTCGCGGGGATTGACTGCGATTAAGATTAGTAGGAAGGTGAGCAGGATTAAGGCGAAGATACTCTTTGTAAATTTTCGCATTGGAAAGATCCCTGTATCTTTTTCGGTAGTCGTCATAGCCATTAAAAAGGCTGTAGTAGATACAGGGTCAAGTTTCTTAGGGCCATCGGTTGGCTCATCTTTTAAGGAGAACGTAACCCTCGGTGTTCCATCGATCAAGGCGTTGGTCGCCTCCTGTACTGCTCTCATCCTATATGCATCCAGTATGAGCTATATCAGCAGCCGGTTAGCGATAGAGTGAGGTTTGGGGCGCTTATTTGTTGCCAACTTTTTGCGCTACCATACCTGTTTTGATTGCAGTATGCCTTGGGATATAGTCCTGTTTCACTGCTGCTCAAGCGCCGCTGTCCTGCATCAGAAATGAGCAGGTTTGCCCCAAAGGACAAGGAGTTGTCGTATGTCCCAGTCGATTGATTTCAGTCTGTATATTACTTCCCGGTTTCTGATAGCTCTTCTTCTGGCGGTAACCCTGAGTGGATGCGGTGTGGGGTTGTCGCAGGAAGCGGATTTCAATGCAAGTGAGGGTCGTTGTTACTCAATGACACCCCTGCTTCAGACCTTACCGCAAAGCTCCCAACTGGGTCGTCTGGTAGAGACTGAAAGGGGCTGCACGATTGATCGTGTCTGGGTCACCTATGCTGAGGATGACTCCCCTGACAGTCCCTACTTCTACATCTCCACTATCGTACTGGATGGAGAATCCCCGTTCGTACGCGACTTCACTCTGGATGGAACGGCTGATATCTCTGGCCCTACGGTCCCCAAAGTGGCTATTACATCGAGTGGAGAGAGTGCGATCAAAAGCCTTGAGAGCTGTCAGAAGCAAGGTGTTGAGCTCGGTAGCGCCAGGCCGATGCAGGACATTCATATTTTGACGGAGGTTGCTGGCCAATCGGTCTGTATTCTTACCCACACCTTCAACGGAAAGCTCACAGGAACTCTGAGCCTCCTGCCGAGGCCAGACCTCATGATGGATATTCGCTACTTTCGCCAATCGGATGGACAACCCTATGATGCCGACGACATAGCGGAGTTAATGCTACCGCTTGTTTTCGAGTTGACTATCCCCGACCAGAATTGGCCAGGCCCGGCTGATAGCCATTAGTGGGGTCTGGGCTTTGGGCCTGAAGGCCAATGATGAGTGCCCTGCCAGGACACTCATCACAGCACCCGGATAGCTTGCTAGCCTATTGGTAACGTTATTAGCGGAGTCTGCCAGGAACCAATAACTAACCAGCCTGCCGCAGCTCCTTCGCCGCCGCCACCATATTCTCCAGCGCCGGCACCACCTCCTCCCACTGGCGGGTCTTGAGGCCGCAGTCCGGGTTCACCCACAGGCGTTCCGCTGGCACCCGTTCCGCCGCCTTGCTCATCAGGCTGACAATCTGCTCCCGGGACGGAATGTTCGGGGAGTGGATGTCGTACACCCCCGGGCCGATCTCGTTCGGGTAGCGGAACTCCTCAAACACATCCAGCAGCTCCATGGCGGAGCGGGAGGTCTCAATGGTGATCACGTCCGCGTCCATGCGGGCGATGTCCCTGATGATGTCGTTGAACTCCGAATAGCACATATGGGTATGGATCTGAGTGGTGTCGCTGACGGCATTGGCGGTGATGCGGAACGCGTCAACGGCCCAGTCCAGGTAATCCTGCCACTGGGAGCGCCGCAGGGGCAGGCCTTCCCGCAGGGCGGCTTCGTCGATCTGGATGATGTTGACGCCGGCGGCCTCCAGGTCCAGTACCTCCTGGCGGATGGCCAGGGCCAGCTGGAATGCCGTATCCCGCCGTGGCTGGTCGTCCCGCACGAAGGACCAGTTGAGGATGGTCACCGGGCCGGTCAGCATCCCTTTCAGGGGCTTGTCGGTCAGGGAGCGGGCGTAGGCAATCCATTCCACGGTCATGGGCCCGGGGCGCTGGATATCGCCGTAGAGAATGGGTGGCTTCACGCAGCGCGAGCCGTAAGACTGTACCCAGCCGAAGCGGGTAAACAGGTAACCTTCCAGCTGCTCCCCGAAGTACTCCACCATGTCGTTGCGCTCGGCCTCGCCGTGTACCAATACATCGAGCCCCAGTTTCTCCTGTTCCCGCACCGCATGTTCAATTTCCGCCTTCATGGTGGTGACGTAGAGTTCGTGGCTGATTTCCTGTTTGCGGTAAGCCAGCCGGGTCTTGCGAATGTCGGTGGTCTGGGGGAAGGAGCCGATAGTGGTGGTCGGGTAGTGGGGCAGCTTTAATGCGGCGGCCTGCTTTTCCGCCCGCACGGAGTAGGGGCTCTGACGCTCGCCCAGTTCCGGGGTGATCGCCTGGGCCTGCTCTTTCACGTTCGGGTTATGGACCCGGGTGGAGGCCCGGCGGCTGGCGATGGCGCGGGCGTTGTCCGCAAGTTGCGTGGCTACCGCGTCGGTACCATGGTTGAGGGCCGTCCGTAGCACCCGGAGTTCGTCCAGTTTCTGGGTGGCGAAGGCCAGCCAGCTACGGATCTCCGGATCAAGCCCGGTTTCCAGCGCCAGGTCGACCGGAACATGCAGCAGGGAGCACGACGGCGCCACCCACAGGCGGTCCCCGAGCTTGTCATGGATCGGCGCCAGCCACTCCAGCACTGCGCGCAAATCTGTCTTCCAGATATTGCGGCCATTGATCACCCCCATTGACAGCACCTTATGAGGCGGCAGCCAGTCGACCACGGCATCCACTTCCTGCCGGCCGCGAATGGCATCCACATGCAGACCGGCAACCGGCAGGTTACAGGCTTGCTGGAGGTTTTCCCCCAGGGCACCAAAGTAGGTGGTCAGCAGCAGTTTCGTACGGCTGCCTTTCAGCTGGTGGTAGGCAGTCTCGAAGGCCAGTTTCCAGTCGGCGTCCAGCTCGGTGACCAGGACGGGTTCGTCCACCTGTACCCAGTCCACGCCCAGGTCTGCCAGTTGCTCCAGCAGCTGGCCGTACACTGGCAGCAGTCGCCGCTCGAGCAGTTCCAGCCGCTCGTATCCGTCCCGGGCCTTGCACAGCCAGAGGTAGGTGACCGGGCCGATGATCACCGGCTTTGGCGTGACACCAGCGCTGCGGGCCTCGGTAATCTGGTTCACCAGGCGCTGGCTGTTGAGGGAGAACTCTGTGCCTTCGGCGACTTCCGGAACGATATAGTGATAGTTGGTATCGAACCACTTGGTCATCTCGCCGGCGGCGACACCGGAACAGCCACAATCCGCCGGTGATCGGCCCCGGGCGACACGGAAATAGTCGTCCAACTGGCTGCCTTTCAGCCCCTGCACCCTCTCGGGTAGGTGACCGAGGGTGAAGCTCATATCCAGTACATGGTCGTACAGGGAGAAGTCGCCTACGGGTGCCAGGTCCAGATCCGCCTGGGCGTGCCAGTTCTGCGCGCGCAGGGCGGCGGCCGATGTCAGCAACTCGTCAGCGGTCGTCTTCTGCTTCCAATAGTCTTCCAGGGCGAATTTCAGTTCCCGGCGGGTGCCGATACGGGGAAACCCGAGGTTGTGTGCCTGTGCCATGATGACGCTCCTGTTGATCGATAAGTGGAGCGAGCATAGCGGCTGTAGTTCATGACGAAAAATGGTTAAATGTCACCAAACCATGACCAGAATTCATGATATGCCATGATTGAACGAAGCCACCTCAGAATCCTGCGGGAAATCGAACGCCAGGGCTCGCTGACCGCAGCCGCGCGGGCGTTGCACCTGACCCAGTCTGCCCTCAGCCACAAGATCACCCGGCTGGAGCAATTGCTGGGCACGCCCCTGTGGCAGAAGGAAGGCCGTGGCCTGAAGCTGACCCAGGCCGGCGACTACCTGCTGCGGGAGGCCAACCGCCTGTTGCCCCAGTTGGAGCGGGTGGATGAGCGACTGTTGCAGTTCGCCCGGGGGGAACGGGGTGCCCTCAACATCGGCATGGAATGCCACCCCTGTTACCAGTGGCTGCTCAAGGTGGTGGACCCGTTCCTGGCCCGCTGGCCGGGGGTGGATGTGGACGTCACCCAGAAATTTCAGTTTGGTGGCATGGCGGCGCTGTTTAACCACGATATCGACCTGTTGGTCAGCCCGGACCCCATCCGGCGGGAGGGCATCCATTTCGAGCCGGTGTTTCCCTACGAGCAGGTGCTGGTGGTCGGCCGGGACAGCGAGCTTGCCGGGCTGGAGCGGGTAACCCCGGAGCAGGTGGCCGCCCAGACACTGTATACCTACCCGGTGGCCATCGACCGTCTGGACATCTTCCAGCAGTTCCTGCTGCCCGCCAATTGCCTGCCCCGGAAACACAAGGTGCTGGAAGCCACCGAGATGATGTTGCAGATGGTCGCTGCCGGTCGGGGTGTGGCTACACTGCCGCTTTGGCTGGTGGAGGAATACGCTGAGACCTTGCCCATCGTCCCGGTGCGGCTCGGGGAGCAGGGTATCCACAAGCACATCAACCTGGGCGTAAGAACTGCCGACCTCCACGACCAGCACACCCGCGCCTTTATCGGGATAGCGGCGGAGAGCTCTCCGGCCTGATCACTTCCGCTTTCTGAAATGTCTCGCTTGTTAGGGAAGATTTCTCTGTATATAGTGTTAATGTCCTTGGCGAACTACCAGATATAGTGATTAATCACTGATCAAACTGGTAACGGGAATCCGGTGAGAATCCGGAACTGACGCGCAGCGGTATTGGGGAACGAGCGGGCATCATGACACTGGCAAGGAGCCCCTGGTGACCTCCTGAATCGCCTCTGCGTGCTCTGAAAGTTGCAGATGCAAGGCGCGGCTCGCCGGCAATGGCCGAAGCCCTTGGCAAGAGTCGCAACACAGCAGGTGCAGCTTTCAGAGCACGCCCTTCGGGGCTTTCAGAGCGCTCCACAATCGGCGTTGCGACTTTTTGAAAGGCCCCGGCCTTACTGCAAAGTCGCGCCTTGACTGTGAAGCGCTCTGAAAGCCAGAGGCGACTCAGGAGGTCACCAGGGGCTCCAGCCGGGAAGTCGCCCGCAAGGCCGAACCGACAGGTTTCTGCCCCTGAGTCCGAAGACCTGCCCTGGACAGAATGTCGAGCCTTCGCGTTTATAAGGTTAGCAGACAGATTCTTTGGCCACGGCGATTAGCGGTCGTTGGTCCCAGGCTAGCGGATGACTGTCATCATCCCCTCTCCCCTGGAGGGAGAGGGTTAGGGAGAGGGGGAAAGCGGCGGACTCCGGAGTTAAACTCCTCCCCCTCACCCCGGCCCTCTCCCTCCAGGGGAGAGGGAGAAAAGCTCCCGCAAGCTTTGGTGACCGACGCTCGATCCTGCCCGGAAATCTCCTGCAACGCGAAGTCTCGTAATACCAACGCGTTGTAAAGGAGAACACCCATGTCCACAGCCCTGGCCGAAGCACCTCCAGCCACCACCGAATCCCTCCAGGTCATCAAGCGCAACGGCACGCTGGTCGGCTTTGACCCCTCCAAGATCAGTGTTGCTGTCACCAAAGCCTTCCTCGCCGTGGAGGGCGACAAGGCCGCCGGTTCCGCCCATATCAACCATGCCGTGAAGCAGGTGACCGATCAGGTCCTGCAGGCCATCAGCCGACGCCTGAAGGCAGGCGGCAAGGTGCATATCGAGGACATCCAGGACCAGGTGGAACTGGCCCTGATGCGCGGCGGCGAACAGAAGGTTGCCCGGGCCTACGTGCTCTACCGGGAAGAACACGCCCGTCAGCGGGCGCAGGACGAGCCGGTGGAAGCCCACCCCCACCTGACCGTGAGAAAAGCCGACGGTGAGCTGGCCCCCCTGGACCTGGGGCTGATGAAACTGCAGGTGGAGCAGGCTGCCCATGGCCTTGAGGGCATCGACGGCGAGTCACTGGTGGAGGACGCCCTACGCAACCTCTACGACGGTATCGAGGAGACCGGCGTGCTCTCCGCCCTGGTCATGACTGCCCGGGGCCGAATAGAGCAGGAGCCGGACTACAGCGCGGTCACCGCGCGGCTGCTGCTGGAACAGATCCGGCTGGAAACCGCCGGGGCCCTCAACCTACCCACTGACCTGTCACTGTCGGATCTCTATCCCCGGGCCCTGACAGCCTTTATCCATGAAGGCATCCGTTATGAGTTGCTGGACGAAGCCTTGGCCGCCTTTGACCTGGACCGTCTGGGCGAGGCCCTGAAGCCGGAGCGGGACCTCCAGTTCGGCTTCCTGGGCCTGCAGACCCTGTACGACCGCTACTTCCTGCACTGGGACAAGGCGCGGCTGGAACTGCCCCAGGTGTTCTTCATGCGCGTGGCCATGGGCCTGGCCCTGCGGGAGGACGATCCCAACGCCCGCGCCATCGAGTTCTATGACCTGCTGTCCAGCTTCGACTACATGGCCAGCACACCCACACTGTTCAACAGCGGCACCCGCCATTCCCAGCTGTCCTCCTGCTACCTCACCACGGTGCAGGATGACCTGGAAAGCATCTACGGCGCCATCCGCGACAACGCCATGCTGTCCAAGTGGGCCGGCGGCCTGGGCAACGACTGGACCTCGGTGCGCGCACTTGGCTCGCACATCAAGGGCACCAACGGCCAGAGCCAGGGCGTGGTGCCCTTCCTGAAAGTGGTCAATGACACCGCCGTAGCCGTCAACCAGGGCGGCAAACGCAAGGGGGCGGTCTGTGCCTATCTGGAAAGCTGGCACCTGGACATCGAGGAGTTCCTGGAGCTGCGCAAGAACACCGGCGACGAACGCCGTCGCACCCACGACATGAACACCGCCAACTGGGTGCCGGACCTGCTGATTGAACGCATGCGCAACGACCAGGACTGGACCCTGTTCTCCCCCAGCGACGTGGGCGACCTGCACGACCTGTATGGCAACGAGTTCCGCGAGCGTTACGAGCACTACGAGGCACTGGCGGAGCAGGGCAAGATCAAGCTATTCAAGAAAGTCTCTGCCAAGCAGCTCTGGCGAAAGATGCTCACCGTACTGTTCGAGACCGGCCACCCCTGGATCACCTTCAAGGACCCCTGCAACCTGCGCTCGCCTCAGCAGCACCGGGGCGTGGTCCACAGCTCCAACCTGTGCACCGAAATCACCCTCAACACCAGCACGGACGAAATCGCCGTGTGCAACCTGGGCTCTGTGAACCTGGCCGCCCACGTGAAAGACGGCGAACTGGACGTCCAGCGCCTGGAGCGCACCGTCTGCCGCGCCGTCCGCATGCTCGATAACGTCATCGACATCAACTACTACGCGGTAACCCAGGCCCGCAACTCCAACCTGCGCCACCGCCCCGTGGGCATGGGCCTGATGGGCTTCCAGGACGCCCTCTACAAACTGGGTCTGCCCTACGCCAGCCCGGAAGCCGTGGAATTCGCCGACGTGGCCATGGAGCAGATCAGCTACTTCGCCATCCGCTCCTCCGCCGAACTGGCTGGTGAGCGCGGCGCCTACGAAAGCTACGAAGGCTCCCTGTGGCACCAGGGCGTCATGCCCATCGACTCCGTCAACCGCCTGAAGGAAAACCGCCGGGAAGGCGACCTCAGCGTGGACACCAGCGTTCGCCTGGACTGGACACCGGTGCGCGAGCTCATCGCCAAGAACGGCATGCGCAACAGCAACGTCATGGCCATCGCGCCCACGGCCACCATCTCCAATATCGTGGGCGTGTCCCAGTCCATCGAACCGGCGTACCAGAACCTGTTCGTCAAATCGAACCTCTCCGGTGAGTTCGCCGTGGTCAACCCGTCCCTGGTCCGCGACCTCAAGGCCGAGGGTTTGTGGGACAACGTCATGGTCAACGACCTCAAGTACTTCGACGGCAGCGTCCAGCAGATCGACCGCATCCCCGATGAACTCAAGGCCCGCTACGCCACCGCCTTCGAAATCGACGCCCGCTGGCTGGTGGAAGCCGCCGCCCGGCGCCAGAAATGGCTCGACCAGGCCCAGAGCCTGAACCTGTACATGGCCGAACCCAACGGTCGCAAACTGGACAACCTGTACCAGCTGGCCTGGGAACGGGGCCTGAAAACCACCTACTACCTGCGCTCCCTGGGTGCCACGGGTGCTGAAAAGACAGCACCGGTCGCCGCGCCACAGCCGCAGGTGTGTTCCATAGACGAGCCTGACTGCGAAGCCTGTCAGTAGAGGCTGAGATATCACGAAAGTCGGCATCATACATTCCCTCTCCCCTGGAGGGAGAGGGGGAGGCGGCCATACTGCAGAATTGGAGTCTCCACCCTCACCCCAACCCCTCTCCCCTCAAGGGAGAGGGGCTGTATGGCGGTACCCTCGACCCCTGGCATCACCCTTATTAAAGGAGATCCCCATGCTGAACTGGGACGACGAACCAAAATCAACACCAGAAGCCACTCCGGAAGGCCCGGCCCCTGTTAACCTCGACGACAAACGCGTTATCAACGGCGAAACCGACATCAACCAGCTGGCACCGTTCAAGTACCCCTGGGCCTGGGAGTACTTCATGAACGCCAACAAGAACCACTGGACGCCGCTGGACGTGAATATGGCCCAGGACGTCCACGACTACCACCACCGCCTCAACCCGTCGGAAAAACACGTTTACGAGAACGTACTGGCATACCTCACCACCTCCGACATCCTCGCCATGCGCAATATAGGCCTGGCGGTGATGGAAAAGATGAGTGCGCCGGAACTGCAGATCTACCAGGCCCGCCAGGTCTACGAGGAAGCCATGCACACCTGGGCCTACCAGCACTGCATCGAAACCCTCAACCTGGACCAGAGCGAGATCTACAACCGCTACCGCGTGGTGCCGGCGATCAACGGCAAGATCCAGATGGCCAACCGTCGCCTGGATGCCGCCATGCGCTCCGACCTCAACCTGCGCAACCGGGACGACCTGCAGGAATTCATCATGTCCTACCTGTTCTTCGCCGCCGTGTTCGAGGGTGCCTGGTTCTACAATGGCTTCAGCCCCATCTTTGCCCTGCAGCGCCGGGGCCTGATGCGCGGCACTGGCGAACAGTTGCAGTACATCCTGCGGGACGAGGCCATGCACTTCTCCTTCGGCCTGAAAGTGGTCAACCAGATCCTGGAGGAAGAAAACATCACCCTCGACCCCAAAGCTGTGCGCGACATGTGGGACGAATCTGAAGCCGCAGAACGGGACTACGCCAACTACATCCTGCGCGATCCCATCCTGGGCTACTCCGCCGAGTACCATAGCGAGCAGTTCCGCTTTGTGGCCAACCGGCGCGCACGGACTGTTGGTCTGGAAGAACCTTTCCCGGGAGCCAAAAACGTCTCACCCTGGCTGGACGAGCAGGCGACGATGCGTAAGGAAAAGAACTTCTTCGAGACGCGGGTTATCGAATACCAGACTGGCACACAGTTGGAGTGGTAGCCGGCGAGGGGGTATCAATCGATGGTGTGCATCCCGGAGTTCAGCGAACGCGTTCGCAAAACTCCATAAGTCAGCGGAGAAATGCCTATAACTATCTGATAGTGTTTAGATCAAAAGACGAACGTCGTGTCATGCGGACCGCTAGGTTTGCCTGAAACTCCATGGAGGGAATATGAAGTGTCCGAGAACAGGAAGTCCGCTCAGGCCGTTGAAAGTCGGGGGCATCACCGTTGATGTATCAAAGGCATGTGGCGGTGTTTTCTTCGACAATTTCGAGCTTGAGAAATTCGATGAAAGCACTGAGCTGCGAGGTGAGGTATTGGCAGAGCACCTGGAGCAGTTCAGTGTTCCTCTTCTGGTTCAGAACGAACGGATTAACTGTCCGAAGTGCGTCACGACAGTTATGCGGCGGTACTACTACAGTCCAGAGAATCAGATTGAAATCGATGAGTGCGTTACCTGTAACGGTATCTGGCTGGATGCTGGCGAGCTGGAACACCTGAGAAGGCTGTTCCCCACCCAGGCAAAAAGGCAGCAGGTCGGCAGGGACTTTGTCGAAGCGAAATTCAACAGTCCGGAATATCGTGACTATCAGCGGGAACAGCAGGAAAGCACTGATCGCATCAACCATGTGACGGATGTGTTGTGGTCTGTGTTGGGTGTTCGGCGTAGAAGGTAGACTGTGTTTATAAAACCTTATTCGTTGAACCTTCATGCCAAGACAGTTCTATCGCCGGGGCCCGGACCATCGCGCCGGCGCCCCGGTGACTTTCCTGGATGTACGCCGTCGCTTCCAGTTTCGCACCGTCGAGATCGGCCGCTGGGTGACCGAACCGGAAAAGCAGCGCAGCGCGACCCTGTTCTACGATGCCTTGTGCGACCTGATGAACATCCTGGGGGGTAATGAAACCCTCATCTCCCTGCGGGGCAACCTGGCCCTGCAGTACGGTATCGGGGGCCAGCCGGGTGTGTCCGCCCACTACACCCCGGCCACCCGCAGTTTCGCCCTGGCCAAGAACGCCGGACCCGGCAGTATCGCCCACGAATGGTTTCACGCCTTTGACCACTACATTGCCGACAAGCTGTTCGAAAGCACCGGCAAGGGAGAATTTGGGTCCACTCTATGGCTAACCCGCGACAATGCCATCAGCCACCCCCTGAACCATCGCCTGCAGGCCTGTTACAAGTGCATACTGCTGAATGAAGCGGGCACCGCTCCCAGCGAGCTCTTTCGTAATTCTGCCTTGGCTGACAAGGCCGCCGGTGTGCACTACTTCAGCAAACCCGAAGAACTCTGCGCACGGGCCTTCGAAGCGTTTGTGCAGGATGCGGACTGCAAGAACGAGTTCCTGGTGAAGGGTACCCAGGAATCGGAAGAAGCCAGGATGGGGCTGTATCCGCAGGGTGAACAGCGGGCAGCTATCAACGGCGCGTTTCAGAACTACTTTCTTAACCTTGGCCGTGCGCTACAGCGAATCAAAGCGTGAGTGCCGGCGTGAAGTAAACAGGCTGGCGTATCCCTTTCGGGTCGGTTGCCGACCCGCTATGGTTCAGGGACGGGCGCCTGTTGATATACAAAGTGAATGAGATTCGATATTGAACGAGATAAACGCAGCCTGGAGGCAGTGCCGATGAAACCACCTCTTGGTCCTCCACCTCCAGTGGTACCGTCGACTATCTGGTTGCTGGTCTTTGCCGGGGGCGCACTGTTGTACATCGTTTTTCGAGACGTTTTTCCTCAAGGCGTGGGGTGGTTATTCAAGATCATCCCCATTGCCCTGCTTCTGCAGTTTGTGGTGACAAAGGCGTCGGGTAACACCCGTAACCTGCTGGTTGCTGCGCTCGTGTTGTCGGGTATCGGTGACATACTTCTGAGTCTGGACGGGCTGTTTATTCCGGGTCTTGGTGCTTTCCTTCTGGCGCAACTGACCTACACAGCGCTGTTTCTCACCCAGTTTCACTGGCGGGCGGGTCGGTTGTTCTGGGCAGCCGGGGTCGTTGGCTACACTCTGGCCTGCACGCTGTACATCATTCCACAGACCGGTGACCTACAGGTTGTCACCACGGTTTATATGGCCGCTATCAGCCTGATGGCAATCTCCGCCGGTTTTCGGGCTGACCGGCAGTTCCTATGGGTGGCCGTAGGCGCACTGATATTCATGATCAGTGACACCCTGATTGCCATCGACAAATTTGTTTCGTCCTTTGCGTGGTCCGGTGTGGCCGTAATGACGACCTATTACGCAGCTCAGTTGCTGATTTGTTTTGGCATGGTCAGGCATGGCAGTGATGCCTCGCCAGAATGGGGGAAGCATCCCGCCCGTTAGAACCTTTATCGAAGCGCGCTCTGACCTCTGCGCCACGAGATAGCCGACAGCGGTCCCATCTCGGGGCCCGGTTAGCCAACGTTATACAGACCAGGAGAGTCAGAAAGGCGCTACCGAAATGCTGGTGGTAAAGACACCTTGAAAGTACGCTGTTGGGCTAACCCGTGAGCGTTGCAGGAGGCAGCATGATAGTGATCTATGGAATCAAAGAGCGTCTTAACCCCATCAAGGCCCGGCTTTCCGACGTGATACATGGATGTATGCAAACGGTTCTGGGCATGCCGGAGGACAAGCGGGCTCACCGTTTTATCCCGATGGATGCGGAGGACCTGTATTATCCCGGTGGCAGAACGGACGCCTACACCATCATCGAAATCAACATGATGCAGGGTCGCGCTCCGGAGACCCAGAAAGCCCTGATCAAGGCGCTTTTCAGCCGGATCGAGTCGGAGCTGGGGATCTCCCCTGTGGATATCGAAGTGACCATCAAGGAGCAGCCGCCTCACAGTTGGGGGTTCCGGGGGATGACCGGGGACGAAGCGCGCGATCTGAAGTATTCGGTGAATGTGTAATTGAAGGGCTTTCACCTGGCCTGGCCTCCTGGCTCTCTCTGATATTTACGGGAGCCCGCTACCTGCACACCCTGTTTTCCCTGTGTGCCGTACAGCCCTGGCGCACGGTGGCGTTTGTGGTCGGGGTAGTTTGTATGTTGGTAATGAGTTTTCAGATTGTGGCGGCGCTTGTCCGAGCATGATCGACATGGTGATTTCGCCTCGTTTTGCACGCCACTGGTTTGTGTTTTTGATCGCAGACTGTCGAGCAATCCCGGAAGCGACTGATCAGATCTGATAATGTGATTTTTAGCTACAGATAAGAAGCCCTGATCGCTCGGAAGTCTTCAGGTCAGGATGGTTACGATCACCGGTAGCGGGCAGTTGAAAACACACGGTGTTCAAGGAAAGGGATTTTCTGGATGAAAAAGATGGTTTTTATCGCACTGGCTGCTCTTGTCTTCCAGCAATGGGGAAACATTAACGAGTTCTTTAACCCGCCACCGGACTATGCCGCTGCCCATGGCGGCAAGGTCATCCTCTACGCCACCGATTGGTGCGGCTATTGCGAAAAGACCAGGCAATATCTTACCTCCAGTGACATTCCTTACCATGAGTACGATATCGAGAAGTCGGAGGAAGGCAAGCGCCAGTTCGATGCTCTTGGGGGCAGTGGTGTCCCGGTGCTTCTGGTCAACGGCGATGTGATAAAAGGATATGACCCTGCACGTATTAATGAGAGCCTCGACTGATGAGTGAAAATAAAGACCTGAAAGGACTTGGCGGTTGGCTGATTCTGGTGGCCATTGGGGTGATTGCTACCCCGATTATGTTGCTGGTAACGTATGTTCCACTTTATGTACCGATATTTCAGGATGGTACGTGGGACGTGTTAACCACGCCAGGATCGGGAGCGTATCACCCGCTGTGGGGGCCGTTGCTGGTTGGCGAAATAGTGTTTAACACGATACTGTTTTTTGCCTCTCTATGTTTGATATATCTTTTCTTTTCAAAGCATTACCTTTTTCCAAGGGTTTATATCGCGATTGTGGCTACTTCGCTCGTTTTTATCCCTCTGGATGCCTGGCTCGTTACGATAGTGCTACCGTCTGAACCAATGTTTGACCCGGTCACAATGAAGGAATTCCTGCGTAGCCTGATAGCTGCTCTTATCTGGATTCCATACATGCTGGTTTCGAAAAGAGTCAAAGCAACCTTTGTTGAGAAAAGGCCTTCTGAGTCAGTAAGTCGGGTTGCTGAATACGGCGGCTGATTGCTGTATCAAGGTCCGTCAGAAGGAAAACGGAGCGAATCCATGTGTGTGCACGTTCGTTCTGGCGTAATAGCCAAGACAACGTGCACCCCTATTTCACAGAGCGTCTGTTTTAGTCCTTCTCTATTAAAGCCTACCCGCCCCCATCCCGCACATTCTCCATCACCACAAAGGTGCTGGTCTGCAATACATGGGGCAGTGCCGAGATCTGTTCGCCCAGCACCTGCCGGTACTCAGTCATGTTGCGGGTGCGAACCTTCAACAGGTAGTCGAAATTGCCGGCGATCATATGACACTGCTCCACGGCGGCAATCTGCCGTACCGCTTCGTTGAAGGCGGCCAGGGCCTTGCTGCTGGTGTCGTTGAGGGTGACCTGGGCGAATGCAATGTGGTTCAGGCCCAGGCGGGTCTGGTTCAGCAGGGCGGTATAGCCGGTGATGTACCCCTGTTCCTCCAGCCGGCGCATGCGGACCTGGCAGGGGGTCTTTGACAGGCCCACCCGGGAGGCCAGTTCGGTCACGGTGATACGCCCATTCTTCTGAAGCTCGCGCATGATGGAATGATCGATGCGATCCGGATCGGCCATGACGTTTTCCCGCTGGTATTTGAAACCGGTTGCGCAATTCCTGCGTAACCCGGAATAGGGTTCTAGACTGATAGGGAGACAGGTTCCACTGGGTGGCCGGTGACTGCCGGTTGTCTCCCGAAAATACATGTTGCCTATATTTGTCAGATTTTGCCGGAAAAAGTCGGCTTTATCGAATGGAATAAGAGATTTCCGACTATCTGTTCCTGGTGATACAGGAAAACGGTCTGCATGTGTGCCGGTAGAATGCCTGTCAGAGACAGTTGACGACGAGGTTACCGTTATGAAACCGCAGCAGTCAGAAACACCAACACAGGCGGAAAGCCGCCAGGCCGTCCGCGAATACTATGTGGCAGACGAATACGAGACGATTCGTGAGCTGATTGCGGACGCCGGCCTGTCCGGGGAAGAGCGCCGGGCCATTTCGGCCCGGGCCGCCGAACTGGTGCGCGACGTTCGTTCCAGTGCCCGCTCCACCATCATGGAAAAATTCCTGGCGGAGTACGGCCTGACCACCAAGGAAGGCGTGGCGCTGATGTGCCTGGCGGAAGCCCTGCTGCGGGTGCCGGATAATATGACCATCCATGCCCTGATCGAGGACAAGATCACCTCCGGCAACTGGAGTGCCCACGTGGGCAAGGCCTCGTCATCCTTTATCAACTCCACTACCGTAGCCTTGCTGATGACCAGCAACCTGCTGAAGGATTCGGAGCGCCAGAGCGTTGGCGATACCCTGCGCAAGATGGTCAAGCGCATGGGGGAGCCGGTGGTGCGTACCGTTGCCGGTCAGGCCATGAAGGAGATGGGCCGCCAGTTCGTGCTGGGGCGCGATATCGAGGAGGCCCAGCGGGAAGGCAAGGATTACGTGGCCCGTGGCTACACCTACTCCTATGACATGCTGGGTGAGGCAGCGCGAACCGACGCCGACGCCCTGCGCTATTACGAGGCCTATGAACACGCCATCGACCACCTGGCCAAATCCTGCGATGGTGATGTGCGCAAGAACCCGGGTATTTCCGTCAAGCTGTCTGCCCTGCTGGCGCGGTATGAATACGGCCAGCGTGACCGGGTCATGAAGGAGCTGATGCCCCGGGCCCTGAAGCTGGCGAAAAAGGCCGCCGCCGCCAACATGGGTTTCAACATCGATGCCGAGGAGCAGGACCGGCTGGACCTGTCCCTCGACGTGATCGAAGCCATTCTCTCCGACCCGGAACTGGCGGGCTGGGAAGGCTTTGGCGTGGTGGTGCAGGCCTTTGGCAAGCGCTCATCGAAGACGCTGGACTGGCTCTACGCCCTCGCGGAGAAGCTGGACCGCCGGATCATGGTGCGGCTGGTGAAAGGGGCCTACTGGGACGCCGAGATCAAGCGCGCCCAGGTGATGGGCCTGAGCGACTTCCCGGTGTTCACCCGCAAGGCCTGCAGCGATGTGGCCTTCCTGTCCTGTGCCCGCAAGCTGGTGAATATGGCGGACCGTATCTATCCGCAGTTTGCCACCCACAACGCCCACTCGGTGTCGGCCGTGCTGGAAATGACCCGCACGGCCGGCCTGGAGAACTACGAGTTCCAGCGCCTGCACGGCATGGGCGAATCACTGCACAATCAGGTGATGGAAGACAGCGGCGTGCCCTGCCGTATCTATGCGCCCGTGGGCAAGCACAGCGACCTGCTGGCCTACCTGGTGCGCCGCCTGTTGGAGAACGGCGCCAACAGCTCCTTCGTTAACCAGATCGTTGATACCAGCATCAAGCCGGAAGAGATTGCCCGGGATCCTATCGACACCGTGGAATCCCTGGGGCGCGACCTGTCCAGCAAAGCCATCGTCAAGCCGGCCAGCCTGTTTGGCGAGCAACGCCGTAACTCAAAAGGCTGGGACATTACCGATCCGGTCACCATCAACGAGATCGAGCAGGGGCGCGGGCAATACCGGGACCACCGCTGGAAAGGCGGTCCACTGATTGCGGCGGATGTGTTTGGCACGGAAGTGGAGGTAGTGCACAACCCCGCCAACCCGGAGGATCTGGTGGGTTATGTGACCCAGTCTTCCGAGGAAGATATCAATGCCGCCATCGGCGCCGCCCAGGAGGAATTCAGCCACTGGTCCGCCATGCCTGTCGCGGAACGGGCGGCGTGCGTCCGCCGGGTCGGTGATCTGTATGAGGAACACGCCCACGAGCTGTTCGCCCTCACCACCCGTGAGGCCGGCAAGTCATTGCTGGACGCGGTCGCCGAGATCCGTGAGGCGGTGGACTTTTCCCAGTTCTATGCCAATGAGGCCGAACGGTATGAGGGCAGCGGTGACGCCCGCGGCGTGATGTGCTGTATCTCACCCTGGAACTTCCCGTTGGCCATCTTCACCGGGCAGATCCTGGCGAATCTGGCGGCCGGTAACACCGTGGTGGCCAAGCCAGCGGAACAGACCTCGCTGCTGGCTGCCCGTGCGGTGGAACTGATGCATGAGGCCGGTATCCCCAAGGCGGCGATCCAGCTGTTACCGGGTACCGGTGCTACGGTCGGTGCGGGTCTGACGTCCGACTCCCGCATCGCCGGTGTCTGCTTTACCGGCTCCACGGCCACGGCCCAGCGCATCAACCAGGCCATGACCGACAATATGGCTCCGGACGCGGCGCTGGTGGCGGAAACCGGTGGCCTGAACGCCATGATTGTGGACTCCACCGCCCTGCCGGAGCAGGTGGTGCGTGACGTGCTGGCCTCATCCTTCCAGAGTGCGGGGCAGCGCTGTTCCGCCCTGCGAATGCTGTATGTGCAGAAGGACATCGCCGATCACCTGCTGGAAATGCTATACGGCGCCATGGATGAGCTGGGCATAGGCGACCCCTGGCAGCTGTCCACCGACGTGGGGCCGGTGATCGACGAGGGCGCCCGCAAGAAGATCCAGGAATACTGCGACCGCTTTGAGAAGGAAGGGCGCCTGTTGAAGAAGGTACCGGTGCCTGGCGGTGGCCTGTTTGTATCGCCAGCGGTACTCAAGGTCAGTGGTATCGAGGATATGGAGGAGGAGATTTTCGGCCCTGTGCTCCATGTGGCCACCTTCGAGGCGAAAGACATCGACAAGGTCGTGGACGCCGTCAACGCCAAGGGCTACGGCCTGACGTTCGGTATCCACAGCCGGGTGGACCACCGGGTGGACCGCATTGCCAGCCGCATCCACGTGGGCAACACCTACGTCAACCGCAACCAGATTGGCGCTATTGTGGGCTCCCAGCCCTTCGGTGGCGAGGGCCTGTCCGGTACCGGACCCAAGGCCGGCGGCCCCCAGTATGTGAGACGTTTCCTGCAGGCTGACGTCAAGCAACGACCGGCGGCGCCGGATGCAACCACAGTGGATGCCAGGGCGCTCAAGGCGCTGATCGGGGAGGTGGAGAAAGCCAAGGTACCGGCCCCCGGTGACAGGATGGCACACCTGGTGCCGATTCTGGGCGAGGCTCCCCATCCCCTGGACGACGATGCCGAGGAGCTGCCGGGCCCCACCGGGGAGCTGAACCGGCTGAGCAACCATCCTCGCGGCCTGGTGTTGTGCCTGGGACCGGACCGGGAAACCGCCCTGGAGCAGGCGGCCACCGCTCTGTCCCAGGGCAACCGGGTGGTGGTGATTGCGCCGGGGGTTGAGGACACCCTGAAAAAGGCCGCGGAGGCGGGGCTGCCGGTGGTGAGCAGCGCGGGCCTGCTGGAGCCGGAGGCACTGGTCTCGGTGGAAGGTTTCCACGCGGTGGTGAGCTGCGCCGAGACGGAGCTGCTGAAGCAGTATCGCCAGGCCCTGGCGAAACGGGATGGCGCCCTGCTGCCACTGATCACCGAGCACACCCTGGATCAGCGCTACGTGATTGAGCGGCATCTGTGTATCGACACCACGGCCGCCGGGGGTAATGCGAGCCTCATTGCCTCATCCGAATAGGCCGGCGCTTCCGGAGAGCTGTGCGGGCAATGCCAGCAACGGAGTAACCGTCTGCTGGTATTGCCCGGGTATCCTTATTATGGTGTTGGGTCAGCCCTTGTCCTGCCTGCGGGCGGAGTGTCGGTAAACCCATGGCCTATCTCAGTCTGTTCTTCGCGGCCTTTGCCGCTGCCACCTTCTTCCCGTTCCAGTCGGAAGCCCTGTTGGTGGGGTTGCTGGCAATGGATGCTTATTCCGTTGTGGCACTGCTGGCGGTGGCCACCGTGGGCAATGTGCTGGGCTCGGTGGTGAACTGGTACCTGGGCCTGTATATAGAAACCTTCCGCTACAAGCGCTGGTTTCCCTTCAAGGCGGAGACGCTGGACAAGGCCCAGGTCCATTATCACCGGTGGGGCAAGTGGAGCCTGCTGATGAGCTGGGCGCCGTTTATCGGTGACCCGCTGACCCTGATTGCGGGGATCATGCGGGAGCGCTTCTGGACCTTTGTTGCCATCGTCACTCTTGCCAAGGGCGGGCGGTACATCATCACTGCACTGCTCACCTTCGGCTGGATCAATATGTGATCACCGGGAAGCCAGGAAACCCCGCCAGCCCCCCAGGTGGGTGATCTCTTCCGCCCCTGCCAGACCGATGGGCTCGCAGATGAAGCCGGGTACCCAGCGGCCATCCGCCAGTTCCACCTTGCCAATCCCCAGGGGTGCCGGTATGCCGGCGACGAAACTACCGAACTGGTCCGCCGGTACCCGCCAGATTTCCACCGGGAGGCTGATGCCATCCTCGTCGCGGATCATACCGGGTCGCAGGGGCGGGCCACCGGCAAGCAGATACATGCGATAGCAGGGGGCCGTTTCGGTGGTCTCTGTCAGGATGGCGTTGCGGCCGGTGAGTTGATGGTTCAGGGGCAGGCCGGAGAGGTGCGCACCACAGACCAACACATCGATGGTGCCTTCCGACGGCTCCAGCACCGGGCTGCGAAGCGGATCTTCCAGGGCGCCGACGGTGGTGGTGGCTAGCGGATGCAATCGACTGGCCAGGGCCAGTAGGCCTTCATCCTGGAAGGCAGGCGCGAACATAGTGCAGCCCAGGGGCAGGCCGTTGGCCAGGAAACCGGATGGCACCGCGACCGCACTGTAGTCCAGCAGGTTCATGAAGTTGGTGTAGGTGCCCAGGCGGCTGTTGCGGGCCACGGGTTCCTGTTCCAACTGGTCCAGGGTGTAGATGGTGGGCGTGGTGGGTGTGAGCACCACGTCCACCTGCTCCCAGACCTGGTCCGCCTCCCGCTTCAGAGCCTGCAAACGGTAGCGGGCGCTGAATGCATCGGCGGCGCTGCCGTTGGCGCCCTGGCTGATAATGTTCCGGGTCACTTCCAGCAGGGTTTCAGGCTGTTCCTGGATCAGCGGGCTGGTGGCGAGATAGCGTTCCGCTACCCATGGCCCCTCGTAAAGCAACCTGGCGGCATCCAGGAATGGTTGAAAGTTTACTGTCACCGCTTCACCACCCAGGCTTTCCAGCTGGCGGATCGATTCGCCGAACAGGTCTCTGGCGCCCTCGTCCCCGTCGAAATCCAGCTGGTCGTCCTTGGGCACGGCAAAACGGAAGTTCCCCGGCAGGGGACGGTGGCCAACGGGTAAAGGGCGTTGCCAGGGGTCGCCGTCGTCGCGGGCAGACGCCACGGTCAGGATGGTCTGCGCCTGGCTGGCGGAGCGGGCAAAGATCGAGACACAGTCCAGGCTCTGGCAGGCAGGCACAACCCCGCGCACACTGAGCCGGCCCAGGGTGGGTTTGAGACCGATCAGATTATTGAAGGCTGCCGGCACCCGGCCGGAACCGGCGGTGTCGGTGCCCAGGGCGAAGCTCACCAGCCCCAGGGCGGTGGCAACCGCCGAGCCGGAGGATGAGCCGCCCGAGATGTACGCCGGGTTGATGCTGTTATGGCACGGGCCCCAGGGCTCGGGTGACCGGGTGCCCACAAGGCCGGTAGCAAACTGGTCCAGGTTGGTCTTGCCCAGGGGAATGGCGCCGGCGCTGACCAGTGCCTCGACCACTACCGCATGCTGCTCCGGATGGTAACGGAAGGCCTCACAGGCGGCGGTGGTGGGCATGCCCGCTACATCGATGTTGTCTTTTACGGCGAAGGGGATGCCATACAGCGGCAGGTCGTCCGGGCTGGCCTGCTGCAGGCGTTCCAGGTATACCGAAAGCGTTTCTTCACTGGCCAGATGGATCCAGACATTGCGGTCGGCGAACTCTGCCGCCCGTTCCCGCAGGTGGGCGACCACCATGGCCGGGGTCAGTTCACCGCTACGGTAGCCCTGTAACAGGGACGGGATGTCGAGATTGATGGTGGTCTTCACAGTGGCCTCATGCTGACAGGGCCCGGGCCGTTTCCGACACGGACGATTCAATGGACTCGTAGGTCTGCCGGTCGTTCTGGCCGATGGGCAGATCGTAGGTGATGGTGGCGCCGTAGGCTTCGGGTTTCTGCGGGTCATTGCGGACCTTGTCGAACACCAGCAGGCGGGTGCCCAGGTAGAAGCCCTCGTGCAGATCATGGGTGACCATAAAGATGGTCGTACCGGTGTCGCGCCACAGCTTGAGGATCAGCTCGTGCATGTCACCGCGGATGCCGGGGTCGAGGGCGCCGAAGGGTTCGTCCAGCAGCAGTACCCGGGGCTCCATGATGAACGACTGGGCGATGGCCAGGCGCTGCTGCATGCCACCGGAAAGTTCGTGGGGCCACTTGTTGGCGGCGTGGGCGAGGCCGACCGACTCAATCATCCGGTCCACCTTCTCCAGCGCGTCCCGCCGGGCCTTGCCGAACAGTTTGCCCAGCAGCGGCTTCTGTTCCAGTTCCAGCCCCATCAGCACGTTCTGGCGTACGGTCAGGTGGGGGAACACCGAATAACGCTGGAACACAATGCCCCGGTTGCGGTCGGGTTCACCGGGAAAGTCCCGGCCCTCCAGGGCCAGCTGCCCCCGGGTGGGCTGCTCCTGGCCCAGCAGCATTTTCAGGAAGGTGGACTTGCCACAGCCGGAAGCACCCACCAAGGTGCAGAACTCGCCCTGTTCCACGGTCAGGTTGAGGTTTTCCAGCACCACGGTGTGGCCGTATTCCTTCCACAGGTTGTTGACGGTGATAAAACTCATCAGTGGCCTCCGGCGTTGTACCAGGGGAACAGGCGGCGGTTGGCGAACCGCAGGCACTGGTCGATGACAATGGCGAGGATGGTAATCCAGATCACGTAGGGGATGATCACGTCCATGGCGAGGTAGCGGCGCACGAGGAAGATGCGATAGCCCAGGCCCTCGGTGGAGGCAATGGCCTCGGCGGCGATCAGGAACAGCCAGGCCGGGCCCAGGCTCAGCCGTACCGCGTCGATCAGCCGTGGCAGCACCTGGGGCAGGGCCATGCGGGTGATCACCTGCCAGGTGTTGGCCCCCAGGGTCTGGATCTTGATCAGCTGCTCCTGGGGCAGCTCCCGTACCCGCTGGGCCACGTCCCGCATCATGATGGGGGCAGTACCGATCACGATCAGCATCACCTTGGACAGTTCCCCCAGGCCAAACACAATGAACAGAATTGGCAGGATCGCCAGCGGCGGCACCATCGACAGGGCTGACACCAGCGGTGCCAGCCCGGCTCGCGCCATGGGCAGGATGCCATTGAGCAACCCCACCACCAGCGCCAGCGAAGCGGCAATGCCCATACCGATCCCCAGCCGCTGAAGGCTGGCGGTGGTGTCCTGCCACATCAGGTAGTCACCACTGCGCCGGTCTTCCTGGAACGCCATGCGGTTGACGGCATCGGTCATCTGCTCAAGGCCTGGCAACAGCTTGTCGTTGGGGTTATTCGCCAGGCGCTCCTGGGAGGCCATGCTGTAGACCAGCACGATGAGCAGGAAGGGAATCAGCCCCAGCATGAGGGCCGGTGCCCGGCCAGGATGGCGGTTGATCAGTCGCATCAAGGGTCTCCTCTGTGCAGCAACACGGCAATGGAATCGCTGTGATTCTCCGATCTCCCGGGCTTTTGTCCCGCCGTGTAACCTCGCAGAGGTCGGTAACTCTCGGACCAGTCATCCAGCGACTCGCACTGGACCGGAACCCTAGTCACCCATTGGTCAGCTTGTGTTCCCGCTTTCCTGTGCGGCTGTGTTGCTGTGACTGGATCTGTGTTTCGTTATGGGGAGGGATTGCACGGCCCGTGCCAGACCAGAAGTAAACTCTCAATATGCTGTTTTATAGGTTTTTTGCTCGCGCTATCAGAAATGCCCGGCAATGGCGCCATGCCAGTTCGCACCGAAAAGGTGCAAAGATTGTCTGGGGCTGCACTTTGTGGGGGCGCGAATCGCAGGTGCAGTGCCCCGATTCGGACAGTACCTCCGGCTTGGCACGAAACACTTGCTGCTATAGTGAAAAAAAACTCACTGTAGAGATGGTGATCAGGAACAATAGGAGGATGCCGAAACTTGCAGACAGCTGTTTTCCAACAGCCAGGTTTGCCAGATAATGTTTCAACAGCATTGTCTGGGGCCTCGAGCCTTATTGGCATAGTGTTTTGAAAGCACTGAAATCCCGATTGGATCAGGCAGGAGACCTGAGAATTTTTTACTGGTTATGCCTTGGTTAACGACTGCCGGCTTGTTGCTTTCCGGATCGGCTCGTGGAGGCGAGGAGATCGATGACTATTTTGGTTCCGGCGATTCTGCTTATTTATACATATCGGCATTTACAGGGATTTGTTTAATCAGTGACATGCATAAGGCAGCATCTGTTAAATATCCCGTAAAATATTAATTTATAAAGATTTATTCATTTTATTTCACTATTCGTTTGCGATAACTGGATATCAGGAGTGGCAATTTTTCAATAAGTGGACAAATAACATTTCCTGATTTCTATCCATTTAACGCAAAGCTCGCGCTTTCAGTATCCGGTTTTGGCAACAGTTATTCCTGTCTCCATGTTTTTATGTTTTTAAATCAAATATCTATGATAGTTTTGAGTGTGTTTCGACGTTGCGGCGAGTATTCATAGTGGCATCTAGAATGAATTTGTTCCGTATATTCTGGCTATACGAAATCTTATAATTCTTCCATGGAAGCACTGAAATGCGCGTCAATTCTCCTGTTACCCATCGCAATGTCCCTGTCGACTCTGACGCCAACATACTGTCCACCACAAACCCCAAGGGCCAGATCACTCATATCAATGACGAGTTCGTCGAGATCAGTGGTTTCACCCGGGATGAACTGATCGGCCAGCCCCACAACATCATCCGCCACCCGGACATGCCCAGGGCCGCATACGAAGAGATGTGGTCAAGATTGCGCAATGGCGAAACCTGGCTGGGTGCTGTCAAGAATCGGTGCAAGAACGGTGACCATTACTGGGTTCGTGCCTACGCCATCCCTGTGCTTGGCAAAAACGGCGACGTGGTGGAGTTGCAATCGATCCGGTCCCAGCTGGAACCGGAAGCCCGGGCCCGGGCGGAAAAACTGTACGCGAGCCTCAGCAAGAACCAGCCGGGTAAAGGTCCCGTCGAAAGACCAGGCCTGCGGCGTGGTCCGTCCCTGCACAGTAAGCTTATGCTTGCCATGGCCTTGATCATTGCCATGACCACGACCGTGCAGTTGCTGATGCCATCGGCCCTGGTCATCGCCCTGTCGGGGGGCATCGCTGTCGCGGCCTCCCTGTTGGTTCTCTGGTGGCTGACCGGATCATTGCGTCAATGCGTTCAACGCGCTCGGTCGGTTATTGACGACACCGTGGCCGAACACATCTTTACGGGCCGTGTGGATGATATTGGCAGTCTTGACCTGACGATCACCCAGCAATCGGCCGAACTCGATGCCGTGGTCAAGCGCATGCATGATGTAATCGGCAAGCTCGACGGCGGGGCCGCGTGCACCATCAGCCGCAGTGCCGACGCCCATTCCGCCGTGCAGCAACAGGCGACAGCGACAGACACGATTGCCTCGGCCAGTGAACAGATGTCAGTAACCTCCCGGGAAGTGGCCAGCAATGCCATGAGCATGCTTGATCAGGTCAGACTGGCTTCGGAGCGGGTTACAAAAGGACGAGAGCTGACTCAGGAGACCCGCAACAGTATGGAAAATCTGTCCCGGGAGCTGGGTCAGGCATCATCCGCCGTGGGTGACCTGACAGAGGCAAGCCGAGGGGTAACAGCCGCACTGGAAGTGATTGGAGAAATCACCGAACAGACCAATCTGCTGGCCCTCAACGCCTCCATCGAGGCAGCCCGTGCCGGCGATGCCGGTCGGGGTTTTGCCGTTGTGGCGGATGAAGTTCGCAGCCTGGCTCTGAGGACCAAGTCATCGACAGAGCAGATTGAACAGACTCTGAAGCATTTCCGACAGACCGTGGCGGATGCCACCAGTTCCATGGAGCGTTGCGACCACCATGCCAGGCAGACTGTGGAGAATGCTGTCAGTTCTGACCACACACTCGAGGAACTGGTGGAAAACATCGACCATATTTCAGAGGCCTGTAACGGCACCTCGGCGGCGGCGGAGCAGCAACATAACGCCTCGTCCGAGATTTCCGGCAAGATCATCAGCATCAACGAGCTGGGTGACTCTGCCATGGGTCTGGTGCAGGAAGCCCAGCACGCCACGACCGAGCTCAAGCAGCAGATCGCGGATGTGGCCCGGCTGGTGACAAGGTTGCGTGAGCGGGGACAGCTTTCCCGTCAGGTTGTATAGGGAGTTTATGGCCAGGGTTTCAGTGCATGATTGATATTGCGGTTGTTGGTGACCACTCGACAGCACAGTGGTTGGCACGCAAAAAAACAAAGCTTGATCTGGAGGGCCTGCAATGCCGGCTTGTCTCTGCTGCGGACGGAACCCCGCACCAATGGGTACCTGATCTCTGGTTGGTTGACCTGGATGGACTTTCGTCTGATGAATTTTCCTTGATCGGTGTTCTCGTCGGGCCCAAAGACTCCGGTACGAGCACGCCCTGGCTTGCCATGTCCAAGGCATTCTCCCTGGAGAGTGCCCGGAATGCCGTGGCCCTGGGCGCCTTGCGTTGCATTGGCAAGCCGGTGACACCCCGTGTTATCAGGGAGGCCTGCCGCGGGCTGGGAATTGGAATCGCGCCATGCCATGCCATTCTGTCGGTTGTGGAAGACCGGGAGGCCGTCTACCAGCGCGTGGAAAGTATCATTGCTGACTCTAATATGGCTCTGCATCAGATTGATAACCTGCACACGGGGGTTCTGGCTTTACGCAAGGATCCACCCGATGCCGTGATACTGAGTCATTATCCGGAGTCCATGTCTCTCCGGCAGGTGATCGATCTTTTCCGGACGTTCCCCGAACTCAACCGCATACCCGTTTTCATCCTCAAGGGTGGGCGGCGACAGGGGGAAATGTTGGAGGCCGTAAATGGGCTACCCGATGTTGTGTTGGTCGCCGCCATGGAGCAACTGGCCCCGGCCGTGACCAGCCGTCTTCAACACGGCTCTACCGTGGATTTGCCGCGACACAAGTTCTTCGATCGCCTCCATGATTACGAACAGGAGCGGATGGCCCTTAACCTGCATGCCATTATCAGCAAGACGGACCGGGCCGGGCGCATCATCGAAGTCAATAACCGGTTCTGCGAAATCAGCGGCTACACTGCCGAAGACCTTATAGGTCAGAATCACCGGATTATAAAATCCGGGCACCACAGTCCGGAGTTTTACCGGGACTTATGGTCAACGATTGCGTCGGGTGAGGTCTGGCAGGGGGAGATCTGCAACCAGGCCCGTAATGGCTCCCTTTACTGGGTTTCTTCCACGATTGTGCCCTTCCTGGATGCGGCAGGCCGACCATACCAATACCTGGCCATCCGCAAGGATATTACCCATGTCAAACAGGCTGAGGCGTTGATCAGCAACCAGGGAGAGTTGGCGGCATACCTTGGAGAAGCCGGGGCAAAATTGCTGGACGTGGGTTGGCGCGGTGGCGCAGAAGGGCTTTGCTCTGCCCTTGATCCGCTATGTTCCGCCCTGGGGACCAGCCTCATCTCCCTGAACCTGCAAAAGGACTATCCTTTCGTCCAATACTGGCCCCGATCGCTTGAAAAACAGCAGGGATTACCGGCGTTGCGAATTAGTTGGGCTGATTCTGAGGACAATGAGTCCACTTCCGGAACGGCGAGCTTGTCCATCCCTCTGCTGGTCAATGACGTTCCGGTTGGCGCTGTCTCGCTGCATGGCGGCCCCAATGGTATGGCAGAGACCTTTTCTCAGCGGGGCCTGGTGAAACTGCTGGCGAACATCCTCGTCGGGGCATTGACCCGGTGGCAGCGGGAATTCGAGCACGAAAAGGGGCGTGATCGTCTCCGCATGGCACAGAAGTATTCAGGAATCGGCACCTGGGAGTGGAACATTGAAACCGATGACCTTTTCTGGACCGAACAGATTCCGGTGCTGTTCGGTTATCCCGAGGGCAACCTGGAGACGTCCTACGACAACTTCATTACTGCTGTACATCCGGAAGATCGGGCGGCAGTAGAGCAGGCGATCCGCAATACGATTGAGGAAGATCGACCCTACCGCATCGAGCATCGTGTGGTGTGGCCTGACGGGACGGTTCGCTGGCTGCTCGAAACGGGCGATATTACCCGGGACGACCAGGGACAGGCCGTCAGGATGCTCGGTGTGGTCCAGGACGTGACCGAAATGCGGGAAGCGGATTTGAGGCTGGAGCGTCAGGCCAGGTTGCTGAACATGCTCCACGACTCCCTCACCGCCTTCGTCCTCGAAGGTCGTTTCCGGACGACCCTGGATACCATGCTCAAGAACCTGATCGAGCTGACCGGCAGTGAGTTTGGCTATCTGGCGGAGGTTCTCCATGACCACGGTGAAAAGCCCTATCTCCGTTTGCAGGCGATCACGGACATCAGCTGGGATGTGCCCTCATCCGAAATGCTCAGCCGGGTGGGTACCGACCGTTTCGAGTTCCGGCAGCTGGACAACCTGCTGGGCGCCTGTATCCGCGAGCGGAAACCCGTGGTGGTTGATTCGTCGATGCCGGATGTTTCCTTCGATCGCCTGCCGCCTGGACATCCGGAAGTTCGGACCTTTCTGAGCGTGCCGATCTTCATCGGTCCCGAGCTGGTGGGCACCTTCGCCCTGGCGAACCGCGAGGAAGGTTACGATGACGCCCTCATTGAATTCCTGCGTCCGTTCTCTGCTACCTACGGCGTCATTATCAATTCCCAGCGAATGCTGGATATGGAAGAGATCAATCGCAGGAACCTGATCCGTGCCAAGCACAGGGCCGACCAGGCCAACCGTGCCAAGTCCGAGTTCCTCTCAAGCATGAGCCATGAGTTGCGCACCCCGCTGAACGCGATTCTTGGCTTTGGCCAGTTGCTGGAAATGGATGCGGACCTGGACGATGAACAAAGGGACAATGTGCAGGAAATTCTCAATGCCAGCCGACACCTGCTGACACTGATCAACGAGGTGCTGGACCTGGCGAAGATCGAGTCCGGTCGGCTGGACCTGTCCCTGGAAGTGATCTCCCTGCCGGAACTGCTAGAGGAAACCCTGACCCTGGTTCGCCACTCCGCCAGTGCCAGGGAAATAACCTTGCAGGCCGAAGACACCGGGTCACTCAGGGTTACCGCCGACTGGACGCGTCTCAAGCAGGCACTGCTGAACCTCATCTCCAACGCCATCAAGTACAACCGGGAACATGGGCAGGTGGTGATCTCTGCAAGGGAGCATGGCGACAACTGGGTTGATATCCGGGTGTCAGACACGGGTCCGGGGATTGACTCTTCCCGGATACCGGAGCTGTTCCAGCCGTTCAACCGGCTTGGCGCAGAGCTGAGCCATATTGAAGGCACCGGTATCGGTCTGGCGCTGACCCAGCGCCTGGTGGAGCTGATGGGAGGCAGCATCGGCGTTGAAAGCCGGGTTGGGGAAGGATCCACTTTCTGGTTGCGACTTCCTTCCGAAGACGGATTAAGTGCCCGCAATACCAGCGCTTCTCCAGTGGTTCAGCCGCACGTGACCTCCGCACAGACTGAGGAGGGTGTCCCTGATGATGCCAGGACCGTGCTCTACATTGAGGATAACCCGGCCAACCTGAAGCTGGTGGCCCGCATTATGCAGCGCTATCCCGGTGCGCAGTTGCGGACCACTGCCAGCGGTGCCGAGGGCGTTGCGATTGCACGGGCCGAGAAGCCCGACCTTGTGCTGCTCGATATCAACCTGCCAGACACGGACGGCTACAGCATCCTCCGCACCCTGAAGGACGACAATCACACGGCAGCCATTCCGGTGATCGCCGTGACCGCCAACGCCATGCACAACGAGGTACGCCGCGGCCGTGAGGCGGGCTTTGACGACTATCTGACCAAGCCAGTCAGCGTGGAAGGGCTTCTGGCTATGCTGGAACACTATCTGAGGTAGTGCATTTATGTCCGCTTATTTCGACACCAACCTCCGTGAACAAACCATATTCGTGGTCGACGATGAACCGGTAAACCTGAAATTGCTGGATCGGATCCTGTCAGCTGAGGGGTACCAGCAGGTGGTGTGTATCAATGATCCGTTCCAGGTGCTGCCGGCCTACCAGGACCACAAGCCGGCCTTGATTCTGCTGGATCTCAACATGCCGGGTATGGACGGATTCCAGGTTATGCAGCAACTGGACGAACTTGGGGACCCCCTGAGGCCACCGGTTGTTGTGCTGACGGCCCAGAATCAGCAGGAATCGCTGTTGAAAGCATTGCAATGCGGCGCACGGGACTATGTCACCAAGCCCTTTGACCGCCGTGAATTATTGATGCGGGTGCGGAATTTCCTCGATGCCCATGTCGCCCACCGGATGGTCCGGCATCAGAAAGAACACCTGGAGGGGCTGGTACGGGAACGCACCCGGGAATTGCAGGACACCCGCCTGGAGATCATTCGCCGGCTCGGCCACGCGGCGGAATATCGTGATGAGGAAACCGGTAACCACATCATCCGTATGAGCCAGATGTGTGCCTTGCTGGCACGCAAGGTTGGCTGGTCGGAGTTTCAGTGTGACCTCATACTCCATGCCAGCCCCATGCATGATATCGGCAAGATCGGCATTCCCGACGCCATCCTTCTGAAGCCGGGCAAGCTGGGGCCGGAAGAGTGGGAGACGATGAAAACCCATGCCGAGATAGGCGGCCGCCTGCTGGACGGTAACGACAGCGAGCTGCTCACCATGGCCCGCGAGATTGCCCTCAGCCATCACGAGAAGTGGGATGGCAGCGGCTACCCGGCGGGTCTGGCAGGCGAGGCTATCCCCTTGTCTGGGCGCATTGCGGCGCTGGCGGATGTCTTCGACGCGCTCACCTCGGAACGCCCCTACAAGCGTGCCTGGCCATTGGATGATGCCGTGGCGTTGATTCGCGACAATCGGGGCAAGCACTTTGACCCTGCACTGGCCGACCTGTTTCTCGCGGATGTCGACGGCTTTGTCGCCATCAAAGATGCCTACCAGGACTGAAACCAGAATGAACGGTTTCCATGAAAGATATTGATCTGGGCTGGCTGGTTGATTTTATTCCGGATGCTGCATTGCTGGTGGGTGAGAACCCGGTTGTGGTTGCGGCCAAGACCCGGGCGGATGAGACGCTTCACCAGAGCAAGTCTTGTTCCCGTAATGAAGTCAGTGTCATTGAATGACTTTTCCGGAATCAGCATTCTTCGCCCCAGAGGCAGGTTGTTTTTGGGGTGAATGCTGGTGGCCTGGCTTCATTGAGCTGGATATCCAGTAATGGGTGGGGGCCGTGGTTTCATTCTTGATCGCCATAACCTGGCTGGAATACTGCCTCAGCCGGTCCAGTTCGCGGAGGGTTTCATTCGGGTATTCGCCAAATTGCTTCAGGTAATACCCGGAAAAACGCCCGGCGTGCTGGAACCTCCATTTCGCGGCATGCTCGGCAATACGAATATTGTCGGGGTAGTCGTAGATAATGCCTTCCCGTGCTTTTATCAGCCTGCGCCCCCTTATGTACTGGTAGGGAGATTGACCAATGTGCTGTTTCATCAGGTAGTGAAGGTTACGCAGACTCAGGCCGGAGCGGCTGGCGATGGACTCAATCTGGATATCCGAACCCAGGTTTTCATTCAGTAATTCAATGGCTCTGCATAGCCTGCGGTCCTCCCCGATGATCTTCCGGTTCTCCGGTTCGGGGACAGCGGCTGCCTGCTCGTCTACGAGACCGTATAGCCGGGTTGCCAGATGAGAGAGCCGGGCCAGCGCGTGGTCATGGCTGCGAAAGAACGGGGTTTCGTACAGAAAGCCGGAAAGTATGTCCCGGAGAACGGTTTTATCACGCCAGCATAAATGACGGTAACGTGAGTGTCTCAGATTGACCACCTGAACGATCAGCAGGTGACTGTCTTCCGACAGTGTTGCGTGGAAATCCTCGTGGGGGTCGAGGACAAACGGGGCCCAGGGGCCGCAAATATACCTGCCATCCATCACCTCAAAGGTGGTTGTCCCATATACCGGCATTATGATTGCCATTGAGCCTGCGTTGGCTCCGGTTACCTCACTGGCATGTCTCAGGTAAGTGCCGCAAACATTCAGATCACTTGAAGCAAGGGAGGACAGGCGCGCCTGAAACTCGCCGCTGTCTGTCTTCAGGGAAAGCTGCGGACTGGTGGTCAAGACTTGAAGAGCAGAAACCCAGTTTTCCGGGCGTGTGGTATTGAGCCTTATAAAGTGCTCAAGTAAATAGGACTGACTTTTACAGACATACATAAACGCGATCCTGTGGACGCCGTTTTGGACGCGAATGTTACGCTATTGTATGATTTTTCGATGATTTGGAATGTCCATATATTGCAGTATTTTGTGGATCAGACGGCGATTTCCCGTTTATGTGGTGATCCATTGATCTTGGTCAATTTTCGGGCATACAGGCATTGACCCGCATCGCCGGTGGTAAAAGCATCCCTTCTCCGACAGCAAAAGCTGCGGCGAGAACAGCCTGTGTTTCCAGCGGCTTCCGGGAACAGGAAAGGACTCGCGCCGAGTCGGAGCACAGGAAAGCAAAAGGCACGAACTGACTCGTGCCCTTCGTGTTGTGGTCAGGTAAGCATCAGAGCTCGCCGTCGGCGGCCATCTGCATGTAGGTGTCGTTGAAGCGGAAATTGACGTTATCGTCATTACCCATAATGGTGCCATCCGGAAACTCGATACCGACAAAGTCCGGGCTGGTGGCGCCCTGGCCCAGCAGGCCCTTGTCGAAGGAGAACTGGCGGACGCTGTCCATGGCGTCCCGGGCCTGGTCGCTGTTGATGAACTCAACGGCGCTGGCGGGTTCCCAGAACATGCGGGTAGCGGCCAGCTGGGCCTCATAGCCTTCCAGGTCGGTGCCGGAAGCCTCGCCCAGGGCGGCGCGGGCTTCGCGGCCTTCCTCGGTATCAGACTGGAGGATACCCATCACCTCGTACCAGGCGCCGACAAGGGCCTTGCCCAGCTCCGGGTTGGCTTCCAGCACCTCGGTGTTGACCAGGGCCAGGTCCTTGATATGGCCGGGTACCTGGCTGGAGTTGAACAGCTCCGTGGCCTCCGGGAAGGCTTTTACCTCGCCCAGCAGAGGGTTCCAGGTGACCACGGTGCGCACGTCGTCCGTCTGGAACGCGGAGACCAGGTCGGCGTCGGAGATATTGACCACGTTGATGTCCCGCTCTTCCAGGCCCACGCTGTCCAGCGCCCGTACCAGCAGGTAGTGGGAAACCGACAGCTCCACCAGGTGCACGGTGGTGCCTTCCAGGTCTTCGATGGACCCGGCATCCTTGGAAACCACGCCATCGTTGCCATCGGAATAGTCACCGACGATCAGGGCCGTGGTATCAATACCGGAAGCAGCAGGTATGGACAGGCCGTCCATGCTGGTGGCCACCACCGCGTCGAACTGGCCGGCGGTGTACTGGTTGATGGATTCGATGTAGTCGTTGACCTGCACAATGTCGACGTCGATGTCGTACTTGTCGGCCCATTTCTTCATGATGCCGCTGTCCTCGGCGTACTGCCACGGCATCCAGCCCACGTAGATGGTCCAGGCCAGGGTGAAGGAGTTCTTCTCCTGGGCGGCGGCGCCGAAGGACAGGCTGGCAGCCAGCAGGCCGGCGCCAAGTGTAGCGCCGATTTTTTTGCTCAGTTCACGTGTCTTCATGGTGTGCTCCCCGGGCTGTGCCCGTTATTGAACGTCTGTCAGATGTCGTTGCTGATTTCTTCCACAATCACCACCGGGGTGCCCGGGGCGACTGCCTGACCCGCCTCGCGGCGAATCTCAACCACCCGCCCGCTGATCGGGCTGAGCAGTTCGATTTCCATCTTCATGGACTCCACCACCGCCACCGGACGCTGGGCCTCAATCTCGTCGCCCGGTTTCACCAGGCATTCCCAGAGGTTGCCGGCGACATGGCTTTCCACCGCATGCTGGCCGGTGGGCAGGTTGCTGAGGTCATCCTCGCCGGTGTCCTCCAGGGGCGCCTCCGAGCTGAAATTGATCTGGCCGGACTCGATCCAGCGCTGCAGTTCATCGTCGAAGGCCTGCTGGCGGTGGACGGTGAAGTCACGAATGTCCTTGTCGTGGTCCGCCAGGAAACCCTCGTAGTCCTTCAGGTTGAAGCGGGTTTCCTCGATGCGGATGGGGTAGTCGCCATTGGGGAAGTCCCGGCGGATCTGTTTCAGTTCGTCAGCGTTGACCTCGTAGAAGCGCACCTGGTCGAAGAACCGCAACAGCCAGGGCTTGCCCGGCTCGAACAGTTCGGTGGTGCGGTAGCGGTTCCACATCTGCAGGGTGCGGCCGACAAACTGGTAACCGCCGGGGCCTTCCATGCCATAGACGCACAGGTAGGCGCCGCCGATGCCCACGGAGTTCTCCGCCGTCCAGGTGCGCGCCGGGTTGTACTTGGTGGTGACCAGACGGTGGCGTGGATCCAGGGGCGTGGCCACCGGTGCGCCCAGATAGACATCCCCCAGGCCCATGACCAGGTAGCTGGCCTCGAACAGCGTCTTCTTGACGTCGTCGATGCTGTTCAGGCCGTTGATGCGGCGGATGAACTCCAGGTTACTGGGGCACCAGGGGGCATCCTTGCGCACCGACTGCATGTACTTGGCGATGGCCTGGTGACAGGCCTCGTCGTCCCAGGACAGGGGCAGGTGAACGATGCGGGCGGGCACGTCCCATTCCGGCTGCTTTTCCAGAGCCTTCTCAGCGCCGGTCAGCAGGGCCAGCAGGTCCTGTTGGCTGAGACGCTGGCTGTCGTAGTGCACCTGCAGCGAGCGAATGCCCGGGGTCAGCTCCAGGATGGCCGGGTGGCCCTCGTCCCTTAACCACAGCATCAGTGCATGGGCGCGGAAGCGCAGGCGGATATCCAGCTCCATGGGACCGTATTCCACCAGCACGTAGTTGTCGCCGGCGGCGCGGTAGACCACGCCGGTCTCGTGTTCGTCCGTGCCCAGGGTCTGAAGGATCGGGCTTTCCGGCTTGATGGGGGTGATATGGGTGGTGGCGGCCGTGAGCGTGGCCACGGTGTCATCCAGGGCCTCCCGTAGCGCCACCGCCTGATCCTGGCTGACCGGTACGAACCGCACCTTGTCGCCGGCCTTGAGCTGGCCGAGTTTCCACAGGTCGGCGCTGATCACCGTCACCGGGCATACGAATCCGCCGAGGCTGGGGCCGTCGGGGCCCAGGATCACCGGCATGTCGCCGGTAAAGTCCACGGTGCCCACGGCGTAGGCATTGTCGTGGATATTGGAGGGGTGCATGCCGGCCTCGCCGCCATCGCTGCGGGCCCACTCCGGTTTGGGGCCGATCAGGCGCACGCCCGTGCGGCTGGAGTTGTAGTGGATTTCCCACTCACTGGCGAAGAACGTGTCGATGTCCGCCTGGGTGAAATAGTCCGGGGCACCATGGGGGCCATAGGTGACGTGGAGGTTCCAGGTCTTGCCGATGGCCGGTTTCAGGCTGCTGTCCAGGCGGGTGTTGTCAGCGGGTTCGGCATCATTCAGCTGCAACACGTCCCCGGCCCGCAGGGCACGGCCGCCGTGGCCGCCGAACTGGCCCAGGGTGAAGGTGCTGCGGGACTCCAGGTAGGCCGGGCAGTCCAGCCCGCCCCGGAACAGCACATAGGCGCGGGCGCCCTCGCCGGTGGTGGCACCCAGTTTCAGGGTGGCGCCGGCGGGTACGGTGACCACCCCCCAGAAGGGCACGGCAGTGTCGTCCAGGGTGGCGTCAAGGTCGGCCCCGGTGAGCACGATCTGGGTGGCGTGGTTGAACACCAGGGTCGGACCCTTGAGGGTGATCTCCAGGCCGGCGGCGCTTTCGGCGTTGCCCAGCAGGCGGTTGCCCAGGCGGAACGAATAACTGTCGAACGGGCCGGACGGGGGCACACCCACTTCCCAGTAGCCGATGCGCCCCGGGTAGTCCTGGATGGTGGTCATGGTGCCGCCGGTCACCACGTCCACCGTGGCCGGCTGGTACCGGAACTCATTGAGGGTTGCGGTGTACAGGCGCCCCTCCACAAAGCGGTCGTCGGCCAGCACCTGCCTGACGTAGTCCCGGTTGGTCTGGATGCCGTAGAGCTGGCTGTCGTCCAGGGCCTTCATCAGCCTGAGGCGGGCGGCCTCCCGGTCTGCCCCGTGTACAATGACCTTGGCCAGCATGGGGTCGAACAGGGGCGACACCTCGGTGCCCGGCTGGATCCAGCTGTCGATCCGAAGGCCTTCGGCTTCCGGCCAGGCCACGTTGGTAAGCAGGCCGGCAGAGGGCTGGAAGTCCTTGTTGGGATCTTCCGCGTAGATCCGGGCCTGGATGGCGTGGCCTTTCGGCGTCAGTCCAGCAGCCTGTTCGGCCAGCCCGGTCAGGGTGCCGGCGCCAAGCTCCACCATCCAGCGCACGATGTCGACACCGTAGACTTCCTCGGTAACGCCGTGCTCCACCTGTAAGCGGGTGTTCACTTCCAGAAAGTAGAACCCGGCGCTGTCCGGGTCGTAGATGAATTCCACGGTGCCGGCGCTGCGGTAATGGATGCTCTCGCCCAGAACCCGGGCGGTGGCGTGCATGCGCTGGCGCACCTCATCGGACAGCCCCGGGGCGGGGGCCTCCTCGATCACCTTCTGGTTGCGGCGCTGGGCCGAGCAGTCCCGCTCACCCAGGGCCACCACCGTGCCCTGGCCGTCACCGAACAGCTGTACCTCGATATGGCGGGCGTGTTCCACGAATTTCTCCAGGAACACGCCGCTGTTGCTGAAGTTGTTCCGGCTCAGGCGCTGGACCGACTCAAAGCTGTTCTTCAGGTCCTGCGGACCGTAGTTGCGGGACATGCCGATACCGCCACCGCCCGCGGTGCTCTTGAGCATCACCGGGTAGCCGATACGTTCGGCCTCCGAAAGCGCGTCCTCAAGGCTGTCCAGCAGATCGGTACCGGGCAGCAGCGGGACACCGGCTTTCCGGGCCAGGTCCCGGGCGGTGTGCTTGAGCCCGAATTGCTCCATCTGTTCCGGGGTGGGGCCCAGGAAAATCACGCCTTCGGCATCGCAGCGACGGGCAAAGTCCGCATTCTCGCTGAGGAAGCCATAACCGGGGTGGATGGCCCGGGCACCGCTGGCCTTGACGATCTCGAACAGCCGGTCCTGATCCAGATAGGTCGCCGCCGCTGATCCTTCGCCCAATGGCCAGGCCTCGTCGGCCTGGCGTACATGGAGTGAGTCAGCGTCTGCCTCTGCGTAAACGGCGACCGAGGTGATGCCCATGGCCCGCAGGGTGCGTATCACCCGGCACGCAATCGCGCCCCGGTTGGCGATCAGGACCTTGTCGAGGCCATGGTCGGGAGTTCTCATCAGCTCCATACCAGCACCTCGATGGGCGTGGGGTTCCAGCCGTTGCAGGGGTTGTTCAGTTGCGGGCAGTTGGAAATCATCACCAGCACGTCCATCTTCGCTTCCAGCTCCACGTACTTGCCGGCGTCGGAGATGCCATCGGCAAAGGTCAGGCCGCCGTCGGCGGTGACCGGTACGTTCATGAAAAAGTTGATGTTGTGAGTGATGTCCCGCTTGGTCATGCCCAGCTCTTCGTGCTCAGTGACCGCCACCAGCCAGCTGTCGCGGCAGGCGTGCATGCATTTCTTTTCCAGGGCATAGCGGGTGGTGTTGCTCTCCGCCGCGCAGGCACCTCCGAGGGTATCGTGACGGCCGCAGGTGTCGGCGGTGATTTCCAGCATTACGTTGTTCTCCGACGACATCAGTTTTGAGCCGGCGGTCAGGTAGACGTTGCCCTGCTCGCGGATGGTGTCGACGGCGCTGTAGCGTTCGGTGGGGTTATCGGCGTTATAGAACAGGGTGTCGGCGGCCTGGTTGCCTTCCAGGTCCAGGATGCGGACGGTCTCGCCGGCCTTCACCACCTTCAGGAAATACTCGCCCGCAGGTACCGTTTCGCGGAAGGCGGCGTTTTCGGTTTTCAATGCGCTTTGCTTGATCATCTCCGGCCTCCGTTACTGGAACAGGTGGTACAGGGCGTTATTGGCGAAGGCGCGGGTGGCCTCCGGCGACGAGGTCTTGCAAGGGTCGGCATCGGTGACCGGAGCAGCCCTGAAAAGCTGGTAACGAAGCGGGTGGCTGGGGTATTCGGCAGCCGGGTTGAGCGGGTGCGGGCAGGTGTGCAGCACCACGATGGTGTCCATCTCGAAGCGCAGGTCCACGGTGGCGCCCGCATGTGAGTGATCACTCACATAGCGCATGTTGCCGTCGTCATCGGTTTTTACCCGGCTGAACCAGTTGAGGTTGGCGGTCAGGTCCTTCTTGCCCAGGCCGTACTTGGCCAGTTCGTTGAGGAAGCTGGTGAAGCCGTTGCGGTGGTAGTGGTTGTGGGCCTCCTGGTAAGTCTTCTTGCCCCAGCGCTGTGTCACCTGCTCAGCGTTGCAGGTACCGCTGACGGTGTCGTGCCAGCCCAGGTCATCGCGGGTGATGGAGGCAAAGACCCGACCCATGTCGGACAGCAGAACGTGACCTTTCGTCAGGTTGAAGGTGTGCTGGTTCTTGAGGGTGTCCGGCATGTTGTAGCGTTCGAGGGGATTCTCGGGGTTGTACATCAGCATGCCGACGTTGGCACCGCCGGTTTTATCGATCAGGCGCAACACATGGCCACGGCGCATGACAAAAGACCAGTGGGATCCGCCGGGAATCAGATCGTCGTAGAGGGGAGCTGCGGTTGCGAGCATCACCTTTTCCTCCTGGTTCAGGGTTCAAAATACGAGAGGCGTCAGTCACTGAACGATCCTCCCGGGCTTTTGTCCCGCCGTGTAACCTTTGGAAAAGGTCGTCAACTCTCGGACCAGCCACCTGCGTGTTATTGCCGCAGGCCGGAACCCTAGTTGACCTCTTTGTCAGATTGTCGCGCGTTGATAAGTGGTTCTGGTAACCAACGTCTCGCTGCGTAGAGGTGGATAACCAAGTTCTGTGCCAGTTAGATCAAGGCGCTGATAATAAAGCGAAAAAAGATCTATGCTGCGTTGTTTGGGGCTGTGCCCCGGTTGTCTGGCGCATCAAAAGGGTGCGCCTGACCGGTTCAAGTGCGGTCCGAGGCACCAAAATGATCCGCCTTTTGTTTATCCCTTCATCAATATCAAGCACATCCGCAATGGCTTCTGGTAAAATGCGCGCCCAAACAAGACCCGCCCTATAGAAGTGATAGATAAATGCCATCGACTGTATTCGGCGGTTTCGCCGCCAATTTCCTGGGCAAGGCCCCCGTCTGGTACAAGCAGCTGATCCTGCTGTTCCTGGTCATCAACCCCATTGTGGTGGTGATGTTCGGCCCCGCAGTGGCAGGCTGGCTGCTGGTGGGGGAGTTCATCTTTACCCTGGCGATGGCGCTCAAGTGCTATCCCCTGCTGCCGGGCGGCCTGCTGGCGGTGGAGGCGCTGCTGATCGGCATGACCACGCCCGAGGCGGTTTACCACGAACTGCTCACCAACTTCCCGGTGATCCTGCTGCTGATGTTCATGGTGGCGGGCATTTACTTCATGAAGGAGCTGCTGCTGGTCACCTTTACCCAGATCCTGGTGGGTGTAAGGTCCAAATCGGCGCTTTCCATGCTGTTCTGCGCGGCGGCGGCGCTGTTGTCAGCCTTCCTGGATGCCCTGACCGTTACGGCGGTGATTATCAGCGTGGCTGTGGGCTTCTACTCGGTCTATCACAAGGTGGCCTCGGGTAAGGGCTACCAGCAGAGGGACCATAATGCCAATAGTGATGCCGATGTGATTGAACTGCACCGGGAAGACCTGGAACAGTTCCGGGGATTCTTGCGCAGCCTGCTGATGCACGGCGCCATTGGTACCGCCCTGGGCGGCGTGGCCACCATGGTTGGTGAGCCCCAGAACCTGTTGATTGCGAAAACGGTCGGGTGGGATTTCAAGAGCTTCTTCGAACATATGGCACCGGTAAGCATGCCGGTGCTTGGGGCTGGACTCTTTACCTGCTGGGTGCTGGAGAAGGTGCGCTGGTTTGGTTATGGCACCCGCCTGCCGAAACCGGTACGCCGGGTACTGGAGGAGTTTGCCGACAACGAGAAAGCCAAGCGCACCAAGGCGGATCAGGCGGCGCTGTGGATCCAGGCGTTTGCGGCCGGCATCCTGGTGGTCGGGCTCGCGTTCCATCTGGCAGAAGTGGGCCTGATCGGGCTGCTGGTGATCATCATCATCACCTCGTTCACCGGGGTCACTGACGAGCACCAGATTGGCAAGGCGTTCCAGGAGTCACTGCCCTTCACCTCCCTGCTGGTGGTGTTCTTTGCGGTGGTGGCGGTGATTCACGACCAGCACCTGTTCAAGCCGATCATCGAGTTCGTGCTTAGCCTGCCGGAAAGCCAGCAGCCGGGAATGTTCTTCGTGGCCAACGGGCTGCTGTCGATGATCAGTGATAACGTGTTCGTGGCCACTGTGTACATCAGCGAGATCAAACAGGCCCTGGACGCCGGCGCGATCAGTAACGAACACTTCCAGACCCTGGCCATCGCCATCAATACCGGTACCAACCTGCCGAGCGTGGCCACGCCCAATGGTCAGGCGGCCTTCCTGTTCCTGCTGACCTCCGCCATCGCCCCCCTGGTGCGGCTGTCCTACGGCCGCATGGTGGTCATGGCCTTTCCCTACATGGTGGTGATGGGCAGCGTCGGCTTGCTCTGTGTGATCTATCTGGTGTGATTGGCGCCCCGTCGGAGAATTCCCCGGACGGAGTCGCCGACGGCCCGTTGACTATGGCCGTTCCAGAATGATGTCGCCGTACCAGGCCTTGGCGGTGTCGCCGGTGTTGTCCGTATCCGTCATGATGGCCACACCGAGCAGCCCGGGGGGCTCACTGCCAAAGGCACGGCGATAGTCCGCCACAATGTCGCGTTCCACGGTAACCCACTGGCTAGCCTGGTCCTGGCCGGAATTGACCGCGATCATCATGGTGTCGTCGGTGTAGGGGTTGGCGATGATCTCGCCCCGGGGCAGGCGGTTGGCCCAGATATAGTTCAGGGCCCGGCCCGGTAATTCCTCGCCAAAGAGCGTGCTGACGGTCTTGCGCCTGGCCCTTTCAAACCAGCCTGCTTTGTCTGGCTCGAACTCGAAAGCCACGTAGATTCGTGCCGGGTAGTCGTCACCGGACTTGCGGCGTGCGTCCCCGTCCTCCAACACATTCGCCACCTTCCAGCTCCAGCGCAGCGTCAGGGAATCGCCTGGCACCAGGGATACGCGAGCGATCATGCCCGAGGCACTGTCGTCGGCCCGGGCCTCCACCACCTGTCTGCCGTTGTCCGTCACCAGAGTGTACCGGGTGTGGCGTTCGATATCGGGAAACTCAAGCGGCTCCCAGCCATTATCCCCCGCCAGAGTTTGCAGCTCCGAAAAGACCGGCACCAGGGACGACTGAGCAACCAGGGCCGAGGGGCCAGCGGCGAGGCATACCAGGACCAGCGTTTGGAACGTGCGAAGCATGGGGGGCTCCTGAGAAATCTTCCAGGGGGCATTGGTTAACCACAGTAGCACGTCCGGTTTCAGGGCGGTGAGCAATCCCACTGACAACTAGACACCGCTCGTTACCTGCAAGGTAATTGTCCGTCCGCCGAGGCGGTGAGAGATTCGTTCCTTAGCCCGGGGCCACGGAGGCCGCCATGCAGAAGACCGTCACATCATTGCCGGTATTCTTCACCTCGTACCCCTGAGCGGCGTCCTGGGGGTGGATCGTCTGGCTGCGCTGGCGGGGGCAGGGGTGTGTCTCTGGTTGCTTCGCCGGGGATAGAGGCGGGGCATCGCGCCCCGCCAGGGCTGGCTACCGGTTATTCAGCGGGCAGGTGTTGAGTCCAAGCACCCGGTACAGGGGGCAGAAACCCACCAGGCCGGTCAGTAGCGGTACCAGGCCGATAAGCCCCCAGAGGCTCTGCGGGCCAACAAACACCAGGCTCAGCAATACCAGCCCAACCAGTACGCGCAGGGTACGATCGATTTTGCCTTCGTTCTTCATCATGGTTATGACCTCCCGATCAGTGGTGATGGGGAGCATTCTGGGGCGCCATCAGCAGCGCGTCTGTAACTAAGTCACCAAGGTGAGGGAAGTCGTGCCGTGGATTGATTCAGGTCAGTTTCGCCAGGGCGTCCGGGTCGAGAATGCGGATGGTGCCCCGTTCCGCCTGGATCAGGCCACGATCCGCGAGTTGCTTGAGGTGGCGGCTCACCACCTCGCGGGCGGTGCCTACCTCGGCGGCGATCAGCTGGTGGGTGCAATGTACCAGGGCTGTGTCGAACGACAGCAGGTACTGGGCAATGCGCACATCAATTGGCTGCAGGGCGAGCTTCTCGATAGTCTGGATCAGGCTGTCCATGCGCTGCGCCAGGCTCTGAAAAACGGCGTTGCGAAAGTCCGGGGCCGTCTCCATCAGCTTGTCGAAGCGGGACTTGGGCATCATTCTCACGATCAGCTCGGTTTCCGCCACCGCCTCGGCGGGAAAACGGCGTCCTCCCAGCAGGCAGCTGGTGGTCAGAACGCAGATACTGTCGGGCCGGACATGGTAGAGGGTGACCTCACGACCGTTGGCCGAGCGGGTGAACAGGCGTACCGACCCCGACCTCAGTACGAAGTAGTTGAGGCATTCGTCCCCCTGGTGCAGCACCGGGTGGCCGGCGGGTATCCGAATATCGTGGTAACCATCAAAAAACGCCGCAATGGACAAGGCCGTTCTCCTGTTGATACTGATCAGTAGGGAGGCACGAGGATACCGCTCTTGCTGCGGCGCTGGGAATGCCTGGGGTCGTTCCGTCGGTCGTACAATGGTGAGGCTGGTCTCCCGGGGTTTAGCTAAGCGAACGCGTTCCTGAGCAACAAATTACGGTAGACTTGCCGTGCAGGAAGCTACTAAGGCGGTGCTCTGAATGAGTAAAACAACGAAAGCGGTGCTTCTATCGGCCTTCATAATGCCCGGAGCTGGCCATTTTTTCCTGAAGAGAAACGTCACAGGTGCGCTGTTCCTGGTAGTGTCGCTTGTCTGCCTCTACGTTATCGTGGCTGCGGCGATCGCCATATCGCAGGAAATCAGTGCCCGGATCCTGTCCGGTGACATTCCACTGGATATTCCGGGGATTCAGGAAGCCATCTCGAATCAACGGTCAGGCGCTGCCTTCCAGGATGCCAATGGAGCAGGTTTACTGTTAATGGGTATCTGGCTTTTGGGTATTCTGGATGCTTTCCGGGTTGGTCGGTTTCAGAGTCCAGGGGAAAGTGGTCGGTCTCCCCGGAACCCGACTGAAGAATCACATCAGGGCTAAAGGATAAGCGATGGAACCCGTGATTCAGGAAGAAACCACCGGTTGTGGCATTGCCGCCTGCGCCGCTCTTGCAGGTGTCAGTTACGGGGAGGCTCGTCGGAAAGCGAGCGCTCTGGGCATTCATGCCGCCAATACAGCGCTCTGGTCAGACACTGAGTATGTCCGGACACTTCTGGAGGCGTTCGGTATACCGGTAGCGGACAGGGAAACCCCGTTCGAGTCCTGGGAGCGGCTTCCCGACAAGGCCCTCATGGCGATCAAATGGCGTATGGAACGGGGCAGGCCTTTCTGGCACTGGGTGGTGTTTGTCAGAGAAGGGGGCAAGGCAAGGGTGCTGGATTCCAAAAAGGGGCTGACATCAAACAACCGCCAGGACTTCGGCCGCATCAAGCCCAGGTGGTACATTGCGGTGACTGATCAATAGGGTAAGGACCCATCGAGCCATGGAAGAGAAAGTTGCTGTTTTCGGGTTTCTGAGATTTCCGCCGGAGGTCATGGACGCAGTCAGGCCGTATCTGCTGGACTTTGTAGACGCTACCCGGTGTCATGATGGGTGCATTGCCTATGATGTGGCCGAGGATCTCACCGACCCGGGGCTGATCCGGTTTTCCGAGCTCTGGCCGGACAACGAATCCCTGGATGCCCATCTGGTGGCTCCCCATATTGGTCCCTGGCGGGAAGCCGCGAAGCGGTTCGGGCTGCAGGAAAGGGCGTTTACAGCCTACGATATTGCATCCTCAAGGTTGGTCTAGCGTGCTACTGACACCAGGCCCCGGACTGACGGACTTGCGAACCCGCACCTGGTTACGGCCACTGTTCTTGGCCTGATACATGGCCAGGTCCGCGTCTTTGAGTAGCTCTTCAGCACTGCCACCAACCCCGGGTATCATCGTTGCCACGCCGATACTCACGGTTATGTGGATGGTCTCGTCCGCACATGGTATTGGAATGTCAGCGATGTCGGCCCGTAGTTGTTCGGCAATGCGGTAAGCGTCGACGGCATTCACCTCTGGCAACAATAAACAGAATTCCTCGCCGCCGATACGTGCGGCCATCGTGCTGGTACCGTTGGCGACTTTCTCCATCTGCCGGGCGAGGGCCTGGAGACAGATATCACCAATCTGGTGCCCCCAGCGGTCGTTAACGTTTTTAAAATGATCAACGTCGAGCAGGGTTACTGTCAGCGGCCGGTTATTGCGACGGCAACGGTTGAACTCCTTATGCAGGTGGTTCTCGAAATTTCGTCGGTTCGACAGCGACGTGAGCTGGTCGGTGTGGGTCAGCGACTGTAGCTGGGCATTGAGAACCGCCAGCTCTTCATTGCGTTGCATGACCCTGCGCTCCAGTTCGGCGGTGGCCTGCTCCTCGGCAGCCAGGGCGTCGAGTTGCGCAGAGACACGCTGCTGGCGCTCGCTGTTGATGCGTTCGCCCAGGGCCAACGACAATATCAGAACCTCAGTGATTACGCCGACAGGCATGATGTTGTTGGTCAGCCAGGGTACGTCAAATACCCCTAACCGCCCCAGTGAGTGCAGTACGCTGCACACGAACAAAGCCGTCCATGCGTAGGTATAAAATTTGCCCGCCGGCTGTTTGTGGAGCCAGGCAGACGGGCCCGCCCACAGGCTGATGGCGCTGCCACTGAGGGCAGCCAGCATGCCCAGTTTAATGCTCGCAGCGTAGGGCAGGAAAAAGCTGGCGACCAGGAGTAAAAAGGCCAGTGAGATATGGGTAACGGTAACTATGTCGAGGGCGCGGGAAAACGCGGGAATATCCAGCAGGTTACGGGCAAAAAGGCCTGCAAATACGGTCAGTGCGGGTAAGCTCATGACAAGGACCTGATCGGCCCAGTTGGGGGCGTTCGGCAAGAGGAAGCGAAAAGCCAGTCCATCCACGCTTGCCAGAAAGAGGGTCATGGATACCACGTATCCGACGTAGAACAGATAACTTTTGTCACGCAACCCGATGGCGAGGAGCAAATTATAGGCCGCTATCAGGATCAGTGCGCCAAAGAAGAGACCACTGGTGAAGAGTTGATCAAAATTGGCTTCGAGAAAGGCATCAGGGTTCCAGAAAGTCAGCGGGGCCTGAACGATGCTGCTTGATGATATCTGCAGATAGAGGGTCCGTTCAGAGCCCGGCGGTAGTTGCATTGGTACGACAAAGTTCTGGTGATTCAGCGGGCGAGAGGCGAACGGTTGCTTGTCGCCGAGTGAATATCGTTCGAGGACTTGGCCGTCGTTGACAAGGTATACCTCCAGGTGGTCGAGCATCGGATAGCTGATCTCCAGATAGCGGGTCAGGGTCTCCGAGCCGGGATTCATCAGGGGTACTTTTAGCCACCAGGTTGAGCGGGAATAGCCCTGATTGAAGCCGCCTTCCGTTGCCTTCCAGTCCTGTCGCCCTGTAAGGTCCTGGATTGTCCACTGGTCTTCCGGATCTTCCAGGTATTGCAGCTGACCAGCCGGATCTATGGAATTCCCGCCGGAAGAATGTTCCTGGGCCAACGCCGAAGTGGGGGCAAGAATCATCAGCACCAGAGTCAGGAGAACGGATAACGGCTGTGCTGTCGGGAATCGGCTCATTGGCTGCTCCCATGATCTGGCGAACTATTGTCCAGCCGGCGTGCACAAACCCTGTTGCGGCCCGTTTCCTTGGCGTCATAAAGTGCCTTGTCTGCCAGGTTGAGCAACCGGTCTGGTCGGGTGCCCGGGCTGGGCACCGTGGATGCAACGCCAGCACTGACTGTGACCGGGATGAGCTCGCCGTCGTACTTAACGGGTGACTCTGCAATAGCAAGGCGAATGCGCTCGGCTATCGTCAGGGCACCGTTCTGATCGGTTTCGGGTAACAGCACACAGAATTCTTCACCACCGAATCGGGCAAAGACATCCGCCGGACGTCTCAGGCAACGGCGAGACCGCTGAATAATATCGATCAGACAGGCATCGCCCGCGGCATGGCCGTAGGTATCGTTAATGCGCTTGAAATGATCCGCATCCATAAGAATGACGGCCAGAGAACGCTCCGACTCACCGCAACGTTTCCACTCCTCTGCGAGGCGTTGCTCGAAGTAACGCCGATTACTGGCTCCGGTCATGGCATCGGTAATGGAAAGCTCCTGAAGATGTTCGCTGAGACGCTGTTGTTCCCGGGTTCGTTCCAGGACCCGCTCTTCCAGCTCAGCCTTCGCCCGCTGGGTGGTCAGCATGGCCTCCTGATGCGCCAGGTGACGCAGGCGGCGGTCATCGGTAATGCGGGACGCCAGGGCGAAGGAGAGTAGCAGGGCGGCAATGATGGTGCCGTGGTACATGGATTGTTTTGAAATGGCGTTAAGCGACATCAGGTCGGCAGCGGCCAGTGTGTTTGGCAACGAACTGATGAAGGCAAAGGCCAGCGCAACAGTGAACAGGCGTTCGGTAATGCCGCCACGTGGCAGTCGATGAAGGCCAATAATGAATGCAATGGCGAAGGACGCTATACCAAAGACCATAGAGAGCGTTAGCGCCCACTGATACGGCACCACGAATGCCGCCAGGATGATCAGGGCTCCGGCAATGGCTCCAATCTGGAATATTCGGGCAAGCGGGGAATGTTCCTGTCTGAGCCGAAGCAGCTCGCAGGCCAGCAGGTTGCCAAACGTTGAGATGCCAGCGAGGAAGACAGGCACGGCCAGCTCGTTCCAGGTAGTGGCAGTGGACCAGATGTATCGGAAACTCAGGCCAGTAAATGTTGCGGAAAACAGTAACAGACAGGTATAGGAACAGACGTAATAGAGGTAACTCCGCTCCCGGACTGAGAGAAACAGCATGAGGTTGTAGACGACGAAGATGGCCAGTGCGCCGTAGAAAAGGCCCCGGGCTATTGCACGAATGCCGTCCTGGCCGACAAAAGCCTCGTGCGTCCACAGGGTGAGTGGTGCCCATACCGCGCCCGATGACTCTACCCTGACAAGAATGGTCAAGGTCTGCTCTGGTTGCCAGGTCAAGGGTACCAGATAGTGGTGGTGCTCCAGCGGGCGTTGGAGGTAGGGCTGCTTGTCCCCGAGCTGATAGGAGGCACGTTGCTGAATACCGTCGTACACGTAGACATTCACATGATCCAGCAGGGGATAGCCGATTTCCAGCAAACGTTCGTGGGCCTGGTCACTGGTATTAACCAGCTGCAGCCGGAGCCACCACGTGGAATCGCTTACGCCCTGGTTGAATGCTTCGGTGCCGGCAGTTTGCCAGTCGAGGGACTTTGACGCTCTCACCTGGGCCGCAGTATAGGTGTTGTCGGAATCTTCCAGGTACTGAACATTGCCGTCCAGCACATGATGAGCGTCCGTTGGTAGTGGCATGGTGGACGCGCAAATAGTGCCGGGTAAAAAACAGGCTAGAAGGACAAGTGAGCGAATCAGGAACATGGGTGCGTAACTACCCGCCCCCCCTATTGGTCGTAGCGCCGGGCTTTCAGGTTGACACCCAGACTTTCGAGTTTTTCGCTGGCGTCTCCGCGCATCAGTTTCAGCAGCTCCTGCCTGGCGGTATCGGTATCCATGCCCCTGGATTCCAGATGTGTAAGCACCTTGCTGAATACCTGACGTCGTCTGATGCCGGCAAGTGAGGAATCACGCCGATCGGAAAAGAAATCCATGAGAGTGGAGCCGCAAACACAATTGCGAAACAATTCGACCATCGGCCGGTCGTCATCATCGTAGGCGTGTTTGAGGCCTGAACGACCGGAGATGCCCTCGGACTGTTGTATAAAGTCTTCCGGTGACTCGTACACGCGACCGCAGCTGGCGCATTCTTTGGGGAAGGCGGTGTCAGAAAGTGCCTTGAGCCCTTCAAACAGCTCCAGGTCTTGCGATTTCTGGTCCACGGCGACAATGGCTCCCACGTTTGAACTGGGTTCTGGTCATTCCATGATTGTACTGTAGTGGGCGTTTCCGGGCTTGTCATGGATATGAATCAACCGGACTGACGACCTGTCTGGAATACTGTATACGCACGGCAGGTTCATGGAATCGTTTGGTCACGGCAGGTATTTTCGTAGTAGACCAGCGAGTAACCCTCTTGATATCAAAGCTTCCAAAATGGATCGAGTACGGGGCCTTTGTCCTGGCCCTGGTGGCCGGCTGCATCAATGCGATTGGTGTGCCGGGGTTCGAACATCCGTCGGTTTCCCATTTATCCGGAACAGCAACCCTGCTGGGCACTAGCGTGCTGGGTCCTTCCCCCGATTGTGAGAACGGTAACCTGGTCTGGTAACCGATGAGCGGTACCCTACGGGCTCCCGGAATTGCTATTCAGGTAGTGGAGAGAAGACGGGTACGACAGACGATGCCTGTAGTGCTGACAGTCTGAAAGAAACGGTTAAATCAGTAGTGGTATCGAAGCTGGGCGATAAGCAAAGCGTCATCCGTGACTTTGTACACCATTCGGTGTTCCTCGTTAATTCGGCGGGACCAGTAAGCGGCGAGACTGTGCTTGAGGGACTCCGGTTTACCTATACCTTCAAACGGTTCTAGTTTGGTCTCTTTGATAAGTTTATTAATTCGGATAAGTATCTTTTTGTCGGTTTTCTGCCAGTACAGATAGTCTTCCCAGGCGTTCTCGGAGAAGATGAGTTTCATTCAGGAAGTTCCTTTTCCTGACCACCGCCTTGCTCCAGCTCTGCAACGGATTCCAGCAAGCGACGGGCGTTCGTTGGTGAACGCAGGAGATAGGCGGTCTCTTGCAGCGCCTCGTAGTCCTCAAGAGAGATCATGACGACGGACTGTGCCTTGCTTCGTGTGATGATCACTGGTGAATGGTCTTCACAGACCTGTTCCATGGTTTTTGCTAGATTGGTTCTGGCTGCTGTGTAGCTAATGGCATCCATAAGACTGCTCCTGTACAGGATGTTGATCATGTTCAAAATAACGTACAGAGAAGGATTTAACAATCGGCTGCACAGCGACCGATCTTCCGCCGCTCCGCGGCAAACCGCCGAGGAAGCCATCCCCGATGTCCGTGACGGTCTGACCCGTACTGAACGGCTGATCCTGTACGTGTTGAATGAAACCCAGCGCGAGCTGGGCGGGCGCAATGTGCCCACGGTGATGCTTTACGGTCGGGTACTGGAGTACGTCAATATCAGCGAGCAGGAGCTGCACGTGTATCTGGACCGCCTGGGTGTAAAGGGCGACGGGCGCTGACGGTGATGGCCCCTGGCTGTTTGCGGGAGGCCGGCAATAACGCTGTTCAGGCCGTCCGGTAGCTGGAGGTGACTGCCGCTGCCGGTGTTCCGGTACCGATGGGTTGACGTGTGTTTTGCTTCTTTAAATGATGATCAACATATAATAGTATGATGACTGTCATCTAGAGAGGGTAAGCATCATGGAGACTCCAAGTACCACAACATCAACATCGATCGCCGGGCCAGGACCATTTGAGGCCGAGCAGCTTTTCCGGGCACTGGTAACTCCCGTGCGGGTTCAGGCCACCGACGAAGAACAGTCTTTACTGGCAAGCGCGGTGCCTTTTCAGGTTGATTACCGGGGTAACCGGTTGGCGGCCTGGCAGTGGGGCCGGACGGGCCCCAGGGTTCTGGTGGTTCATGGCTGGAATAGCCGGGCGAGTCATCTGGCCGGGTATATCAGGGCGCTGCTGGCAGCGGGATACCAGGTGCTGGCATTCGATGCGCCGGGCCATGGGCAGTCTGGCGGAAGCCGATCCAACGTGGTGGACCTGGGGCGGGCCACATTGCGGGTGCTGGAGGCTGCCGGGCCGGTTGAGGCAGCGATAGGCCATTCGATGGGCTCGCCGGCCTTGCTGTATGCCTTTGCCCAAGGCCTGCAGGTCCGTGCCAGCATCCACATCGCCGGGCCCAGCTCCCTGCAGGGGGCTCTGCTTCGGGCTGCGTCCATGGCCAGGCTGACCGACGAGCAGGCGGATCGTCTGCTTGCCCTGATGGAGGCGGAGACAGGCCAGCCCATGGTCGCGATGGAGCTGATGGAGCTTTCTGCTGGCTTTCGCCATCCCGCACTGATCCTCCATGACCTGGACGACCGGGAAGTACCGTTCGAGGAGAGCCGCCTGCTAAGGGCAGCGTGGCCCGGTTCGACCCTGCACGAGGTGTCCGGGCTTGGCCATCGCCGGATCCTCAACGACCCCTCACTGATTACGCTCGGGCTGGACATGCTGGGGCGGCACGTGTCGGTGAGTCGGGCGGACACAGAGGAGTCCGGATCATGAGCGCCCCGGATGACGTCAGATCGATCCCCTTGATGGTTGGTCTGCTGGTGTTAATGTTGACGATTCTCGGCGAGCTGTCCACCCAGCTTTACGTGCCTGCCCTTTCCCTGATTGCGGGGGAAATGTCGGCAAGCCCGGTGGCTGTGCAGAGCTCCCTTTGGCTGTTCCTGTTTGCGTTCGGGGTGGGGCAGCTGGTGTTTGGGCCGGCATCGGACCGTTTGGGCCGACGTCCTGTCCTGTTAAGCGGTCTGGGGCTTTATGTGGCGGCCACGGTCGGTTGCCTGCTGGCCGAGTCCGTCACCGTGCTGATTATTGCCCGTGTGCTGCAGGCCCTTGGTGCCTGCGTGGGTTTTGTCATGGCGCGGGCGATTATCCGTGATGTCTACCCACTGCCTCGTGTGCCCGCCGTTCTGGCAACGACAACACTGGCGATTGCACTGAGCGTGGCTATTGCGCCCACTATTGGTGGTTGGGTTTCGATGCAATGGGGCTGGCGGATGATTTTCGCCGCGCTGGCTGTTCTCGGTGTGCTGCTCGCACTGTTGGTTGCTGTTGGTCTGCCTGAAACCCGACCGAAAAATGGAACCGGTGTGGAACGGACCGAAAGCCTGCTGCGTGCTTACCGGGAGGTGGCCATGCATCCGGTATTCCTGCGACATGCGTTACCACTGGGCCTGGTCTATGGCGCCATGATGGCTTACGTTGTGGGCGCGCCTTTTGCGGTCCGGAACATGCTGGGCGTCTCCACCGAGACCCTGGGCCTGATCTTCGGAGGCATTCTGTCGGGATTCGTCATCGCCCTGGTGCTGAGTCGCCTGCTGGTGCGGCGTGTTGGCCCGCAGCGACTGCTGACCGCAGGGCTGGCGCTGGTATGTCTGTTTGCCCTGACCACTGCCGTCGGTTATGCGTTGCGGGGGCTGGATGCATACAGCGTGGTTCTGCCCCAGTTCCTGTTGACCCTCGGAGCAGGCTTCGTCTTCCCCAATGCGGTGGCAGGGGCAATTGCCCCCCATGGTTCACGGGCAGGTATGGCCGCTGCTCTGGTGGGGTGCCTCCAGATGTTGCTGGGCGCTCTATGTGGACTGCTGGTCAGTGCAGCAGGTACCAGCAGCACTGCTCCCATGCTCCTTATCCAGCTGATCGTCGTGATAGCAGCGGTTGCGGCCAATCGGCTGTTTTCAGCCCGCCGGGCCGCTCTCGCTGACGCTGTTCTATGAGGGCAACCACCGTTCGCCCACGCGTTTCACGATAGGACGTCGCAGGAGGCGATGCATGGCAGTGAGCCGCAGCGAGCCTCTGCCCGGTATGTTCTCTTTGTTACTTGTGTCCTATAGGATGTGAGTCGCACGTTTTCCCTGTGGTGCAACAATCCATAGTCGGTCAATACAGGATAGTCCGCCAGGACGGCCCACCACCTTCGGTACACCAACAAAGGATCCGTGAATGTCTGACGATACCTATACCCCCCCGAAAGTCTGGAAATGGGAACAGCAGGATGGCGGTAAGTTCACCAGCGTGAATCGTCCCATTGCCGGCCCGACCCACGACAAGGAGCTGCCGGTTGGCAAGCACCCGATACAGCTGTACTCCCTGGCCACACCCAATGGCGCGAAAGTCACCATCATGCTGGAGGAGCTGCTGGAGAAGGGCATCAAGGAGGCGGAATACGATGCCTGGCTGGTGAAGATCATGGACGGCGAGCAGTTCGGTAGCGGCTTTGTGGATGTGAACCCCAACTCCAAGATCCCTGCCATGGTGGACCACAGCCAGAACCCGCCCCTGCGGCTGTTCGAGTCCGGCTCAATGCTGGTCTACCTGGCCGAGAAATTTGGTGAATTCCTGCCAAAGGATATCGCCGGCCGTACCGAGACGCTCAACTGGTTGTTCTGGCAAATGGGCAGTGCGCCCTTCCTGGGTGGCGGGTTCGGCCACTTCTATGCCTACGCGCCTGAGAAGTTCCAGTACCCCATCGACCGCTACACCATGGAGGTCAAGCGTCAGCTGGACGTGCTGGACCGGCAGCTGGCCAATAACCGCTATATCGCCGGGGACGAGTACACCATTGCCGACATGGCCATCTGGCCCTGGTACGGTAATCTGGTCACCGGCACCATCTATGACGCACAGGAATTTCTGGAGGTGCATACCTATACCAACGTGGTCCGTTGGAGCAAGGAGCTGGAAGCCCGCCCGGGCCTGAAGCGTGGCCAGATGGTGAATCGAGTCTGGGGCGACCCCGCAGGCCAGCTGCCGGAGCGGCACGATGCCAGCGACTTCGAGCTGAAGACGCAGGATAAACTGGACGCCCGGTAGACGTTCTTCCGGAGCGGAGTATTGCTGTTCACGGCAAGGCTCCGCCCGGAATGCTGATTCACTCCCTGCGCTCTCACTCTTCCGGCACATCACCTTCCACTTCGCCAGCCGCGGGTCTCGTCCGGCTTCCATTTCTGGCGTGGTTTCGGCACGCTGATGAAACAGCAAGGAGCTGCTTGGCAGCCGAATACGCGGCAATATCGGAGAAAGGCCCTTGTCGAGAAAGGCGTGGTTGTTCTGGTTGCTGGTGATCGTGGTGGTGGCGGCGTTGGACTACATCCGCGCCTGGCAATATCTGCCACCTGAGTGGAGTCCGTTTGCCCCCGTGGCGCTGGATCATCGGATGACCCCGGTTACCCGCTGGAAGCTCAACAGCCTGCGGGATGAACAGGCAGAGTGCATCGATGTGCTGGCAACCGCACCGGACAACTGGCTGGATCACCTGCCGCTGGAGGATTACACCCCGGTGGAGAGCTGTCCGCTTACCAACGTGGTCCGCGTCACGCGAACCAGCGCGGAGCTGAGTTCGACCTTTACCGCAACCTGCCCGCTGGTCGCCGCCTGGGTGATGTTCGAACAGCAGCAGTTACAACCCCTGGCCCGGGAACACCTGGGCAGCCCGGTGGTGCGGCTTGATCATTACGGTACCTTTGCCTGCCGCAATATCTACCATCGTGAGAATGCCCGGCGCAGTGAACACGCCAGCGCCGCCGCACTCGACCTGGCAGGGTTCCGCCTGGCAGATGGCCGGCGCATTTCCGTACTGGAGGATTGGGATAACGACGCAGACCCGGCTCGGCGTAAATTCCTGAAGGCAGTCCACAGCGCAGCGTGTGACTATTTCGGCACCGTGTTGGGTCCCGATTATAATAAGCCCCACGAAAATCACTTCCATCTGGATACCAGTCGGTTCGGTATCTGCCGGTAGCTACAACCAGTAGCGGCCGCTTTGGCGGCGCATCGCGCTGGTTTATTTCAGCCACGGATTGCAGTAGCTTAATTGCCTACAAGAAAAACATGTCGTTATGGAAAAAGGAACTTCCGTTGAAACACCAACGCGTTGCCATTATCGGCGCCGGCACCGCCGGACTTGCCTCGGCCATCCTCCTCGCCCGTCGGGGCCATCACATCACGGTATTCGAACGAGCTGACGCCCTCGCACCTGTTGGCGCCGGGTTGCTGTTGCAGCCCGCCGGACTGGACGCAATGGCGGAGCTTGGTTGCCTGGAATCGATCCGTCAGTATGGCGAGCGCATCGATGCCCTGTATGGCTGCACCACGGATGGACGCGCCATCATGGATGTGTCCTACCGCGATCTGGGCCTGGATGAACCGGTGTCCGGTCTGGGGGTACACCGGGCTGCCCTGTGTCACGTGTTGGATGAAGCTCTGGCAGATCTGGAACATGAACGACGCTTTGGCTGCGAGGTGCTTTCGGTAACGTCGGCGGCAACCGGCACCATGGTGGCCTTCCGCAGCGATGGCCAGACCAGACAGGAACGCTTTGACGGCGTGCTGGTGGCCAATGGCAGCGCCAGCGACCTGAGGCCGAAATCCCTGGTTCGTTATGATCGCCAGTACCCCTGGGGCGCCATGTGGCTGATGCGACCACTGACCGACGGGCTGGCCGCTTTTGCAAAACCGCTGCTGCAGCAACGCTACCAGGGCTCCCAACGGATGATGGGCATGTTGCCGACGGGAACGGTTCCCGGCATTGGCGGACAGCCCATGGTCAGCTTCTTCTGGAGTCTGCCGGTGGCCGACATGGTCCGCTGGCAGGACGAGGAGCTTCCCCTGGAGGACTGGAAACGCGAGGCCACCAACCTCTGGCCGGAAATTGGTCCGCTTATCGAGTCTATCGCTTCCGCCGGTGACCTTTTGCCCGCTACCTATCGGGATGTGGTGCTGTCCCACTGGGGGCGGGGGCGAATCGGTGTCATTGGTGACGCCGCGCACGCCATGAGCCCCCAACTGGGCCAGGGTGCCAATATGGCCCTGCTGGATGCCGTTGCCATGGCACGGGCGGTTGACGGCAGCCGGACCTGGGATGACGTCTGGCAGCATTTCGATGACCAGCGCCGGGGCTCCATCCGCTTCTATCAGCGCATGAGCTGGTGGCTGACACCCATGTTCCAGTCCAACCTGAAGGGCGCGGCCCCGTTACGGGACCTGTCACTCACCCTATCGCAAAAGGTGCCCTGGTTACGGCAGCAAATGGCGGAAACCATTTCTGGCCGGAAGCAGAAGTGGCTGGCTTGATCCCGTCCAGTTCAAGCGAATAATCAAGCCACGCTCGCTCTACAGGAAGGGCGACGGTGAGGCGGTATTCGCTGAACAGGTGCACGCCGGCTGAAGTGTGATGTTGTGAGGCAGCCCCGGGCGCCAGGGGCTCTGGTGCGACATAATTCTGATCCGTACCTGTGCGTATCATTATCCCGGCAGAGGAGTTGTCGCCGTGCCCCGGAACAGAACCCGCCCGAAATCCCGGTTAGTACCCGTCCTGTTTGGTCTTGTGTTCTTCCTGCCCGGGGTGGGCATGCTTCTGTTCGGCCCCGCGCACCGGTTGCTTGAGCACGGGATGACTGCGAGCTGGGACCAGGTGCCAGCTACTCTCGATGAGATCCGGGTCGATCGACAGCGGCATTCGGAAGGCACCACCACCTACGCCGTGCGGGCCAGTTACCGGTATGAGTACGGTGGCCGTCAGTACCAAGGAACCCGGGTCGGGTATGACCGGGGTAGCGACAACATCGGGGACTTCCACCATCGGGTGATGCGGCACCTTGAGCAGCAGCGGCGCAACAATGCCGTGCAGGTGTGGGTCAACCCCGGACAACCCTCGGAAAGCCTGCTGGTGCGGGAGCTGCGCTGGCGGAAGATGCTGTTCATGACCGTGTTCGGCCTGGTGTTTGCCGGTGCTGGTGTGTTCGTGATGTGGCTGGCAATGAGGCGAGGCGCCCCTTCGCCGACAGGGGATCAACCGATTTCGTCGTCCGCACAATACGGGCACTGGTTGTTCGGTTTCATGGCCTTCGCCTTCCTGGGGATAAGTCTGCCGGTGGTCCTGATGCTCCCTGACGAGTTGTCGAAGGGCAACTGGCCGATCCTGGCCGTGTTGCTGTTCCCGCTGGCTGGCCTGTGGCTTGGCTATATGGCCTGGAAAAACTGGCGGAACTGGCGCTATTACGGGCCGGCACCGCTGGTGATGGATCCTGCTCCCGGGCAGCTGGGCGGGGACATTGGCGGTCGCATTGCTTTCACCCGACGCCTGGACGCCGATGCGGGGTGGGCTGTTACCTTGCAATGCCTGCGGGTCCGCATCAGTAGCGGCAAGAACAGCAGTCGTCACGAAACCCTGGTGTGGCAGCAGGACCAGGTACCGGAAGCCCACCACCGGGCTCATGGCACCGAGCTGAGCTTCTGCTTCACGCCGCCTGCCGATCTTCCCGAATCGGATGGTGATGGCCGGCACCAGGTGGTCTGGCGGGTGTTGCTCATTGGCCCCACTGAACCAGTGCCGCTGGAGCGTTCCTACGACCTGCCTGTGGTCCAGGGCCGCCAGCGGTCCGGTGTCACGCTGAGTGAGGCCCATGTTCAGCATCATGAACAGCAGGGCCGCCGACAGGCCCTGACAGAGGCCGTGGAGCAGGTGGACATGCAGCGCATGGGCCTGGGTTGGGTCATACACAGCCGGGCCGGACGTCATCTGGGTATGAAGCTGTCGATCACGGTGTTCGGACTGATTTTCGCCAGCGTGGGCGCGGGTCTGTGGTATCTGGCCGCCACGGAAGGGGCGATGCTCTATCTGATGGGCGGCCTGTTTCTGCTGTTCGGGGTGCCATTAACCATCGGGGGCGTGTTCATGGCCGGGCGCGGGCTGACCGCTCGCATCGAGGGCACCCGGGTCACGATGATCCGGCACTGGCTTGGCCTGGATTTGTGGAAACGCCAGGGTGAGCTGATCTCGGCCGATCAGCTGGTATTGAAGAGCGGGGTCAGTCAAAGCCAGGGTGGACGAACCACGGAGTATTTCGCACTGGCTTTCGAGGATGGCGGCAAGACCATCCGTCTTGCCGAGGGACTGGTCGGGCGCCCCGCCGGTGAGGCTTTCAGGGACAGTCTGGTTAAACTGCTCGGGCTGGCCTGAAAGGTCTCAGGCAACCGGGCTCACTGCGGAGAGGCCATGCCGTTCGCCTGCCGTGACACTCCACGGGCCCGGGCCCTCTGGGCACAGGCCTCCCCGAACGCCCCGAGCAACGCCCGATAGAACGGAAAATCCCCCACATCGTGACAGGGGTGCCACTGCCACTCCGGGTGCCATTGTACGGCCAGGGTAAAGGCCGGTGCGTCGATGAGTGAAAACGCCTCCACCAGGCCATCCTCGGCAACCGCCTCCACCCGCAGGCCCGGTGCCAGGTCGCGGACACCCTGCTCGTGCAGGGAGTTGACGTAGACCGTCTCCGACTGGGGCCAGATTTGTGCCAGACGACCGCCCGGCTGGATGCGGATGTCATGGCCTGTCGTATATCGCTGATCCAGTGTCGTGGTCTTGTCTTCCCGGTGCTCCCGGAAGCGACCGGTGGTGTGCAGCTTCTGGTAGAGGGTGCCCCCCATGGCCACGTTCATTTCCTGGAACCCGCGGCAGATGCCCAGCACGGGCACACCGGCAGCCACCGCCGCGCGGATCAGGGGCAGGGTGGTGGCGTCCCGTTTGGGGTCGTGGGCTGTGCCCGGTTCACTGCCTTCGTCCCGGTAATGGTGGGGCTCGATATTGGAGGGTGATCCAGTGAGCAGGAGGCCGTCCAGCCGTTCCACCAGCTGTTGCAGCGGTAGCCCCGCCCCCAGGGCCGGGATGGCCACCGGCAGCCCGCCGGCGCCCTCGCTCACGGCACGGCTGTACTTCTCACCGAAGGTAAAAATCGGGTGCTCACCATCGCTGTGCTGGCTACAGGCGCTGATGCCAATCAGCGGATAGCAGGGGGTGTCAGGGGAGTTCGTTGTGTTCAATCGGTGCCTCCTTGAGGCAAATTGCCAGCGCCGCCCGGCCTGGTCAGGAATTGCGCAATTTCTAGCATGGGGCGACCCTCCGCGCCAGCGATTTCAATTGCCCGCCGCTACGGCATGTGCGTATCTTGCAAATGCACCCGGAAAACAGGATAAAGGACGCTGAGACACGCCTGTGCCGGTCCTTCTGCACGGGTTGAGTGTAAGTTCCGAAAGGCTTTCCTATGGGTTCTGGTTTTGCGAGCGTCGACGCCTTCCTTCAGGCGCACCCCGAGCTGCAGTTTGTCGACCTGCTGATTCCGGATATCAACGGTATTGTTCGCGGCAAACGGGTGGATCCATCGACCCTTACCAAGGTATTTGAGCGGGGCATTGCCCTGCCGGCGTCGATCTTTGCCCTGAATATCCAGGGCACCACGGTGGAGGAAACCGGCCTGGGCCTCGACATTGGCGAGGCCGACCGGGTCTGCCTGCCTATCGATGCCACCCTCACCATGGAACCCTGGCAAAAGCGGCCCACGGCGCAGCTGTTGCTGACCATGTTCGAGCTGGACCGGGAGACGCCCTTTTTCGCCGATCCGAGAGTCGTTCTGCAGAACATCGTCAAGCGCTTCGCCGACCTGGGCCTGACCCCGGTGGCCGCCTATGAGATGGAGTTCTACCTGATTGACCAGGAGAACCTGGCGGGCCGGCCCCAGCCGCCCAAGTCGCCCATTTCCGGCAAGCGCCCGGCGGGCACCCAGGCCTATTCCATCGATGACCTGGACGAGTACGCGGAGCTGCTGGCGGACGTGCTGGATGCGGCCCATGAGCAGGAATTGCCCGCCGACGCGCTGGTGGCCGAATCCGCCCCCGGCCAGTTCGAGGTGAACCTGCATTACGTCAATGACGCGGTGCGGGCCTGCGACCACGCCACCCTGCTCAAGCGCCTGATCAAGAACGTGGCCTACGACCATGAGATGGACACCACCTTCATGGCCAAGCCCTACCACAACCAGGCCGGCAGCGGCATGCACCTGCACGTGAGCCTGGTGGACAAGGACGGTCACAACGTCTTTGCGGGGGATGCCGAGCAGCCCAACGACATGCTGCGGTGGGCCGTTGGCGGGCTGGTGGCGACAATGAACGATGCCATGGCCCTGTTCTGCCCCAACATCAACTCCTATCGCCGGTTCAGCCCGGAATACTACGTGCCCAGCGCGCCGACCTGGGGCGTGGACAACCGCACCGCTTCCCTGCGTCTGCCCGGTGGCGACCCGGAGGCCCTGCGCATTGAGCACCGGGTGGCCGGCGCCGACGCCAACCCCTACCTGCTGATGGCGGCGGTACTGGCGGGCATCCACTACGGCATCACCAACCGCATCGAGCCACCGCCCATGACCGTGGGCAACGCCCATGAGCAGCACGAGGCCAGCCTGGTGAACAACCTGCGGGATGCGCTGCGGGAGCTGGGGCAGTCGCCGGTGATGGAAGAGTACCTGGGCCGCGACTTCCTGGACGTGTTTGTGGCCTGCAAGGAACATGAGTTGACTGAGTTCGAGATGACCATCTCGGACCTGGAATATCTCTGGTACCTTCACACGGTCTGACGAAAGTTACACCATAAAGAAAAACGGCGCCACGAGGGCGCCGTTTTTGTATCCACCGGAGGTTAGTCCAAAGCGATCCAGGTCGCCTTGAGTTCGGTGTACTTATCAAAGGCGTGCAGGGACTTGTCACGACCGTTGCCGGACTGCTTGAAGCCGCCAAAGGGCGCGGTCATATCGCCGCCGTCGTAATGGTTGATCCACACGCTGCCCGCCCGCAGGGCTTTGGCCACCTTGTGGGCGGTATTGAGGTTGGCCGTCCATACCGCAGCCGCCAGCCCATAGATGGAGTCGTTGGCAATGGCGATGGCTTCGTCGGCGGTATGGAAGCCGATCACCGACAGCACCGGCCCGAAGATCTCCTCCGTGGCAATGCGCATGGGGTTCAGCACGCCGTCAAAGACCGTAGGCTCGACAAACAGGCCACCGGTGTCTTCCATCAAGCGCTTGCCGCCCTGTACCAGCCTTGCGCCCTCGGCCTGGCCGATGTTGATGTAGTCGATGATGCGGTCCAGCTGGGCCTGGTCAACGATGGCACCGCAGGTGGTGGCCGGATCCAGCGGGTGGCCCGGGCGCCAGGTTGTCAGGGCGTCGCAGACCAGAGCAATGAACTCGCTGCGTACGCTCTCCTCCACCAGCAGGCGGCTGCCAGCGGTGCATACCTCACCCTGGTTGAAGGCAATGGCGCCCGCCGCCTCGGCGGCGGCTTTCTTCAGGTCCGGGGCGTCGGCGAAGACAATGTTCGGGCTCTTGCCACCGGCCTCCAGCCACACCCGCTTCATGTTGGACTGGCCGGCATAGATCATCAGTTGCTTGGCCACGTTGGTGGAGCCGGTGAATACCAGGCAGTCCACGTCCATATGCAGCGCCAGGGCCTTGCCCACAGTGTGGCCGTACCCGGGCAACACGTTGAACACGCCCGGCGGAATACCAGCCTCTTCCGCCAATGCCGCGAGACGTATGGCGGTCAGGGGCGATTTCTCCGACGGCTTGAGGATCACCGAGTTGCCGGTGGCCAGGGCCGGCGCAATCTTCCAGGACGCCATGATCATGGGGAAGTTCCAGGGCACGATAGCGGCCACCACCCCCATGGGCTCCCGGGAGATCATGCCGATCTGGTCATGGGGGGTGGCCGCCAGCTCACCGTAGACCTTGTCGATGGCTTCGGCGGTCCAGCGGATGGCCCGGGCCGTGGCAGGCACATCGATGGTGCGGGCGTGGTTGATGGGCTTGCCCATGTCCAGGGTTTCCAGCAGGGCCAGTTCGTCGCCATGTTTCTCCATCAGTTCGGCGAAGCGGATCAGCACACGCTTGCGCTTGGTGGGCGGTAACCGGCTCCAGATCCCCTGCTCAAAGGCACTGCGGGCGGCGATGACGGCCTGGTCGGCGTCGGCCGGTCCACAACTGGCCACCTGGAGCAGTTCACGACCATCCACCGGGCTGACACAAGGGAAGGTCTCGCCTTCACCGGCCCACTGGTAAACGCCGTTGATATAGGCCCGGCCTTCAATGGAAAGTTGATCGGCCAGGGATTGCCACTCCGCCTGAGAGGTCGGTGTAGCGATGCTGATTGGTGTGGAAAGCGTGGGAAGTTCGGACATGGATGCCTCGCAGGCAATGGAATCGGCCAATAACAGCGCACTATCAGCTTTCCCGGGGTGGCCCGCTATAGGTAAAAGAACGTGTCTTCCCGGGACGCGGGCGCTGACATAGACTGGCCTGACAGCCGCGCCTGCAGCTGCACCTCCTGACCTTGATGGCGCTATCCATGACCCAGTATCCCCCGGTTCCTTCCTACTATGCCGCTTCCGCCAATCCCGCGCCGGTGCGACCGTCGCTGCAGGGTCACTGCGAAGCCGATGTCTGTGTGGTGGGCGCTGGCTATACCGGTCTGTCCACCGCCCTGTTCCTGGCCGAGGCGGGGTTTAAGGTCGTGGTGCTGGAAGCGGCCACCGTGGGCTGGGGTGCCTCCGGGCGCAATGGCGGCCAGATCGTCAACAGTTTCAGCCGCGACCTGGATGCCATCGAGCGCCAGACCACGCCGGATCACCTGCGCCTGCTGGCGGGCATGGCCTTTGAAGGCGGCCAGATCATCCGCCAGCGGGTGCAGGACTACGACATCCAGTGCGACCTCAAGGAAGGCGGAATCTTTGCCGCCCTCAACCAAGGGCAGCAAAAACACCTGGAATCCCAGCAGGCCCTGTGGCGCCGGTTCGGTCATGACCAGCTGGAACTGCTGGACCGCGACGGCATCCGCGCGCGGGTCGGCACCGAGCGGTACATTTGCGGTGCCATCGACCACAGCGGCGGACATATCCATCCGCTGAACCTGGCATTGGGTGAAGCGGCGGCCCTGGAGTCCCTGGGTGGGGTGATCCATGAGTATTCAGAGGTCACCGCGGTGCACCCCGGCCAGCCTGCCATCGTTAAAACCGCAGAGGGTGAGGTCAGTGCCCGTTTCGTGGTGCTGGCAGGTAACGCCTACCTGGGCGGTCTGGTGCCGGAGCTGGGTGCCAAGTCCATGCCCTGCGGCTCCCAGATCATTGCCACCGAGCCCCTGGATGAAGCGGTCGCTCAACGACTGTTGCCCCGGGACAACTGCGTTGAGGACTGCAACTACCTGCTGGACTACTTCCGCCTGTCCGGCGACAAGCGCCTGATCTATGGCGGTGGGGTGGTCTACGGCGCCCGTGATCCGGCCAATATCGAACGGCTGCTCCGGCCCAATATGCTCAAGACTTTCCCGGAGTTGGCCAATGTGAAGGCGGACTATGCCTGGACCGGCAACTTCCTGCTGACCCTGTCGCGGCTGCCCCAGATGGGCCGCCTGCACGACAATGTGTTCTACTCCCAGGGCTGTTCCGGTCATGGCGTCACCTTCACCCATGTGGCGGGCAAGGCCCTGGCGCTGGCGATCCAGGGCCAGGCGGACCGGTTCGACGCCTTTGCCAGCCTGCCCCACTATCCGTTCCCCGGCGGGCGCCTGTTCCGGGTGCCGTTTACCGCTATCGGTGCCTGGTATTATGCGATTCGGGACAAGCTGGCGGTTTGAGCAATGGGGCTGGACTACCCGCGGTAGATGGACAGTTCTCGTTCATGGCGTTGCCGGTCGGGATCGGCAATTGATTCCGTCGCCTCGATGGTGGCGATGTAGTCCGGGGGTAGCCCGTTTTCCCGGGCACCGACAAGCACATGCTGCTTGTACCAGTGATAGGGCTTGAGTGTTCCGGTAAGACGAGTGGCGTAGTACATCCAGGCCTGGGCATGGCCCCAGGCCGTTTCCAGTTCCACCATCTTTTGCTCGTAGCCAAGGCCCAGGGCCTCGTGCCGGTCCAGGTCGGGTTTCTCATCGTCGGCGATCTCGTAGATCACACCGATGACCTGATCCTGCGGGTTGCCGGTTTCCTCGGCATCGCACTTGGCTGAGCCATCATTGGCCTTCTTATGAAAGCGAAGCCGGTGCTTTGCCAGGGTCGCGACCCCCATGAACCGCGCCGAGGGCACCCGGGCCTGGAGCCGCGCGCGGGACATATTGGAGCCATAGGTGAAGCAGAGCATTGTTACTCTTGTAGAGGGCCCAGAACGGTTATCAGCGATGTTCGGGTAACCTTACCTCTACCAGAGAACAGGCCTTGCCGTAACCCAGCGTTCTCTTGACTGAGGGCAGGAATCGGCTCGCGCCGATCGCCAGGGCCAGCTCCACCAACCCTTCCTCGCCATAGTCGCGTCTGATCGCCTGCCTCAGCTCTTCGTCATTGCCGGTTTTACCCACCAGTGCCCCAACGAACTCATAGACAATCTGAAGGTTGGCCGGAAGCTGATCCGGCCTGCGATCAATGACCGCCTGCAATATCTCGGGTGCGACATTGTCGCGAACCCCCAGGTTCACCTCCACCTGCACGCAGGTACCGCAATCCTCGTCACGGGCGGCCACGATGCGGGCAACGTGGTAGGCATCCGCGGGCAGGCCGCGACGATAATCGGAAATGGGGAAGATCTTTGCAAACCGGAGGAAGGCCCGCAGTGAGGTGTTGAGGATATGACGCATATAGTCATGGGATTCGCCCAGTTCCCGCTCGGCGGCGTCCAGCCGTTTGCTGGCCAATGCTCTTATCATCGTTCGCTCCCTTTTTGATCAGATGACGAACTGATCGTCTCCAATCTTTCCGCGGGGAGCAACTGTCCTTCCTGATGACAGATCAGGAGTCAGTTGGCTGAGTACCGTTGAGTTGAGCGAAGATGGATGTTGCCATCAGCCGATAGCCGCCCTCTCCGGGGTGGTAGCCATCTTCCGCCAGCAGTGAAGTGTCTGTCACTGTTTCATAGCGCAGGTAAAGAAATTCGTCAGGCTGTTGCCTGGCCAGTGATTGATACACCCCATCCAGCTGCCGTGCCCGCCAGCCCATCATCTGGCGCAGTGGTGAGGGTAACGCGGAAAACAGGTGCATGGGTGGCACGCTGAGCAATTGTATGGGGACCGGGTAACCGTGTTTCAGGGCTTGTCTCAATACCAGTAGCTGCTCGCGAAACCGGCTACGGGGTGTAAAACCGGTGGTGTCATTGACGCCCATGCTGAGCAGGACCACATCAGCGTCTGGCAGGCTTTCCAGCGGCAGCTTGTCGTTCAGTTCGGCCAGGGTGGCGCCGTTGATGCCGAAGGTGTGCCAGGCAATGGTCTGTCCGGTGCGTTCGTGCAGCAGGCGGGCGAGCTGGCTGGCCAGGCCCTGGTCGTGGCCTTGAACGCCAACGCCAGCAGCGGTGGATTCGCCAATCACCAGCACCCGCCGGTCCGGCGTTCCCTCACCGTATTGCCCGAAAGGATTGCCGCCGGCCTCGGGAAGCCGAATGGTGTTCCGACGGGCGTTTCGTCCCTGGTAGATCAGCAGGGGCGAGAGGCCGGCGGTGGTCAGCCAGAAGGGCAGGTGCATGGGTGATCGCTCATAACGAAAAGTCTTTGTGCAGCATACTCCAATGAACCGTGAGGGTCTGTTTATGGGACTCGTCCATCGGTAGTTACTGTGTTGGTCTTACTCATCCGTGTCCCCAAGCAACCCGTGCCATGGATCATCCGACAGTGGCTTCTCTTCCGGACGTGATGAAGCGGTGTCGCCGGTAGCTGGCGACCTGTCATCAAGAATTGCCATTACCTCCGACCGTTTTTCCCGGGGGATGAGCATGAGGTCGCTGTTCAATCCCTCAGCGACCAGTTCCAGGGTATCCAGCCGTGGATTACCCCTGGATTCCAGGCGTTGATATTGCTGGCGGGACATGCCGACCCTCAGCATCATGTCATGCTGTTTCAGGCCCAATGCCAAGCGTCGATGTTTAAGTTGTTCCAGTAATGAGGGCATAAGAAACTTATGTGTTGTCTTTTTAGGCTATAGAAACACACTAGTTGCTTTTTTAGAGTAAGGCAACAAATAAGTTTCATTCTGTCTGATTAAGCCCACGGTCGGCGAACGTGCAGACCGTGGGCCCGGGGATTGAGGATCAGGCTGTCTCTATTTCCATCTGTTCCACCAACTCATCATCCAGCTGGTTCGCTTTCCTGGCAGCAGGACGACTCTCCATGCGGCTGACGTAGTCCTGGAACACCTCGTTGGGTGGCAGGTTCTTCTGCATCATTTCCCACCACAGGTAGCTGCTCACCAGAACATCGGCGGCGGTGAACTGCTCACCGCAGATGTAGGGGGCTTTCTGAAGCGCCTGTTCCAGCGTCCGGATCACGTCTTCCAGGCGGCCACAGCCCACGGCCTGCACGTTGTCGTCATCGATGCGCCAGTCATAGGCCTTGGCGCTAGTGGCCATCTCATAGGGCCCTGCCATAAAGAACAGCCAGCGGTGGTAAGTGCCCCGTTCCCGGCTATCGACCGGCGGTGCCAGGCCCTTTTCCGGGAACTGGTCGGCCAGATAGGTGCAGATGGCGGCCACCTCGGTGACCACGGTATCGCCGTGCTTGATGGCCGGCACCTTACCCATGGGGTTGATGGCGAGGTATTCGGGTGTCTTCATGGCGCCTTCAAAATCCAGGATCCGGGTGTCATAGGGAATGCCCAGTTCTTCGAGCATCCAGCGAACCACACGACCGCGGGACATGGGGTTGGTGTAAAAGGTTAGTTCTGACATGACGTTTTCCTCTTCCTTGGTGATGGTTGTTACTGCTTGCAGAACCAGATTAGATTGGCAATAGGAGAGAATCGGTCCTAGATAAATGGGATCATGAAAAATTCATCATTGGCCCGCAAAAGGAAGCTGATCATGTCGGGACCTACGACGCGTGTATTGGCCGCGCTGGAGCTGCTGCAGTCCCGCCGGCAGATCAGCGGGGCAGAGCTGGCCGAACGCCTGCAGGTGGATCGGCGCACGGTACGGCGCTATATCTCGGTGCTGGAGGAGCTGGGCATTCCCGTCACCACCGAGCAGGGGCGCTACGGTGGCTACCGGCTGGTGGCCGGTTTCAAACTGCCGCCGATGATGTTCACCGATGAGGAAACTCTGGCCATCGCCCTCGGGCTGCTGGCGGCCCGGCAACTGGGGCTGGCCGCCTATGCACCCGCCATTGCCGGGGTGGAGGCCAAGCTGGAGCGGGTGATGCCGGACAACCTCAAGCGCCGGGTGCGCGGGGTTCGTGATACCACCCGGGTGATCCTGCCCCGGGGCGAGCCCAGCCTGGACGACCACGCCCTGCTGACCCTGACCAGTGCGGCGGAGGACAGCCTCCGTGTGACCTTCAACTATCATTCACCGGAGCGCGGCGTAATAGCTCGGAACATCGATACCTATGGCGTGGTCTTCCGGCAGGGGCGTTGGTATGTCATCGGGTTCTGTCACCTGCGCCAGGCCATGCGCTCCTTTCGGCTGGACCGGATTGATGGCGTGCGTGCGCAGACGGAGACCTTCCAGCGACCAGCGGGGTTCGATCCGGCCGAGTTCCTTCAGGATAGCCTGTCCTCCTGGGGCCAGACCCATGAGGTAAAGATACTGCTGCACACCGACCGAAAGACCCTGGCCGACCTCGGCACATTCATGCCCGAATGCGCCGGTTCATTCGATACCCATGATGACGGCTTGCTGATGCAGACCCACACCGACAGCTTCGAGTGGTTTGCCTGGTGGCTGTCGCAGTTGCCATTCCGGTTTACCATTCTGGCACCTGATGGCATGAAGGACGCACTGCGCAAGCATGCGCGACAGTTGTTGGAAGCCTGTTGACGGCTAACGGCTGAAAGGAGGCAAAAGACCGGGCACCGGGAATCAACCGGCGCCCGGCACTGTCGTCAGGCCGGTTCTGCTGTTCGCGTGGTCCGCAAACTTGCCTGTAGTTCCTCCACCAGTGAGTTCACCTGCCGTTCCGCTTCCGCCACTGAGGCCGCCAGCAATTCCCCGCCGGCTTCCTGGTTTTCGATGGCGATGTAATGGATATTGGTGACGCCAATAAACTCCAGCACCGTGGCCAGCCCCGGCTCCAGGTGATTCAGGTGGGCCAGCTCGCCGCCGGGCCCGAAACCCGCCCCGCCCCTGGATGAGAGAATCACCGCGTGACGGGGCCGGTCTGCCAGCAGCGGTGTGAATGGGTCCTCCGGCGTGGTGGGGTCGTAGTCCACGGTCCGGCCCAGGCGCACTACCTGGTCCACCCAGGCCTTCAGGGCCGCAGGCATGCCAAAGTTATAAAGCGGCGCACCAAACACCAGGATATCGGCAGCCACCAGTTCATCGATGAGCTGGTCGCTCTCCTCAAGGAACTCCGTCATCCAGGGTTCCTGATGCTCCGGCGGGGTGAAAGCCGAGGCAATCCAGTTATGGCTGACGAAAGTCGGTGGCGTCAGGCCGATGTCCCGGTGGGTAACCGTGTCCTCCGGGCGGTGGTAACGCCATTGGGTCACAAATTGATGGGTGAGGGCACGGCTGTGGGAGCCATGCTCGTCTTTGTCGGCAAGGCCGGGGCGGGCGCTGGCGTCCAGTCGCAGGATATGGGTCATGTCAGGCTCCTTCTGGTAACTTGAATTCATCTGTGATTGACAGCGAATTCAGCGTATCGCCATACTTCATGGAGCGACAAACGATCATTTCTTTCCCATTAGCATGAACTGGATTCATCCATGAGCCCGCGCCGACTCCCCTCGCTTTCCGCACTTCGTTCCTTCGAAGCCGCCGCCCGCCATGAAAGCGCCAAACAGGCGGCCCAGGAGCTGTCAGTGACCGCCACGGCCATCAGTCACCAGATCCGGGGGCTGGAAGAGGCTTTGGGCCTTGCCCTGTTCGTGCGTAAGCCCCGACAACTGGAACTCACGTCCCAGGGCCGGGAATTGCAGGAAGTGCTGGGGGCGGCCTTCGACAATATCGCCAACGCCGTCGACAGACTGACCACCGCCCCCCGACGTAACAGCGTCACCTTATCCACCACGCCGGCCATTGCCGTGCGCTGGCTGCTTCCATGGGTGTGTATGCTGCGGGACAAGAATCCGGAGATTGACCTGCGTATTCACGCCACTCACGAGTCGGTGGCGCTGGATGGCATAACAGCAGACCTGGCCATCCGCTATGGCGACGGCCGTTGGCCCGGACTGGTGGCGGAGAAGCTGATCGACAATACCTTCGTGCCCGTTTGCAGCCCGCACCTGAACCTGACGGATGTGGCTGATCTACCCAATCACACGCTGATTCACTTCCGCCCACAAGACATACCGCTCACACCACTGGACTGGTCCAGCTGGCAGAAGCAGGCCAGGGTGCCAGGGCTGGACGTGACTGCAGGGCTGGTGTTCTCGGATGAGACCCACGCTGTTTCGGCCGCGGTCGGTGGCCAGGGGGTGGCGTTACTGGGTCGCGAGCTGCTTGAGGATGAGTTGAATGAGGGCCGGCTGGTACAGCCGTTCGGGCCGGAACTGGCGGGCAAACCCTTCTATCTGGTGTACCCGGAGAGCCGCCAGGACGATCCCATTATTCGAGCCGTCCGGGACTGGGTGATGGCGGTGCCGGGTGGGTTGTGCCCGCTATCCCCTGAGCGGGTCTGATCCGTGCTCCCGCGCCTGGGCAGTCAGGATCAGAGAAAGTGGCTGCCGGCTGTCCGGGTGTACCGGTGCGTGGATGTTCGCCACCCGGTATCCACAGTCACCGAGCAGTCGTCGCCACCCGTCCAATGACCGGTAGTACCAGGGCATGGCCTGCCAGCTCCCCGGAAAGTTGCGGAAGTCCTCCTCGCGCCAGCCTTCCTGGTCCGGTCGGTCCACACCGGCGGGGTTTACCGTCTGAATGATCAACCGGCCCTGCGGCTTTAACAGGTCGTGCAGGGCGTTCAGCAGGGTCGAAAGGTGCTCCTGCAGCAGGGCAAAGTTAGCCACGATCACGTCGAATGGGCCGCCCACAAGCCCCGTACAGTCCACCAGATCCTGATAGCTGCCCTCTACAAAATCGCCGCCCCCGGCCGCCCGTGCCGCATCCACCAGCCCTGGAGAACCATCCACCCCGGTAGCGCGAACGCCTTGCCCCGCCAACGCCCGCACCAGCCAGCCTTCGCCGCAACCCAGGTCAAGAACCGTTGCAGGGTTGTGCTGCAGCACCGAATCGACAATGGCCTGGTTCGTCACCCGCTCCCGGCTCTCGATGGATCCGTCGCGTACAGCCTGAGTCCAGGCGTCGGCATTGGTGGTCCAGCTTTGAGCGATGGGGTCTTCAGGGTCGAGAGCCATTGGAACGACCATTGGTTGGGAATGGAGGACGGAAACCGGACAGCAGAAGTTCATCTCCGAAGACAATGTATAGTATCGACACAGAGTTCAGTTCGCCATTGGCCGCCAGAAAGCAACGGGCCACCATCGACATGTGATCGATAGCAGGAGCACCCATGACCGCCTACTTCATCCAGGCCTTTATCTACCTGATTGCCGCCGTTATCGCCGTGCCCCTGGCGACCCGCTTCGGGCTGGGGTCGGTGCTCGGCTATCTGGTGGCCGGCGTCGCCATCGGGCCGGTGATGGGGCTGGTGGGGCAGGAGACCACCACCATCCAGCATTTCGCCGAGTTTGGCGTGGTGATGATGCTGTTCCTGGTGGGCATGGAACTGGACCCGAAGGCGCTGTGGGCAGAAAAGAGCAAGCTGTTGGGGTTGGGTGGTCTGCAGGTGGGCCTGACCGCCGCTGCCGGGATGGCCATCGGGTTGTGGGCCGGTCTGGTCTGGCAGACGGCCCTGGCGGTGGGGTTCATCTTCGCGCTGTCGTCCACGGCTATCGTGTTGCAGACCCTTAATGAAAAGGGCCTGGCCCGATCCGAGGGCGGTCGCAGTGCCTTCTCGGTGCTGCTGTTCCAGGATGTGGCCGTGATCCCGATCCTTGCCCTGATACCGTTGCTGGCGTTACCGGAGCTGGTCGGTACCGGGGCCGGGACGGAGGCGCACGGGAGCAATGTCAGCCTAGTGGCTCATCTGCCGGCCTGGGCCCACGGGCTGGTGGTTATTGCGGCGATCGTCGGGGTGATTGTGGGCGGCTACTACCTCAGCCGGCCCCTGTTCCGCTATGTGTTGCAGTCAAGATTGCGGGAGGTATTCACCGCTACGGCCCTGATGCTGGTGATCGGCATCGCCGCACTGATGAGCCTGGTGAACCTGTCGCCGGCGCTGGGGGCGTTCCTCGCTGGCCTGGTGCTGGCCAACAGCGAGTTCCGCCATGAGCTGGAAGCCAATATCGAGCCCTTCAAGGGGCTGTTGCTGGGGTTGTTTTTTATCACGGTTGGGGCCGGTATCGACTTTGCCGTGCTGTCGGAACAGTGGGGGCTGGTGCTCGCGCTGGGGGCGGCGGTCATCGCGGTGAAAGCCCTGGTTCTGTTGATACTGGCGCTGCTGTTCCGCATTCGCGGCAGCAATGGCTGGCTGTTCACCCTGGGTCTGGCCCAGGCCGGTGAATTCGGTTTCGTGTTGCTGACCTACAGCGTACAGAACTCAGTGGTGCCACCGGACCTGGCCAAGATCCTGTCCCTGGTGGTGGCGTTATCCATGTTCCTGACCCCGGTATTGTTTATCCTTTACGAGCGGGTGGTGCTGCCCCGGTATCGTCGTACCACCAATGACGAGCGTGAGGCGGACGCCATCGACGAACACGCGCCGGTGATCGTCGCTGGGGTGGGCCGCTTCGGTCAGATTGTCTGCCGCCTATTGCGGGCCAATAACATTGCCGCCGTGGTGCTGGACCATGAAATCGAACAGATCGAGAATGTCCGGCGGATTGGCATCCGCAGCTATTTTGGCGATGCCAGCCGGACAGACTTGCTGGAGACGGCGGGCATCGCCCAGGCCCGTTTGCTGGTGGTGGCCATCGATGACCGCGAACGCTCGGTCAGGATGGTAGAGCACGTCAAGCAGTTCTATCCCGGAGTCTGGGTCCTGGCCCGGGCCTTCGACCGGGGGCACGGTTACCGGCTGCGGCAGGCCGGCGCGGATGATGTGGTCCGGGAGACCTACCATTCCGCCCTGGAAATGGGCGGCCACGCCATGACGGCCCTCGGGGTGCACCCGCTGCGTTCACGGCAGATGACCTGGGCGTTCCAGCAGAACGAGGAGGCCCACGATGACGACCTCTACGAAGCCTGGAAGGACATTGAATCCGGTATCCATTTCAGCTCCCGCTACGGTGAACTGTTCATGAAACTCGAGGAAACCCTGAGCGGTGTGATGCAGAGCGACTGGGATGAGCCCAGCCGGGAGGATGTTCCCATCTGGACCCCACCCAGGGAGGATTGATCAATGACGCAAACGGATACACCACCGTATATTGGCCCGCACGATCAGGTCGTACTGTTCGACGGCGTCTGCAAACTCTGCAACGGCTGGGCAAAGTTCCTGATCCGCCACGACCATCAGCGGCGATTCCGGCTGGCGTCGGTGCAGTCACCCCAGGGACAGGCTTTGCTGGAGTGGTGTGGCATGCCCACCGACCACTACGAAACCCTGGTGCTGATCAGCGAGGGCCGGGCCCATGTGCGCTCCGACGCCATCCTCAGTATCCTGGGTGGCTTGCCCATGCCCTGGCGGTTGGGCCTGGTTGGCCGGGTTATCCCGCGCCTGATACGAGACTGGCTCTACGTCCGTATTGCCCGTAATCGCTACCGGTTGTTCGGCAGGTACGACAGCTGCCTGATACTGACGCCGGACCACAGGAGTCGTTTTCTGGATGAATAAGGCCTCGCCCGTTCTGTCGATATGCCGGTTTTCCCTGGGGTTTGTCTGGATCTATCAGGGCGTTGTGCCCAAGTGGCTGGGGCCCCATACGGACGAGTTGGCCATGAATGTGCTGGCGGGATTCACGCCCATCCAGGCACCGGTGATTTCCTATATCGCGGGTACGGTTGAGCTACTGCTGGGACTTGCCATTCTGGTTTGGCATCAACACCGCTGGCCCTATGCCGTATCGGCGGTTTTCATTGCCGGGCTGTATCTGTTCACGGTGGTGATGGCCAGCCAGTTCCTGCTCTCTGCCTTCAACGCCACCACGGTCAATCTGGCCGTGTTCTCGCTATCGGCAGTTGCGCTCATGGAGTTGCGACGGATGGATGCAGAAGCCGCGCGCTTAAAGAAAGGATAATCGGCAACGTGTGGTTTATCCTTGTCCCACCCATAGTGTCCCGGTACGCCCGGGCAAGAACAAAGCGCCAAACAAGGAGCCCCCAATGACCAACGTCCCCCAGCTGACCGATGCCCTGCTGACCCTGGAAAACCGGGTCGCCACCCTGACCCTGAACCGCCACGACCTGCGCAACGCCCTGACCGGCTCGGCCCTGATCGACGATATCGTCACCACCGCCGACTGGGTCAACCACTGCGAGGATGTCTCCGTACTGGTGATCACCGGCGCGGGTTCCGCGTTCAGCGCCGGCGGCAACGTTCGCGATATGGCGGAGCGGGGTGGCGACTTTGCCGGTGACGTGGCCGAGTGTGCAGAGCGTTACCGCAAGGGCATCCAGCGTATCCCGCTGGCCCTGCAGGGTGTGGAAGTGCCCATCATCGCCGCGGTCAACGGCCCGGCCATCGGTGCGGGCTTTGACCTGGCCAATATGGCGGATATCCGTATCGCCTCCGAAAAGGCCAAGTTCGGCGAGACCTTCCTGAACCTGGGCATCATCCCCGGCGACGGCGGTGCCTGGTTCATGCAGCGCCTGATTGGCTACCAGCGCGCCTTCGAGCTGACCCTGTCCGGTCGCATTGTGGAAGCCAGCGAAGCGAAGGAACTGGGCATCGTCATGGAAGTGGTGCCGGCAGACGAACTGCTGCCCAACACCATGAAACTGGCCACTCGCATCGCCGCCCAGCCCCCCAAGGCCACCCGCCTCACCAAGCGCCTGATGAAAATGGCCCAGCGCATGGAGTTGAAGGACTTCCTCGACGTTTGTGCGGTGTTCCAGGGTATGTGCCACAACGAGCCGGAGCATCTGGAAGCGGTCAACCGGATGCTGGAGTCCATGGCGAAGAAATAGATACAGATAATTCTTTGGCCTGGGAAGAATGATGCTTATGTATGGTGGTCTGATCGGGCTGAGCCAGACAACATGCGAATTCCGTGTGCACTTCTCTCCCAGGCGGATTACGCTAAAGTATTGTGAACAATTTGATGGTGGGACGGGATCTACAGACGGCGTCGGTCCCTGATTGACCTCGTTGAGGGCCCGTTACCCTCACCGTATACTGAAAATCATACGGAAGATTAGTCCACTGAAAAGGAGTTTCAGCCATGTCTGTCATGGTAACTGTCACACGTAAGTGGCAAACCGACCATTCCACGATCAGCCATTTTGTTATTCCTGATGCTAAAGATGGTGAACTGCGCGAAGGATACTTCCTCGAACGACCGGGTCCGGATACTACGGAGTCGGGCCTTCGTCTAAGGATTCCTGAAGGTACCTATCAACTGAAATGGCAAACCCGAACCAGCCTCCCTGGTGTCAGGCCCCACCTTCCACTGCCCTGGTTATTCAACGACAAGGTACCCGCAAATCGGTTCATCTATGTCCATAACGGGAACTATCCCGATAATACCGATGGTTGCCTGCTGATAGGTTATACGCACTCCGAGGATTTTGTGGGCCGCAGTGTCGATGCGCTCCGGGCGTTCAAGAAATATCTCGACCGGGTTGGTATCGACACGGTTCGATTAAAGATCACCTCCGACTATGAGTGATCAGAAATACAGGAGCGGTTCACATATGAAGATGAATCAGGTTCAACCACTTTTTATCCAGGTTTTAGCCTTTCTCGCAATGGCAGTCGGAATGGCCCCCATGCAGGCTGCGACAGCTGGGCAGCAAAGCCAGTTGGAAGTCAGTGTTCCGGAAGAAAGTGAACTTACATATGATCGGAAAGAAGCCAATCCGGATTTCATCGATTTCAGTGGTGAGGTGGAGCAAACCGGGGTACTCCTGGCCTATTGGGAACTCCTGTATATGGAGACCGGGCCTTTGGAGGACAGTGAGCCGCTGCGCAACCTGAAGTTCAGGTTTTACCCCGGTCCTGATAGCAGGCAGGCTCTGCCGTCAATCGCTTATACCAGCCGCAATGAGCAGTCCCCATTGGACCGTATCTTTATCTATCATACTCGCTCCCAGGACAGCATGCTGGATGAGTTTTTCAGCGAGTTTGACCAGTCCGATCCAGAGGCTAGACAGCTGCTCGATGCTTTTCAGGATTTGCCCCCGGGCTTTCTTGAGAATCAAGAGGGAAAGGCGGTACAACCGGTAACCATCACCCTGTCAGGTCTTGCGTCATTTGTTGAAGGTGGGCATCTGTTTACTTTTGGTCAGGTGACTTCCGTGAAGTCGCTGTCGTTGGAGGATTACGCATTGGCGCTGATTCAGGATGCGCAATCGGGCGACTATCTCGCCCGCCCATGGGACTATCGTTTACAGGCACCGGACGCAACGGCTCTCTATCAGCAGCCCGGAGGCGCCAGGCTGACCGACATTCCGGCCGGCACGCATACAATTACCCGCCTGGAGCCAGTTCAGAGTGGATGGGTGAAGGTTCGGTACCAGGATGAGCAATCCGGAAAAGAACTGACAGGCTATATGGATGCCCGCGAGGTGCAGCCGGTCAATTGATCCTTGCTATCTGGAAGCTATAAAACCGGTGCTGAATTTTATGGCGAACAGGTGACTTGGACCTCTGGATAGCAGGATGCTCATCTTGGAGAGTTAGCTCAACCTGTCGTCAAGAATTGGACTGCCAGTGCGGATTTTTGGAGCTTCCTGATTGCGGTGAGTTAATAGGTTTTCGGGTTTCTCTCTGATAATGTTGCATTGTTGAGTTATTTATTTCGAATCAGGATATGGAAATCATAAGGACATGAAAAAAATTATATACGGGTGCGTCGCCGTGTTGGTGATCGCTATCGCACTTTTCATGACGTTTGGGCCTGCCTTTACTTTCAGCTCCTACACCATTGACTTCTCATCCGGCTCGCCAGCAGAAGACGCACTGGAAACCTTTCCAATTCCACAGCCCTACAGCAGAGTCGGTGATATTGAGGTCGTTGGGCCGGAGGGAACCATGCCTGAGATAGCAACGCTGCGGTTTCTGGTTGCCGATGAAGATGAATTGCCAGAGATAAAGTCCCACTATCAAGAACTGTGTCAGAGGAACGACTTCCAGTTCCCTGATGAAAGGCTCCAGTCCATGGATCCGGAGCTGCTATGCGTGAAGCAGGGTAAACGCCGATATTCGGTGATTTTTTCGCCGAGCTGCTCGGACTCAAACTGTGAAGTGCAGTTATCTGTCAGGGTGATTTAACTTAACCGTGTTCCGAAAAGGAGTTTCAGAATGACCGATCGAGCCGATATTGAACCCACCCAACCCAGAGGCTGGCGACGTTTAAGCTACACCTATCATTGTGGATGGGTTGATTGGGGCCATGCATTGCCGGACGGAGCTCTTGGCCTGCTGTCCAAATTGAAGAGTCAGAAGGCTGACAATGATTTGCTTAACTCTGCGGATGTCACGTTGAACGGCAAGCCAGCCTTTGTGATCGGATATGGCCAGGAAATGGGCGCTTTGGGAATCCGGGTTTCTGCTCGTCGTCACTGGGTGGTCCAGAAGGGGTTAAGTCAGGCTCAGCTCGAAAGTGTCGGTCTTGCCATTTATCTGAGCGCGTCGTTCGATTTCGAGAATCTGCAGGGAACCTTCCCATTCTCACTCGTGGCCGGTGGGAGTAGTTTTAGTACCGAGGATCTGGTTTCCAATGTGATTGGTTTCTATAGCGCTGCCCGAGCCATATCCCAGGATCGGATGAGAACATTGTGTGGTGAGGTGTCTGTGGATGAGAGCTACCGAATTTGGGATGAGCATACTCCCAATGGCTTTTCCGAACACAAGAACAGGACGACGACACCGGTTCTGTTTCCGACTCAGTATGCGCCTTCGGAATCGGAAGCCCCTGTCTTTCCCGCAGCGCTCAGTTCGATAAAAGCTGCCAGGCAGGGAGAAAACTGGGCGAGACTCAAGAGCCGCTTTCTGGATCCTGGTGTCGCCAGTGGAAGAATTCCCGCTGATATTTTGTCGGATGGTTCGGTAAGAATACGACGGGGTAACGCCAGGCATGAAAGGCCAACCCAATAGTTGTTTGAGGTTGAATATACCTTGCCGGGTACTGCTTCCTCTTGCCCGGCAAGCCCCTGAGGCAGATGTGCTGGATTCGAGAACCCTAAGCCGATTGACTGACCCTTGCTTCTGCCCCCGTCGCCAACTCCACCCCCATCACCGTCTGCAACTTCTCCAACTGACTCTGCAGCATTCCAATAGGCCGGGTGCCCTCCAGGGTGAGGGCAATGTCCAGCGCGTCGCCGCTGCTTTCCATGGCCATCTTCGCAATCCGGAAGCCGCGGATGCGCACTACCTGGCACAGGCGTTCCAGGGCGGCAGCCTCTTGGGTCATGCGGCAGTGTATCTGGTAGCTGGGTGTGTCCTGTGTGTTGGCGTTCATGCCACGTGCTCCTTGTTTGTGCTTCGTTTGCGTTGTGATTCATCAATGATGTCGGTGTTGCTGGCGCCGGGTTTGACGATGGGCCAGACGTTTTCCTCCCGGGCGATGGCCACGTGCAGCAGCATCGGGCCCTGGTAGGCGAGCAGGGTTTCGATGCCCCGGCGGATCTGGTCGGTGCGGTTGATGTGCAGGGCGTGGATGTCGAACGCCTTCGCCATGGTGAGGAAGTCCGGGTTATCGTCCAGGTCGATCTGGCTTTCCCGGTTGCCGTAGAACAGCTCCTGCTGCTGGCGGACCATGCCCAGGCACTGGTTGTCGAGGATGATCAGCTTGACCGGCAGGTTGTAGCGGCGGATGGTGGCCAGCTCCTGGGCGTTCATCATGAAGGAGCCGTCGCCGGTGACATTGATAACCGTGCTGGTGCGATCAGCGAACTGCGCACCAATGGCCGCCGGCAGGCCGAACCCCATGGTGCCCAGGCCACCGCTGGTCAGGTGATGGCGGGGGCTGGCGAAGTGATAATGCTGGGCCACCCACATCTGGTGCTGGCCAACGTCGCATGAGATCACCGTGTCGTCCGGGGTGATCCGGGACAGCTGGCGGATAAACGCCGGGCCGATGATGGGCGCGTAGGGGTCTTCGTTATCCGCAGCGTGGAACCCGCCGGTGGTGTGCCAGGTGCGGCACTGGCGCTGCCATTCCTCGATGGCCAGTGGTTGGTCTTCAAGCGAACGGGTGAAAGCGTCCAGAATGCCATTGAGTTCACCCCGGATGGCGATATCAGCCGGTCGCAGCTTGTTGAGTTCGGCGGCATCGGCGTCGATGTGGATCATGCGGGCATTGGGGGCGAACCCCTCCAGTCTTCCAGTGGCGCGGTCATCCAGCCGGGCGCCGATAACCAGCAGCAGGTCGCACTCATTCACGGCCCGGTTGGCGGCCCGGGAGCCGTGCATGCCCAGCATCCCAAGGTCCGTCGGATGGTTGCGGCCGGTGTTGCCCAGTCCTTTCAGGGTGGCTACTGCCGGCAGGCCGGAGGCCTGGGCGAACGTCCGGAAGGCTGCCTCGGCATTGGCAAGGGAAATGCCGCCGCCGCTGTACAGCAGGGGCCTTTGGGCCTTGCGGAGCTGGCTCAGGGCAGCGGTGATATCCGCCGGCGACTCTGCTGCCTGCGCCGGTTCCGGAAGTGCAGTGGCGATGATATCGGCCAGCTGGATATCCTTGGGGATGTCGATCCATACCGGGCCGGGTCGACCGCTTGCGGCCAGTTGGAACGCCTCCTCCATGATGCCCGGAAGGTCATCGGCCCGGTCGACCAGGTAACTGTGCTTGACGATGCCCAGGGTCATGCCCAGTACGTCGGTTTCCTGAAACGCATCGGTGCCGATCAGGGCGGAGGGCACCTGGCCGGTAATGACCAGCATGGGGACGGAATCCCGGTGGGCGTTGGCAACCCCCGTAATCAGGTTGGTGGCACCGGGGCCGGAGGTGGCTATGCAGACACCGGTTTTACCGCTGGCCCGGGCGTAACCATCGGCTGCCAGGGCGCAGGCCTGTTCGTGGCGGCACAGCACATGCTCCACACCCACAGCGTCCACCAGGGCATCGTATAGCGGCATGATACAGCCGCCGGGGTAGCCGAATACGGTGTCGATGTGGTGGCGGCGAAACGCCTCCAGGATGTGTTGTGCGCCGTTCATGGTGTTTCCCTCTGGTTTTTCTGGCGGCAAAAAAAAGCCCCCGGGACCTTTCGGTGCCGGGGGCTTCTGGTGTCTCTTCGGTCTGTCAGTCAGTCAACCGCTTGTCCACGCAAACGCCCCCGGATGGCACCACGACCACCAGGACTAGCTTTACGATGACAATAACGGCGTTCAGATTCATTGCGTTCGGATTCACTGACTGAATTTGACTGACTAAAACCTAACCTGATCAGTGGCCGTGGCGCAAGCTTTTTCTGTGGGGTTGAAATTTAATCAAATGATTATATGCTGTTTGATCATTTGATTAAAACCCGGAAAAATCTCCATGAGTGTGCACACAGGCCCGTTCGGGCGTCCTATTTTCCTGTCAGTTGTAACGATACTGGCGTCGGGCCTGGCCGGCTGTCTGTCGCCGGAGGATCCGGCGACGCAGACCAGCGCCCCGAGGGTTGTGGACACGGCCCTGGTGGCTCCCGCTAACGGCCCGGAACAGGTCATTCTTTCCGGCCAGGTGCGTGCCAGCGAGCACACCCGGCTGAGTTTCGAGGTGGGTGGCGAGGTTCGTTCACTAACGGTGGATGTGGGCGATACGGTAGCCAAGGGGCAGGTGCTGGCCGTTCTGGACAAGAGGCGCTATGAACTTGGCCATGAGCAGGCGCTGGCATCGGAGCGGGAAGCCGCGGCCGCGCTCAAGGAGGCGCGCCTTGATTATCAGCGCCAGTCGGATCTGGCGGACCGCGGGTACGGCAGCCCGTCCCGGGTGGATAGCGCCACGGCGGCCCTGGACAGTGCCCGCTACCGGCATCAGGCGGCGGTGGCCTCACGACGGATAGCTGAAAGGGATCTGGCGCAGACGGAGCTCAAGGCTCCCTTCGAGGGCACCGTCAGCGAACGCCTGGCGGAACCGGCGGAGCGGGTGACGGCAGGCCAGCCGGTGCTGGCAGTGATTTCCGACAGGGAAGGCTACGAGGTCGAGACCAGTGTGCCGGAAACCCTGGTCGGCCATCTGGCGGTCGGGTCCGGGCAACAGGTGAGTATGCCCGCACTGGGTGTGGGCCGCATACCGGCGACCATCCATCAGATCGGCTCCCAGCCCCGGTCTGCCAATAACTATCCTCTTACCCTTATCCTGGAGGAGTCGGTGCCGGGGCTGCGTTCTGGCATGACGGCCCAGGTGCATCTGTCCCTGACACAGCCGAAGGATGGTGACGCCGCTGGCGGTTTCCTGGTTCCGCTGACGGCCCTGGTCCATGACGGCAACAAACAGGCGCACTTGCTGAGGGTCGGGCTACAGCAGACATTGGAGCGAGTGGAGGTAGAGGTGCTATCCACTGTCGGTAACCAGGCCGTGGTGGCCGGGCCACTGGACACCGGCGAGCGGATTGTCGCCCGTGGCCCGGAATTCGTGGCGGCAGGTGACCGCGTGTCAATACTGGGCGCTGGCCCGGAACGGTTCCACTGAGGTGCCCATGAACCTGTCCCAGCTGGCGTTCCGATATCGTCCCGTTGTCGTGCTGACCACCCTCCTGGCCGTGGTCTACGGCGCCTTCAGCTATTTTTCGCTGCCCACCCGCGAAGACCCCGAAGTGCTGGTCCGTGAGGGGGTGATCACCACGGAATACCCGGGCCTGTCCGCCGAGGAAGTGGAGCAGATGATCACCAAGCCCCTGGAAGCCAGCGTACGCATGGTGGGGGAGGTTGAGGACATCCGCTCCACCTCGATGCGGGGCCGGTCCATCATCCACGTGGTCATCCACGACCGTTACTTCAATCTGGACCAGATCTGGGATGAGGTGCGGGAACGGATTGATGCGGCCCGTGGCGACCTGCCCCAGGGTGCCGGCGCACCCCACCTGAACGACGACTTCGGCGATGTGGCCGTGGTCACCGCCGCCCTGACCTCCGACGACTTTACCCAGGCGGAACAGCTGCAGATGGCGGAGCATATCCGGGCTGAACTCTACGGTATCGACGGCATTCGCAAGATCGAGCTGATCGGTGTCCAGCCCGAGCGTATCTTCGTGGAGTTGCCGGTGGAGCGCATGGCCGAGCTGGGCCTGTCGCCCCAGGCCCTGGCCGACCAGCTGGAGAAACGCAATATCCTGCCGCCCGGCGGGGTGATCGAATCCGGTGAGCAGCGGTTTGCCCTGCAGGTCAGTGGCGGCTTCCACAGCCTGGAAGCCCTGCGCCAGGCGGAGATCCAGTTGCCGGAAGGGGGCACGCTGCGGCTGCAGGACCTGGGCGAGGTGAGCCAGGGCTATGTGGACCCGGTGCAGCGCCCCGCCTATTTCAACGGTGAGCGGGCCATCGTGCTGGCGGTGTCGATGCTGGAAGGCCACAGCGTGCTGGATTTCGGCCAGGCGGTGAAGAATGCCATCGAGGCTGTCCGGCCCACACTACCGGCGGGGTATGACCTGCAGATCATGACCTTCCAGGCGGAACAGGTGGCCAATGCCGTTTATGGTGTTACCGCCAGCATGCTGCAGACCCTGGCCATTGTGCTGGCGGTAGTGGTGCTGTTCCTGGGCGTACGCACCGGCCTCATTGTGGGTTCGATCATCCCCGGGGTGATGCTGGTTACCCTGGCGGTGATGGGCATGATGGACATGACCCTGGAACGCATGAGCCTGGCGACCCTGGTCATCGCCCTGGGGCTGCTGGTGGACAATGCCATCGTGGTGGCCGAAGACTTCAAGACCCGCCTGGAGGCCGGGGCAAGCCGCAACCATGCTCTGCAGCAGACCGGCAGCGAACTGGCGATGCCGCTGCTGTCATCGAGCCTGACCACCATCCTGGTCTTCCTGCCGCTGATGCTGGCGGAGCACGTGGCCGGGGAGTACACCCGGTCCATCTCCATTGTTATCGCCATTACTCTGCTGGCATCCTGGCTGCTGTCCCTGACGGTAACGCCGATTCTCTGCTATCGCTTCCTGAAATTACCTGCAAAGGGTTCCGGCCAGGGCGAGACAGCAACGCCATCCCCCGGGCTGTCAGACCGCCTTTTCCGTCGCCTGGCCGCTGTTTATGAGCGTCTTTTACGAGCTGTCCTGCACCACCGTAAGAGCTTCCTGATGTTGATGCTGGTGGCGTTTGTCATCGGTGTGGGGCTGATGCAGGTGGTGCCGAAGAAATTCTTTCCGGATTCCGATCGCAGCCAGGTGCTGGTCTACGTGGACTTTCCCTCGGACATTGCGCCCAGTGTGGCGGACGACAGGATCCGGCAGATCAGTGATCTGCTCTCCGGCGACGACAACCCCCATGTGAGTAGCGTTGCCGCCTACCTGGGGTTTGGTGGCCCCCGTTTTGTACTGTCACTGACCCCCATCGATCCGGCGCCCAACAAGGGCTTCCTGGTGCTGAACGTGAGTGACGCCGACCAGATGGATGGCGTCCTGGATAACACCCGACAGCTGCTGATGACCCGCCACCCTTCCGTGTCCGCCCAGGTCACCCGCATGTTCCTGGGGCCGTCGGACAGCAATCTGCTGGAGGTGCAGGTCAAGGGGCCGGATCGTGAGGTCTTGTTCGAATCAGCGGCTAAAGTGGAGCAAATCCTTGCGGATCTGCCCGCTTCCCTGGATGTGCGTCAGAGCTGGGAGGCACGTATCCCGTCACTGCATATCGAGGTGGACCAGGCCCGGGCCCGCCGTGCCGGTGTCAGCTCCGCCGATATCGCGCGCTCCCTCAAGGGTGCCATCGACGGCTACCGCATCACGGATTTCCGCGAAGGCGACCGCCATATCCCGGTCATGCTGCGATATCAGGAAGCCGGTCGCGAGAGCCTGGAACGGCTGCGCTCGCTTACGGTCTACCCGGTGGATGCTCCCGGCGAGGGCGTGGCCCTGAACCAGGTGGCGGAGATCACCCTGTCCAATGGCTACTATCGCATCGACCGGGAGGACCTGAAGCGGGTGATCACCGTAGAGGCCCGCAACAGGCGCTACACCGCGGAGGAGATGGTACCCCGGGTGAAACCGGCGCTGCGGGAGCTGGAGGCCAGCCTGCCGCCTGGCTATGTGGTGGAATTTGACGGGGTGGTGAAGCAGTCCGCCGAAGGCCGTGCCGCCCTGCAGGCGAACCTGCCCCTGTGCCTGGGGCTGGTCATGGTGTTGCTGGTGGCGCAGTTCAATTCCTTCCGCCGGCCCCTGCTGATCGTGGCGACGATTCCGCTGGTGATCCTCGGCGTGGCGGTGGGGCTGCTGGTATTGCGGGCCAATTTCGGGTTCATGGTGCTGCTGGGGATCTACAGCCTGGCGGGGATTATCATCAATAACGCCATCGTGCTGATCGACCGCATCGACCTGAACCGGCAGGAGGAACCGGACATGCCGATCACGGAAGCCGTGGTGGAGGCGTCGGTGCGACGGCTGCGGCCCATCCTGATGGCAACCATCACCACCATCCTCGGCTTCCTGCCGCTGATCATCGGACGTGATCCGCTGTTCTACGGCATGGCCAGCGCCATGGCCTTTGGCCTCGCGCTTGGTACGGTGATGAGCCTGGGCATGGTGCCGGTGCTGTACACGTATTTCTTCGGGCGTGAATCCGGCAGACTGGCACCCACTGAGATCGCCGGAAGGAGTGAATGAGTTGAATAATCCCGTGAATGCCGACAACCAGACCGCGGACAATCTGATCCTGGCGGGCATCGACCTGTTTGGCGAACACGGGTTCCGCAGCACCACCACCCGTATGATTGCCACGGCGGCCGGTGCCAATATCGGCTCCATCGCCTATTACTTCGGCAACAAGCATGGCCTGTACCTGGCGGCGGCCCGGCACATTTCCACCCGGCTGCGGGAAGAGCTGCAGCTGGAAACGATGGGCGTTACCCATGACCACGCCCGCACCCTTGACCGGGAACAGGCCCGTCAGCTGCTGGAACAGCTGGTCCGCCGCATGGTCCGGCTGTTCATGCAGAAACCGGAAGCCCGCCGCTGGCTGATGCTGGTCATGCGGGAGCAGGCCAACCCCTCCGAGGCGTTCGATATCCTGTATCGGGATGCTTTCGAAAAGGCCCATGTCACGGTAACCACCCTGGTAGGTGTATTGATGACGATGGAGCCATCAGATCAGCGGGTGATCCTCGAAGCCCACACCCTGGTGGGCCAGATCGTGTTTTTCCTGGTGGGGCGGGTGCCACTGCTGCGGCGGCTGGGGGCCTCGGACCAGTTCGACCCCAACACCGTCCGGCAGGCCGAAGACGTAGTGGTTTCCCACGTACATCGCATTACCGCAGTGTAACGCCCGTGGCCGTTGAAGCCCTCCTGCAGCTGCTAGTCTCTGGGAACACCCTTAAGGAGGAAAGGAGGGCAGCACGATGGCGGACAGCGATCAGGGCAAGACCGCGCAGCTCTATCGGATGGTCATGTCGGAACACCTGTGCCCGTTTGGCCTGAAGAGCAAATTCCTGCTTAAACGCAAGGGCTACCGGGTAGAGGATCACCACCTGACCACCCGGGAGGAAACCGACGCCTTCCAGGAAGACCACAATGTAGACACCACACCCCAGACCTTTATCGATGGCCAGCGTATCGGGGGTTACGATGAGCTAAGGGAACATTTCGGGCTCGATGACCCGGAAGATGAGACCAGCTACCAGCCTGTGGTCGCCATTTTCGGCACCGCCCTGCTGATGGCCATTGCCGTCATGTGGTTCTTCAACAGTGCGGTGGTCTCACTGATAACTGTCGAGAAGTTTGTGGCCATTGCCATGATCCTGTTGGGGCTGCAGAAGCTTCAGGACGTGGAAAGCTTCAGCACCATGTTCCTCAATTACGACCTGCTGGCCCAGAAGCAGGTGGGCTACGGCTACTTCTACCCCTTCGGCGAAACCTTTGCCGGCATTCTGATGCTTGCGGGTGCACTGATCTGGCTGGCGGCGCCGGTGGCCCTTTTCATTGGCACCGTGGGTGCGGTTTCCGTTTTCAAGGCCGTGTACATCGACCGGCGGGAACTCAAGTGTGCCTGTGTGGGCGGTAACAGCAATGTCCCCCTCGGCTTCGTTTCGCTGACCGAGAACCTGATCATGATGGGCATGGGGATCTGGATGCCATTGCGAATGTACGTTTTCTGATACCGATCCACACTTTGTGGCTGACAGGTTGCCAGGCAATAACCATGGCTCCATTGGGCTTCTGTTGGACTATTCCACTTACGAATCTATTGCCAAACCGTCACTTGGTAGCCTCAGGGAGCCTTGCTAGCTTTGGGTGTAACGTGATCTGTGTCACATCACGTCCGATGGTTCCGCGGCTAAGGGCAGCGGGCCAGTCCACAGGAGTTAATGGAATACAGGAGTTCACTATGATGCGCACACGTTTGGTTCGGGCAATGGGCATTTCGCTGGTAGCCGGTTCCATGGCATACGGCCTGACGGCGAACGCCGCCGAGGGACTCTACTCAGCCGACGATCTGATGGACGCGGAGGTTTACAACAGCAACGGCGAGGAAGTCGGTGAGGTGGAAGACATCCTTATGGATGACGGCATGTCGGTCCATTCGCTGATTATCAGGACCGGTGACGTATTGGGCCTGGGTGGCCGCGACGTGGTCGCCGAGCGCGGCAGCTTTACCGTGCGCCTGGAGCAGGATGACGACGGAGACGATGCCTTCGATGATCAGGACTATCAAGTTCATATGGAGACAGGCAACGAGGACATCAAGGCATTGCCCGAATACGATGAAAGCTGGTGGAACCAGACCAGCGCGAGCCTGCAGCAGGCCTGGGAGAACACCAAGGACATCAGTGAAAGTGCCTGGGAGAATACCAAGCAGGCCACATCGTCAGCCTGGTACAACATCCGCAAAGGTGCCGAGGAAATGGGCGACGACATCGAAGAAGCCACCAACTGATCCAAGGATACCTGCCCCTGCTACGGAAGCGTCCTGAGGGGCGCTTCCGGCCTTCCCCTTACCGCTTTCCTCTTGATATCCATCTAAAGTCTAAGGTCCTGCGTTGGCAGTCCGAATCTGTCTGGTCTAGATTTATCCGGATCACAGCATTCAAAAAATACCGGTCAGACCAACAATAAGGACATTCCCATGCGAAAGCGCTCCCTCCTGAAGTTTTCCACCAGCCTGCTTGTTTCCTACTGTCTGGGCATCTCGCTCTCAGCACAGGCGGAAGGCCAGTACATTATGGGCACCGCCACCACCGGTGGCACCTATTACCCCGTGGGCGTGGCCATCTCCACGCTCATCAAGGTCAAGCTGGAGCCCACCGAGAACATCTCCGTGTCCGCCATCAGCTCCGCCGGGTCCGGCGAGAACCTCAAGCTGATGGATGAGGATCAGGCCCAGTTCGGCATCCTGCAAGGGCTCTATGGCGCCTGGGCATGGGATGGCAGCGGCCCGGTGCCCAAGGCCTACAAGAACATGCGGTCGGTCTCCATGCTGTGGCAGAACGTGGAACACTTCGTGATCCGCAGTGAGATGGCGGACTCCGGCACCATCGCCGACATGAAGAACCTGTACGGAGAGAGCTTCTCCATCGGGGCCCGCAACTCCGGTACCGAGGGCTCCGGCCGCTTCATCCTGGGTAATGTCGGCATTGACCTGGACCAGATGGATATGGCTCACATGGGCTACGGCCCCAGCGCGGATGCCCTGCAGAACGGCAGCATTGATGGCATGAACATCCCCGCCGGTGTGCCGGCTTCGGCGGTTACCCGGGCCTACGCCAATATGGGCGACGACATCGTCACCCTCAATTTCACCGGGGAACAGCTGGCGAAGGTGAACAGTAACTTCGACCTCTGGTCCGCCTACGAAATTCCAGCCGGTACCTACCCGAACCAGGACGAGGTCATCAATACCATCGCCCAGCCCAACATCCTGGCGGTGCGGGATGATGTATCCGAGGAAGACGTTTACCAGATCACCAAAACCATCTACGAGAACCTGCCGTTCCTGAACAATATCCATGCCGCCACCAAGGCCATGGCTCTGGAAAAGGCCATTGTGGGTCTGCCCATGCCACTGCACCCGGGGGCCCAGCGTTTCTATGAGGAGCAGGGCATCGAGATTCCGGACCGCCTGAAAGCCGATAAAGGTTGAATAGCGAAGCAAGCCTGCGGGCATGAAAGGAAGTCGTAAGTGACGGAACCGCGCAGTGATGATGCCGGGGTGGACGCCCGGCTGGACAAGATCCGTGAGGAAAGCCCGAAGGAGGCGCCGGAGCGCCTGGATCACCCGGTGATCGGCCGGGTGATCTTTGTGCTGGCCATCGGTATTGCCCTGCTGCACCTCTGGTTCAACACCTTCTCCACCCTGTCAGAGCTGTGGACATCAGCGCTGCACTTCGGCCTGTTCGGCCTGCTCTGTGCCCTCGCCATGCCTCTGATCCGCAGTGAAAGATCTGGCGTGCAACGGGCGGTGTTCTGGGTTGACCTGGTGCTAGGACTCGCGGCCCTTGGCTGTGCGCTGTACCTAATGGGTTTCGAGGACGCGCTCTATGATCGAGGCGTCACTTTCTCCACGGCAGACTGGGTGGTGTCGATCACCGCCGTGGTCCTGGTGCTGGAGTTCGCCCGCCGCACCACTGGCTGGTTCATTCCCTGCCTGTGCATTGTCGCACTTACCTATGTGGCCTGGTGGGGGCAATATGTGGAGGGAATGTTCAATTTCCCGGGGCTGACCTGGGAAACCGTACTCTTCCGCTCCTTCATCGGGGGGCAGGGCATGCTGGGCTCCATCGCCCGCATCTCCTGGACCTACGTGTTCATGTTCATCCTGTTCGGCGCCTTCCTGGTGAAGTCCGGGGCGGGGGACTTCATCATCGATCTGGCTCGCTGTGCCGCCGGCCGCTTTATCGGCGGGCCCGGGTTTGTGGCGGTGTTTTCCTCCGGGCTGATGGGCTCGGTGTCCGGCTCCAGTGTGGCCAATACCGTATCCACCGGCGTTATCACGATTCCGCTGATGCGCAAGGCCGGGTTTCCGGCCCGGTTTGCCGCGGGTGTCGAGGCAGCCGCGTCCACCGGTGGCCAGCTGATGCCGCCGGTGATGGGGGCAGGGGCCTTTATCATGGCCTCTTACACCCAGGTTTCCTACGTCACCATCATCGGGGTCGCGGCGCTGCCTGCGTTGTTGTACTTCCTGTCGGTGGCCATGTTCGTGCGCATCGAGGCGAAGCGCAGCCACGCGGTCAAGCTGGAGGACGAGAACGCAGAAACCTTCGGCCAGGTACTCAAGGGCGGCTGGCATTACCTGCTGCCGCTGTTGGTGCTGGTGGCGTCGCTAATCTACGGCTTCACCCCCACCTATGCCGCCGGCATCGCCATCGTGTCGGTGGTGGTGGCGTCGTGGATTGCCCGCAAGCCCATGACTCTCACCGATATCCTCGAGGCCCTGGCCCAGGGCACCCGCAATATCATGACCACGGCGATCCTGTTGATAACGGTGGGCCTGATTGTGATGGTGATTTCCACCACCGGTATCGGTAACACCTTCTCGCTGATGATTACCGAGTGGGCCGGTGGCAGCCTGCTGATTACCATCGTACTGGTGGCGCTGGCGTCGCTGATCCTGGGCATGGGGCTGCCGGTCACGGCGGCTTACATCGTACTGGCCACCCTGTCAGCACCCGCTATCTACCAGTTGATCGCCCAGAGCCAGCTGATCGAATTGATGGCCAGCGGCAACCTGCCGGAGCAGGCCAGGGCGATCTTCATGCTGACCTCGCCGGAAGCCACGGAACTGCTCAGCGCGCCCATGGAACGGGCACAGGCGGTGGCGATGCTGGCGGAGGTGCCGGCAAACTTCAGCGGGCAGTTGCTGGAGCAGGCGCTGTCACCCCATGCCCTTACCATGGCCCTGGTGGCCGCCCATATGATCATCTTCTGGCTGTCACAGGATTCCAACGTCACGCCGCCGGTCTGCCTGACCGCGTTTGCGGCAGCGGCCATTGCAGGCACCCCGGCCATGCGCACCGGGCTGACCGCCTGGAAGATCGCCAAGGGCCTGTACATTGTGCCGCTGCTGTTTGCCTACTCGCCGCTGATTTCGGGCACGCCGCTGGAGATGCTAAAGGTGTTCCTGTTTGCCCTGTTCGGCATGTACGCCATCATCGCCGGCCTGGAGGGCTATCTGGAACATCCGCTGAAATGGTGGCTGCGGGTGGTGATGTTCCCGGTGGGTGCGCTGATGCTGTGGCCCCATGGCATGATCTGGATCGATCTGGCGGGGCTGGTGATCTTTGTTGCGCTGCTGGTATGGAGTGCCCGTTGGAAGGCCGGGCCTGTTCCGGCCACAGCGGCCTGAGAACGGTGTCGTGACCTTCTCCCTCACCCTTTGGGAAATGGTGGCCCTGGTGGCCATTGGCGGCGTCGCCGGGTTCATCAATGTGCTGTCCGCCGGTGGCTCCATGCTGACGCTGCCCATGCTGATGTTCCTGGGCCTGCCGGCGCAGGTGGCCAACGGTACCAACCGGGTCGCCATCACCCTGCAGAGCATCACCGCCGTGGGCAGCTTCTTCCGGGCCGGGCACAGCAACCTGGCAGTGAGTATCCGCCTGGCCATTCCCGCGGTGGCCGGCTCCCTGCTGGGGGCCTGGACCGCTACCTGGATTCCCCAGGCCATCTTCGAGGGTGCACTGATCGCCGCCATGATCGGTGCCTCGGTCTTCATGCTATTGCCCCAGCCAAAGCTGGATACCCGCCCGCTGACCCCGAACCGCCTGGGCGTGGTGGAGTACCTCGCCCTGTTCCTGATCGGGTTGTACGGCGGCTTCATCCAGGTAGGCGTAGGCGCGCTGTTTGTGGTGGTGCTCTACCGGATGCTGAAGATCGACCTGCCCCAGGTCAACGTGATCAAGGTATTCATCATCCTGATCTACACCCTGCCGGCCCTGGCCATCTTTGCCTTCAAGGGCCAGGTGCTGTGGGCCACCGGCCTGGTGCTCGCCCTCGGTAACATGGCCGGCGCCATGGTGGCGGTGCGGGTCAATATGGGTCGGAAGGGCGCTCAATGGATCAAGTGGCTGACCCTGGTCATGGTGGCGGCAATCCTGGTGCGGCTGATTATTTACTAGCAATCCGGATGGGCTTATCCCGTTTGGCCGGGTGCGAATAATGGATAGGCGACATGCTCACAACAGTGGCATAGCACGCCTGGCCAGGGTGGTCTAAGCTCAGCGTTGATAAGGATGCGAACTGGTTCCCGAAAGGAGGCGCCCCATGCACGACGATACCCTGCCCCCGGTTGTCAGTGGTCGTTACCACTTCACGCCGGGGATGGACCCGGAGCAGTCTTCCGAAGCGTCGTTAAGGGTTGTCGTAAGGGTAGACGTGGACGGCCCCGAGGCCCTGGATCATCTCTCGGTGGAGGTGGTTCGCCGTTTTCCAGCGGTGACTGCCCATGGGGTGGCCCGGGTGACCGCTGACCGGGCGCGGGACCGTGACAGGATCCTGGAAGCGGATCTGTACTATCTGGATGGCGATGCCAATCTGCTGCCGGGGCGTCGCCTGGTGTTTGAGGCCAGCGGCCTGCAGGCAGGTGGCCAGCCCACCTTTACCCTGAGCTTTGCCGACCGCCGGGGCCTGGGCAGCTACCCGCTGTGGTTCCGGTCCCGCTACTTCGATCCGATTGAATTCGAGGTGGACCGGGTCGAGAATGCCGGCCCGGTGGTTCATCAATACCGTACCGATGCTCACCCCAACCGTCCCTCTGATCTTCCTGCAAACACGCTGACCCTGGCGAACGTCTATGAGCAGGCGGGCTTCAGCACCGGCGTTTCGGCGGACTCAGGCCCCATACCACTGGTTGAGGCGGGGGCCGACGGTGCCTGGTCCGACAGTGAAATGCACAACGCCATGGTGACCTATTGGTCCCGTTTCGCGGACCGGCCCCAGTGGGCCCTGTGGGTTCTCTATGCGAGCCTGCACGAACAGGGTGAGATGCTTGGTGGAGTCATGTTTGATGACATTGGCCCACACCATCGCCAGGGCACGGCTGTCTTTACCGAAAGTTTCATCAATAACCCTCCTCTGGATGATCCGGCGCCGCAAGCCTGGCGGGAGCGCATGCAGTTCTGGACCGCCATCCATGAAATGGGGCACGCCTTCAATCTGGCCCATTCCTGGCAAAAGGCCCTGGGCGACCCCTGGATGCCCCTGACGAACCGGATCGAGCCTCGCAGTTTTATGAACTACCCGTTCAATGTTGAGGGTGGCGAAGACGCCTTTTTTTCCGATTTCCGCTTCCGGTTTACCGACGAGGAGCGGTTGTTCATGCGCCACGCCCCCCGGCGCTTTGTGCAGATGGGCCATTCCGACTGGTTTCAGAACCATGGCTTTGAGGCGCCCGGGGATACCGAGGGTGGAAGCCCGTGGCAGTTGCAGCTCCGGCCCAATCGGGAAGTGAACGCTTATGCGTTCCTGGAGCCGGTGGTGATGGAGCTGAAACTCACCAATCTGAGCCCGGGGGACCGATCCGTCGACCCGGATCTCCTTGCTTTCGGCAACGACGTCATGCTGTTTGTCCAGCGGGACGGGGCGCCATTGCGCCGCTGGCGGAACATGACCACCCGCTGCTATCGAGCCACGACCATGCGCCTGGCTCGCGGGGAATCCATTTACGGTTGCCATAACATCAGTTGTTCAACCGGTGGCTGGCTGATTGATGAGCCCGGGTTCTACAAGGTGCAGGCAGCGCTGGAGGTGGATGGCCGCATCCTGGTGTCCAACATCCAGCGTCTTTATGTGGCGCCGCCCGCACAGCCGGAAGAGAATCGTCTGGCGCCAGACTACTTCAGCGAGGACGTTGCCCGCGCCCTGGTGTTTCATGGCGTTCCGGCGCTGCCCGGGGCCATGTCGTTGCTCAGGGAATTGGCTGCCCGCTGCCCGGAAAACCCGGCGGCTTTGCACGCGGCCCTGGCCTTTTCCGCCCCGGACCTGCGTGATTACAAAGTGTTGGATGACGAGGGCGCGGACCGTTTTCGGGTGCGATGCCATCGGGCCCGATTGGGGGATGTTGCGGTCCTGCAGCGAGACACGCTACTGAGTTCCGCCGGACGGGCCGCTGATACCTTCGGCCACATTGCCTATTTCCGGGCGCTGGAAGATCTGGCCGACGCCCTATACCGGCATGGCGATCAGCAGGGTGCGCGGGGGGTAAGGCAAGCTGCTGTGGACACCATGAAACAGCGTGCGGTGTCGTCATGGGTCATTCGTCGTGCTGAGGACCATCTCGGCCAGTTTTAGTCATCTTCAAGCCTGCTCTGGCCCACTCACCAAGGGCCACCGACTATTGCATTGCCATCTGGCAGCGCACCGAAGTCCGCCGTGGTGCCTCCTGATACCGGTCCGTTATGGGAACGGGCCGGTTAATTGTGTCCTGTACCGGAGGTCAAAATGAGCAACACCAAAGGTCGTATCGCTGTTGCTGGCAGTTTGCTGCTGGCCCTGTCTACCGCCCAGGCGGAGAACCTTCCCTCAGTGGAAGACCTTGTCAACGAGTTCTGGAGCCCGGAAAGCCTCTCTCCCTTCGAATGTCGGCTCGGTATCCTGAACAACTCGCCGCTGGGTCTGCCCCGATGTATGCAGGCGAGTAACATCCAGTACCATCTGGATATGTTCTCCGCCATTGCTGACGCCAATGACGGCAATCGCGCCGCCGGCCTCCCCGGCTACAGCGCGTCGGTGGACTATATTCGGGAAACCCTTGAGAGCGCCGGCTATGAGGTGACGCTGCAGTCCTTTCCATTTACCGCGTTTTATCCGGTCGCCGAGGGGGAATTGCAACAGCTGGCGCCAACGCCGGAGGACTATGCCTGGGACGAGCAGTTCACCTATCTGTCCCACACTGACGACGGCGATGTGTCCGGTTCCGTGGTTGCCGTGGATATACAGCCCGGCCCCGGCAATACATCCACCAGTGGTTGTGAAGCGGAGGATTTTGCGGACTTCCCGGCCGGTGCCATCGCCCTGGTGCAGCGGGGCAGCTGTACGTTCGGAGCCAAGGCTGGCAATGCCGCTGATGCCGGCGCTGCCGGGGTGCTGATTTTCAATCAGGGTGACACCGAGGACCGTACCGGTCTGATCAACGCCACCCTGGGCGAAGATTACAACGGTGGCATACCGGTGTTTTTCACTACCTACGACCTGGGCATCGCCCTGGCGGAGCAGGCCGGCGCCGAGATTCGTATGGTGGCGAATGTGGTGCGGGAGCAGACCGAAACCCAGAACGTATTGGCTGAAACCCGCCGTGGCCGCGATAACAATGTCGTGGTGGTTGGCGCCCACCTGGATTCGGTGTTCGAGGGGGCTGGTATCAACGACAACGGTTCTGGCAGCGCCGCGGTACTGGAACTGGCCCTGCAGATGGCGAAGGCCAAACCCCGTAACAAGGTGCGCTTCGCTTGGTGGGGTGCCGAGGAATCCGGCCTGGTAGGATCGACCTGGTATGTGCAGAACCTGAGCGAAGAAGAGAAAGAGCGGATCGCTGTCTATCTGAATTTCGATATGATCGCCTCCCCCAACTTTGGCTACTTCGTCTATGACGGTGACGGTTCCGATTTTGACCTGGCCGGCCCGCCGGGGTCCGCGGCCACGGAGGCCCTGTTCGAGCAGTACTTCCAGCTTCGCGGGCTGCCCTCGGAAGGCACGGAGATCAGTTTCCGTTCCGATTACGCCCAGTTCTTCGAGGAGGGTATTCCCTTCGGCGGTTTATTTACCGGAGCGGAAGTGGAGAAGACCGAAGCCCAGGCTGAGCTTTATGGCGGTGAGGCAGGCGTTGCCTTTGATCCGTGCTACCACCAGGGTTGTGATGACCTGACCAACACCGACTCGCGGGCCCTGGAGATCAACGCCGACGCCATGGCCTATGTCACCGGCCTGCTGTCACGCTCGACCCGCAAACTGGCGGATGATCAGCCCACCGAACCGGAGGGCGCGCAAATGCTGCAGTCGGTTCAGTTCGAGAAGACCCATTGGGGCAAGTACTGGATAAGATAGTCTGAGAGCACTGAATGGTTTCCGGAGCTCCCTGTGCCGTCAGCAGTGGGGCTCCGGCAGTGTGGTGACCTCCGGAGCCGGCGGTCGGGTGAAAGTGAAGATCTCGTAGGTTTCCTGGTCGAACATGGCGATGTGGCTGATGTGTTCCACCGGAATCACCACCCGGAAGTGTTCCAGGTCCAGGCGACCGGTGTGGTCACCCTTCATGCCCATGAAGCGGTAGTAGGCTTCGTAGTCTTGGGTGTCCACCAGCTGCAGGTCGGCTTCGCGGCGATAGCCGCTTTTCATGGGCAACAGGGCAAAGGTGCGCACGCCGCCGGTTTCCGGGGTGAAGTCCACCACCTTGCCGGCATACCACTTGCGGGACTTGAGGGTGACCGACACCGACATGTTGAACACGGTGGCATCCAGCAGCAGCTTCTCCAGGTGGTGTCCACTGCATTCATACGCCAGCTTCGATACCCGGAACACCTTGTTCCGGGCCCGGATATGGCTGTAAATCGCGAACAGCACCGAACCGATCAGCGCGAAGGTAGCCACGGAAATCTGATGGGAGGTGATTTCCTCCAGGCCAAAACTCAGCCAGGACTCTCTCACCTGTGCCAGGGGGTAGCCGATAAGATTGAACAGGTAGGTGGGCAGGTTCAGGACATCAAGAACAACGGTGACGAGAAAGCCGAAAACCACGCACCATAGGCCCAATAAACCGATGCGGAAATAGTAGTCCCAGCCGGTGGAGCGGCCCTGGCGGAAACGGGTGGGCAAGTGATAGTTGGCGACAATAAAGCCGCACACCAAAATGAAGAAGATGTAGAGAAAGCCCACAGCGGCGCTACTCCGCAGCGGCTTTCGGGGACTCCTCCATCGGTTCGCCAAGGTCGTTGGCGTTCTCGGCGTACAGCGAGCGGCAGAAGCTCTCGCTGTTCAGGTCAACACTGACGGCGCCGTTGTCATCAATGCGGAAATGGTCCCCATGCTGCTCCACCGCCTTACGGAGGCGCGCCTGGTAGGCCGATTCCTCATTGTTGGAAAACAGTCTGAATACCTTCATGTTGCTCTGATCTCCCGGCAGTTCGTCCGTGACCCGGTCTGTGTTTACGAATACGGGCTTATGGGAACACTTTATACCATGGCTGGTGATTTTTCGACCGGGGTGAATGCTGCGGTTCGCAGCCTTACCCAGACGGGATACTAGTGAACAGTAGTGATTCTCAACGGTGGCTGGTATTATCCAGGCCAGTGTTCTGGTGCCACGGAGTCGGCGACTGTTCCCCCTACTTTCCTGTTCTCGACCCATCCACCGTGTAGTCACTAAATAACGGATCGTATTTTGATTGGTTAAGGAGAAACCAAGGATGACACTGAGAATTGAAAATTCTGTCGGTAAAAAAGGCATCAACCGTTCTGGTGATGTCAAGCTGGTCCAGGCCCTCATTAACACGATTTCCCTGCCTCAGTTTGATGCCAAGTTGGTTGTTGATGGGCTATCCGGGCCAAAGACCGAGCGTGCAATATCAAGCTTCCAATCAGCGGTCGTAGGTATGATGAGGCCGGATGGAAGGGTGGATCCGGGTGGCCGGACACTCCGGGCGCTCACTGCAAATTTAACTGCTACTGAATCAGAACAAATCAAGCTAATGGTTGCGCACCCCGGAGCGAGAATAAAGGCACCTGAAATCGATCAAAGACGGTTCCGGGCAACAGCGCAAAAGCTGAACGAGGTGGTTGTTTATCATGAGTCTGTCCCGGCCAGTGCGAGGCTGGTTTCAGAGTACAGCAAACGGATAGTAGCAGCGGCAGCCTTGGAATCCGGCATGAGCCGCGCCGTGATTACGAGTACCTTCAGGACCTATCAGCAGCAGGCTACGATTATGTTGCGTAATGCCAAGGTAGATCTTGATAAGCAATATAGGTTGTATGGTGGGCATGGTGATGCTGTGCTGGATATATATGATAAAAACAAAGGCTTAAGTGATCAGGAGATAGTGGTTCTGATGGTCGATAAGATCAGAGAATTACATGCTTCTGGTGATTATGTCAGCAAGCATTGTGTGTCGCCGGAAAGCTATGTTAACTACAACGTTTTTGATCTTGGTGTGAACTCTAATAGGGCCGTAAACCCCAATTTTGATGCGAGCGCTTTTAATAGTGCTCTGAAGTCCTACAAAGAGAAGGGATTGATCGCAGGTTTGATAGATGAAAGAACCAAGTCTAACAACTGCTGGCATGTTGAGATAAAGGTGGAAGTGAGAAATGTTGATCACCTTTGGGATAGGGTGCTTAAATCCAGCAATATGGCCTATGCTTGAGGGAGCTATTCAATGATTAGACGGATCTTTGGGGTGCTGATCGCCCTCGTTTATTGCGCATCGAGTCTGGCCTCGGACTGCGATTACGAATCTGGTTTTGTGGATGGAAGGCGTATTGTTACGGATGAGGGTGTTGTCAGCGCTAGCTGGCTTGAGCCTGATTATTCGGCTAGGGGCGGACACCAGCAAGCAATGCGTATTGTGTATGACAATGGTGATGTTGTCCTGATTGAGCACCAGTACTGTTACATGTATGAGGTTAGTATTACGGTCACATGGTCGGAAGCGCCGGGTCAGGCAGCTGAAATTTCCCAAAGGCTGGCCGATTTGTTTAATGGGCATTCTGCCTTAGAGTCGAATGATGAGCCTATAGCTCCTATATTATTTGAAGCCCTTTCCTCGATGCCTCTTGATGCTGAGAATCCAGTCTCCCAGTCTGTTCCGGATGTTATCAATATTCGCGAGTCTACTAATGTGGAGGGACAGATAACTGTCGCAAATTATCCGGGTTACCTGTCAGGAATGAAGTACATAACGAGTTTGTACGTAGGATTCGGCGGCATGCCGTAGCCATCGGGCGGGGGTCACAACCCCCGCATCCACTCCGGCCTCAGGCGGGCCCGCTCCGGAGTGTTGATGGCAGTGCGCACCTGCTCCAGCATGCGTTCCTTGTCTCGTCCCAGGGTGCCCTTGAGCACCAGGTAGTTGGAGGCGTGGTCGCTGCGGAAGATGGTGTGGTCGAGCTCCAGGTTTTCCAGCAGCTTTTGCGCCTCCAGGAACAGCTCATGCTGGTCCAGGGGCTCGAAGTCCGGGAACTGCTCCCTGTAGCGTTCCATGCCCTGGGGGAAGCTGACCACGAGGGTGGAGAGGAATTCCGGCTGGGTGTCGTTCATCAGCTTCGCCGAGTTGATGGCGTGCTGGTCGCTCAGGCTTTTGCCGCCCAGGCCGTTGAGGATCATCACCGAGCGCTTGATGCCGGCTTCGCCGATTTTCAGCAGGGCGTCCTTGGTAGACTCGTAGGTTTCGCCCTTGTTGACCCGACGCAGTACCTCATCATCGCCGGATTCCGCACCAACGTAGAGCATGTGCAGCCCGGCATCGTGCAGTTCCTTCAGTTCCGCCACCGACTTGCGCTTCAGGTTACGGGGCAGACAATAGGAGGTAACCCTATGAACATCCGGCAGATGTTCGCGGATGGCCTCCAGAATCCGCAGCAGGCGCTTGGTAGGCAGGATCATTGCATCACCATCGGCAAGGAACACCCGCTGAACGATCAGCCGTTCGCCACACTTGCGGATTTCCTCCAGTACCTCGTCTTCATCCCGGGCCCGGAATTTTTTCTGCGGGTCGGTGTACATCTCGCAGAAGGTGCACTTGTTCCAGGAGCAGCCGTTGGTTACCGGCAGAATCAGCGAGTTGGCCTCGCTGGGTGGGCGAAACACGGGTTCAACGTAGTGAATAGGGAATTCGTGCATGGTCAGACAGCTCCCGGGGGTGACTCAGAACAGTCACACAGGTTAGCGAATATGAAGGCGACTGGGAATCAGGGGATGGTGATATGGGGCGACCTGACAGTCTGTTAATCCGGCCGCATTGAAATCCCCCGGCACTCACCCCGCGTTACACAGGCAGTAAACGTATATGTCACGCCGGGTACCAGTGACGGGATGCCCGGAGAATGCGCCTTATAGATAGGGCCTATGGGTCAGTTAAAGGCAATCAATTTGAGGAATCAGGATAGACGGTCTATCTTGGCCACCTCAATCAACTTGAAGGAGAGAAAATCAATGACGACTCTGGTCAACACCGAGATTAAACCGTTCAACGCAACTGCTTTCAAACAGGGCGAATTCGTTGAAGTTTCCGACGCTGATGTAAAGGGCAAGTGGTCCATCTTCTTCTTCTATCCGGCCGACTTCACCTTTGTTTGCCCGACTGAGCTGGGCGATGTGGCGGACAAGTACGACGAGCTGCAGAAGCTGGGCGTTGAAGTATTCTCCGTGTCCACCGACACCCACTTCACCCACAAGGCCTGGCACGACAGCTCCGAGACCATCGGCAAGATCCAGTACTACATGGTGGGTGACCAGACTGGCACCATCACCAACAACTTTGGTGTGATGCGTGAAGGCCAGGGCCTGGCAGACCGCGCCACCTTCCTGGTGGATCCGGATGGCGTTATCCAGGCCATGGAAATCACTGCCGAAGGCATTGGCCGTGACGCTGACGACCTGCTGCGCAAGGTCAAGGCTGCCCAGTACGTTCGTAACCACCCGGGTGAAGTCTGCCCCGCTAAGTGGAAAGAAGGCGAAGAGACCCTGTCTCCGTCCCTGGACCTGGTTGGCAAGATCTGAACCAGCCCGGATCGATTGGGGCCTGCCAAAGCAGGTCCTGCGCTTTCTACAGACCCCGGCCAGGCCGGGGTTTGTTGTATCTGGCCGGTCCGTAGATTGTCAGCCTCACATTGTTCATAGCAGGCGCCTATTAAACGCTTAAGGTCAATTAATTTGAGCTTGTTGGCTTGTGACCTTATCTTGACTCATATCCTGATCAACTGACTGATTGACCGGTTACGGTGTCAGTTCACACATTTGTCCAGAGGGGAAACAAAACATGTTGGATGCCAATCTCAAGGACCAGCTCAAGGCTTACCTGGAAAACGTCCGCGAGCCTATCGAGCTGGTGGCCGCCTACAACGACAGCAAGAAGTCCCATGAGCTGAAAGAGCTGCTGGAAGAGATCGAGCCGCTGTCTGACAAGATTGCGTTGCGTACCGACGATGACCAGAGCGTCCGTCGTCCGTCATTTGCCATCAATCGCGTCAACTCGGACGTCGGCGTACGCTTTGCCGGTATTCCGATGGGCCATGAGTTCACCTCTCTGGTGCTGGCCCTGCTGCAGGTTGGGGGGCACCCGTCCAAGGCATCCCAGGAAGTGATTGAGCAGATTCAGTCCCTGGATGAAGAGCTTGAGTTTGAAACCTTTTTCTCCCTGTCCTGCCAGAACTGTCCGGACGTGGTGCAGGCGCTGAACCTGCTGAGCATCATCAACCCGAAGATCCGTCATACCTCCATTGATGGCGCGCTGTTCCAGGACGAGGTCGAGCAGAAGGAAATCATGGCGGTGCCGGCGGTATGGCTGAACGGCGAACCCTGGGGCCAGGGCCGCATGACCCTGGAAGAGATTGTGTCCCGCCTGGATTCCAAGGCCAGTGAGAAGGAAGCCGAAAAGATTAACCAGAAGGAAGCCTTCGAGGTGCTGGTTATCGGTGGTGGCCCGGCCGGTTCGTCCGCTGCTATCTATGCGGCTCGCAAGGGTATCCGCACCGGTATCGCCGCTGAGCGTTTCGGTGGCCAGGTGGCCGACACCATGGGTATCGAGAACCTGATTTCCGTGCCCTACACCGAGGGCCCGAAACTGGTCGCCGCCATGGAGCAGCACGTCAAGGAATACGACGTGGACATCATGAACCTGCAGCGTGCCGAGAAGCTGATTCCGGCTTCAGAGACCGGGGGCTACCATGAGATCCGGCTGGAAAACGGCGCGTCGCTGAAGGCCCGTAGCCTGGTGCTGTCTACCGGTGCCCGCTGGCGCCATATTGGTGTGCCGGGTGAGGAAGAGTATCGCAACAAGGGTGTTGCCTACTGCCCGCACTGTGACGGCCCCCTGTTCAAGGGCAAGCGTGTGGCGGTGATCGGTGGTGGTAACTCCGGTGTCGAAGCGGCCATCGACCTGGCTGGCATTGTGGGTCATGTGACCCTGCTGGAATTTGCCGATGAACTGAAAGCCGATGATGTGCTGCAGAAGAAGCTTCGCAGCCTGAAGAACGTGGAGATCCTCACTTCTGCCCAGACCACCGAGATTACCGGTGAGGGCGGCAAGGTGAATGGTCTGACCTACAAGGATCGCAACAGCGGTGAGCAGCACCATGTGGCCCTGGAAGGTGTGTTCGTACAGATCGGGCTGGTGCCGAATACCGAGTGGCTCCAGGGTGACATTGACCTGAGTCGGCATGGCGAAATCATTGTCGACGAGCGCGGTGAAACGTCCATCCCCGGTGTCTTCGCTGCTGGCGACGCCACCACGGTGCCTTACAAGCAGATCGTCATCTCTATGGGCGACGGGTCCAAGGCTGCTCTGAGCGCCTTCGACTTCCTCATCCGTCACGAAGTGCCGGAAAGCGAAGAAGAAGCTGCGGCCTGAGTCCACGACTCCTGATGAGAAAACCCCGCGCCTTGACTGGCTGCGGGGTTTTTTTGTGCCGGGCCCAACGTACAGGATCAGCGGGAGCCGATATTGCCGTCCCTGTCGGAAATAACGATCTCAACCCGGCGATTTTCCTGACGTCCCGCCGAGGTATTGTTGCTGGCCTTGGGGTACTCTTCGCCGAAACCCTGGACCAGGATCCGGTCCGGGGCGATACCATCGGCCAGCAATTCCTGCCGGACGGATTCCGCCCGTTTCAGGGACAGTCTCTTGTTGTAGGCGGCCTCGCCGATGCTGTCGGTGTAGCCTTCCACACGCACGCGATAGTTCTCGAACTCTTCCATGAACTCGGACAGCTTGTCCACGGTCCGTTTACCACCGGGCTTGAGTTCTGCCTCGTCGATATCGAACAGCACATCCCCCAGGGTCATGACCATGCCCCTTTCGGTCTGCTCCGCCTGCAACCGGTCCATCTGCTCCCTTAGCATGCGGGCTTCCATCTCGGCGACCTGGGCCCGTCGCTCCCCGATGCGGATACGCAGATCATCGCGCTGACGCTCGGCTTCGGCCACTTCCTCTTGCAGCCCGGCCCTGAGGGCATTTTCCCGGGCGATCTCAATGTGGCGGTTGGCCAGATACACCTGGTGGTCGATCAGGTCAGTGTCGGCTTCTTCCTGAAGCAACGTCTCTGCGCGGTCGAGGGCCTGGTCGGCGTCCCTGAGATGGGACAGGCCATTGCGGGCAACGTCCGGGTTGTCGACGGCGGCATCATAGGCTGCCCGGGTTTCCTGCAACCCTTCGTGCTGTTTTGGTGCGCTGGCGCAGGCGGACAACAGTGCCGTCAGGGTGATTACGGAGCCTGCGGTAAACCATTGCTTGTTCATGTCGTCTCCCTGTGGGTCAGAATCCGGAGCGGTTACTGCTGGTTCTCAAGGTTTCTGCGCAGCGAATCAATACTGGCCTGCAGATCGCCCAGCTCGTTGCGCACCTGCTGTGTCTGGGTACGGGATTCCGCCAGCCTGGCGTCCAGGGTGGCTTCTTCCAGCAGGTGCCGGGCTTCGGTGTAACGCTGCTCCTCGGTGAGCTTCCGCGCTGCCTCAAGTTTTTCACGGGCCGTGTTCATGATGGAGGGTTCAACGTCCATTGCCCCGGCATCGTCAGCGGATCGAACGGCACTATAGGCGGCTTCACGTTCCTCTTCGGGTTTGGTGCCCGGGTCACTGGCGCAACCGGTGATGAGGGCACCGAACAGCAGAAGGGAAATAACACGGGAACGCATGCGCGGTCTCCTTGTGTAACGGGTTTCCGGTGGTCATGGCAACACTCGGGTTTACTACCCCCAAACCTTGCCCGGTTGGCGAAAAGCGTAGCAGCAATCGACCCGACATCGTCCTGCCAAACCATGACAGTTGTGCAATGAAGCCGGAAACCTTCGGGGAGGTGGTAGGCGCCGCCCTGTCAAATGCCGTAAATACACTCTTTTCCGTGAATGGGTTACAGAGCTTCTATTTCACAGGGCCATTGTCTGCGCACAATCATTTACGCCAGAGGAAGTGCTTAATGTGTGTCGGACTGATTGTGGATTCGGCCTCTGAAGAGAGTGATGTTACGCTGCTACGCTGTCGGGGCGGTATCACCACTGGCATCTACGTTGGCCCCGATACGATCGGGCTGGCGCTGGCAGCGTCGCCTCACGAGTTCAGGGAGAACCGCTGACCCGCGGGTTCAGACCGCACAGTCGGGCCAGCGTGGCTCCCTTATGAGCAGGAAATACCATGCCCGGACTGGACAACCTCTCCACTAGCGTGCTGGCCGGCCAGTTCTTTGGCCTGGTCGCGCTGGCCATCTGTCTGGTGGCCTTCGCCAGCAAGAATGATGACCGGCTGCTGGTACTGCTGATTTCCGCCAACGTAGCCTTTGCACTGCAGTTTGCGTTTTTCAGCAGCTGGACGGCTGCGGCATTGACCGTGCTGGTGATTGCCCGGATTGTGCTGGCCCGTCACTACGTAGGCAGCCAGTGGGTGATGTGGGCGGTGCTGGTGGCCAACCTGGTAGCGGCAGCGCTCACCTGGCGGGACTGGGTCGACATATTTCCCCTGACGGCAGCTACCCTGGGCACCATCGCCATGTTCCTGTTACGGGGCATTCCCATGCGAATCATGCTTGGTCTGGCGGCCCTGTCCTGGATGCTGAACAACCTGCTGATCGGGTCCATCGGTGGCACACTGGCCGAAGGCATGGTTTTCGTGACCAATGTGATCACCATCGTTCGCATGGCCCGGGCGAAAAAGCGTTACCCGGGGGTGCCGGTTGACGAAGCCGGCCCGGTTGATACTAGCGCCCCACCACCTCGATAATCCTGTTTGAGAAGGCGTCCAGATCACCCGGATTACGGCTGGTGATCAGCGGCCCGTCATGGCAGACCTGCTCATCCACCCAGTGGCCACCGGCATTGACAATGTCGGTTTTCACGCTGGGGAAGGACGTCAGGGTATGGCCACGAACCACATTGGCCTCTACCAGCAGCCACGGGGCGTGGCAGATGGCCGCGACCGGCTTGCCGGCGTCCACAAAGTCGCGGACAAAGGCCACGGCTGCATGGTCCTGACGGAGGGCATCCGGATTGGCCACGCCGCCGGGGAGTACCAGGGCGTCGTAGTCGCCGGACTCGGCATCGCTGACCAGCTTGTCCACCTTGAACGGATCGCCCTTGTCCAGATGGTGGTAGCCATCGATGCTGCCTTCCTTGATCGACAACAGGTCGATGTCCGCCCCGGCCTTTTCCAGCGCCTCGCGGGGGGCGGTCAGTTCTACCTGCTCGACACCGTCGGTGGCGAGGAACGCGATTTTCTTGCCCTTCAGTGCTGTGCTCATGTCTGGACCTCCTGGGGAGCCGCCGGATTATGGAATTGATTACCTGTTTGAGATGGCGGCGGGAACGAGCCGTTTAAACCGGACACCGGGTTACAGCTGCTTAATGCCCGGTAGGCGTCAACCCGGCAAAAACGGCCAGCTCCGCTTCGAGGATAGCGTGCTGTGCCCGATGGGGTTGCAGAACCGGTGCCTGATGACCACATTTAGTAACAGCGTCTACCGACATCTCTCACAAGGAGTCAACTATGCTGCTGGCGGAAAAGTCCACCGGTCATCTGGTGGAGATCAGCGATATCAAGACCCTGTTCGACCCTAACGAGTCGAGCGTCACCGGCAGTGTGCATTATGGTGAAGAAGCGCAGGACCCGGAGCCCATTGCCAAGACCGAACTCGCCTTTCCCTCCGGCGAAGCCCTGCCCCTGTGCTGGACAGATCCGGATTATCGGCAAAGATAATCCTGGCCGACGGTTTGAGGCCGGGGTGTTACTGTGATCTTCTCTCCACGCTAGAGCAGGCTGGCTGAGGCCGGCCCTCTCTACGTTATCAACAGGATGCGTTGAACCATGCTAACCCTGAAAAAGCGTTCCGAATCATGGAGCTTCTGGCAACTGACGTTGCTGGTGGCCCTTGTGTCACTGCTGACCGGTTGCGGAATCAATAACATTCCCACCTATGATGAACAGGTCAAAGCGGCGTGGTCCCAGGTGGAAAATCAGTACCAGCGTCGTGCCGACCTGGTGCCGAACCTGGTGGAAACCGTCAAGGGCTTTGCGGCCCAGGAACAGGAGACTCTCACGGCCGTGATCGAGGCACGGTCAAAGGCCACCTCCATCCAGGTGGATGATAGCATCCTGAACGACCCCCAGAAGCTTCAGCAGTTCCAGCAGGCTCAGAGCCAGCTGACCAGTGCCTTGAGCCGGTTGATGGCGGTCTCCGAACGTTACCCCGAGCTGAAATCCAACCAGAACTTCCTGGCGTTGCAGTCACAGCTGGAGGGCACCGAGAACCGTATTGCCGTTGCCCGTCGTGACTTTATCCAGGCGGTCGAGCAGTACAACACCGAGATCCGCACCTTCCCGGGCCGGATCTGGCACAGCCTGCTCTATGATGACATGGAGCTGCGGGAGAACTTTGAAGCCACCACCGAAAACGCCGAAGACGCGCCACAGGTTGAGTTCTGATGTTGGTTTTGTTGCGCCCCTGCATTGCGTTCGTCGCGCTACTGTTACTTCAGGCTCCGGCCTGGGGGCAGTCCACGCCGGACTTTCCGGAGCTGACCGGGCGTGTGGTGGATCAGGCCGGGATGCTGTCCGGGGATGCCGAGTCCAGACTGACCAACATGCTGGCGGCTCACGAGGAAGCCACCACCAATCAGGTGGTGGTCGTTACCTTGCCGGACCTGCAGGGCTATCCCATTGAAGATTTCGGGTACCAGCTTGGCCGCCACTGGGGCATTGGCCAGGAGGGCGAGGATAATGGCGCGTTGCTGATTGTTGCGGAGAAAGAACGTGCTATCCGTATAGAAGTGGGGTATGGCCTTGAAGGCCAGCTAACCGACGCCGCCTCGTCCACCATTATCAACCGGATCATCACCCCGGCCTTTCGCCAGGGTGAGTTCTCCCAGGGCATTGTCGCCGGTGCCGAAGCCATGATCCAGGTGCTGGGCGGCGAACCACTGGCCGTACCCAAGGGTCAGACCGGGCAGGGTCCTGCTGAAAAGCCAAACCTGCTGGCGGTGATCTTTTTCTTTGTCATTATCGTTTCGTTCATTTCCCTCGTCGGTGGAGGCGGCGGCCGTGGTGGTCGCGGCAGAGGTGCCCTTGTGGCTGGTGCACTGCTGGGGGCCGGCATGGGCGGTGGCCGTGGTGGTGGCTTCGGTGGCGGTGGTTTCGGCGGCGGAGGCGGCGGCTTTGGTGGCGGCGGTGCTTCCGGTGGCTGGTAGTCAGTGCTTACACATTCCCTTGAGAGCAAGAGCGCCCTATGACGCTGTTAACGAAAACTGAACAGGACCAGGTAGCCGCCGCAATCAACGCGGTCGAACAGGAGACCGACGCCGAGCTGGTCACCGTGCTGGCCCGCCAGGCGGACAATTACGCCTACATTCCTCTGGTATGGGCCGGAATTGTGGCGCTGCTGTTACCGGGGCTGATCAACTATTTCACGGAGTGGTTTGGCGTCCACACGCTGCTGCTGGTGCAGTGGGGCGTCTTTCTGGTGCTGGGCGTCCTGTTCCGTATCCCGACGATCAACACTGTGTTGATCCCCCGTCATGTGCGCTACTGGCGCGCCGCCAACCTCGCCCGCCGCCATTTCCTGGAGCAGAACCTGCACCACACGAAGGACAGCACCGGTGTGCTGATCTTCGTTTCAGAGGCGGAGCGCTACGTGGAAATCCTGGTGGACCAGGGCATTTCGGCCAAGGTGGACAACAAGGTCTGGGAAGACATTGTGGAGCACTTCACCCGGCAGGTCCGTGAGGGAAATACCTGCCAGGGCTTCCTAGACTGCATCGAAGCCTGTGGCAAGCACCTGAAAGAACAGGTCCCGGCCACCCACGAACGCAACCAGTTGCCTAACCATCTGGTGGTTCTGCCCTAGGGCAGAACCACCATGCCTTCCATATAGAACGCTGCCTGTCCGGCGATCCGCACGCGATCGCCGGTTAACTCGCACCGCAGTTCACCACCCCGGGCGGACAGCTGGCGGGCCAGCAATTGCTGTTTGCCCAGCCGCTCGGCCCAATAGGGGGTCAGGGCGCTATGGATGGAGCCGGTGACCGGGTCTTCGTCTATGCCCACCCCCGGGGCGAAGTAGCGGCTGACAAAATCGCAGTTCTCCCCCGGGGCGGTGATGATCACACCCTGGCTGCCCAACTGAGCGAGTAGCCGCAGGTCCGGGCAGGCCTGGCGAACCGACTCGGCATCGTCCAGTACGACCAGATAGTTGGTATCGCCAGGCACTTCGAATACCAGGTTCCGGGTTTCTGGCAGGGCTTTTCGTAACAGGTCCGGCACAGCCAACGGCCGGATACCAAGGGCTGGAAAGTCCAGTTCCAGCCAGCCTTCTTTTCCCCGGTTTACGCCCAGTGGTCCACTAAGGGAACGGAACCGGACCTGATCTCCCTGCCAGCCTGTTTTGTTGAACAGCACCCAGGCGCTGGCCAGGGTCGCGTGGCCGCACAGGGGTACCTCCGCCGTCGGGGTCAGCCAGCGGATGTGGTAGTCCGTTTCGCTATCTTCCGGCTCTGGCACCAGGAATGCCGTTTCCGACAGGTTGTTCTCCCGGGCCAGTGCCTGCAGGAGGCTGTCCGGCAGCCACTGGTCCAGCGGCATAACAGCGGCAGGGTTGCCCCGGAACACCTCATTGGTGAAAGCATCAACCTGATAGATGGGCAGTCTTGTCATGGTGCTGTCTCCAGTTCAGCCATTCCTGATATTGACTCGCCTGATTAAGGGCGAACCGTCCAAGTTCGAGACGGGTATAGAAGTGAAACTCGGGCAGCGGGTCAACACCGGTAACAATCCAGTGGTCCCTTGCCAGCTGTGCCACCCGGAAACCCATCCTCTCCAGCATGACGTCGGGGTGCGCGGGCACAACATTGGATCCGGACTGTACCTGTAGCAGGTCTCCCCGGGTTGCGGTAGACCCTGTCTGAAACGATCTCATGGGAACCTCCTTTCCCGATTGTTGAGCTATCAGTCTCCTACTCCGGTGCCCGCCATAACAGAATCAGCTAATATGCTTTTGAACCGGTACAGGATGACGCTCTGTCCCGACTGTACTGGTTGTTCGGGCCAGTAACTGTACTGCGTCCTGGATCCACGGGTGTGGAAAGATAGCGTTATGGACACTCTCTATCATCAGTTGGCGGACCGGGTGGAAGCCCTGATCCGCGACGGCGTTTACCGGGATGGCGAACGGCTGCCCGGGGTTCGCGTACTCAGCCGCCAGCTGGGGGTCAGCATTGCGACAGTGCTGCAGGCCCACCAGACCCTGGAGGGGCGGGGGCTGCTGGAACCCCGGGAACGCAGCGGCTACTTCGTGAGGGTGCCGCCGGTGGATGCGCCGGAACCGGCCATGTCCACCCACGATGCCCGCCCGTCACCGGTCAGCGCCCGGGAGATGACCATGGACCTGTGCTCCGATGAGGAGCGTCGTATGGTTCCGTTGGCCACCGCAGTGCCCCACCCGGACTACCTGCCCATCCGTCAGATCCAGCAGGCGTCGATCTGGGCGGCACGCCACGGTCTGGAAACCCTGGACTATGCCTTTCCCGGCAAGAGCGCCTTTCGCCGCCAGATTGCCCAGCGCATGGCGGCCCTGGGCGTGGCGGTATCGCCGGACGAGATCCTGGCCACCAATGGTGCCCAGGAAGCCATTATCCTGGCCCTGCGTGCGGTTACCGAGCCCGGGGATATCGTGGCGGTGGAGTCGCCTTCCTTTCCGGGCATCCTGCAGGCACTGGAAGTGGTGGGCCTGAAGGTGATCGAGATTCCCGCCCACCCTTCGGAAGGCCTCAGCCTCGAAGGGCTGCAGCTGGCCATGGAGCAATGGCCCATCAAGGCCTGCGTGGCGGTGACCAATCACAGCAACCCCATGGGCATGCGCCTGTCCGACGATCACAAGCGCAAGCTGGTGGAGCTGCTGGAAGAGGCTGGCATACCCCTGATCGAGGACGATATCTACGGCGATCTGGCCCATTCCGGTGAGCGCCCGCGACCCGCCCGAAGCTTTGATCGCACCGGCAACGTGATCTATTGCAGCTCCTTCTCCAAGACCATCTCCCCGGGGCTGCGGCTGGGCTGGATTGCCCCGGGCCGGCATTTCACGGCGGTTCGCCAGCAGAAGTACTTCACCAACCTGGCGACCGCGAGCCTGCCCCAGATGGCCGTGGCCCATTTCCTGGAACAGGGCGGGTATGACCGCCACCTGCGGGGTGTCCGGCGGGTGTATCAGGAATCCGTCGCCCGGATGCGTTCGGCGGTGGCCCGGCATTTTCCGGAAGATACCGCGGTCAGCCGGCCCAGTGGCGGTTTCGTGGTCTGGGTACAACTGCCCGACGGCTGCTCAGGTACCACCGTCTACCGACTGGCGCGGGAGCGGGGCATCAACATTGCCCCGGGCGTCATGTTCTCCACCACCGGCAAGTTTGATAATTGCCTGAGGCTGAATGCTGCCAACCCCTGGACACCCAGGATCGAAGAGTCTATCCGTACCCTGGGGGAACTGGCGGGCCGCCGGGAGAGGGGCTTCCCGAGCCGTGACTCCGCCCTGCCTGGTTATGGTGCCGTTGCCGATTGTTCCGTCGAGACTGATAATGGCGCCTCACCTGCAAGATAATTCCGGGCGTGCGTGGTGCTATCAATTCAGACGGGGGGAGGCCTGAGAGCGCTATGAAAATTGCAGTATTCTGTGGCTCCAGCTATGGCAATGATCCGAAGTTTGCCCAGTGTGCGCGGGATCTCGGCGGTTATATGGCCAGTCAGGGCATAGATCTGGTGTTTGGCGGCGGCAAGGTAGGCCTCATGGGCGAGGTGGCCGACGCCGTGCTTTCCGGCGGAGGCCAGGTTTTCGGGGTGATTCCCGAGTCGCTACGGGACCGCGAGCTGGCCCACCCGGGGCTGACCGACCTGAAGGTGGTTTCCGGGATGCATGAACGCAAGGCGTTAATGGCCGCCCAGGCTGACGCCTTTGTGGCCCTGCCCGGAGGCCCCGGGACCATGGACGAACTGTTCGAGGCCTGGACCTGGGCCCAGCTTGGTTACCATGACAAACCCTGTGCTATCTACAACGCCTTTGGCTACTACGACTCGTTGTTGTCGTTTCTGGACTCCATGGCGGACTCTGGCTTCATGAAACCCCACCACCGCCGGATGCTGGTCGTGCAAAGTGAGCCACAGGCCCTCCTGAACGCCCTGCAGAACTACCAGCCGCCGCAAAGCAAATGGACCTGAGCCTGCCGGGGTTTCCCCGGGTCGGGCACACCCCCGGGCGCTGGCAGTTGTAAGACTATCCGGTTAAGCTGGTTTCGTTACGCAACCAAATAATACCAATGAACAGGAGCCCCCATGAGCGAGATTATCCTCCACCACTACGCCGGATCACCCTTTGCCGAGAAAGCCCGCATGATGCTGGGTTTCAAAGGGCTTGCCTGGCGTTCGGTGGACATACCGCCGATCATGCCCAAGCCGGACCTGACCGCCCTGACCGGTGGCTATCGCAAGACGCCCGTGATGCAGGTTGGCGCCGATATCTTCTGTGATACCGCTATGATCGCCCACCAGCTGGATCGTATCCAGCCGCTGCCGGCCCTGTATCCGGAAGGCCGGGTCGCCGTCGCCGCCAGCGCTGCCCAGTTTGCCGATCAGGTGATGTTCCAGCACGGGGTAGCCTTGAATTTTCAGCCCCATGCCGTGGCGGAACGATTCAAGGGTGCGCCGGAAAATGTGATGAAGGCCTTTGTCGCCGACCGCAAGAAACTGTTTGAAGGCGGCAGCGCCTCGCCACTGCATCCGGCCCAGGCCCTGTCCCAGTGGCCGACCCTGTTGGGCCGTCTGGAACAGCAGCTTGAGGACAGCGGTACCTTCCTGCTGGGTGAAGAGCCGTGCATCGCCGATTTCGCCTACTACCACCCCCTGTGGTTTGTGCGCAGCAACAAGGCTGTAGCAGACATGCTTGATCCCTACCCGCAGGTTCAGGCCTGGCTCGATGCCGTGGCGGCATGCGGCCATGGCGAACCGACCGATCTGGACTCGGCAGAAGCCGTCGAGATAGCCAGAACCAGTACGCCGGCATCACTGCCGGAAAGCGGGTTCCAGGACCGGAACGGAATCGAAGTGGGTCAGCCGGTGTCGGTGGCTGCCATGGATTACGGCGTGGATCCGGTATCGGGAACCCTGGTCTATCAGGATGCGGAGCGGATCGTTGTAAGCCGGGAAGATGAGCGGGCGGGCAAGCTGAACGTGCACTTTCCGCGATACGGTTTCCGGCTGTCGCCGGAAAAACAGTAAGCAGCCCCGGGAAGCTCTCAGGTTATCCGTGAAAAAAAGCCCCGGTGCCGTAAGGCAGCGGGGCCGGGTAGGTGCCTGAGTGTCACCCCCCATTAATTTGAGACCGTAGTTTTGGTTCAGGGCATCAGTACGCCGTCGATGACATGAACGACGCCGTTGCTGGCTTTTATATCAGTCATGATGACGTTTACCTTGTTTCCCTGCGCATCCTGAACAGTGATCGTATCGCCCGTTTTATTGAACGAAATCTCCTCATCGTTCAGCGTAAAGACCGAGGGCTTTTCTGTGCCGCCCATCTCAACTGTGAGCAGGGTTGATGTGGTCAGGTAATAACCCTCGACAACGTGGTGGGTAAGAATGTTGGTGAGTTGATCCCGGTTTTCCGGCTTGAGCAGGGTTTCCAGAGTTCCTTCAGGCAGCGCTGCGAAGGCCTCGTCGGTTGGAGCGAATACCGTGAACTCGCCTTCACCTGACAAGGTCTCTGCCAATCCGGCTTCGACCAAGGCGGTTTCCAGTGTGGTGTGCTGGTCGGAATTGACCACGATATCAGTGACGGTGGGCTTGTCTTTCATGCCGCCGTCCTTGTGGTGATCGGCCTGTGCGGTGGCCGCCAGGCCAAGAGAAGCAATCAGTGCAATAGCAAATGTGCGAATCGTCATATCCAACTCCTTGCTTGCAGGGCCGTGTCGGCCCCGGTGATTTTCGTTGGGTTGTCTCTGCATCGATGCTGGGTAGTTCTACGGCGGTGGTTTTGCGCTGGATGCATGAGATTGACGAATCTTAATTAATTTTCCCAATCAACCCGATGCGTCATTCCCGGGCGCGTAGCCGATCGCGGATTGTCTGGTCCCGGCTGCCGGTTCTGGCAAGGTGTTGGTCTGGCGCTGGAAAGGGGCTGGCCTGAGCGGCAGTAAACTGTGATCAGGTTCATGATTCCCGTGTTGCCGACGGGAATGTGGGTCGGGTTTTGATATCTTGCGCTAACGCATGGATGCGAAGATGACGAACAGGTAATCTTTTTCAGGCTCTGTTTGTTTGCCGCTATTTAAAAGCCACGGAAGGAAGACCGCTGATGCATACCGATGTCCGGGACAATGAGCCCCTGGATCTGGCCCCTGGCCTTCATGAGCCGGGTCCGGCAACAACCGGGTCTGACCTGGGCCGCCCCATGAAGTCGCCGCGCCCACTGATACTCGATTTTCTCCTGCACTTCTGTACTTTCGGGATCTACTCACTGTTCTGGATGGTGGCGAGGATCCGCGAGTTGCGGCAACTCAGCGGCTACTCCTTTACCCCCTGGCTCTGGTTCTTCACCCCCATCGTTGTCCTGGCCCAGCCCATTGCCTATCCAAAGATGATCAAACGCCTTGACGAGGTCGAGCAGGCTCGCGGCCTGGCGCCATGGGGGATGATCGCCTGGTTATGGCTTGGTCTGTTGCTGGTGCTGTCGGTTGTCACTATTGCCCTCAACTGGGTGGCGGTTCCCGGCTGGTTTGCCACCCTTTGCCTGTTGGCCTGGGCCGCGTTATGTGTCTGGCTGGAGAGCCGCTTCAACCGGATCAAGCGGTCCCTGGGTGAGACCGAGGTAGCCCTGAAGAAACATCGGGCCGGGTACTCGGTGCTCGAATGGGTTCTGGTGGTCCCGCTGGTGCCACTGGTGCTTGGGCTTCTCTTCCTGACGGATGTCGAGCCGCTTCTGGTAGAGGAAATCGAGACACTGGCGCCGGGTTCAGCCTTCCTGGGGGATCATGGAGAGGTCAGTTTCAAGGTGACCGGTGACAACTGGAGTCGGGTCGTGCCCGGTGCTTTTGGTGATCAGTACACGCTCTACGAATTCCGCGGCCCCCACGACTATGTCCATATGACCATCAATCATTTCCCCGAATCCACGGTCGACGACGTGATGGACTGGCGCAAGGACATGGCCCATGAGGATATGAGCCTGAGTACCTGTGACGAACGCCGGGTGTTGTCCGGCCGGGAGCTGTCGGTTGTCGTTCATTACTCCTGCCGGGGCTCCAGCGCCACAGAGCCTGCCCTGTGGACCGGTACGGTTGTGGAAACCGCCGACGGCACCTATGAAATGCTTGGCTACATGAATATACCCCGCTTTTCTTTCAGTCAGCTGGAGCCGGAGATACGGGCCATGGTGAGAGGGTTTGAAGTGTTATGAAAAGAGGGATCGTTCTGGGCCTGCTGTTACTGGCCAGCCTGTCCGCCAGCGGTAGTGTCCTGTGGGGTGAGCCGGACACCGACCTGCTCTGGCATCACGCCAATGACATCCAGGCACGGGAATCCCTGCCGGAAGAGCTGACCCTGCTGACCAGGGATGTGAGCATTCGCATCAGCGAGGACTCGGTCCGAAAACGGGTCCGTGACGTTTGGTTCTATCCGGACACGGCCGACGCCCATGATTACGGCACCGATTCGGTCACGTTCAACCGGCATTCGCAATCCCTGACCATTCATACGGCCGCCTCCATTGACCGTTATGGCGAACTCCGCCAGATGCAGGCTGACACCCTGCGTGTCACCAATGTTCAGGAGGACAACATCTTCACCGATTCCCGAAAGGCGGTGCTGACCATTCCCGGTATTGGTGCCGGCTCGGTCACCTTGCTGGACTATGAACTGGTGGAAGACCGTACCGTCCTGGAAATGCCCTGGATGGAAACCTGGTACACGCAAATGTTTCTTCCCGTGGAGCGGTTCGGGCTGTCGGTGACCTGGAATGGCTCGGAGGCGCCCGTCTGGTCCAACAGCAGCGACACGGTCTCTTGCCAGCAGGGCGCCAACGAGCTGACCTGTGAGGGCCGGGACCTGCCACCAGTAGAGTGGGAGGAGGGCATGCTGGTGGCGGATACGCTGGACCAGCTTGTTATTGCCACTCCCATGTCCTGGCAGGATGTTGCGAACCGCGCGCTGACCGAGTTCACCAGGGCCGGTGACGATGTCACCGGGGCGTCGGCTGTACTGGCCCAGCTGGCGCCGCCGGATGCGACCGCATCAGAGGGAATGTCCCGGGTACACGACTTTGTGGCACGGGATATCCGTTACGTGTCGCTCTCCGAATACGGCAACACCATAACGCCCCATACCGTCGCCGAGGTTCTGGAGTCGCGTTACGGTGACTGCAAGGACAAGTCTGCACTGCTCACCTACCTGTTGACCGAGTTGGGTTACGAGCCCTATCCGGTGCTGGTGGCCACCGACCGTCGCGACCCCGAGCAACTGCGGGTGCCCGCCATGGGCTATTTTGATCACATGGTTATCTGCAGGGATCTGCCGGATGGTATTGCCTGCATGGATGCCACCGACGCCTATACCGATGCCACCACAACCCCGGCGTGGATCCAGGGCAGGGTCGCGTTGCCGCTGCGGCCTGGCGCGGAGCCGATGGTGATTCCCGGTGATGAGTACCGCTGGACTCTGGACGTCAATACCGAGCTGACCTTCCACAGCAACGGTGGTCAGTCGGAACAGCAGGTCCGGTCCTATCAGGGGGCTTATGCTGGCACGCTGCGCTCGGTACTGGATGGCAAGACATCAAGGGAGCGTCACGAATGGGCGGAGAAACAGTATGCCGCTGTGGTGTCTGACGTGGTAACTCCCGAGTTTGACTTTGACCAGGTCAGTACGCTGGCGCCCCGGCTGACCGTGTCTTCCCGGGTGGACTATCCGCCGTTCCTGGAAACGGACGTTGACCTGGATTATTTCGAATACGACGCCTGGCTGCAGGCCGAGTTGGAGAGTGTCTATCCGGCGAACAGACTCTATGAGTCGGAATTCGCGGGCCTCAGGGTGACCAGCCGGTTTGACGTTGACCTGGGCGATCTCTGGGCCCTGCGGGATGTCCCCCCGGAACTGGACTTCCGGCACCGTTTTGGCAGCCTGTCGAGAAAAGTGGAGCGAGTCGGTGGCAACCGGTTCAGGGTGACCAGTGTGCTGGATGTGCCCAGACAGGCCATACCGCCCCGGAAGCAGCCCGAGCTGCGAAAGCTGCTGGAACTGATGGCACGGGAGGCGAAACTGGCGTTCACCGGCAAACTCCGGTGAGGGCCAGCCGTATCAGAGGCCTTCGCTGTTCTTCAGGGTAATCTGCTCGTTCAGGGTCCAGAAGTCGTAGATTACGCCAAGCCCGAACAGCCCCAGGGTGCACAGGTAGACGATGCCGGTGATCCACTTGCCCATGTACATCCGGTGGACACCGAAGGCCCCCAGGAACGTCAGCAGTATCCAGGTGATGTTGTAGTCGATGGGCCCCGGCTGGTAGCGGATATCGGCTTCCCGGTCCATTCCGGGAATCAGGAACAGGTCGATAATCCAGCCGACAAAGAACAGCCCCAACGTGAAGAACCAGATGGTGCCGGTCACCGGTTTGCCGTAGTAGAAACGGTGCGAGCCCAGAAAGCCGAAGATCCAGAGCAGGTAACCAATTACCACGCTGTGGGTGTTGCCGGTTCGTTGAATATCCATTCGTATTCCTTTGACCATCGTGGGTGTATGTATCTGCAGACCACTTTCACCATAAACCATTTTCAAGGCAATACCGCTATCGCTATGCTGGTGTCCGGTCCGGGCACTATCGTGAAGGGAAAGTGATTGGCTATCCGTCGTAGTCTGCGCGTATTACTTATCCTCCTGCTGCTTATCGCTGGAGCCCTCTGGGGTGGCTGGGCGGTGGTCCAGGCCAGGTTGGCGGAGTTTGGTATCGAGCAGGTGCGCTTTTCCGGCCCCGATCTGGGCTGGAACCGCGTTTCCTTTCGCTCAGTGAGCCTGAGGTGGACCGGCGATGGCCGCTCCCTGTCGGTGGAAACCGACAACCCCCGGCTGACCCTGGACTGGTTCGACTGGCAGCTGGACCAGCTGGTGGCCGGCCAGACGCGAGTTACCCACACCGCCAGTATTCATGGCGCTCCCTCTTCGCCTCCACCTCCCTCCGGCGATGGTAATGCCTTTGAGCTGACGTTGCCGGAGACCATGCCCTTCTGGCTGCCCCGTCACCTTGAAATCGAAACTCTGCAGGCGTCCTTTCCCTGCCAGGGGGTGCAATGCCGCTTTCAGGGCCACCTCCGGTTCGACCGGCAGGCGGAGTCTGCGACCGCCCGGGTGGACGCAACGCTGACCCGCGAACAGAACACACTGGCCATTCAGGGCAACGTTCGCCTTGGCTCGGGCGCCGACAGTCAGAGTGTCACCGATGGCGAACTCCAGGTCAGCGGTATCCGGCCATGGCTGCCGCCATCCCTGGCGGCGGATATTCGGCGGCTGGTCCCCGCCACGGCCACCGTAACATTTTCCCCCGGTGAAGAAGCGGCACCCGGGCAGTGGCCGATCAGGGTCGAGCTGACCACGGAGGGGGGCGCACAGCCGGCGTTCAGGGGACGGGTGATACTGCATACCGGAGACCCCTGGCGCCTGGACATTGGCCAGGGGCGGCTCACAGCCTCGCTGCATCAGTGGCGGCAGTCTGGGTGGTTGCTGGAAACCCTCCGGGCGGACCTGCCATTGAGCGGAACGGTTTCCGCGGCTCAGGTCCGGCTGAAGCTCTCGCCGGAGGCGGTTATCTCGGTCCGCCATATGGACGCACTCGAATCGGAACAGCTGATGTGGCTGGATCAGGTGGCTCTGTCACCTGGGGGGGCGATCGTGCGGTATAACGATGGCCAGCTCCAGGTAAACGGTCCGGTGGCGCTGTCTGCCGGAGAGGTCCGTTATCCCGGCCTGGTGACCCAGGCCTGGCAGGCCGAGGCCGACGTGCGGTGGCAGCAGTCGTTGACAGCGCAGGGGGAACTGACCAACGCTGCCGGTGCAAGCCTGCCGTTCCGGGTTGGGTTGCAACCGGCGGGCGAGCTGGATGCACGGCTCTCCATGCAACTGTCGCCAGACAACGAGGCCAATCACCTGGCGGATACGGTGGTAGCCTGGCCGGAAACCCTGACCCTGGAAAGTGGTCAGGTGAACGCTGAAGCGACGGTCCGGTGGCGGCCGGATGGCCAGCCCGAGATCGCCGCGGATGTGGTTTTCGAGAGTGCCTCGGGGCTCTATGAAACCATGGCCTGGCAAACGCTTTCAGGCGCAGTGCAGGGTCACTGGCGTGACGGTGAGCTGGTGCTGTCCACCGATACCCTCGAACTGGCGCAGCTCAATCCCGGTGTGCCCATTGGGCCGATTCGTATAGGTGCCGGTTATCGGGCAGAGACCGATGCACCGGCTCAGGGGACTTTGCATCTGGACAACGCCTCGGCGGGCTTCGCCGAAGGCACCCTCAGTGTGGCGGGCGACACTGTGTGGAACATGAGTGAAGCGTCCTGGCGTGTTCCGGTGGAGGTTCGTGGTGTCCAGCTGTCGGCGTTAATGAACCTCTATCCCACGGAGGGTCTTGCCGGCAAGGGGACACTGGAAGGCCAATTGCCCGTTATAATTGGCCCAGGCGGCGTGCGCATAGAGGATGGCCGGATCGCCGCGCTGCCACCGGGTGGTCGCCTGCAATTGCCGGCGGACAAGCTTGGCGGCATGGCACAGTCCAATCAGGCCATGGCGCTGGTGGCAAAGGCCATGGAGGACTTTCATTACCGGTTGCTGGAGAGTGGCATCCACTATGCCGAGGACGGTACGCTGCTGCTGGACCTGACAATGAGGGGCTCCAGTCCGGGGGTGGACAGCGACCGCCCGGTGGTGCTCAATATCAATCTGGAGGAGGACATACCGGCACTGCTTACCAGCCTGCAGCTGAGTGGGCGGGTGAACGAGGCCATCACCGAACGGGTCCGGGAACGGTTGCAACAGGACGATGTCGACACGCAGTAGGTCAGCGAATGAACCGCACGGTACACTAGGTGACCGGATCAAAAGACGCAAGGAGAAGTCACAATGGTCAGAACCCGCGCGGGGGTAGCGATTGTCGCGGTATTGCTGGGCAGTCTGTCGGCTGCCTGTACCCCAACCGTACAGATGGCTGCCCCGAAGGAGCCTATCACCGTCAACCTTAACGTGAAGATCCAGCACGAGATCTACGTCAAGGTGGACCGCGAAGTGGATGAACTCTTCACCGACCAGGGTCTGTTCTGAGCCTGGTACGCACGGTTTCAAGGAGCTGCATGATGACACTGCTTAAATACGCGACTGCACTGCTGATGGCCATGGCGCTTGCCTTGCCGGCCATGGCGCTGTCCCTGGACGAGGCCAAGAGCCGGTTGGACACCGCCAAGAGCGAGGGGCAGGTGGGCGAAATGCCTACCGGCTATCTGGGCGTGGTATCGGCCGGCGGCGACGCGGCGGCCATTGTCGAGGCCATCAATCAGGCACGGCGCGACGAGTACACCCGTATTGCCGAGAAACACGACATTCCCGTAACCCAGGTGGAAGCGGTTGCCGGCAAGAAGGCCATCGAGAAGACCCCCCCGGGACAGTACATTCAGGTAAACGACCGTTGGGTGCGCAAGTAGCCGGGCATCGCTTTCCCGGAAGGGGCTGCCGGAGAGCAAAGCTCTGGCATTTAGTCCTGTAGGCAGCTATCTTTACAGGTGGTCGTGCCCGTCGGAGCCTGTCCGTCGGGCCTGCTGATCAGGAGCCCCTAATGAAAACAATAACGGATCAGCTGGCCAACTACGCCAGCTACCATCGTGACCGACGCAATATCATTACCCACTTCATCGGCATCCCGATGATCGTGGTGGCGATAGCCATCCTGTTGTCCCGGCCGGCCTTTGAAGTGGCGGGTGTCATCATGGCCCCCATCTGGTTTATCGCCCTCGCCAGTGTTATCTACTACCTGGTGCTCGACCTGCGTTTTGGCGTGGTCATGGCCGTCCTTATGGCCCTGGCGGTATGGGTGGGCATGCAGGTGGCCGCGTTGTCGACCACCGCCTGGCTGGCCTGGGGCATTGGCCTGTTCGTGGTGGGCTGGGTGGCGCAGTTTATCGGCCATTACTATGAAGGCCGCAAACCCGCCTTCGTGGACGATATCGTGGGCCTGCTGATCGGCCCCCTGTTCGTGGTGGCCGAGGCGGCCTTTGGTTTCGGCCTCTGCAAGTCGCTGGAACAGGAAATCGACCGTCGTGTCGGCCCGGTGCATAACGGGCATGACAGGTCTGCTGCCAGCCACTAGCTTATACGGCTGCTACCGTCCCTGATCCTCCCGGCGCCCCATCACTGGTGGTGGGGCTCAGGTTCCCCATATTGAATTGGAAGTAACGATGTCTCCGACCCAGGAACGCCCCAACCTGCTGATCATGGTGACCTGTGGCCTGCTCACCAGTCTGGTGGTTATTGCCTTTGCCCGTATGGCCTATGGTCTGATATTACCGCCCATGCGTGCTGACCTGGGGCTGAGCTACCAGCAGGCTGGGGTGCTTGGCACTATTACCGCCCTTGGCTACCTGGGGTTTGTGCTGGCGGGGGGTATTGCCGCCGCACGCTTCGGGGCGCGGCTGACCATTGTGTTCGGGTTGGTGACCGTGGCGGTGGGGTTTGCCGGCCTGACCATGGCTTCTGATTTCTGGCTGTTGCTGGCCCTGATGGCGTTATTGGGCTTCGGCACGGCCTTCAGCTTTGCGCCCATGGTGTCACTGCTGGCCACCTGGTACCCGGAAAAGCGGGGCCTGGTGATCGGCCTGATGACCAGCGGCGTGGGGCTGGGGATGCTGCTGGTGGGCGCGCTGGTACCCTGGATGACCCGCCTGTTCGGCGACGACGGCTGGCGGGTCAGCTGGGGCATTTTCTGTGCCGTGGCCTTGGTGGTGGCGGTGCTGATCACAGTGTTTGCCAAGGACCCACCCCGACTGGCCACAGGGTCCGCCGAGAAGCCGCCTTCCGATGACAAGTGGCTGATTTACCGCAATGGTCGGGTGGTGACGGTGGCTACGGTGTACGGCATTATCGGGGTAACCTACATCGTGCAGGCTATCTTCATGGTGAGCTTCATGGTGGAAGAGGGCCACAGTGAGGCCACTGCCGGGGCGTTCATGGCCCTTATGGGGTTGCTTTCCATTGCGGCGGGACCGCTGTGGGGCTGGCTGTCGGACCACTGGGGTCGGGGTAATTCGTTGTCCAGTGCCATGGCCCTGGTTACCCTGGCTATGGGACTGCCGTTGCTGGATCAGTCTCTGCTGGTCTTCTTCCTTCACTTCCTGATCATGGGGCTGTCGGTGAACGGCATGTTTGCGCTGATCCAGGCCAGTGCCACGGACCAGGTGGCGCCCCGCTATATCCCCATTGCCTTCAGTTTTGTCACCGTATTCTTCGCTACCGGCCAGCTGATCGGCCCCGCAGTGGCGGGCTGGCTGATCGAGATGGGCGGCGGCTTCCGGGTGGCGTTCGGGTTCACCTTTGTGGTGCTGGTTGTCGGTGTCTACCTGACCCTGAGAATCCGCCGTTTTCCCAGGGGATGGGCCGTGGGTGAGTCGGACTGACGACTGGGCGCTGGTAAATGTCCGATTCGTGCGTGAATTCACGGGACAAAGGCGATCGAAGAAATCAGAATCAGGATGGGCCAACCGTTAAGGGATGGGGGCTATCTTGGAACTGGACCGCGTGTATCAACAACACTCCCGGCAGGTACTGGCCAGCCTGATCCGGCTGGTGGGAGATTTCGAGTTGGCCGAGGAATGCCTGCAGGAAGCCTTTGCGGCCGCCCTCAGCCAGTGGCCGGAGCAGGGAACTCCCGACAACCCGGTCGCCTGGCTGGTGCGAACCGGGCACCACAAGGCTATTGACCATATCCGGCGTTTACAGACCGCCCGCCATTACAGCCATCATCTCGTGCAGGGCATGGAAGATACGGCCGCCCCCGAGGCAGATGTCTATCAGGATGACCTGTTACGGCTGATTTTCACCTGTTGCCACCCGTCACTGGGACTGCAAGCCCAGCTGGCCCTGACCCTGCGGGAAATGTGCGGACTGACCACCGAACAGGTGGCCAGCGGCCTGTTGCAGAAGCCCGCCACTGTCGCCCAGCGTATCGTGCGGGCCAAGCGCAAGATACGGGAAGCCGGAATTCCCTACGAAGTACCGGAGGAGCGGCACCTGCCTGAGCGGCTGTCGCCGGTGCTGCGGGTTATCTACCTGATGTTCAATGAAGGCTATAACGCCAGCGATGGACACACGGTGGTGGATGTCAGCCTCTCGAGCGAGGCTATCCGGCTGGCGGCGCTATTGTCGCAGTTGCTGCCCCGGCCGGAGGTGTTCGGTTTGCTGGCCCTTGTGCTGTTGCACGATGCCCGACGTGACGCCCGCCAGGATGCGAATGGAGACCTGGTTCCGCTGGACGAGCAGGACCGGAGCCTGTGGAACCGGGATCAGATTGAACAGGGCCGGCAGTGGCTGTTGCGGGCCATGGCCCATCCCGGTCCGGGACCCTACACACTGCAGGCGGCTATTGCCGCAGCCCACACCGAGTCCACCGATCCGGACCAGACTGACTGGGATGATATCGCGGCCCTGTATGGCCTGCTCTACCAGCAGTGGCCGACACCGGTGGTGGCCCTGAACCGGGCTGTGGCTATCGCCATGCGGGATTCCGCGGCCCGGGGCCTGGAACTTCTCGACGAGCTGGCCAGTGACAAAGCCTTGCAGGGCTACCATCTGTACCACGCCGCCCGGGCCGACCTGTTAAGGCGCAATGATGAAACCGACAGGGCGCGAGCCGCCTATCAACGGGCGCTGACCCTGGCCCGCCAGCAGCCGGAGCGTCGTTACCTGCAGAAACGCCTGGATGAACTCGACGCCTCCTGAAAGAAACATTCGTTCCCTGTCGAAATTCGACCCTCCCAACCGACCTGTTGATATCCGGGCACCATGGGACCTCAGCCTATGTCGCGGTCCGGTTCGGCGTTATCAAGTGACAATGACAGGGAGGAGCTTTCATGAAATTCATGTTGATCAGGCGCGCGGATGCGGATACCGAGCAGGGCAGGCTGCCATCCGACGCCATGCTTCAGGAAATGGCCAGCTACAACGAGCGAATGGCTTCGGATGGTGTCTTTGTATTCGGTGAGGGATTGCGGCCCAGCCGGGACGGGTATCGCATCAACTTCCACCAGGGTGAACCGGAGATTGTCGAAGGGCCGCTGGCGGAACCGGATGCCTTGATAGCCGGCTTCTCGGTGTTGGACGTGGATTCACCGGAAGAAGCCCTGCAGTGGGCCCGGCAATGGCCGACCATGGACGGGGATGGCAATGCCCGCCTGGAACTGCGCCGTTTCTGCGAACTGGCGGACTTCGAGCCCGGCCCGGGGGTGGAGCGGCACCGGCAGTTGGGCGAACGGCTGGCGCGGCAACCCCGGCAGGTCAATACTCATCTGGTGTTCGAAGGGCAGTGCCGGGAGGCGATGGCGTTCTATGCCGATCTGCTCGGCGGGGAAGAGGAGCTGATGATTCCCTTCTCTGAAACGCCCATGGCGGATGACGTACCGGAAGCGACCCGGGACCGGATCGCCCACAGCGTGATCAGAATCCGGGGTCACCGGATCATGGGGTGCGATATGAATGCCGAGTGTTATACGCCACCCACCGGCGCCCGCGTACAGCTCGAATATGACGATATCGCCCATGCTGAGCAGGTGTTCCGGCAACTGTCCGCAGGCGGCACCATCCATATGCCCTTCGAGGAGACCTTCTGGGCCAAAGCCTTTGGCATGGTGGAGGACCGCTATGGCATCGGATGGATGATCAATGTTGAAAAACCGGCAGATCAGGAGGACAGCCCATGAAATACGTAGCCCTGGTGTACTACCAGGAAGGCACTATAAACGACATGACCGAACAGGCCTGGCATGACCTGAACCAGGAATGCCTTGGTTGTGTCGAGAAGCTCACGGAGGGTGAACACTACCTGGCAGGACAGGCCCTGCAGCCGGTGGAAACCGCCACCACTGTACGGGTCCGGGATGGCGAGGTACTGCTGTCAGACGGCCCCTTCGCGGAAACCAAGGAACAGCTGGCCGGTTTCTATCTGCTGGAGGCCCGTGACCTTAATGAGGCCCTGCAACTGGCCAGCCATATACCACCGGCGCGCCTGGGCAGTATCGAGGTCCGGCCCGTTCGGGAACTGCCACCAAAGGATCAACAGGAGACAACGTGATGAGCTATATAGACGGGTTTGTAGCGGCCGTACCTACAGCCAACCGTGACCGGTATATTCGCCATGCCAGCGATGCCGGGGTGGTGTTTCGGGAATACGGCGCCACGGAATTCGTGGAATGCTGGGGTGACGAGGTGCCGGACGGAGAGGTCACCTCATTCCCCATGGCGGTGAAGTGCCAGCCGGAGGAAACCGTAGTGTTCTCATGGATTGTCTGGCCCGACAAGGCCACCCGGGATCGTGGCATGCAGCAGGTCATGGAAGACCCCCGCATGCACCCGGACACCAACCCCATGCCATTTGATGGCAAACGGCTGATCTACGGTGGCTTCGAGACGGTGGTACGGCAGTAGCGGATAACAGGCCCGGTCTGTTCGTCAGGGCGGGCCTGGCTGGTTGCGTGCTTTTTCAGAGGTCGATGTTTGTTGGCGGAAAAGCCCGGAAGCGGTATGACAAGAGCCAATGGCAACCTGTTGGTAATCTTGCGGACTTTATTTTTCGGGCGTTTACCCCAAGCTAAAGGAACATACCCTTGTAAGGAGGCAGGACATGAACAAGTCATACCCCGCAGCCATCGCCGCCATGCTTCTGGTTACGTCCGCGGCATGGGCGACGCCGGAAGGACAGGCCATCCGCCCGATGGGAGATAACCAGCCGGACCCGTCCCCCACGGAACAGGCAGACCAGGTAAATGACCCGGTGCCGATGGATGAGGAGCGGGTCAAGGAGCATCCGCGGCAGGACCGGAAGCCAGCCCGGCCGGAAAACCCACAGGAGAGCCTGAAGGAATACAACAATCCGGAAGCTGCCGGGGATGACGCCGGTGAGGAATTGGAAGACTGATGACGTTCGCCTTCCGGGAGGTGGTCCTGACGCCGGGCAGCCTCGGCAGGAGCCCGGCGTCCCTGACTACTTGATGGCGACGGGGTTTACGGGAGAGCCCGTGCCCTGCTCCACCTTCAGCGGTGCGGCCACCAGCAGGAAGCTGTACTGACCGTCTTCGGCGCTGTCCGCGGCCAGGTCATCCAGCCACCAGATTTCCGACAGCACCACACCCATGTCCCGCATCAGCGCGCCATGCAGCGGGATGATGTACTGCTGGCCGTCGATTTCCTGAACCACCTTCTCCACCGCGATGTTGTCGGTGGCAATCATCGGAGTCTCCATGCGGTCCAGCCAGCTCAGCAGTTCCTGACTGTGGCACAGGCCGGGTTCGTTCATGGCGTTCCACTGCTCATCCGGTTCCTCTTCCCAGAACCGGGCAATAGAGCCGGTGCGGATCACCAGGATGTCCCGCTTGTTGATGGTGGTGCCCTGGGCCTCGGCGGTGGCTTCCAGGTCTTCCAGGTTGATGCAGGTATTGGTGGGCAGGCGGTGCAGGTCGTCGCTGCCCATGTGGCGGCCGACGTCGAGCAGTACGGCGCGACCGACAATGCCTTTCTCGCCGATCTCGCCCACATCGGCATGGGTATGGCCATGCACGGAGGTCTTCTCACTCTTGCCGCCATAGATCTGGTCGCCGTACCAGGCGTGGGCCAGGCCATCCACATGGGTGGTGCCCTGCAGGTACATGAAGGCGACGTCGTCGGAGTACTTCATGCCGCCGGGCGCAGGCTCTGCCTTGCCGGCCATGTAGACGCCCGCGTCCGTGGCCATGAAGTGCTGCGTCGGTACGCGTCCGGGGAACACCGGGCCGGAGCCGGAAGTCATCGGGATCTGCAGGGTGAAGGTTTTGCCGCTCTGGATGGCGGCGGCGCCCTGCTTCACCTCGGCGTCACCAAGATAGTTGAGGGCACCGACCTGATCGTCGTCACCCCATTTGCCCCAGTTGGTAGGGGCATCGCTCTGCAGGGTTTCCATGGGTGTCTGCTGAGCCATCGCCATGGCGGAGGCGCCAGCGAACAGAGCCCCGGTGCACAGGGCCAGGATTGAGGGTTGGAATGGCATGGTGGTTCTCCTTGTTGCGTTGGTTTTTGTTGTGATCGGCCACCGGTGACACGCAAGTGCCTCCGGTGGGTGTTGCAAGGGAGAAGAATTCTGGCGTAAGTGTAGTTCTTATCTACGGTATTTCAGTCAAACAGAATGACCTGCCGCACCGCCTTGCCGGCGGCCAGCTTCTCAAAGCCTTCGTTGATCTGGTCCAGGGTCAGGGTGTCGGTCAGTAACTTGTCCACCGGCAGTTTGCCTTGGCGGAACAGGCTGACGTAGCGGGCCACATCCCTGACCGGCACGCAGCTGCCCACGTAGCTGCCCTTGAGGGTACGTTCCTCGGCAACCAGGCTGACCTGCTGGATGGCCACCTTCTTTTCCGGATGGGCCAGACCACCGGTGACCGTGGTGCCGCCACGGCGGGTAATCTGATAGGCGAACTCCAGGGCTTTCTCGGAGCCAGCCATTTCGATGGCGCAGTTGACCCCGCCGTTGGTCAGGGCCTTGATCTTGTCGACGCAGCCCTCTTCGCCGGAATTGAAGGTATGGGTGGCGCCCAGCTCCTTCGCCAGGGCCAGCTTGCTGTCGTCCAGGTCGATGGCAATTACCTCACCGGCACCGGCCACCAGCGCGCCCAGCACACTGTTGAGGCCGACGCCCCCGAGACCGATTACGGCGACGGTCTGGCCGGCCTTGATGTCGGCGGAATTGATGGAGGCCCCGACCCCGGTCAGCACCGCGCAGCCAAACAGGGCCGCATGATGCAGGGGCATGTCCGGATCCACCTTCACCAGGGAATCCCGGGACACCACCGCGTGGTCGGCAAAGGCGGATACGCCCAGATGGTGATTGATGGCCGTGCCGTCGGCCCGGTGCAGGCGGTGTTCACCGCTAACCAGGGTGCCGGCGTTGTTGGTTTTTGCGGCAGGCTCGCACAGGGCCGGGCGACCTTCGGCACAGGGTTCACAGTGACCGCAGCTGGGCACGAAAACGGCCACCACATGGTCGCCTGGCTTCAGGTCGCGCACGCCGTTGCCCACCTCTTTCACAATGCCGGCGGCTTCATGACCAAGGGCCATGGGCACCGGTCGCGGGCGGTTACCGTCGATCACCGACAGGTCGGAATGGCACAGGCCGGCGGCCTTGATCTCCACCAGCACCTCGTTATCCCCGGGCGGATCCAGCTCCAGCTCCTCGATCACCAGCGGCCGGGTCTGGCCGTAGGGTCGTTCAGCACCGATGGCCTGCAATACAGCGGCTCGGATTTTCATGATGGGTCTCCTTTGTCAGATCGCTCAGTAGTCGGTCAGTCCCGATGATTCTGAACTATCCCTGCGCCCCTGTGAAACTTCTCCCCGTTCGATGCGCCAGGTGGAATCCACCAGATCGGCGGAATGGCTGTCATCGGACTCGGCAATCAGCACCGTCAGGCCTTCGCCCCGCAGGTCAGCGATAACCGAAGACAGGCGCTTGGCCAGCACCGGCGCGACACCCTCGAAGGGTTCATCCAGCAGGATCATCTCCCGGCCCGGAATCAGCGCCCGGCCCAGGGCTACCAGCTTCTGCTGGCCGCCGGACAACTGCAGGGCCTTGCGCTGGCCGAAGTCGGCGATTTCGGGCATCAGTTCGTATACCCATTTCAGTCGTTGCTCGCCATCGTGGATGTTGTTGGCCCAGGCCGGCATCAGCATGTTCTCGGTGACCGTGAGCTCAGGAATCAGGCGCCGGTCCTCAGGCATGTAGCTGATACGCATATCGGCCCGCTTGTAGGCAGGCTGGCGGGTGATGTCCCGGCCCTTGAAACTGATGCTGCCACGATCCGCCGGCAGGAGCCCCATCATGGCCCGGATCAGGGTGGTCTTGCCGGCGCCGTTGTGGCCGATCAGGCCAGCCATTTCGCCGGTGGGGATGGTCAGGTTCACATCCCTGAGGATGCCGATGCCGTCGATCGACACATCGAGGTTGGCGATTTCCAGGCTCATGTCAGCTATCTCCCTCCTTTTCTGGTGTCCTGTGCTGCTTACCGGTGACCAGCTCCTGCACCTTGGCATCGGCCAGTACCTCCTCCACCGGACCGTCCTTGATCACCACGCCACTGGCGAAGGCCAGCACCCGGGTCACATAACGCTGGACGATCTCCATATCGTGTTCCACGAAGAGTACGGTCAGGCCCCGCTGGCGGACCGCTTCCATCACGGTGTCCATCAGGGTGTATTTCTCCTCCATGCTGACGCCACTGGTAGGTTCGTCCAGCAACAACATGCGCGGGTTGCCGAGCATGGCAATGGCGATATCCAGCAGCTTGCGGGCCCCCTGGGGCATGGCGGTGACCATGTCGTCCCGGTAGTCGCTGATATTCATCTGTTGCAGGATATCTTCAGCGGCCTTGATGCGTTCAGGTGTACGCACCGGACGGATCATCTGGAACTGCCGGTTCTCGGCAGCCGACAGTGCAATGGCCAGGTTGTCGATGACCGGCAGTTCCAGGAACAGCTGGGGGATCTGGAACGACCGGGTCAGGCCCTTGCGCATCAGTTTACGCGGCCCCAGCTTCCTGATTGGTGCGCCGTCAAAGGCGATGGTGCCGCTGGAGGGCGGCAGGTAGCCGGTGACCATGTTGATGAAGGTGGTCTTGCCAGCGCCATTGGAGCCGATGACCCCGACAATCTCGCCTTCGGAGATGGTGACATTGATGTCTTCAGCGGCGGTGACGGCCCCGAAATAACGGGACAGGCTTTCAGTCCGGAGTATTTCGGTCATGAAGCAGCCCCCTTTCTGCGGGTGAACAGACTCCAGATGCCCTTCGGCAGGAACAGGATGATCAGCAGCAGCACGGTGCCCAGGATCATCTGCCAGGCGTTGGGCGCCAGCTCCACCGCGTAGGTACGTACCAGGGTGAAGATCAGGGCGGCAATGAAGGGCGCGGCCACATGCCCGGTGCCGCCAAGAATGGCGATGAACACGAATTCCCCGGAGATGGTCCAGTAGGCCATGGTCGGGTCCACGTGGCCGGCGGCCAGTGCGGTCATGGAACCACCGACAGAGCCCACGGCCGCAGCCAGCACATAGTTGATGTACAGCACCTTGCGATGGGAAATGCCCATGTACTCCACCCGCACCTCATTCTCGCGAATGGCCTCACAGGCCAGCCCGATGCTGGACCGGAAGTACCGGTTGAGGAACAGGGCGATGGCCAGGGCCAGCACCAGGGCGAGCATCAGGGCGGTGGTGGTGGCCTGACCATCTCCCGGGGTGAAACCCAGCAGGGTCCAGTCGGTCACCCCGAAGCCGTCGGTGCTGCCCAGGCCGTGGCTTTTGACCAGGATGCCGTACAGGATCATGGAGAAGGCCAGCGACAGCATGGCAAAGAAGATCTCCCGGTAGCGGGTCATCAGCAACCCCAGGATCATGGCCACCACCACCGTGACCACCACACCCAGGCCGATCAGTGCCAGCGCATCGGTGATGCCCAGAAAGCGCCCGCCCAGGCCCACGGCATAGCCGCCCAGGCAATAGAACAGGCCCTGTCCGAAGGACACCAGCCCGGCCCGCATCAGCAACACTACGCCCATCACCACCAGGGCGGTGGAAATGGCCAGGGTCAGGGTGAATACCAGCCAGTTGGGACTGAACTGGGCAAGAACAGCGATGGCGATGGCAACGCCGATCAGGGACAGCTCGGTTCTTTCCAGCTTCATCAGATTTTCCTCGCAACAGCCTGGCCAAAGAGGCCATGGGGACGGAAGACCAGCACCGCGGCCATGACCGCGTAGATGATGAACAGCTCAAGCTCGGGCATGGTGTGTACGGACGTGGCCCGGGCCAGTCCCACAATCACCGCGCCGATGGCCGCCCCGGTGATGCTGCCCAGTCCGCCGGTGACCACCACGGCAAAGGCCAGTACGATGACTTCAATGCCGATGCCGGGCACCACCGAAATGATCGGTGCGGTGACGCCGCCGGCAATGGCGCCGAGGGTCGCGCCTACCATGAAGGTGATGGTGAACATACGGCGCACGTTCACGCCCATGGCTTCGGATACCTCCCGGTCATGGATGATCGAGCGCAGGATCTTGCCGGTGTTGGTGCGCTCCAGCCAGAACCACAGGCCCACGCCAATGACCACCGACACCACCAGCACCATAATGTCGTACAGGGACACCGTGAGCACGTCGATACTGATCCGGCCCATGGCGGCATAGGGCTGCCAGGCAAAGTAGGGCGTGGTACCCCAGACCAGCTTCATCACGTCCTCGAGGATCAGCAGCACCGCGAAGGTAATGATCAGCATCAGGATCTCGTCGCGGCCGTACATCAGCCGCAGCAGGCCCCGCTCGATGACCAGGCCGGTGACGGCGCCAATCAGTACGGCGGAAACCGCGATAATGGCAAACGCCACCCACAACTGCTCACCGCCACCACTGTAATACCAGCCGAGGGCCGAGGCAGCCGCGTAGGCGCCCAGGGCATAGAGACTGCCATGGGCCATGTTCAGGATTCTCATCACGCCGTAGATGACGGTAAGCCCCGCTGCCACCAGGAACAGCCATGAGGCGTAGATGAACCCGTCAATCAGGATCGCCCAGACCGTTAACATCGGTTACTTCTCCCATGTTGGTATGCGCCGCTGGCCCCGGGCGCCTGTCTGTCTGACAGGCACTCGGGACCAGTGGCGGTCAGGTCGGTGGATGGATCAGTCGCACTTGGCGCCGGGGAAGCCTTCCTCGATCCATTGCTGGGCGTTGTAGCCGTCGGGGGCTGAGACGCACTCACCCGGGTAGGAGCGAACGTTGCGCAGTCCCGCCTCGCCGTCTTCGTAGTGGTATTCGCCGTAGTACATGGGCTGCACGGCCTGGTGACCATCGGCCAGGCCCATTTTCACGGTACCGGAGACAGACGGGAACTCCGCACCCTTGAGGGTTGCCGCCAGTTGCTCGGCGCTTGGCACGCCCTCGGCTCCGGAATTGTCAGCGGCATACTTCAGGGCGAGGATAGCCTGGGCCGCCTTGGAAGCCGGGTAGCTCGGCGGGGTGCCGTGCTTCGCCTCATAGGCCTCCCGGAACCACTCGCTCAGCTCGTTATCCGGCATGAAGGCGCCGAAGGGCCCGCGACCGCCCAGGATGGTGCCATTGGGCGCCTGGCCCTCGAACCGGTGCAGGCCGGATTCGCCAGTGGTCAGCAGGGCCGTAGCCTGGGCCAGCAAACCGCGGGCATTGGCCTGGGCCACGAAGGACTCCATATCACCGCCCCACATGGAGGAGTGGATGATCTCCGGGCGACGGGTCTGCAGCGCCGAGATCTCGGTGCCGTAGCTGCCCTGGAAGATCTGCGGGGTCTGGTTGGTGATAATCTCCGCCTCCGGCATCAGCTGTTCCATGGACAGGGTAAAGTCCTGCCAGGAATCCTGGCCCCAGGCGTAGTTCTGCTGGATGCCGGCAATGCGCCGGGCGTCCGGACGGGTTTCCGCCAGGTAGCGGGCGGCGCCCACGTTGTCGGCCACCGCGTCCAGGCCGGTGCGGAACATGTATTGCGGGTCTTCGATCTCGGCAAACAGGCGCGAGGTGCCACAGTCGAAGGCGATGGTGAACATCTCCATCTCTTCCGCTACCGGGCCGATGGCCAGGCAGTCACCGGAGGAAATGTAGCCCACCACAGCATCCACATTCTGCCGCTGGACCAGGTTACGGTATTCCTCCACCTGCTTGGTGGGGCCGCCGGCCTCGTCCACCACCACGGATTCCAGCATCAGGCCGTTGACACCCTTGCTGTTGTAGGGGGCAGGCAGAGTGCCCTCGTTGATGGCATTGATCACGATTTCCGCGCCCTGGGCGGCGGGAACGCCGAAGGGCCCGGAGGCACCGCCGGACAGGAAGGTGACAAAGCCTACCTTGAAACTTTCATCCTGGGCGCTGGCGGTGGAGGCCAGCCCCATCACGCCGACGGACGTGAGAGCGACCGACAGCAGGGTTTTTTTCAGTGACGCTTTTATCGGTGAGAGGGTTTGTTGGGTTGTCATTGCGTGCTCCTCGGTTGTTGTTGTACTGATTCCGGATGCTGCATTGAACGAAAAGGGTGGCTATCAGCCACCGGGGTTACCCCGTCGCTCCCGGATCAGGGCGACGGATGGTTTTAGGGATTCGGCGTCGTAGACCCGCCAGTTACCCAGCATGACGCTGGCGGGAGGGAACCGGTCATTGGCCTCTGGCGTGCCTATGGCCTGGGCCTGGATAATCTGGTGAGTGTCCGGGTCGATGTAGGAGGTAAAGCCGTAGGGGTCCTTGGGAAGCTGGATTTCCAGGCCCTCCAGTGCCGTGATCATGGCCCGGGTATCGGTCACATCACCGGCCTTGCGAATGGCACTGGCGATGGCCAGCACACCGGCGTAGGCGCCCTGGGCGGAGTAGCTGGGGTAACGTCCGGACATGGCATGGAAGCGGTTCACGAATGAGCGGTTACGCTCGGTATCCGGCCAGTTCACATGGTGACGGGCCGACAGGATCAGTCCCGGGGGCGGGTTGTCTCCCAGGGCCACCAGGGTTTCGTAATCGCCCCCGGTATCGAAATTGGCCACCCGCATGATGTCGAACAGCTGCGTGGTACGGGCCTGCTCCAGGAAGGCGGTGAAGTCGCCACCCCACAGGGCCACCACCAGCACATCCGGCGGGCTTGCCAGCAGCGACTGGATGTAGAGGGAATAGTCCGGTTCATACAGCCGGGGCCAGTAGGTGCCGGTCTGCTCGTACTGGACGCCATGCTGAGCCAGTGCCTGCCTGAGGTCGCGCCAGGCGACCCGGCCATATTCATAGTCGGGCCCCAGGAAGGCCAGCTTGTGCCAGCCGGTGGTGTCCTGGAGGTCTTTCAGGTAGCGGGCGCCGGCGGCGTGGGAGGTCCAGGTATCGCTGGATACACGGAAGTAGTAGTCGTGCCCCTCCTCCAGGGTGGCCCGGGACGAGGCGTGGTCGGTGCCCACCATGATGACCTGTTTCTGCCGGGCCACCCGGCTGACGGCCATACCGACACCGGAGCTGACCATGCCGCAGAGGATGTTGGCGTTATCCTGGCTGATGAAGTCTTCGGCCATGCGCACGGCGAATGAGGCCTTGGAGCGGGAGTCGTCCACGATAACCCGCAGCCTTGGTGCGTCCGGGTCTTTGGCCAGCTCCTCCAGAGCCAGCCGGATACCGACGATGCTGTCGCGGCCATAGCTGGCAGAGCGCCCGGTCATGGGGTACATGCAGGCCACGGTGGCGTCTGCCTGTTGTGCGGAGGCGCCCAGTTCGACGCGGCCCACCGTCGGTGCGTCGGGCAGGGCTTGCAGCAGGGGTACGGCGCAGACATAGAGCAGCACGATGGCCAGGCGGCGTAGCCAGTGGCCGGACGTGATTCGCCTCAGTAAGGGTCTGCCTCTTGACCGGCGGTGACGGTTCCGGGGTTCCCGCACGTCTGCCTCCTGATCCGGCCGGGGCCGGGATCCAGTGGTTGTTTATTGTTGTATCGTTTAAAGGTTGTGTAGCAAGTCAGGGGCCAATCAGGCTGGCATGCCCTGAACCGCACCGTTGCCAGTGTAAGTGGTAACCGGGACGAACGAAGAGAGCGGGGGCGTGAGCGGAATCCGCTCGAAAGAGGGTGGCGTGCGAGCGAAAATCGCTCACCCGGCTCAGGTCAGGCCGAGGCGCTGCAGGCGTCGCTTGAACGCATGGCGGGACATACCCAGCTGTTCGGCGGCATGGCCCTTGTGGCCCTCGCATTGCTCCAGGGCCTGCCGGATCATCTGGCGTTCCGTTTCCTGTAGCTGCTCCTCCAGGGACGGCTGCCTGGCCGGCTGGCTGCCGAAGGCGGCGGGCTGGAACTCATTGGGCAGCTGTCCGGGGCGGATGCGCTGCCCTGGGTGGAGGATGGTCAGCCGTTCCACCAGGTTGCGTAGCTCCCGCACATTGCCCGGCCAGTTGTAGGCCAGCAGCCGGTCGAGGGTTTCCGGCGGAATGCTGATGGGGCGGCAGCCTTCCTCCCGCGCCTGGGATTCGATAAACACATCCAGCAGCTCACGCAGGTCCTCCCCCCGTTCCCGCAGGGGCGGAATGACCAGTTCGATGACGTTGAGGCGGAAGAACAGGTCCTCGCGGAACCGGCCCGCCCGGACCTCATTCTCCAGCGAGCGGTTGGTGGCCGCCACCACCCGCACATCGGCGGTATGGCTGGCGGTGCCGCCCACGGGCCGGTAGTCACCGTTTTCCAGGAAATGCAGAAACTTGGCCTGCAGTGACAGCGGCAGCTCGCCAATCTCGTCCAGGAACAGGGTGCCGCCATGGGCCAGGCTCACCAGCCCGGCACGCTTCTGGTGAGCGCCGGTGTAGGCACCCTTTTCGGCACCGAACAGCTCGGCCTCGATCAACTGCTCCGGCAGTGCTGCACAGTTGATCTCCACGAAGGCGTTGCCGGTACGGGGGCTTTGCTGGTGGATGGCCCTGGCCACCACTGCCTTACCGGTACCGGACTCACCCATCAGCAGAATACGGCCGGTACTGCTGGCGGCCACCCGCTGCACGGTTTCCCACAGGCTTTTCATGGCGGCGCTGGACCCGACCAGGCCGGAGGCGTTGGCGCTGCGGCTGCGGTGGTAGCTGAGCTCGTCCTGCATCTGGCGGCGTTCGGTGACCGACTGGATCAGATGAAGCAGCTCGTCCAGGGCAAAGGGTTTGGTGAGGTAATCCGTGGCGCCGGCCTTCACCGCCTGCACCGCCGCCCGGGTGTCGCCGTGGGCGGAGATCATCACCACTGGCAGCTCCGGGTAAAGGCGAGCGGTTTCCGCCAACACATCCATGCCGCTCATGCCGGGCAGGCGCAGGTCGAGCAGCATCAGGCCCGGGGTTTCCTCGGCCAGCAGGGCCAGGGCCTCCTCGCCGGTATGGGCGTTGAGGGTGCGGAACCCGGCCTCGCTGAGGGCAAAGCCCATGGAGCGGACAAAACTCTTTTCGTCATCAACGATCAGGATCTGTGAACGCATGGTGGTGATGTTCCGACTTTTTTTCTTGTGTTTCCGGTTTGTCGTCAAGGTTACCACTGTTTGCCGCCGGCAGGGTGACCGATACTGTTGAGCCCTCGCCGGCGACGCTGTGGAGATGAAGGTCGCCGCCGTTGAGCTCGATCAGCTGCCGGGTAATGCTCAGGCCCAGGCCGGTGCCCTCCTGGCGGGTGGTGAAGAACGGATCCGTAACCTGTTGCAGGGTATCGGCATCCATGCCGCAGCCATTGTCGGAAATATCCACATGGATGCGGTCGCCGTTGCGGAAGGCCCGCAGGTGCACCACACCGCCCGGTGCGCAGGCCTCGATGGCATTGGCCAGCAGATTGACCAGGCACTGTATGGTCTGGTCCGGGCTGGCATACACCGCCAGGCGGGAATCGCCCGTGGCGGAAAGGGTCACCTGGCGCTGATCCGCCAGCCCTGCCGTCAGCACCGTGGCATGGCGGAACACCCGCCGGATCTCCACCCTTTGTGGCTCACCGGGCACGGGGCGGCCATAGTCGAGCAGGTCGCCCACCACCCGGTTAAGGCGATCGATTTCCGATTCCACCGACACCAGCAGCTCGCGGCGCTGGTCATCGGGCTCGCCTTTCTCCAGGGCCTGCACCGTGAGTTTGATGGTGGCCAGGGGGTTGCGCACCTCATGGGCCACGCCGGTGGCGAACTCCCCCAGTACCGCCATTTTTTCCGCCTGTACGGTGCGGCCAACCAGTTCCTGCAGGCGATCGGCCATGGCGTTGAAAGCGTGGGCCAGCACGTCGATCTCGTCCTTGTCGTTTTTCGGTGCCTGCAGCCGGAAATTCAGGTCACCGCTGGCCAACGCTTCAGCCCCCTGCACCAGGCGTGTGACGCGGCGCCGCAGGCTGCGGGCCAGCGCCCAGAACAGTGCCACGGTGCCCAGGGTCATGACCCCGGCCAGGGCGTAGAGCCCCAGCTGGGCGCTACGCAGGGGGCTTAGGATATCGCCGGCGGCTACCTGGTAGTCGATGCGCCAGCCGGGTAGTACTTCCGGCCCGGTACGCAGATCCGGTGGCACGGTCTCCAGCCGATTGCCGGTAGGCTCCAGCAAATCACCGGAAGGGGTTCGCAGATAAGGCCGTAGCACCCCGGCCAGGTTCTCGGTGCGCATCAGTTCCGTCAGCGAGGCCAGCCGTACGTGCAAGGCAATGGAACCGGCTACGTGACCCTCCCCGGTGTCCCGCAGAGGTTGACGAATCAGCAGCCAGCCCGGCTCGGCTCCGCTGCCTACCCGGGGGCCGATAATCTCGCTGTTGGCCATCATCACCAGGGGCAGGCCCCTGGTATTCCAGCCCCCCCGGTCCCAGTAGGGTTTGCCGGAGGCCGCCTGGCCGGGTACCACCTCGGTGAGTTCATTCTGGTCGTTGAAAAAAAGGATGCCGTACAGGTCCGGGGAGTCCGCTTCCACCCGCACCAGTTCCCGGATGCCTTCCGGTACGGCATCGGTATAGTTGAGATAGAGGGGCATGGAAGGGTGGGTGGACAGGGTTTCCAGCTGGTAGATGCGGTTCTCGATAAAGTTGGTCAGCCGGTTGGCGGTACCGGCCACCTGGGCTTCCAGCCGCTCGCCGGCCAGGCGCTCGGTGACGGAGTCGGCCACCGTGGCATACAGGCTGCTGAGCACGGCGACAGCGCCGACTATCAGGGTCAGCGAGAGCAGGGAATAACGTCCGACCAGGCTGAAGCGGGGTTTCATGGTGGCTGCCTGTGGTAGTTGGCCAGGCCCGTGAGGCGTCTGCGTGGACCGTTTGTTGATATTGTCAGCTAACTATAAGTTTTATAACGATTCAGTGGAATGGTGTATAGTGAATCGGGCGAGTTGATGATAGCTCACTCTTCCTGAAATGTGATTGTTGATGCCCCAGACTGACCCTTCGTTTCCCGTTCGCCTGCGCTCGTTGCTGGCCTATACCGCCCTGTTGTGCGGGGTGTTGTCTTTTGTGCCCGGTGCCACGGTGACTGGCGCGGTTTGCGTGGTGCTGGCGGTATTGCTGGCGTGGCGTGACCTGCGGCTGGTGGCGCGGATGCTGTTCGCTTTCGTGATACTGGGCGCCACTGCGGCGGCAGTGCTGCAACCCTCGGCGTTGCTGGCGGCCAGTGAGAACATGACGCGACTGTCCGCGCTGATCCTGACCGTAATGCTGCTGTCGTCGGTACTGGGCAATGCCGGTGACCTGGTGCGAATCTCCGGCAGCCTGTTCAGTGGCCGGCCCCTGGCCCGCTATTACAGCCTGGCCTTTGGTACCGGCCTGCTGTCGGTGCCCCTGAACTTCGGTTCCGTCGGCGTGGTGGGTTCACTGATCGGGCACCGTATCCGCGACAAAGGGGATTCCGCCATGACCCGCAACGCCGTAAGGGCTGTATTGCGGGGGTTCGCGGTGTCGCCGATCTGCTCGCCGCTGTCCATCTCCGTGGTCATGACGGTGACCTTCCTGCCCGGGCTGCAAAGCTGGGAGCTGATCGCCCTCAGCCTGCCCATGGGCGTCCTCATCCTGTTGGGTGGCGCCTGGCAGCGGGAGCCGGAAGTACAGGCGCTGCCGGCGGGTGATGACACCCGCGCAGGGCTGTCGCCGTGGTTGCGGTTTGCCGGCATTATTGCGCTGATCTGCGCCGGGGTATTTACCCTCAGCGGCCTGGCGGGCCTGAGTTATTCGAAGTCGGTGACCCTCAGCTGTTTTGCGGCGGTGGTTATCGGTTTTACCGTTCGCGGCCTGCGCACCCGTCGGCTGGACCTGCCCAGCATGGCGCCGGTCAGCAACGAGCTGATCATTGTCGGTGGCTCGGCGTTTATCGGGGCGCTGATCAGCCTGGTGGCCCTGAACCTGCTGGGGGACGATGTCCGTTTCCCGGGCTGGGCGTTTCCGGTAATGGCACTGCTGGTGCCCTGGGTGTTCTATGTGGGGGGGACCGCCGGCTTCAATCCCATTATCATCGGCACCCTGGTGGGGGGTGTGCTGGGCCCGCTATGGCCGGCTGATGCGGTGCTGGGGCTGGGTATTGCCATGGTGAGTGGCTGGGGCATTACCGCGGCGGGGTCACCCTATGCCGCCAATTCACTGCTGATGGAACGCCTGACCGGCTACCCGGCGCGACATATCGGCCTGTACTGGAACTTCCGCCTGTCCATGGTGCTGCTGGTATTGACCGGCGCTCTGGCGTCAGGGCTGACTGCCTGGCTGGCGGGTTAAGCCTGTTATATATCCGGGCGGGCCACCAGGCAGGTACGTGGAATTGCGATGGCCATCGGGCGGGTAACCTGCTAATGTGCCCGCATCCTGCCTCTAAGGATCTGCAGTTACCGGCCCAGAAGCCGTCTTGCAACTACTTCATACGACCCGCCAGAGGACGTCCTCCCGATACCGGTGAGCGACTGTAGTCGTCTTATTTCCATGCACCGTCATGGTATCTGCCCGCGTTGACTACCGGTACCCCCGGCTTTCGTGGAGGCAGCACAATCAAGAGTTTATCCAATATGAGTTTTTCTTCACTCGGCCTTTCCGAGGCACTGGTTCGTGCAACAAACGACCAGGGCTATGACACCCCGTCCCCGATTCAGGCACAGGCCATTCCGGCCGTGTTGTCCGGCAGGGACGTCATGGCTGCCGCCCAGACAGGCACCGGCAAGACCGCCGGCTTCACCCTGCCGCTGCTGCAGCGCCTGGGTGAGAACCCCCGCGAGGGCAAGGGCCCCCGCGCCCTGATCCTGACGCCGACCCGTGAACTGGCGGCCCAGGTTCACGACAGCGTGAATCTTTACAGCAAATACGTACCCACCAAGGCTGCCGTGGTATTTGGTGGCGTCAAGATCAACCCGCAGATGATGAAGCTGCGCAAGGGTCTGGACGTGCTGGTGGCCACACCGGGCCGCCTGCTGGATCTGTATCAGCAGGGCGCCGTGAAATTCAACGAGATTGAAATTCTGGTGCTGGACGAAGCGGACCGTATGCTCGACATGGGCTTTATCCGCGACATCCGCAAGATCCTGGCGCTGCTGCCGGAGAAGCGGCAGAACCTGCTGTTCTCCGCCACCTTCTCCAACGAGATCCGCAAGCTGACCCAGGGCCTGCTGGACAACCCGGTGCTGGTGGAAGTGGCCGCCCGCAACAAGACTGCGGAGCGCGTGGAGCAGACCGTCTACCCGGTGGACCAGAGCCAGAAGACGGCCCTGCTCAGCAAGCTGGTGCGTGACAATGACTGGGACCAGGTGCTGGTGTTTACCCGCACCAAGCACGGGGCCAATCGCCTGACCAAGAAACTGGAAAGCGATGGTATCACTGCCGCCGCCATTCACGGCAACAAGTCACAGGGCGCCCGTACCCGGGCCCTGGCAGAGTTCAAGCAGGGCGACATCCGCGTGCTGGTGGCCACCGATATCGCCGCCCGGGGGCTGGACATCAAGCAGTTGCCCCAGGTGGTGAACTTCGAGCTACCCCAGGTGGCGGAAGACTACGTTCACCGTATCGGCCGCACCGGCCGGGCTGGCGAGAGTGGTCACGCCATGTCGCTGGTCAGCGCTGACGAAGGCAAGATGCTGGCGGATATCGAGAAGCTGATCAAAAAGCAGCTGCCCCGAAAAGAGATGGAAGGTTTCGAGCCGACCAACAACCTGCCCCTGAAACCGAAGGCCAAGGCCGACCCGAGCCGTGCCCGAGGCCGTAACAGCGGTGGCGGTAACCCCCGCAATGGCGGTGGCCGCCCTGATGGTCGCCAGGCCGGCCCCGGAGCAGGCGGTCGTGGCCGTGGTCGTGGCCAGGGTCGTTCAGGTCAGCGCCAGTCAGCCTGATGTAAACTGACCGAAACAGCAGCGATAGAAGAAGCCGCTACCGGAACGCCCGGTGGCGGCTTTTTTTATTGCTATCGGCAAAAAAAAGCGGGGTACCGGAATCCGGTCCCCGCAAGGGAGGACGCAGCCGGAACGCCCAGTGCGATGGGTGCCGGCTACGGTTTTTGAAGTGCTCAGAAGTTGTAGGTGAAGCCAACCATGTAGACCAGAGGGTCGATCTCGACATCCAGCTTTCCGGTGCCTGCCAGGTTGGCGCTGCCGTCATAGGCTTTGATGGTCGCTTCGGTGTCGATATCAGCCCACCAGACAGCCGCATTCAAACCAAAGCGCTCATCCAGCCGGATGTCGACGCCCAGTTCGGCAGCGACGCCCACACTGTCATCCAGTTCGATAGAGGTGGATGCCGCACCCAGAGTGGTGGTCAGGGTATCGGTGGTCTTTTCCTCGAAAAAGTTCGTGTAGTTAACGCCCACGCCAGCATAGGGTTGAACCATCGAACTGCTGTGCAGCGGGTAATACTGCAGTGTCAGTGTTGGCGGAAGATGCTTCGTTTCGGCCAGTTTTCCGGCGCCGCCCAGCACACTGCCGTCACCTTCTATGTTGTGCTGAAAAGGCGTGGCTGCCAGGAGCCCGACACCGAAATGGTCGGTAAACATGTACGTGCCAGCCAGCCCCAACTGAGTGTTGGAATCCACGGATACCCTGGCGCCCGGAACCGAAGTGCCGTTAAGATCAAGGTTACTGCTGGAATCCTGAGGATCCACGGTCACCGCGCCCGCCCGGACGATAATATCGCCTGCCTGGTAAGCCTGCGCAGAGGTAGCCGCCATCACGCCAATTGCCAGCACTCCCAGTTTGAATTTGAAGGACATAGTTCAAAACCCTCTCGCCATAAGTTGTTGACGGGACAAGGCTACACCGGCGGCGCAACAGGGAATTGATCTAAGACAAGGGTGCTTCGGCGAAATCCGGGTTGCCGGGGAAAGATTGATTCAGCTCAAAAGGTAAGAATCTGACCGATCGGAGACTGCCGCCGGGCCAGCGGTGTTCAGGCCCGATGGGCAGTGTCCGGTTCCTGCTCGTCCGGATCGTCAGGCACGATCACATCACGCACCGAGAGGGGGTTGCCCTCTGCGTCCTGAACTTCCAGCTGGCGGATGGGCTTGCCGGTGCGACGGTCGCGCAGGTCGAGGGGAGGATCGCCCGGACAGGGGTTGTAACGATCGCCCCACTGGCGCAGGGCAATGACCACCGGGAACAGGTCACGGCCCTTGTCGGTAAGACGATATTCGAAACGGGGGCCATGTTCACCCACGTCCACCTTGCGCAGCACGTCGTTGTCCACCAGGCGGTTCAGGCGATCACCAAGAATGTTGCGGGCGATGCCCAGTTCCTGCTGGAAGTCGACGAAGCGACGGGTGCCGTACATGGCCTGCAGCACAATCAGCAGCGACCACCAGTCCCCCACTTCGTTGAGGGCCCGCGCAACGGAACAGCTTGAGTCATCAAAACGTTTTCTTGCCATGGTCAAAGTGTACCCAACGCGGGCCGCTTTAGGAAACGCGGATTGTCATCAGGGTGTCACCGGTGGGCTATCTGAGGTTCAGACGATGAAGTGGTTATCCCACCACAGGTCCGTGCTGGCCACCGCGTCGGCGTCCGGCTGGTCCGGCTTCACCCGGTAAAGGCCGCCCTGGCCTGAGGAGATCAGGAAACCACCGCCCGCCAGGGGAAAGGCCCCGGCACAGTCGGTGATAGCCGGGGTCTGCCGGACTGTGCCGCTGACGCCATCGAAGATCACCACCAGACCGCCCCGGGGCGCCGTGACGGCGACAGTGCCGTCTTCCGGATGGGCGGCAACGCTGGCAATGTAGTGATCAAGCTGCGTCAGCAGGTCCTCCCCGAAACGGATTTCGGAAAATTCGCCCTTCCGGTAGCGGGCGACCAGCGGCGGGATCTGATGGGCCGGCCCCTGGAACTGGTAGCCGGCGTAGATCTCGCCGGCCGGTGTCACGTCCAGGTGACGCAGGCTCAGCTGGTGATGGGAGGGGCGGAACCGGGCCCTGATGCGGCCGTCGTGGCGGTTCATCAGCACCAGCGCCGGGGCCATGGTGTCCAGGTTGAGTTTGATGCGGTCGTAGTCCGGGTGGGTCTCGATGCCCCCCAGGGCAATCACCAGGGTGTCGCCGTCGGGATGCAGGCGCAGCTCGTGGGGGCCGGAGCCGTTGAGGGGGTAGGTGGCAACCCGCTGATAATCCTGCCCACGGTCGTATACGGCGATCAGGCCGGCGGCCTCGTCATAGCGGTTGACGGTGGCATACAGGTAGCGGCCGTCCGGGCTGAATACGCCATGCCCGTAGAAGTGTTCACCCGGTTCGGCGTCCACGCTTCGTTGCAGCGCACCACTGACACTGTCGATCACATGGAACCGCCAGCCGGGACGCCGTTCGAACACCAGCACCTGTTCACGGGCCGGGGTGAAACAGCCGCCATGGCAGCGCTCCGGCAGGGGCAGTTGCCAGAGCCGGTTGCCCTGGTCGTCGATTCCGCTGGCCCCGTTCTCGCCGCTGGCCAGCCGGGCGGCGCTAACGGCCCTCGCAAGGCGGCTATCGTCCTCGCCGGCCCAGCCGCCTAACGGCAGCAGGCTGCTGAGCAGGGCGACACTGCCACTTTTGAGGAGGTTCCGTCGGGAGAGCATGGTTCAGTCACCGTCGCTGGAATTGAAACCCCGCACCACGTCCAGTGCCGTGCCTGCCTGGTCGTTGACCAGCGTGGCCAGTTGGCTCAGGTCAGCGTAGAGGCCCTGGAGTTCACCAAAACGCTCGTCTGACAGCAGCGGCGCCATGGCGTCGGGCAGGTTGTCGAACCGGGCCAGGGTCTCTTCAAACTGGGAGCGGATGCGACTGGCCAACGTCGGATTGCCGGCCTGCCTGAGGGCGCTCTCCAGGCCCGGCAGGTAGAAATCATACAGCCCTTGCAGACTGGCCCGGATAGCGGCCAGGGAATGGCCGGAACGCCAGGCATCGGCGCCATAGACCGACCGCTTGCCGCCGCCGCGAAGCCCCATTGGGCCCCCCAGGCGACGCTCTTCCAGCAGGCTCAGGGCTGCCATGCCGGATTCCACGGTAGCCCCCCGGTATTGTTCGTTAGTCCGGTAGGGGCGCTCCAGCGTCGTCCAGGCGGACGAAAGCCCCTCAGCATTCTCCGCCAGGTGGGCACTGACGGCTGTCAGCAGGCTGCACGCCTGGTCTGACGGCAGGCCCCGGTCGCCCTCCTTGATCCGTGAATCAAACAGCAGGTACTCGACCATGGGAAAACCCTGCACCGCGACACCGGCCTCATCGACATCGGCCGCACTGACTGGCTCTTCCATCCCCAGATAATAGCCTGCCTTACGGGCAACAAGGTTCTTGGGGTCTGGCCAGAACTGGAACTGCCAGCCCAGGGTGTTCTGCTCGACAGGGCCGAAGTCCACGAACCGCACCGCCTGCCAGGCATCGAAGGCGGTACGCCATTGATCATCCAGTCGTGACCGGGCACTGTCCGAGGGTGTCTGGCAGTAGCGGCGGGCGGAGGTTTCCAGGTCCGCCGTGGCTTCGGCCAGTTGCTGGTAGCCCTGTTCGATACCGGCGTGCCACAGGGGCAGCGGTCCGTCCCCTTCGGCGAGGGCCGGCGGTACTGCCAGCACGGACGTTACAACAGCGAGGATCGGTAGCAGGGGTGTCAGTCGCATCGGGGTGCCTCTACAGGGATTCCAGGAACCGGATAATGGAGGCCCGGTCGGCGGCGTCCATGGCCCGGTAGGCGTCGGTGGCAGGCCGGGCTTCGCCGCCATGCCAGAGAATGGCCTCTTCCAGTGTGCGGGCCCGGCCATCGTGCAGGAAGCCGGCCTGGGGATTCACGGTCTGGGTCAGGCCGATGCCCCACAGCGGCGGTGTGCGCCACTCACGGCCATCGGCTTCAAACACCGGGCGGCCATCGGCCAGACGATCTCCCATGTCGTGCAGTAGCAGGTCGGTATAGGGCCAGATCGTCTGATTGCTCAGGTCGGGCCGGTCGGCCACCTCTCCCGTGGTGTGGCGGGGCGTGTGGCAAGCGGCACAACCGGCCTCGTTGAACAGGCGTGCACCGGCCTGCACCGCCGGGTTGTCCATGTCACGACGTGCCGGAATGGCCAGGGATCTGGAATAGAAGGTAATAAACCGGGCGATCTTGTCACTCACTTCCGGCTCACCCCCATTGGGGAAACCGTCGCAGCCCTGTTGCGGGGTACAGTCGGTCTTTGGCCGCTGCGACGAGGTCAGGCCCATATCGCCGGCGAAGGCGCCCATGGCCTGTTGGTGCACATCCGGCTCGGCGGCTTTCCAGCCGAAACGACCTGGCACCGTCTTCTGGCCGTCAATGCTCCAGACCTGGTTCAGGTGGCCGGAAATGCCATCGCCATCCTTGTCCTCAGGGTCGGCGAGGCCTTGCAGGCTCTCGATGGGAATGGCTTCCAGAAGCCCCATGCCAATCATGGGAGGGGCGACCCTGGGCGATACCAGCAGGTCGTCCGGCAATGGCCCGTAGTTGGGGCTGCCGATCCGGTAAACAGGCTCCCGCAGTTTGATACGGGTGCCATCCGGCAGGGTTTCGGTCAGGGTCCGCCATTCAATGTGCAGGTTGGCTTCCGGTTTCATGCCACTGACGGCAGCGGTCTGCAGCTGGCCGCCATAGACCGGCGCCGGTTTGAAACCCTGGGTCTTCAGTACCTGCGCATCGGTGTCCGGGTCAGCGGGCACCGACAGGCGCAGGAACAGGGAAACGGATGGGCTGTCCACCGACGGCGGGTTCCCCCGGCCATCCTTGATGTGGCAGCCCTGGCAGGAGTTGGTGTTGAACAGTGGGCCAAGGCCATCCCGGGCATCGGTACTGGCCGGTGCCTCCACCCAGGGGTTGCGGAAGAAGCTGTTGCCAACGCTGAAATCCAGACGTTTGGTCATGGACAGGTTGCCCTGGGGCAGGGAGTAGGCGTTGGTATCCGCCTGGTCCACCGTGCCATCCCCGCCGGTCATGGGTGACGCCTGCAACGGATAGCCGGCGTGCTCAGTGGCGGCGGTGCCGGGGGAAGAGCACACGGCTGCCAGGGTGATGAACAGGTAACCGGCGAGGGCGTCTGGCTTTCTGAATAGGTTTTTCATGGCTCTCTCAACATCACAGGCCATGAGTTTCCGAACGGGCCGAAGGCCCGGGCAGAAGCATCATGGCCCGGAAATTCCGCAAGTCTATGGGTGATCAGAAACGATGGCCAGCATCGTCCGGCTCGAGTGACTCGATACCCAGTTCAATGGCCGCCATCTCAATGGACTCGGTCTGCTCCACCAGTGCGGTGATGGCACTGTTGATGATCGCTTCACCTTTCTCATTGCCCGGAGCGATCATGACATCAAACGGCATGGGCTGCCGGTCCCGCTCTGCGACCTGTTTCATGGTGCCGAGGGCGGCCATGGACGCTTCCAGCTGCGAGCGAAGGGTATTGTCCAGTTCCGGGTCCTGCTGCCGGACCAGGTCAGACAGGGCGGGGCCAGTTACCTTGGAGCCGTCGACACGCTCGTAGGTACCGGTGTAGACGTTCTGGATACCCTTGCCATTGTAGTAATGGGAGTTGTGGGTATTGTCGCTGAAGCAGTCGTGCTCGTCCTCGTAGGAGTTGGCTTCCAAGGCGACTTTCATGCGCTCACCGGCCAGCTCACCCAGTGACAGGGAGCCCATGCCGAACAGCATCTTCTGGATTACCACATCGGCGTCGGTCGCGAGCAGTTTGCTGCGATAGTTGTTTTCCAGACCCTCGGCCCACTGCTGCTCCATCCACGCCAGGTCGTCCACCAGCAGGTCGGTGGCCGCGTCCAGGTAGGCGGCACGGCGGGCGCAGTTGCCGTTGGTGCATTCAGCGCTCTGCACATAGTCGGTGTAGGAACGCTCACCGGCGCCGAGTTCGAAGCCGTAGGTGTCCTGGCCCCACAGCAGAAATTCGATGGCGTGATAGCCGGTGGCCACGTTGGCCTCGGAGCCGCCGATTTCGTTCAGGCTGGCCAGCAGCTCGGCGTCGAGCACGGTGACATTGACTGCTTCGCCGCCCACGTTGATGGTGGACTCGCTGGCAATGATGTTGGCAGTTGCGCCCTCGTTACCCAGCTCGTACTGGTAGTCGCCTGGCTCCACGTAGTCGATCAGGCCCTCATCCAGGGGCCAGGCATTCAGCTGGCCTTCCCAGTCATCCACAATGGCGTTGCCAAATCGAAACACCTCGGTCTGCTGGTAAGGAACACGGGCTTCCAGCCACGCGCTCTTTGCCGCCTCCAGGGTGACCGGGGAGGGGGCTTCGATAAACTGATCAACCGCATCGTCCAGCCTGACCGCAGCCAGCAGGGCATCTTCATAATTGGCATGGGCGAGATCGGCATAGTGTTCAACGACGTCGGCTTTGCTAACCGGTTCGGACCGGGCCATGTCCGATCCCGGGCTGGCACAGCCGGCCAGCGTGGTTGCTGCGGCGGCCAGCAACGCAAGGGAAGACTGGGTACGTGAGATCATCATGTTCTCCTGAATTATAGAAATATTAGTCATTCGCATTCGAATTCGCATTGTAGGGGGCGATGACGGAAATAGCGACAGTCTCCTGGGCAGTAGCAGGGATAAATTGACACTGGTCAATTGCCTGTCCCTCGCTGGCCGCCTTCGCACCAAAGGCTTTTCCAAAAACGAGCGATTGCTCTCTAAGGCTTGCAAGCGGAAATTGGATCCAATAGAGTTGCGTAACGAAACCAGATTTAGGCAAGCGAAAACGTTACCCCCATAACGGATGGAGGTGGTCTTCTTCCACCGTCCCGCGCGCCGGTCACTGATACGAATCTCTGCAGGAGAACCCGATGAGCATGAATCTAGGCCCCATTTTCGAGCCGTTTGAAATGAAGTCCCTCAAACTCGCCAACCGCGTGGCCATGGCCCCCATGACCCGTAACTTTTCCCCGGGCAATGTGCCAAGTGACGACGTGGTGGCCTACTACAAGCGTCGGGCAGAGGGCGGCGTCGGTCTGCTGATCACCGAAGGCACGACCGTGAATCACCCGGCCGCCAACGGTTACGAGAACGTGCCCTTCTTCCACGGCGAGGAGGCCCTGGCGGGCTGGAAGAAAGTGGTGGACGCGGTTCATGAAGCCGGTGGCAAGATCTTCCCGCAGCTGTGGCATGTGGGTGCTGTGCGCAAGGAGGGCATGGAGCCGGATCCGAGCGTGCCGGGCTATGGCCCCTCCGGCATGAACAGGCCGGGCAAGGTGGTCTGCCATGTGATGACTAAAGAGGACATCCAGGATGTCATCAAGGCTTTTGCCGATGCCGCCGCAGACGCCAAGGCCATCGGCTGTGACGGCGTGGAAGTGCACGGCGCCCATGGCTACCTGATCGACCAGTTCTTCTGGGAAGGCACCAACCAGCGGGACGACGAGTACGGCGGCAGCATGGCCAACCGCCAGCGCTTTGCCATCGAGATCATCCAGGCGATCCGCGAACGCGTTGGGCCGGACTTCCCCATTATGCTGCGTTTTTCCCAGTGGAAAATGCAGGCTTACGACGCGAAGCTGTGCCAGACCCCGGAAGAGCTGGAAGCCTTCCTCAAGCCACTGGTCGACGCTGGTGTCGATATTTTCCACGCCTCCACCCGTCGCTTCTGGGAGCCGGAGTTTGAAGGCTCCAGCCTGAACCTGGCCGGCTGGGTGAAGAAGCTGACCGGTGTGCCCACCATGTCCGTGGGCAGTGTTGGCCTGACCGAAGACTTCATCAGTGGCACCTTCGCCAGCAAGAAGGAAGCGGTGGAGCAGTCCGGCATCGATGAGCTGGTCGAGCGCATGAATAACGACGAGTTCGACTTCATTGCCGTGGGTCGTGCCCTGCTGCAGGACCCCGAATGGCTGGTGAAAGTGAAGGAAGGCCGTGCGGCCGAGGTTGAGCCGTTCCGCAAGGCCTCCCTGGGCGAGCTTTACTGATCTGATCTGTCGCTACCGGCTTTCGGGCCGGTAGCGGATCCATGCCTGGTATTCGATATCCCCCTCCCCGTGATTTCGACCTTTTACTGACGTCAGTCAATAGTGTGCCCCGGCTGGCGGTCATACAGTTGTGCGTTACCAGCTGACTCCTGTATTACTGAAACCCTGTTCAATACCCGATTAATCACGACGTCAGCCAGGGATGGAACTCGTAATGCCTGACCAGAGCCCCAACTCGTACATCCCCCTCCGCCCGCTTCGCTACCTGAGCAGCTATCTCAACGGCCTGGTACGGGAACGTCTATGGCTCAAGGTGCTGATCGGGATGTTCCTGGGCCTGGTCATCGGGGTCATACTGGGGCCCTCGGTCGGGCTGGTCGAGCCGCAAACCGGGGCGACCATCGGCAGCTGGCTGGCGTTCCCGGGCCAGTTGTTTATTGCCTCCATCCAGATGATCGTTATCCCGCTGGTGGTGGCCTCGGTGGTGAGGGGGCTGGCAGCCAGCGAGAATCTGGAGCAACTGCGTAAGCTGGGTGTGCGGGTGACGCTGTTCTTTGTGGTGACCACGGCTCTGGCCGCCGCCATCGGGCTGTGGATCGGGGGTGTCATCAACCCGGGCCGGTTAATGGAGGGGATGCTGGTGGCAGAAGCCGGCACGGCTCCGGGTGGCGCATCATTGCCCGCTGTCGGAGACTGGCCGCAAACCCTGATCGGACTGCTTCCGGGCAATCCCCTCGGTGCCATGGTGCAGGGCCAGATGCTGCAGGTGGTGATCTTCTCGGTGATTATCGGCATCGCCCTGGTGACCATGGCGCCGGCCTAGGCCCGGCCGATGCTCGACCTGCTGGATTCCCTGCAGCAGATCTGCATGACGGTGGTGCGCTGGGCCATGCACCTGGCCCCCTATGCGGTGTTCGGCCTGATGGCCAAACTGACCACTACCATCGGCTTTGGCGCCCTGCTGGGGATGGCCTCCTACGTCCTTACCGTGATTATCGGCCTGTTGCTGATGCTTGTGGTTTACCTGCTGTTACTGCGCACCTTCGGCGGAGTCCGCCCCTGGGATTTTATCCGGGACGCCCGGGATGTCCTGCTGCTGGCCTTTTCCACCTCCAGTTCAGCGGCGGTGATGCCGTTGTCGATCCGCACCGCGGAAACCAGGCTCCATGTGCGATCCTCCATCTCCCAGTTTGTCATTCCCCTGGGTGCGACCATCAACATGAACGGCACGGCGCTGTACCAGGCGGTGGCCACGGTGTTCCTGGCCCAGGTATATGGCATTGACCTGAGCCTTGCCAGCATGGCGCTGGTGGTGGCGATGGCCGTGGGCGCCTCCATTGGTTCTCCGGCGACGCCGGGGGTGGGCATCGTGATCCTGGCGATGGTGCTCGACACCGTGGGCATCCCCGCCAGCGGTATCGCACTGATCATGGGCGTGGACCGCATCCTGGACATGTGCCGCACGTCCATCAACGTCACCGGCGACCTGGTGGCCTGTCGCCTGATGGAGGCCTGGGCGGGGCCCGATCCGGTGAACGACCAGGCCACCGCAACGAATAGCTGAGGCAAAGCCGTTCAGTCGGTGGACTTCCAGGCGCCGAACGATCCCAGGAAGACGTCCACCCGGCTGAATCCGGCTCGCTCCAGTATCGATGCCGCAATGGTTGCCCGGGCGCCGCTGGCGCACATCACCGTGTAGTGCCGATTCCGGTCCAGTTGGTCGAGCTTTTGGGGAAGCTCACCCACATAGGCGTGAACCGAACCCTCAATGGCCTCGCCCTGATATTCGGTTATGCTCCGCACATCCAGCAACTGCCAACCTTCCGGAGGTTTCCGGAAGCGCTCCCGGATATCGTCCACGTGCATGACGGGGAGCGAGTGAAAGGGAAGCCCTTTGGCGGACCACTCGGGCATGTCAGTGGTCAGAAAACCCTGCAGGTTATCCAGCCCAATGCGGATCAGGTGTTCCGATGCGAGCCGGGCCTGGGCGGGATCGGCGGCCACCAGTACCACCGGTTGCCCCGGCTCGATATACCAGCCGGCGAATGCGGGAACCATAGGGGCTGGAATGGCCAGGCTGCCGGGTAGATGGGCGCCGAGAAAGGCGCTGACGTTACGGACATCCACGATCGCGGTCCTGTCCGGGAGACGGCGGAATTCCCCGGGGGAGAGCGGGGGCGGAGTGGCGACCCGGGGTGCGGGATCGGCGCCCGTCAGGTTCAGTTTCTCCATCAGCCGGAAGTAGGGCGGCTGGTAATGGTGCTCGGTAACTTTCTCACGGATAAACTGCTCCCGTGAGTTGATCCCCACCATCCTGTTGCCCCTGCGCTCATACCCCAGCGACGAAAACTCCCGGTCCGCCATGTTGTCGCCACACACAGAGCCGGCGCCGTGGGCGGGGTAGAGCAATGCCTGGTCGCCCAGAGCCATAATCTTCTGAAGGCTGTCGTAGAGCAGGCCAGCCACTTCCTCGGCCCGGTCCGGGTAGAAATCGGTCCGGCCCACATCGCCGATGAACAGTGCGTCGCCAGTGAACACACCCACGGCATCCTCGCCGAAATCGGTATCGAACAGAGCGAAGGAGAGACTGTCGTCGGTGTGGCCCGGCGTTTCCAGTACCTGCACTCTGAGGTTGCCGAATTCAAAGGTCTCCCCATCCCGGGTGGTGTCCGCATAGGTGACATCGCCGGCCGCGTTCGGGCCGTGGAGAACCCGGGCCCCGGTCAGCTGCGCCAGTATGGGCGCGCCGGAGATGAGGTCTTCGTTGCGGTGCGTCTCGAAAACATGCGTTATGCGGCAGCCGGCTTTGGCGGCTTCTTCTATATAGACCTCGCAGTCACGGCGGGGATCGACTACAAACGCCTGGCCGTTGTTGCCCACCAGGTACGAAAGGTGGGACAGGCCTTCTGATTTGATCTTGTGGATAAACATGTAACCTCCTGCTGAAGTCGATAAGCCTGCTATCAGGGTTAGCACACTTCAGCAGGAGCGGGTGGCCGAGGCGTATTACCATTTTTTCAATGGCTGCGGTGTCAGCCTTCCTTCACGCCTTTCTCGATGCGCTCGCCGATGGTCTGGTCAATGTTCTTCCAGTACTCGAACACCCGGGAAAGGACCGGCTCCTTCACGCCACCTTTCACGTGCCCGACCACATTGTTCACCAGCCGGTCCCGGGCGGCCTGGTCCATCACCCTGTTGATCAGGACATTGGCCTGGCTGTAATCGTCGTCGTCTTCCCGCAGGGTGTAGGCCGCCCGCACCATGTCGCCGCTGGTTTCCCAGGTGGAGTCCGTGGGGTAGCGCTCGCCGTCGGCGCTGGGACCGCCCTTGGAGTTGGGGGCATAGACCGGGTCGGTCACATTCCTGATGCGCATGGCGCCATCTTTGCTGTAACTGTGAACCGGTGCGACGGGTTCATTGACCGGGATCTGCCTGTAGTTCGCCCCGAGCCGTGCCCGGTGCGCGTCTGCATAGGAAAATACACGGGCGATCAGCATCTTGTCCGGGCTGATACCAATGCCCGGAACCAGGTTGTTGGGCTCGAAGGCCGCCTGCTCGATCTGGGTATGGAAGTCGACCGGGTTCTTGTTCAGGGTGAGCTTGCCCACCTTGACCATCGGGTAATCGCTGTGGGGCCATACCTTGGTCAGGTCGAAAGGATTGATGCGGTAGGTTTCCGCCTCCCTGAATGGCATGATCTGCATGTACAGGGTCCAGCTGGGGTGGTGGCCGTCGCGGATGGACTCGAACAGGTCTCGGCGGTGGTAGTCGGCATCCTCGCCGGCAACCCTGTTGGACGCCTCCTGGGTCAGGTAGTCGATACCCTGGTCCGTCTTGAAGTGATACTTCACCCAGAATTTCTCACCGTTCCTGTTGACCCACATGTAGGTATGGCTGGAATAGCCGTTCATATGGCGCCAGGTCTTGGGAATACCCCGGTCACCCATCAGCCAGGTAACCTGGTGGGCGGACTCGGGCGACAGCGTCCAGAAATCCCACTGCATGTCATGGTCCCGCATGCCGTTATCGGCACGGCGTTTCTGGGAGCGGATGAAATGCTGGAATTTCATGGGGTCACGTACGAAGAAGATGGGCGTATTGTTGCCCACCATGTCGTAGTTGCCCTCGCTGGTGTAGAACTTGATGGAAAAGCCCCGGGGGTCGCGCCAGGTGTCGGGGCTGCCCCTTTCCCCCGCCACGGTGGAAAAGCGGATCAGCACATCGGTTTTGGTGCCCTTCTGGAACAGGGCCGCCCTGGTGTAGGGGCTCATGTCCTCGGTGGTTTCGAAATAGCCGAAGGCGCCGCCCCCCTTGGCGTGGGGCTGCCGTTCCGGGATGCGCTCGCGGTTGAACTGGGCCATCTGCTCGATCAGGTAGTGGTCGTGGAGTAGCAGCGGGCCGTTGGGGCCTACTGAAAGCGAGTGTTCGTCACTGGCTACGGGGATGCCGGCATCTGTGGTGGTTGGCTTGTCATTTGCCATCGTTCCGTCTCCTCATCATTGGTATGCGGAGTGATGCTGACAGGACTGCCTGATACCTCACTGCGACGTCCGTGCCGGAAGCCAAAGGTATTCCCTGAACATCGTTCGTTGTGTTTGCAGCACGATTATCTATAGGTGATGGAGGGCGACCTGGCCAGCGCCAACGGATGAACCGGTTTTTATTGGCATTGATTGTCTTCGCTGATGTTTATTTCCGGTAACATGGTGAAAAGCCCGGCTGGCGGCAAACGTTGTGTAAAGGTCAGACCAGACGGGGCACTAGCAGATGACCAATGATTCACTGTCCATTGTCCGGACGTTGTCGGTATCGTAATCTTTAATGAATGTTCTGATTTCTGAAGTGCCCAACGGATGAGTGATCCCGCGAACCTGCAACAGGTGCTGGACCGTATCAGTCAATCGGCTGTCCGCGATCGACAGGTAACCTTTGGCGATGTCATCGACACCGTTGGCAGCCGGTCATTCGGGCCTGTACTGATGACGATTGGCATCCTGCTGTTGTCTCCTATCAGTGGCATCCCGGGCGTTCCGACCCTCAGCGGGCTGCTGATCCTGTTTATTGCCGTACAGATCCTGGTTCTGCAGGAAGGCTTCTGGCTGCCGGCCTGGATCATGGAACGTCATCTGCCCAGTGACAAACTGCTGAAAGGTATCCGCTTTCTTGAGCCTGCCGCCACCTTTATCGACGCCCGCCTCCACCCGCGGCTGGTTCTGGTGGTGCGTGGTCCGGGCAGCTACCTGTTGGGGGGCATATGCGTAGCGATCGCCTGCGCGATGCCGCTGATGGAAATCATCCCGTTCTCTGCCACCGCCGCAGGCTTTGCCCTGGCGGTGTTCGGTCTTGCCATGATCTCGCTGGACGGGCTTCTGGCCCTGCTGGGGATGCTTTTCACCGGCTCTGTCGCCACGATGATACTGGTCAATGTGCTCTAGTGTCCCGTTTGGGGCACCAGGCGCATCAGCGCATTAACCAGACGGAGCACTAGAAGGCAGCGTTGTCTTCCCGGGGGGCGGTGTCTGCGAGGAAATGGACGATCGCCTTGCTGACGGCTTCCGGTGCTTCCTGCTGAATCCAGTGGCCGTAGCCGTCAAGCAGTTCCATCCTGAGATCGGGAACACGCGGGGTCATCATCTGATCGAGCTCGTCCCGGCCCGCTCTGGCGAGAACATTGTCGCGGGTGCCAGCAATGAACAGGGTGGGGCAGCGAATCTTCTGGTCCGCATAGGGGGCCATCAGCTCCCAGTTGCGGTCGATGTTGCGATAGTAATGAAGCCCGCCGGCAAACCCGCTGCGGCGAAAGGTTTCCTCCATGTAGTTCAGGTCCTCGTCGGTCAGCCAGCCGGGTTGTTCCAGCGGCTTGCCCAGGCGCTCCAGCCAGCCACCACCCCCTTCCAGGGTCTTGCCGAGTTCGGGCATTGCCCGTGGCGTGTCCGGTGAGCAGTAGAGCCGCTCGAGAATGGCCCGTGGGTCCTTGTCAAAATCGGCCTCGGCCTTGCCGGGCTCCTGGAAATAGAGCTGGTAGAAGAAACGATCACCGAAATGGCGTTTGAAGGCCTCGGTAGGGGCGACACCAGTACTCGGGCGCAGGGGCACACTGAGAATGACCAGCCGCCGCACCGCGTCCGGGTATTGCAGGGCAAAGTTCCAGCTGTTGATGGCACCCCAGTCATGGGCAATGAAGGTTGCCGGTGTGCCGCCGAAGTGATTGGCCAGCGCCAGCATGAAGCGGCCGATACGCACGGCGTTGTAGTCCTTCATGTCGGGTAGCGGGTCCGTTTCGCCAAAGCCCGGCATGTCCGGAGCCACCGCCTTATAGCCGGCGTTGGCCAGGGCCACCATCTGCGATCGCCAGCAATACCAGCATTCCGGCCAGCCGTGGATCAGCAGCACCGTGGGGCCTGTCCCCAAGGTCGCCACACGCGTACTCACGCCATCCAGTGTGATCTGTTCCAGCTTGATATCGCGGATGTCCGGGCTTGTGTTCATTATCTCTCCGCCAGCGATGGCTCCTGTTGATTGGTCGGTGCTGCAGCGGGACTATTGTCCACGGGTGACACCTGGACCGGAATGCCATTGAAGGCGGCATTGCCGGATAACTGGTCGATAGCCAGGTTATCGGTCACGTCGTTGGCGTTCACGCCGGCATGGGCACTGGCAACACGCAGGGCAACCCCGTCGCGATCATGACCCCAGCCATGGGGGAGGCTGACCACGCCACGCATGATGTCTGTGGTCAGTCGGACGGAAGTGAATACTGCCCCTGCCCGGGTGGTTACCCGCACCCCGGCACCGTCTGTTACACCACGGTTGCTGGCATCGTCCGGATGCATGAACAGTGCGCAGCGGTCGCGGCCTTTGGCCAGTCGCTGACTGTTGTGCATCCACGAGTTGTTGGTGCGCAGGTCCCGGCGACCGATCAGCCGGAGGTTGCCGCTGTCGCCCTCGCTGCCGCCAAACTCGGCCAGCAGGCGTTGTAGATCGTCCACCACCACTGCCGGCCGGGCCTGGATCTTCTGGTCCGGTGTAAACAGGTACCCGGGGAACTGTGGCTGCAACGGCCCCAGGTCCAGACCGTGGGGATAGCGACGCAGCACGTCGAGGCTCAGCCCCTCGTCGTATTCCACCGGCTCTCCGGAATTGTAGTCGGTAAATCGCTCACTGTAAGGGCCAGTGCGCAGGCCCTTGTCCAGGATCTGCTCCGGGGACGGGAGGTCTGGCATGCGGAAGGGGCCGGGCTCACCGCTCTTGTAGTGGGCCAGCCGCGCGGTCAGGCCCTGCAGAATCTCCCAGTCGGAGCGACTGTCCGGGCTGTGCTCGAACAGCGGGCCGGAGTAACGGGCCAGATTGCGCACCGCCAGCAGGTTGAACACGATGTCGTATTGCTCGTGCTCAAGCGGACCGGTAGGGGGCAGGATAAGGTCCGCATGGCGCGAGGTCTCGTTGAGGTAGAAGTCCACCGCGACCATGTACTCGAGCCCTGCCAGGCCCTGTTCCATCAGGCCACCATTGGGTGTGGACAGGGCCGGGTTGCCCGCCACGCAGACCAGGGCCTTTATCTGGCCGTCGCCGGGGGGGGTCATCTCTTCGGCCATGGCGGCGGACGGCAGCGAGCTGCTGAACTCCGGCAGCCCGCGGACCCGGCTGTGATAGGTGCCAAAGCTGCCTGAGCGTCGATCCAGCGCCTTGTGGAAGGCCGGGTTGGTGAACATGGCACCGCCGGGCCGGTCCATATTTCCGGTGATGATGTTCAGCACGTTGATCAGCCAGTGATTGAGGGTGCCGTAGCTCTGGGTGGCCACGCCCATGCGGCCATAGCAGACGGCGCGGTCGGCAGCGGCAAAGGCTTCCGCGATACGCTCAATCTCGGCCTGGGGTATGCCGCAGTGTTCGCTGACATCGGTCATCGGGAACTGGCGGAACAGCGCCAGCAACCCATCCCAGTCATCAATGTACTGGCTGAGGTGAGCCGGGTCGCAAAGGTCCCGGTCGATGATGTGGCGGATCAGGCCGATCAGGAACAGGGCATCGGTCCCCGGGCGGATAAAGTGGTGCTCGTCCACATAGCGGGCGGTCTCGTTGCGTCGGGGATCCACCAGCAGCACCTTGCCACCCCGATCGCGAATGCCTTCCAGCCGACCGAGAATGTCACCGGCGGTCATCAGGCTGCCATTGGACACCGCCGGATTGGCGCCGAGCATCAGCATGAAGTCGGTACGGTCGATGTCGGGAATGGTGAACATCTGGCCGTTACCGAACATCAGGTAAGAGGTGAGCTGATGGGGCATCTGGTCGAGGGAGGCGGCAGTGAACATATTGCGCGACCCGAGGGCCTTGCGCAGGCTGCCGGCGCTCAGTATCACGCCAAGGTTGTGGGAGGAGGGGTTGCCCCAGTAGCCGGCCACGGCGTCGTCACCATGGGCAGTCTGGATCTCTGCCAACCTGGCAGCGGCCTTGTCCAGGGCGCTATCCCAGTCGATGGACACCCACTGACCGTCCACTTTCTCCAGGGGCGTTTTCAGCCGATCCGGGTCGTTGTGAAGATCCTGCAGCGCGTAGCCCTTGGGGCAGATGTGGCCCCGGCTGTGAGGATCGTCGGGGTCCCCTTCAATGGACACAATGGTATCGCCGCGATGGCGGATGGTTACCCCGCACATGGCCTCACACAGAGTGCAGCTGCGGTGGTGGGTCTGGATTGGCTGGCTGGCCTCCCGCTCGGCCTCAAGGGCCTTCTGCTGTCGGGCTTCGCGGATGATCTGCAGCATGGCACTGACGTCGGTAACCTTGCGGCGCGGGCGGCCGCTCTCTCGTCCCTGCTGCTGTTCGTGCTCGTCCAGCAGGCGCCAGTCGGCGAAGCTGACCCAGTCAACACCGCGCGTCTCAAGCAGCGCAGCGATATCCTCGGGGATGTGGCGGGGGCTCTGGGACAGGTCGGCCACCAATTGTGCCACCGAGGCGGTGGCGCAGGACTTGTTGCTGCCGATAACGCCACTGGCACCGCGTTTTATCCAGCCAGCAGCGTATTCCGCGCCGCGCCCCTCGGTTGCCGGGCTCAGGCGGCCGTCCTCATGCAGCACCACGCCCCGGTCCGCGTTGAAGGGCACGTCGTCCAGCGGTTCGCCCTGGTAGCCGGTGGCGTGCACGATCACACCGCAGTCCAGGGAGTCCTGTTCGCCGGTGGTCTCTGCCACCATGCGCCCTTCCGGCGTAGTCCCGAGACGAGTCCGGTCGAGGGTAATGGTTCGGCCGCCAGCCGGTTCCTCCGGGCCGATAGCGGCGGGACTGGCAAAGAACTCGAAGCGGATCCGTTTACCGCCCCGGGTCGGCCTGCCAGCGGCCTCCTGCAACAGGCGCAGGTTCTCAGCGGCTTCATAGCTGTCGCTCTGCGCGGCCTCGGAGGTCGCCGCCTGTTCCAGTACTTCCGGGTCTACCGAAATATCCACATTCTCGAGCGCCAGCAGCTGCTCCAGTTCCTTGGGCGTAAAGGCCGCCTGCAAGGGCCCCCGGCGTGCCAGCAGTACCACGTCATTCACCTGGCTGTGGGCCAGGCAGGCCAGCGCGTCATCAGCCATGTCGGTGCGGGCCAGCTCCGCCTCTGACAGCACCAGCATGCGCGCGATATCCAGCGCGACGTTGCCCATACCGATGATCACGGCCCGGCGATGACTGAGGTCTACTGTCAGGCCCTGGTGGTCCGGGTGGCCGTTGTACCAGCCCACGAACTCCGACGAGCCGAAGGTGTTGGGGCTGTCGGCACCGGGAATCGCCAGGGGCCGGGAACGGGAGCCACCGGTCGCGTAAATCACACCGTGGTAGTGGCTGAGCAGTTCGGCCCGTTGCAGGTCACGACCCAGGGCCACATTGCCAAAGAAGCGAACCTGGGGTGACTCGGCAATTCGTTCAAACCCGGATGACACCGACTTGATCCGCTGGTGGTCCGGAGCCACCCCATAGCGGATCAGGCCGAACGGCGTGGGCAGCTTCTCGAAGATGTCCACCCGTGCCGCCGGTAGTTGTCGCATCAGGGCCTCGGCGGCAAAAAAGCCGGACGGCCCGGAGCCCACCACGGCGAACCGGGCGCCGCTGCCGGCCTCGGCTGCGGCAGCGGCGTGCTGGTCCCGGCTCTCGCGGATCAGCGGCAGCTCGGGCGCCAGGGTTGCGTTGATGTCGATGTATTCACGCTGGGTCTGCGGTACCGCTGACTCCGGGAAAATGGCCTGTTCCGGGCACTCGGCAACGCAGGCGTTGCACTCGATGCAGGTGGCCGGATCAATCACCAGCATGTCCGCCCCCTCGCGGAAAGCGTCCACCGGGCAGACATCCACACAGAGGGTGTGCTTGTGGTTGATGCAGGATTCGGTGACGACGTAGGCCATGGTGCTCTCCAGACAGAACGAGGGGACGTTAAACGTTGGTATGGTAGGTGGCTCCCGGTGAAGGGTATTGGCACTTTTCCCGGAAATTGACATTTTGTGCCAGCCTGTCGATAGTGACGGCATGAACGACCAACAGGATGTGATTGCCAGCTCATTCCTGCGCCCACTGCTGCACTACGCCGATGAGCGGGACCTCGTGGTACCGGATTTCAGGGCGCGGTGTGAGCGTGCCCTGGAGGATGCCTTTGTCGGGGCGACGGTGTTGTGTGATCTGCTGGACGAACTTTACCAGGCCGATCCTTCGCCGGCGCTGGGGCTTCGGTTAGGTGGCAATGTGGACTTCGCCAGTTTCGGGCTGGTGGGGTACCTGGTGAGCTCCTGCGCCACCGTGGGCCAGGCGTTGGGGCGTTATCGGCGTTTCCAGCCCCTGCTGCAGAGAGGCCTTGAGAGCTGGGTGGAGCCGACGGTCCGGGGGCTGAAGCTGAACTGGCGACAGCCAGTGGCCAACACGCGGCTGGCTCTGGAATTCAGCGTGGCGGTTTTCCTCAAGCTCTATCGCTCGTTGGTGGACGGGCAGTATCCGGTGTTCAGCGTTGGTTTTCCCTTTTGTGAGCCGGCTGAGCCCGGGCTCTACGAAGCGTTGGTAGGGTGTCCGGTGCGGTTCGATGCCGACGCTATGTACGTAGAGGTGCCGGAGTCCGCCATGGCGATGCGCCTGTCCGGTCGTGATCCCCAGTTGCAGCGTATGCTGGAGGAGCATGCCAACAAAGCGCTGGGCCTGACCCTGCGTCGCCACGACAGTGACGGGTTTATCTCACAGGTGCACGCCACGGTGGTGCAATCACTTCAATATGGTCATGTGGCGGCAGCTGACATTGCCCATGTAATGGGATATCCGCTGCGAACCTTCTACCGGAAGCTGGGTGCGGCAGGCTGCAGCTACCGTTCCATATTGGCTGAGGTGAGACTGAGGCTGGCCCGGCAATTCATGGAAGATCCTTCGCTCTCCAATACCGAGATCGGCCTGCGACTGGGATACTCCGAACAGAGTTCTTTCATTCGCGCCTTCCGCGGCTGGACCGGCAGCACACCCGCGGACTATCGCCGCGATCTCCTGTTAAGGAAAGCGCGGAGGACTCGGTGAGCGGTCCACGTCTGGCCCTGGCGGTCATCGTCGCCGCCCAGTTCATGGCGACGTCCCTCTGGTTTACCCCGAATGCCGTCATGACGCCCCTGATGGCCGAATGGAATGCCAGCACGGAACAGATCGGTGCCCTCACCGGTGCGGTCCAGCTGGGGTTCATCCTGGGTACCCTGGTGTTCGCATTGTCGGGCCTGGCGGACCGCTGGCGGGCCAGCCGAATTTTCCTGGTCAGTGCGCTGGCCGGCGCACTGGCGAACGGGTTGTTTGTGCTGTCGGCGGGGCCGGACACCGCCATGGTGTGGCGGTTTATCACCGGGCTCTGCCTGGCCGGTGTCTATCCGGTGGGCATGAAACTGGTGGCCAGCTGGGCGCCGGAGCGTAAAGGGTTTGCCCTGGGCTGGCTGGTGGGCATGCTGACGCTGGGTACCGCCTTTCCCCATCTGATGCGGGCCATCAGCCCGGATTGGGGCTGGCAGCCGGTGGTGCTTGCCTCGTCGGTACTGGCGGTCTTCGCCGGCGCCATGATCGCATGGCTCGGCGATGGCCCCGGCCTGCCCGCCACTGGACGCTTTGACTGGGGCGGCGTGATCCGCGCGTTTCACCAGCCCCGTTTCCGGGCTGCCGCCCTGGGATACTTCGGGCATATGTGGGAACTTTATGCTGTCTGGGCGCTGGCACCATTGCTGGTTGCCCGGAGCCTGGGTCAGGCAGAGCCGGATTCGGCCATGGTGCCGGCCGCCACTTTTGTCTTCATCGCCGCTGGCACCGTCGGCTGCGTGCTGGGAGGCGTGGTCAGCCGGCGTATCGGCAGTGCCCTGGTGGCGTTTGTGGCCCTGGCGGTTTCCGGGCTGATGTGCCTGTTCTGGCCCTGGCTGGACGCCCTGCCTACCTGGCTCTCGTTGTTGCTGCTGGTGGTCTGGGGCATGGCCGTCATCGCCGATTCGCCCCAGTTTTCCGCCTTGGCGGCCGAGGCCGCCCCTGCCGAATCCGTGGGCAGCTCGCTGGCCATCATGAACAGTATCGGTTTCCTGCTGACGGTGTTTTCCATACAGTTGACCGCCAGTTTCTGGCAGGGGCTGGGCACGGGAGTAACCTGGTTGCTGGTGATCGGCCCGGTGCTGGGCCTGGTGTCGCTGTTGCCCTTGTGTCGCCGCTGAGGCGTGGTTGCCAATCTCGGGTTGAGGGCGCAGGATATGAACTCTTTCTACCCGGACGAGGGAGCGTGTTCGTGCCATACGTAAACATCAAGATTACTGACGAAAACGTGTCATCGGAAGACAAGAAAGCCCTGATCGAGGGCGCGACGCAACTGCTGCAGGACGTACTCGGCAAGAACCCGGCCACCACCGTGGTGGTCATTGACGAAGTGAATACCGACAACTGGGGCATCGGCGGCGAACAGGTCACCCATCGTCGCAAGCGCGGGCAGTAGAGCTGTCACTTTGATACCACTGGATCCCGATGCCTGGAGCCTGACCCAGGCGCTGATCGTGTTCGGCGTCTGTGCCTCGGTCATTGCCATCGTTGGTACCCGTATTACCCGGGTGGTCGACCAGCTGGCCGACCGTACCGGCATTGGCGAGGCTGCCGCTGGCGCCGTCCTGCTGGGTGCGGCCACCTCCCTGGGTGGTTCGGTACTGTCGGTAACGGCAGCCTGGAACAATCATCCGGAACTGGCGGTCAGCAACGCCCTTGGTGGCATTGCGGTACAGACGTTCTTCCTGGCGGTGGCGGATATGTTCTACCGCCGGGCCAACCTGGAACACGCAGCGGCCTCGGTTCCCAACCTGATGCAGAACGGCCTGCTGATCTGCCTGCTGGCCATCATCATGCTGGCTCCGTTGATGCCGGACGTCACCGTATGGGGCATCCATCCCATGACACCTTTGCTGTTCGGGTTCTACCTGTACGGCATCAATCTGGTGCACAAGAGCTCCGAGTCACCCATGTGGCGGCCCTTCCAGACCCGGGAAACCCGCGAGGATGTGCCGGACGACATCACCACCATGCCCTCGATGATCCGGCTTTGGGTGGAGTTCCTCATCATGATGGCCGTGCTCGGGTTTGCTGGCTGGACCCTGGAGCCCTCAGCCACCATTATCGCGAAGGAAACCGGCCTGGGGCAGACAGTCATCGGTGTGCTGCTGACAGCCATCAGCACATCGATCCCGGAACTGGTGACCTCCGTGGCGGCGGTCAGGCGTGGGGCCCTGACCCTGGCGGTGGGCGGCATTATCGGTGGCAACGCCTTTGATACGCTGTTTACCGCCGCCTCGGACATCGCCTACCGCAAAGGCTCTATCTACCATGCCATGAGTGAGGATGCCGAGTTCTGGGTGGCGCTGACGCTGCTGATGTCCGGCATACTGATCATGGGCCTGATCCGCCGGGAGCGCCAGGGTATCGGGCACATTGGTGCCGAGAGTATGGCGGTGTTGGTGCTGTACATCGGCGGGGTGTTGTTGATGTTTTACTGACCGGGACTCCCGGATGAGCCAGGTGCGTGCGTCGTCAAAGTCGGCCTATGTCAACAACGCTCAACCGGTATTTTACGCGCCTGGAGTGATTGTCTAAAAATTGTTCAGCCGCTATGTTGCGAAGGCCAATAACAACGACTATCGCAAGGAGCGAAGAACAATGACACCCATCCTGAAACCAGGGGCGGTTCCCCTGATGGTGTTGGCCCTCGGCACCCCCACTGCCGCCATCGGCGACGTCCTGTTCGAAGAAGGTTTTTCCAGCGGCATCGGCGCCTTCAATGCGACTGGTCGCGTCAGTTCCGGAGGTGGCTCTGTCACCCTGCGTGGTGGCTACAGCCCCGGTTCACTGGTTTCCCCTGACATCGACGTGGCCGGTTACAGCAACCTGCAGCTGGCCGTCAGCCGCCAGACCAGGCGGCTGGATGCCGGCGAATCCGGCCGTATCGAGGTGGCCATCAACGGCGGCCCGTTCCAGACCATTGAAGCCTCGAATAATGTCTCCGGTAGCGCGGTCTTTCCCCTGGAACCCGGCGCCGAGCGCCTGGCAATCCGCTTTTCCACCGATGCCAGCAGTTACTTCGAGTCCTACGCCATTGCCGACGTTCGCGTTGAGGGCGACGGCGGCGGGGCATCTCCGCAACCAGAGCCAGATCCGGAACCTGAACCGGAACCACCCGCGCCCGATCCGGGCCCCGGCAATGGCCAGAGCGAATTCTGGGAACTGTCCGGTAACCTGGGCACCCACGACCCCACCATCGCCCGGGAGAACGGCATCTGGTACGAGTTTCAGACCGGCCCCGGCATCTATCGCAAGATTTCCTACGATGGTGGCCGCTTCTGGGAGCCGCTGCCGTCGGTGTTTGGCTCTGGCCTCTGGTGGTGGCGCAACTACGTGCCCGGTCAGCAGGGCAATGATGTGTGGGCGCCGGATGTGAAGGCCTACAACGGCCGGGTATGGATGTACTACGCGGTGTCTACCTTCGGCTCCAACCAGTCGGTGATCGGCCTGGCCTCGTCCCCCAGCCTGGCAGCGGACAACTGGCGGGATGAGGGTGCGGTGCTCAGTTCCACTACCGCCGATAACTTCAACGCGCTTGATCCGGACCTGGTCATTGATGCCAACAACGAACCCTGGTTGACCTTTGGCTCCTTCTGGTCCGGCATCAAACTGGTGAAGCTGAACCCGTCCACCATGAAGCCCACGGGCCGCCACTACTCCCTGGCCAACCGGTCCGGCGGTATCGAGGCGCCCACCATTGTCCATCGCAACGGCTACTACTACCTGTTTGTGTCAGTGGGCAAGTGTTGTGAAGGGGTGAACAGTACCTATCGCATCCTTTATGGCCGCTCCCGGAACGTGACCGGCCCCTACGTGGACCGTAGCGGTCGCGACATGATGAACGGCGGCGGCAGCCTGCTGGATGGTGGCAATGATCGCTGGGTAGGGCCCGGTGGCCAGGATATCGCCGGTACCAGCGTGATCGCCCGCCACGCCTACGATGCCAGCGACAACGGCAATGCCAAACTGCTGATCAATAACCTCGTGTGGACCGACGACGGCTGGCCGTCCTACTGAGCGGGGCGCTGTCCGGTTGCAGCCGGTCACTTCGCTGAGGGAGCAGATTCCCCAGCGCTGGTGGCCTGGTGTAACCGGGCAAGGTTGCTTACGGCGTTGTCGTTGCAGGAGATGGTGCGGCTGCGGCCCTGGGTTTCCAGGGTGACGCCGATTGCCTCCAGGGTCTCCGGGCGGCTTTCATCCAGGTAGTGGTAGGCGGTGTAGCGGATACCCATATGCTGCCAGCTCAGGGTGTTTTCAATCACCTGGAAGCGCTGGCTGTACTGTGCCGTGAAAGTCTCGCCCAGGGAGCCTGCCAGGCGGTAGGCTTCTATGCCTGGCGTCTGCCAGATCACCTCCAGTTGCTGCTGGTCACGGCAGATGCGGATGTCCTGCGGGTCTGCCGGGCAATGGAAAACGGTATCGCAGCTGACGTGGGTCTCCGCCGTCTTTTCGGAGGCTTCGGCCTTGACTGCGGCTTCCTCCTCACTGCTGGCACAGCCCTGCAACGCCAGGGCAACAATGCCGGCCATGCCCGTGCGGATCATTGCTTGTTTTATCATATCTGTCGTCATTGTCTGCTGATGTCTCAAGTACCGCATCTCAATAGCACGGAAATCCATAGGTTATCGTGACACTCCGCTGAATCCGTGCAATCCATGGTAACCGGTGCGATGGTATACTTGACGCCTTCCGTCTTGTATCGCAACCGTACGCTGTGCCTGATCCTGCCCGCAACGTCTGAAAGCAGGACGTGTCCGGTCACGGTGGCCTTGCAGAACTGATCAGCGTGCCCCATCGTAGGTTTGAGGTCAGTGTCCCGTCTGGCGAATGAGCCAAACCGGACACTAATCCAGTGATTCTACCGAATCATATGGTTTCAGCGACAGGAGGACACTATGGCGTTCGACGCATTACCCCCCATCGGCATGGGCACCTTTCGTCTCAAGGGCGATGATGCCAGGGAGGCGGTTCGCAGTGCCCTGTCCCTGGGTTACCGTCATATCGACACAGCGCAGATGTATGGCAACGAAGCCGCCGTGGGCGATGGCATCACCACCAGTGGCATTCCCCGGCGGGAGATTTTCATCACCACCAAGATCTGGTTTGACCGTCTCCATCGCAGCGACCTGATCAACAGCCTGCAGACCAGCCTGCAACAGCTGAAGACGGACCACGTGGACCTGGCACTGATCCACTGGCCCTCGCCGGACGATGAAGTGCCCATGGAGGAGTACCTGACCGCGTTGCGGGACGCCCAGCGGGAAGGGTTAACAGACCATATCGGCCTGTCCAACTTCACCTGCGCCCAGATGGACCAGGCCCGGGAGATCCTCGGCGACACGCCCATCTTCACCAATCAGGTGGAAGTGCATCCGTTCCTGGCCAACCGCAAGTTGGTGGACCATGCCCAACGACTGGGCATCCCGGTGACCGGTTACATGCCTCTGGCCGTGGGCAAGGTGATGGAGGATGAGACCCTGCAGCAGATCGCCAGTGCCCACCATATCACCCCGGCCCAGGTGGCCATTGCCTGGTGTGCCGCCCGCGGGGTGGTGCCCATTCCGTCGTCCACCCGGCCCAAACATCAGACCCAGAACCTGGATGCCCTGAAGATCAGGCTGACCGATGACGAGATCCGCACGATCGACGCCCTGGACCGGAACGAGCGCATCGCCAACCCGGATTTCGCCCCCAACTGGGACTGAGGCGAGGGAAACTGGCCGCTATCAGCCCATGTGCGCCTGCTCATGGGCCAGCAACCACTGTTTCCGCTCAATGCCACCGGCATACCCGGTCAGCGACCCGTTGGCCCCGATCACCCGGTGGCAGGGCACGATAATACCGATGGGGTTGCGGCGATTGGCCAGACCCACCGCCCGGGAGGCTTTCTGGTTGCCAATACGCCGGGCCAGCTGGCCATAGGTTTCCGTCTGCCCGTAGGGAATCTCCCGCAGCGCCGCCCAGACCGCTTGCTGGAAGCCGGTTCCGGCGCCGGCCAGGGGCAGGTCGAACTGCTGCAGTGTGCCCTCGAAATAGGCGGTTAATTGCTCCAGGGCCTCCTGAAAGCGCTGGTCGTCACGGTGCCAATGTTCGCCCATGGTTGGTCGGGTCGCCTGCTGTTCCATGTGCAGTCCGGTAATGGCGTCGCCATCGCCGGTAATCAGCAGGGTGCCGATGGGCGAGTCCAGCTCGGTGTAGTAAACCGTGTCTGTTTGTGGATGCATGGTGTGATCCTCCCGATGGGTCCGATTATCCGCCCTGGCCCAGCGCGTGCCAAAGGTGAAAGGCGGCATAGGCGCGCCAGGGCCGCCATTGTTGTGAACGGGCGTCCAGTTCCGCCGGTTTGTCGACGCCAGCGCCCCTGAGCAGCCCCAGGTCCGACACCGGAAACGCATCCGGGTCGCCCAGGGCACGCATGGCGATGTATTCGGTGGTCCAGGGGCCGATGCCCGGTAAGGCCAGCAACTGTTGCCGGGTCTTGTCCCGGTCGGCAGACGCAGTCAGGCGTAGTGAGTGGTCACCTACGGCCCGGGCCAGCGTCAGCAAGGTATCCGACCGCCGCCGGGTGAGCCCGCAGTCCAGCAGATCCTGTTGCGACAGGCCGGCGATACGCTCCGCTGTGGGCGGTAGGCGATCCAGGCCGGCAAAGGGGGTATCCATGGGCTCCCCGAAGCGTTCCACGATACGCCTGAACACCGTGGTGGCGGCCTTCACCGAGATCTGCTGGCCCAGAATGGCCCTCAGCGCCAGCTCAAAACCATCCAGGGTGCCGGGCAGGCGCAGCCCGGGTGTTTGCCGCACCAGGGGCGCGAGCTGATCGTCCCCTGCCAGGCACTGGCCAATGCTTTGCGAATCCGCATCCAGATCAAACAGCTGCCGCAGCGGTTGCTGCAGCACCGGCAGGCAGCGGAGCAGGGACGGGGACAGTTGCACCTGCAGCACGTTGTCCGCTACGGGCCGTGCCGCCAGCCAGCCCTTCACTTCGCCCACGCGCAGGGTGCGGACATAGTGGCCGTCCATCAGCCCCTGGGTATGACCATCGGAACGACTGACCAGAAACATCGTCAACGCCTCCCAGGCCAGCGGTGGCCGAAAGCCCAGCCGCAGCGGGATACCCTCGTCCGCCGGAAACGCCCGCGACCGCCGCAGCCTGGAGGGCGTCAGCCCATAGGCCTGGCGGAACACCCGGTTGAACTGGCGGACGCTGGCAAACCCGCTGGCAAAGGCCACGTCCACCAGCCGCAGGTCGCTGTCCGTGAGCAACTGCTTGGCCAGCAGCAGCCGGCGGGTACGAGCGATGGCCAGAGGCGTTACCCCGAACTCTGCCATGATTATCCGGCGTACCTGCCGGCTGCTGAGCTGGAACTCGTGCGCCAGGGCTTCCAGCCCGGACTCCTCCAGGGCACCACCATGGATGCGATCCACCAGCGCCCAGGCCAGCCGCCGGGAGCCATCCATGGGCGCCAACCCCGGGGCCAGTTCCGGCCGGCAGCGAAGGCAGGGCCGGAAGCCGGATTGTTCCGCCAGCGCCGCATTGGCAAAGAACCGGCAGCTATCAGGTCGTGGCCGGATCGCCGGGCACACCGGGCGGCAATAGATGCCGGTGCTGCGCACACCCACGTACAGCTGCCCGTCGAAGCGGGCGTCCCGGGCGTGGATAATCTGATAGCACTGTTCGTCTGATAGCATCATGGCAGTCGGCATAGGGTGACTCATGGAAAGAGCTTAACGCCGGCACCCGGGCTTGTCTGGTCATTTTCGGACATGGACCTTCTGGACGTAACAGCCCCCGCCACGGAGAATGGCGGTATACCCACAAATACCCGGAAACAGCGCAACACCCATGGCCCTGGACACCACCGAACTCAACCGCCAAAGCTACCAGCTGGACCACCTGGATGACGTCTGGCTGTTTGGCTATGGCTCGCTGATCTACAAGGTGGACTTCCCCTACCTGGAGCGCCGGGTGGCCAGCATCCAGGGCTGGGCGCGCCGCTTCTGGCAGGGCTCCCACGACCACCGCGGCACCCCGCAGGCCCCCGGCCGCGTCGCCACCCTGGTGGAAGCCCCGGGCGAAACTTGCGTCGGCATGGCCTACCGGGTATCACCGGACACCTTCGAGCACCTGGACCACCGGGAAAAGAACGGCTACCTGCGCTTCTTCACCCCCATGACCTTCGCCGACAAGGGCCATGCGGAAGGTCTGGTCTACGTCGCCGGCCCCGATAACGCCGCCTTCCTCGGCCCCGCACCGCTGGATGAGATGGCGAAACATATAGCCCGCTCCCATGGGCCCAGCGGGGCCAATGCCGAGTACCTGCTGCACCTGGCCAGGGCCCTGGAGGATCTGGGGGCTGAGGATGAGCATGTGTTTGGGTTGGCGCGGCGGGTGGCAGCCATCAAGGCAACTGTGCCCTGAGGCGACGGTAGATTGCCAACTACGTCATTGGACGTGCTGGCGCTGATGGGTATACTGCTGGCCTGATGGAATAAAACCAAGGACGTTTCACGGAGGAAAACCCAGGATGGGAAAGTCTGCTGCTACCCGTATTGTCTATCGTATCCTTGCTAAAGGAGTGCGGTGCCCTGCCTCTGATGAGGCCCTCGAATTCCCTCGCCCATTGTCTGTTTCATCCATACTTTTCGGACCGGTCGTCCGCCAGATTTCAACAGCGACATCAAATCTCCATTGAGACTCACAGGGAGTTGTGATCATGGGAAACCCCATTGCCTTTCTGACCGCCTACCACGTCTGCCCAAAAAAATCAGGCAGCAAGGACCATGTCGGTGGCAAGATTTTCAAGGCGGCCAGAACGGTCACCACCGGAGGCCTGCCCGTTGCACGCGTCAACGACAAGCTTGCGTGCGAGTGCGGATCGGACACCATTGAAACCGGATCGACCGGTGTCTTCTGCGAAGGACAGCCCGTTGCCTATGTCGGGAGCATGACGTCTCACGGTGGGCAGGTCGTTGAGGGTAACGGCACGGTTGCCGTGGGTGAAAAAATCTCCGGCAGCCCCTACAACGGGCTGGAGGCCGAGATGCTGGCAGAGCACATTGATAAGCCGGTGGATAAGGCGGACTCCGGGCCGACGGTCAAGCAGAATGCTCAGGAGGCACCGACGCCAGCTACCCGGAGCACCGACGCTCCGGTCAGCAAGTAGACAGACACGTCCAGCGCGCCAGACAGTCTGTTACAGCCAAGGTCCACCTCCGAAGAAGAAGAGCGTGAGTTGATTGTGGAGGTTCTGGGTAGAAGCCACCCTGACGGACACAAATTCTGTTTCTTCGACTACGAGGGAGTAGACCCTACCCCTGTCAGCCTTGATGGGAAACTAAGCAAAGAGCCGACGGATAGTTCCGTCCTCTATCGATGGGATTGGAATGGCGAGCCGGAACGGCGGTTATTCATGGAAATTGCCACTGAGAGCGGTGATCCCATCCGGGTCCCCTTCCTGCATCAGGCAAGAGACGTGGAGTACCAGAACAAAGAACAGGACGAGCGTCAGAAGCACGTGGTGGTTCCCGTGGTGGCATCCACGCTGATCTCGGGCCTGACGAAGACAGAAGCGGTATCCGGCAAGCCGCCGAAAGAGACGAACCCGCACCACCACGTACTGTGCCGTTCCGGTTTTCTCTATTTCTTCTACGGGAGCAAGCTCTGGCGGGAAGTGGAAGTGACCATTACCGAGGACGGTACGCCTCAGTATCGGGACGTCCCACTGGATGTTTATCGCAAGAAAGACTCCGGTAAATTTGAACCGCGTTACCGGGACGTGACCGGGGTGGCGCTCGAGGAGATCTGGCTCCCATCACGTGTCCTGAACTTCTGGCAAACCGTGCAGGTCGCCTTCTCCGAGTCCCAGTGGACCGGTGAGCGGATAAACCTGTTCGAGAACTATACGGGCCAACGGGATGCCCGCTGTACGCTCATCGATATGGAAATGGGCGAACAGGACATCGCCAATGGTGCAGATCAGTACACCGAACCCTACCGCCACCATGTACTGCCTGCGCGTGTTCTTGAATTACAGCGACCGCGAGCTCCCGCCATCGAGTGGAACTATGATCGTCCAGAGGAGTATCTGCTGACGAAATCCGGCCTTTATGAGAATGATGAAACATCCAAGGCCCTGGATGTACATAGCCAGCACGAGAACAGCACTTCCTACGCACCAGTGCCGGAAGGCAAACGCCCCGAGATGAATGCATTATGCAATGTCCTGGCTGGCACCATGAGGGAACTGGACATCGAGGGTGTAGACACCAACCTTCCGGAATGGGAAAGGACTTCGGTCAAGTATGCGCCCATTGACCAGATCAAGCAGCGGAAAATCGGCGTTATTCGCCTGGACGACCACCTGTACCGTGTCCGGTATCTGCTGAAACGTCATCAAGCCGGGGCCTGGTTCGCCGATGCGGCCGTCCGCAGGGCCAAAGAACGGGAGTTCTTCGATTCGGCCTCGCTGGTCAATACCGTAGTGATTCCGGAAGGGATTGGTGGCAAACCAAATCCGTTCAACCAGCACAAGGATGAGATGGACGAAAAAGGCAAGCGGTTGCTGTCCTTCTCTCTGGCTGAGCACGAGCGTGCTATGGCCGTGGCTTACCTTGAAGACGTGCAGAACCAACTGATAGAGCGCCTGAATGACTCCCGCACCCAAAATGAGATCGTAGAGTTGTTTACCCACTATGGCTGCGATTATCTGGGGGCCTTCAGCTTCGTGACCGAAGTGCTTCAGACCGTCACCCGAGAGCCTTTCGAATGCGATGCACTTCACGGACTGGTCGAAGACGTCCGCGCTTATCGTGGGAAGCGCTGGGCGAACAGTGTCGCAGAAGGTCATATAGGCGGGTTATACCTCGCCCTGTTCCCCGACATGGAGAAGGACGATATCAATCAATCGTACCGGGGGCCCACGGAAGAGGAAAAGGATGAAGACCGGGCCTCGTACCGATCAAGCCGCGGCATCTATCAGGCGACGAAACTCTCGGCACTGGAGAATGCGGAACTGCCGGATGCGAACAGCCTGAAAACCCTGGACGGTCTGTCTGTCCTGCAGGCCGCCGAACAGGGCATCACACTGTCCGTCGCCCTGGCCGCCCTGAGGCCAATGGCTGGTCTAATGATGACCCTTCAGGGCAACCTGATCAGTGCGCTGGAGAACGCGAATAAGAAGGCGTTGGAGGCCAGGCAGGAGCGCCAGAAACTGGTAAGACTCCAAAGTGAGGAACAGGCAAAGAAAGTACAGATAAAAAACGAGGCTGATCAGCTCAGAGGAGAGATCGGACGGCTGGAAAAAGCCGAGAACGATCAACTCCGGCATCTGATGGACAAAGAGGACCGACTCCGAAGGTTGAGCGATAACAGGCGGCAGCTTCCAAAACTGGCCAGACGCATGCAGGAACTGGATGCCGGGATTGCCAGCCGGGCGCAGGCCATCGACGAACTGGGCGCCAGGATGCTGGCATTCAGGTCCGAATACACCATACGACTCGCCCATTATCTGCGGGGTAGTATGCCCGGCAGCTTTGCAAACCTGAAGCTGACCAGTTACTCCGAGGCCCTTGTTCAACAAAGTTTTGTCATGGGCGTGCCAGCAGCGATGGTCGCCAGGGACTACGACAGGCTCTACAAAGCCGCCCTGGAGGGTAAGCCTGACAAAGAAGTGGCCGTCAAAGCATTGCACGCGCAAGGGAAAGGGATCTATCAGGAATACCACGCAGACGTGAAGGTCCTGACCATGCCGGAAAACGAAGAGACGGCAAAGACCCTGCGCCAGTTGTCCGAAGCGGAAACGGAGTACGTGCAGCTCAGAAACGAATTGGACGAAGCCAGGAAGCTTGCCAACGACACACTGTTCACCCGGCCCACAGCGATTCGGCAGATAGAGCTGGAGAGCACGGTAGAACAGCGAACCGAGCTGGCCAGGACCAAGTTAAACCGGCGTATTAATTTGGATAGGATTGAGGCGAAATCGGAGGCCTCCGGTCAACGATTGTCCGATTTGACCAGGAGTGCGCATAAGGCCGCCAATGACTCGGCATCAGTGGCTGATACAGTTGCAGAGAAAGCATCAAGCAAGGTTTATCGGGCATTAAGCCATCCGATAGTTCCAATTGGGGTTTTGTTACTGGAAGGACTTAATGTTTACGCTCTTTATTCAACTTGGAATCGTGAAAGACGTATATCCAAGAAGCGTGCTGGTTTGAAGGCGATTTCCGCTGGATGGGATGTGGCTCTTTTGTCGGTAACTCTCGGTAACAGACTCGCTAGCAATGGTTCATTGATAGCCAGAAAAACTCAGTTTCTTCACCGAGATATTTTAACGAACAAAGTTGGGGACAAGATCGCTCGACTTCTGGGGAAGAGGTTGCTGTTGGGTGGGCTCTTGGGGATAGCGGGCGCCGCGCTAACGGCAATTTCCCTCAGTATGGATGCCGCCTACGCGCTAGACCTGGGCAACCCGGCTGTGGCCGCCGCCAACGGACTACTCGCAACCGGTGTTGTCTCCCTGACGGTATTTGGTCTGATGGCGGAGGGTGGCGTGCTCCTGATGATGGGGCCGGCAGGATGGCTGGCTGTTGGCGTTGCGGCCATTGTAGCTGGTGTCTGGTTGCTGTTTGCCTACAGCGACAAGCCCATCCAGACGTGGCTGCGAAACGGCCCATTCGGACCAGAGGACGGTGTTGCTACCCTCAAAACTAGCAAGGAGGCCTACCAAAGCTTGCTCAGTGTCTGTATGGGAATCCGCGCAAGGCTGGAGCCATTCGATGCCGGCAAAGAGACCCGGGACCATGATCTGATTGACGACACTGAAAGAGAAAGACTGACGGCCATATCTAAGAGTAACGCACGGGTGATCGTGAATAGTCCGGCGATCGGGTTGCAGAGCAGTATCGTAAAAGATGACCTCTCAGTAAAGCTGGGCCTGGTTGAGGAGTTAAAGAGAATCTATGCGGGAGATATTGACAAAGTAGATCAGAGCCGGTGGTCGGCGTCGAAAAAGAATCCAGTGCCGGACCACTTTGTGAATGACCTTGTTATCCTTTGGGAAGAAAGAAGCAACGACGGCTTGGTATTCTATATCGACCATCCACCTAAGCTGGAATATAAAGTGCCTGTGTCGCTGAACACGGAGAAGGAATACCTGGACTATGAGTACCATATAAAGGAGTACGTCTGGCATGTCAGCGCCCAGCTCAAGTTACATTACCAGAGCGGTGACTTTGTAGTCGTTCCGGCTCCCGATCCGGAAGATAACCTGCCCTATGATAAGAAAAACAACAAGCATGAACTTCCGGATTTTTCCGATAAAGACCAGCATTTCTGGCATCACGCTCGGCTGACATTTCCCCAGGGGGCCTAAGGGATGTTTTTGGACGCACAGTACTATTCACCGGCGGCCTACCATTCCGACAGGGATGGCGAGAAAGTTAACCGAGAACGCGCCTTTAAAAAGAGCAGGTTTGATGAATCCAGAAGTATGGCACTTCGCTGGGGAGGCACCAAGGACGTCATTCCCTCGGTTCTACTGCGCCACAAGACGCCAGAAGATCTTAAAAATCCCCATCAGGAAACCGATCTGGATCGTCAGATACAAAACGAAAGCCGTGAAGACCACGAATGTATTCTGCATGCTCCCTATCCCTTTCGTATATGGGCGTTGATGGTGTCGGAGAGTGCTGGTCGAATTTTGTTCTATCTTATGACCCCTCTAGCATTTTTAGTATTCGGTCTAGATTTTTTTATCTATGAGGAAATTAGCTGGGAAGCGATCTTCACGACGCTGCGAGAAGTATGGCTAGTATTTTTTATAGTTTCCGGACTACCGCTTCTGATGTGGACGATCCCCCTACTCATCCTCGCAGTTTCTCCCAGATGGCTAGGTAAAAAAGGCCAAGGCCCAGAATGGGAACTTAACCGTCGAACTGGCATGGTTCGAGTCTGGCACTACCCACGCCGTCTGTCCCGCCATCGCAAGCCCGACATTACTGAGCACCCATTCACGGATTACGAGGCCGCGGTCAGTGCCGCCGCGGACCAGTATGGCCCTTGGTACCACTTCATCCTGAGGCACCGCATTAGTGGTGAGTATGTCAAAGCTGGCACGGTCATCGGTCCCCAGCGAAACCTCGAGCAATGCTACGCCCTTTGGGACTTCCTGCAGAACTACATGGACGTGAGCCGACCGTTACCGGATGTACCTTTCCTGGAACCGCATCGCCATAAAGACCCGGTGACCGCCGAGCACGATGAGAAGGTGGGGCGCCCGGCCGATTACTGGCGTGATATGGACATGGCCACCTTCGAGCAGAGGGCGGAGGAAATGGAAGGCAGAGTAAGGTCTATTCGTTCGTTGTGAGGGTAGTGTAAACCTCCCTGTTCTAATGGCACTGCTGATTAGAGTCTTCCGCCCTTCTGGGAGCAAGGGCAGGCAATGGCACTCAATGTGGTCACTACCCCTCGTTCCTTAATGCCCCCACCTTCACTCAATACCAAGCACGGAAGCCGGCAAACCGATAAACAGCCCGCCCCAGAAGCGCCCGTCCGGCTCGATGGGTACCGACAGGTTGAACATCACTTCCCCGGTATCGCGGATGTAGCTTTGTAGCTTGAAGCGCCCCATGTGGGTTATCTCCCGGCTCTGGAAAAACCGCATGTGCCGGCTCTTCTGCAGGTCCACGTCCGGGTCGCCGGTGGGCGCGTGGGACAGTTCGCTGCGGTGGATGGCCACGTAGCCCTTGTTGTCCAGGGGCAGGCAATACAGTGCCCCGTCTTTCTCCCGGGCCCATTCGTCGATCAGGTGCTGACAGGCTTTCTGGAACGCCCGTGCATAGCTGACGTCGAATTTCTGCGGGTTGGTGTTGGGAATGGGCTGGTGGTTACGGTCGAACATGTTGACGCCATTGGCGATCAGTTTTGCGATCTCCGCCTGGATCAGGTCGCGTCGGGCTTCCACTTTCTCCAGGGTCTCCTCCAGCCTGCCGCGGCCGATGCGGAACTGACATAGACTGTGGAGGGTTTCATCCGCCGCGTCCACCAGCTCGGTGGTACGGTCATCGGAATGCTGCATGCTTTCGCGGATGCGCTGGCCCAGCTCGCGGATTTCGGTGCTGCGGCCGTGTACTTCCCGGTTAACCACCGAAAGCTGTTCCACCGCCGAGCTGATCTGCAGCAGGTCGCTGTGGGAGCTTTCGAAGTCGCCAATCATGGTCTGGAATTGCGCGGAGGAGGACCCGACTGAATGCCTTACGCGATCGGCCTGCTCCATCATGGCCCCGGTTTCGCTGGAGGTGCGCTCGACCACCTTGCCCATCTTGGCGACCAGGTCGTTGATCTGGTTCGCGGCGCCGCCGACCTTGACGGCCAGGGTACGGACTTCGTCGGCCACCACCGCGAAGCCCCGGCCCTGTTCACCCGCACGGGCGGCTTCGATGGCGGCATTGAGGGCGAGCATATTGGTCTGTTCGGAGAATTCCTGCACCGTGCGCAGAATGGTCTGGATGCTCTTGGACGTGCCCTGCAGTTCGCCTACGGTATCCTGGAATTCGGCCATCATCTCGCTCACCTGGGTAATCAGCCGGGCGGCTTCATCCAGTTCGGTGGCTGACTCGCGCCCGGTCTCCAGGTTGCGGGAGTTGGTTTCGGCGATGGTGTTGGTGCGCCGTGCCAGATCGTCAATGGCGGTGGAGGACTCCTCACTGGAACTGAAGATGGTCTCGGAATAGGATTCCTGCCGGGTGGCATCCTTCGCCGTCTCTTCCGTCAGTTTGCGGCTGTGCGCGGCGGCCAGGGTCACCTTGATGGTCTGGGTACGAAGGTCCTCCAGGGTGTGGCGCAGGCGTTCGACAAACTGGTTGAACTGCTCGGCGGTTTCATCGGTGTACCGATCGACGGGTACCTCGCGGGACAGGTCGCCCTGGTTCTCGTTGATGCCCTTCAGCGCATTGATCAGGGCCTGGCGTCCGCCGCCGGCACCCCGGCGGCGCTGGACCAGAAGCATGGCAATCCCGGCCACCCCCAGGGCCACGGCGAGCCAGCGCAGCCAGCCCTCTGCCTGGGTGAACAATACAATTGCGGTAAGTACCTGCAGGCCAGCCCAGGTCAGGTGGTCCCAACCGAGGTTCAGGCCCGCTCCGCTGGTATCTTTCGAAGCAACGGGTGCTGAGGAAGTGATGGTCGGCTCGGTCGACATGGCGCATTACCTTGTTAGGGGATACCGGCCGCCTACAAGGCGACATTTTTATTCTTGAAGTGAAATAGTGAGTCTAGCCTTGCCCGGTGTCTTTATCCGTTTCCATGTGTAACCTGATAGGATTGTTTTTGAACGGCGTTCATGGAACGTCATATCCTGCCCGTTTGCTTTCAGTTATTGAACGCATGGAGATTAATCACAATGAGCGTGTATACAGGCAGCTGCCTCTGCGGTGGCATTCAGTACGAAATCCGGGGCGAACTGGCGCCGGTGCAGATCTGCCATTGTCAGCAATGCCGCAAAGCCCAGGGCTCCGCACTGGTGACCAACATCCCTGTGTCCACTGAGCAGTTCTCGATGACGAAGGGAGAGGACTTGCTGACCAGCTACGAATCTTCCCCGGGCAAGGAGCGGGTATTTTGCGGCCGTTGCGGGTCGCCTGTGATCAGCCGTTTGCACAGCCTGCCCGGTGTCGTCCGCATCCGTGCCGGGACGCTGGATGGCGAGCCACCATTGACGCTGCTGGACCACGCCTATGTGGGCTCCAAGGCCAACTGGTGGCCCATTAACGATGATCTGCCGCAGATGGAGGCCGGGCGTCAGCCGACCAAATAGGTGGCGGTCCGGGATCGGTATCAGATATCCGTCCGATACCGCTCCTCCACGCCTTCATCAATGGCGTCCGCCTCGGACGACGACAAGCTCCGGTTCTCCGCAATTTCCTGCCCAAACGAGACCTTTACCTGCGGTCTGGGTGTTTCCGGATTCCAGATGCCGCTGCGGATCAGCGCTTTGCCGCAATGGAAGTAGGCGTTGGCGACCGCTAAACGGGTTACCAGCAACGCCTGCTGGCTTTTGGACATCAGCTTCTGGTTCAGCTTGTCGTCATGTACGAGGGTCGGGGTGCCATGCACCCGTAGCACTTCGGTGGTTCCGGGGACCATGAACAGCAGACCCACCTTTGATCCCTCCAGAATGTTCTGAAAGGAAAAGGCCAGCTTGTTGCCCTTGCGCTCGGGAATCAGCAGGTGGCCGGCGTCTTCCACATGCACAAAGCCGGGATCATCCCCTTTGGGAGATATCGAGGGGAAGCCTTCGCTATCAACGGTGGTTACCATGACCAGGGGCGAATGGCGGATAAAATTCACCATCCGAGCATTCAGGTGGTCGTAGATCTTCCCGGTCGTCCTGGGGCTAGGTTCGCCCAGGATGTTGCGGATGTGTTCGATGTTGGTGATATCCATGACCAGGGCCTCTCAAGGTGGGGGCCGCTTATCCGGTAGTGCGGCCCCGTTTGCGATGGACTAGAGCTTCTCCCCCGACCAGGGACAATACTCCCAGGAAATATGCGCATCCTTGCCGTTCGGGCATTTGCGGGGCACGAACAGGGAGTTCAGGGGCATTTCCACCGAGCCGTGGATCGAGTCGCCGTTGCGTTTGGTGAGCTCGACTTTCAGTTCGCCGGGCTTGTATGGGTCCAGTAGCCGGTCGGAACCCGCCTGCTCATCGTCATAGACGTAGAAATGCAGGTTGCTGCCCATGTTGCCGATGGCGTTGGCCAGGATCGGACGGAAGGTGCCCAGCATGATTTGCAGGTCGGAATCCAGCTCGGTCATGGGGGTGAGGGTGATCGGGTCACCGCCTTCCGGCGTGTAGGTAACCCGCATGGTGTCCCCGATTTCCTGTTTCGGATAGAACCTGAAGGCACCCAACTGGGTGATGTCTGCCTGCACGATACCCAGGATGGATACGCCGCTCAGGGCATCAATGGCGGCCTGCTTGTCCGCAGCGCTGGAGACCGTGTCCCGGGACATGACGGACTCCCAGAATTCCGTGGGGATCCACCACACCAGTGAGGCATGGTCATCGCCCGCGCCCTTGGGGGTGAACTGGATATCCTGTGTCAGGTCATCGGTGGGAACGTCTTCCAGGGGTTTACGTTCAGCCGCCAGGGCGTGGCTGCCTGCCAGCATTACGAGGGCGATGGATAGCAACAGTTTGGTCATCAGGTTGTCCTTTTGTTTCGGTCCCTGGGTTCGTCGTGGGGACGAAACCCTACTTCATTGTATCGGGCTTGCGGAAAGCAGTGGCGGGTCGATAAGGAGGTCGGCGGTTGTTCCGGGCCGGAATCCGTTCTGGCCAGTCCTGGGAGCCTGCATGATGACTGTTGCACAGACTCCTGGGGTTGCTTCCTGCAAGTGGCGTAAACATTATCACCCTGTCATGGCGAGGCCAAGAGTGGGGGATTCGTTTTGTCGGCGTGGTTCCCGAAAACGGCCGTCAGAACGGAAGCCGGGGGTGGGAGATTCCCCGGGTTCCCTATCGGTCAGGACCCCGGGGTGGTCTTGCTTACTGGCTGCTCAGGTAGTCGGTCGCCAGGGCGGACAGCGCCTGGATACCGGTTGCCAGCGCCCTGTCATCCACCAGGAATTCTGGTGAATGGTTGGGGGCGGCGCCTTTCATCTTTTCCATGGGTGTCACGCCCAGGAAGAAGAACAGCCCCGGAACTTCCTTCGCATAATAGGAGAAGTCCTCGGAGCCGGTGACCAGCGGGGCTTCGAAGACGCGGTTGGGAGCCACCCGCTTCAGGGTTGGCAGCATCTGCTCGGTAAGGGCTGGGTCGTTTACCGTGGTGGCGTAGTTATTGACGATATTGACCTCCGCCTCAGCACCGGAAGCGTGGGCAATGTGTTCAGCGGTCGTGGTCACCTGCTCGTTGACGTGCTTCTGAACATCGTCATCGAAGGTACGGATGGTGCCGGTCATTTCCACGGAGCCGGGAATGATGTTGTGGCGCGAGCCGCCCTCGATGGTGCCGATGGTGACCACGGCGGGCGCCGGCATGATGTTGGTCCTGCGGCTGACCACGGTCTGCAGGCCGTTGATGATCTGGGCACTGGCCACGATGGGGTCGACCCCGTCCCACGGCTGGGCGCCGTGGGTCTGCTCGCCGTTAACGGTGATGTACAGGTCGGAGCTGCTGGCCATGGTGGGCCCGCTGCGGTAACTGATGATGCCGGTGGGTGCCTTTGAGGTCACGTGAAGCCCGAAGATGGCGTCCACGTCCGGGTTCTTCAGGACGCCTTCTTCCACCAGCAGGCGGCCACCGAAATGACGTTCGCCCTGATAGACATAGTCACTGGGGCCTTCCTCCGCCGGCTGGAAGATGAACTTTACGGTGCCGGGAAGCTGGTCCTGCACGCTGGCCAGGTTCTCCGCCACTGCCATCAGGATGGCCACGTGGGCATCGTGCCCGCAGGCGTGCATGACCGGTGTTTCCTTGCCCTGATACTCCTGGATCACGTTGGAGGCATAGGGCAGGCCGGTCGCTTCTTTCACCGGTAGCGCATCCATATCCGCACGCAGGCCCACAACCGGGCCGGGCTGGCCACCCTTGAGTATGCCTACTACGCCGGTGGTTCCCACATCGGTCTGGACCTCCATGCCCAGGTCACGCAGGTGGGCGGCGATCAGTTCAGCCGTGCGGTGCTCCTGGTTGCCGAGTTCCGGGTGCTGGTGAATATCGTGCCGCCACTCGATGGCCTTCTCGTGAACGCTGGCGGCACCCTCAATGACCTGCTCCGTCAGGGTATTGTTTGCCATCACCTGGGGGGCGGTGATTGAGGTACAGGCGAGGGTTACGCCCAGCAATGCATGACGCATGGTGTTCTCCTTTTTGTGGTTGTTGGCTTGTGCCGGTTAATGGCACGGATGGATGGGGGATCGCTGTCGATACTCCGAGGGTGAACAGCCGTACCAGCCGCGGAACGCACGGTAGAACTGGGCCGGCTGCCGGTAACCCAGTAACGAGGCGGTCTGGTCGTTGGAATAGCCCCGCGCAAGGTAATTGGCGGATAGCTGTCGGTGGTTCCGGTCTACCAGGTCACGGAAGGTGTAACCCTCGGCACGGATGTGGCGTTGCAGTGAGCGACGGCTGACGGCCAGCAGGTGGGCGCAGCGGTCGATATTGGCCTCACCCAGGCGGGACAGCAGCGGCAGCAGTACATCGACGGATTCCTGCCATCTGGGCTGTGGCTGCAAACGGTTGAGTCGCCGTTCCCGCTTCGCCAGTTTTTCCGGGGAAATCGGGTGCCAGTGAAGAGGTCGGGAAAGGGCTCCGACCGGAAAATCAATGGCCGTTTGATGGTTCCCGAACGCCACCCGCGCCGGTAACAGGGCACGATACTGCTGTTGTATCGTCATGGTCGGAACATGGTTCAGGCGGATGACGTCGATCTGCGGCACACCCAGCCCCAGAAGGATTCTGGTCAGGCTGTACACGGTGGCATCGACCAGCTCCCATGCGTCGACGTAGCCCGGGTTGGGCTCGATCTGCAGGCTGGCAATGCCGGAGGCTTCCCGTAGCCTGATGCGGCACAGGTCGGAGCTCACGGTCATGTAGCGACAGAGCAGCGAAATGGCGTCGCCCAGGCTCAGGGCGCCGGCCAGAAAAGTGCGCGCCATGAACCCCGGCTCATAATTAAGGTGGCTGTAGGCCCGTATCATCAGCAACGGATCAGCGTAGCGATCCATCAACCCGCCCTGTAGTTCCTGCAGGCATTCCAGGGGAACACGCACGGAGCTTGCACACATGGGCAGCGGCGGCACCTGGCCCTGTGCCCGCTTCAGGACGTCGGGCTCAACGATATGGCCCAGACCCTTGAGGCTGGTCAGGTAGTGTTCACTGGAAACAGAGGCAACAGAGTTGGCTTCCCGCATGGCGCTATATCTATCGTTTGGATCGGGCATCGGACGACTGCCTCAGGTGAACCCTTGACCTGAGACCCTTGCCATTGAAATTACAGTCACGGCCTTGTCACCGGCAAGTGCAATTGGTGCCAAATACAGGAGTGGATAAACGGCGGCGGGCTGACCTTTCGGCGACAGGGGTTGAGAGGTGGTGGTGATTACTGTAAATTCATACAGCATTCACCAATCAATACTGCGAGGCACTACCATGGCGGTACAAGCAGTCTACTTCTCCGATAAGGATGGGCTGGACATGGCGTTGAAGCACCCGGAAACCCTGCTGTTCACCAACAAGTCCGAGGCGGATGCCCGTGACAAGGTGCTGGAGCTGTCCGAGGAGATCCGCGACTTCCTGACCCGCATGGTGGAGGGGCTGGATGAGGAAACGGCAGACCGTTGCGCCTTGGCCATTGCCGAGAACCGGGACCTGTTCCAGAAGGCCCTGAAGAAACCTCAATTGCTTAACGAGGAAGCTGAGGCCAGCGACTGAGGGATAAAGCGGTGAGGGGGCAGTGGATCAGTCCACCGCCCCCTTAGCCATCACTTTCCATCGGCCGCACCCTGCTGCCGGGCCCGGATTCTGTAAAGAACCTTTTCCGCCCTCTGGTCACCGGTATCGATACCGGCGGCGCGAAGGCGCTCGTCCAGCGACCGGTTGCCCAGGTCCTGGTCAAGCTCGTTCAGGGCTTCATCCATATCATGTGCACGTGCCTGGCGTGACTGGATTCGGGCAAGGGACTGATCCATTTCCTCGAAGTGACCGGTGATACCCTGCCGGTATCCGTTCAGTTGCACGTTAACACGCCCTGCCGACTGGTTGGTCCGGGCCAGGCGCAGTTCCGACTGGTAGTGGCGCAGGTTGCGGGCGGTTTCCCTTAGCTGGCTTCGCAACCGGGCTTCCTGTTGCTGGATACGCTCCAGGTGCTGTTGTTGCCGGGTCAGCAGGTTTTCGTCCTCGGCAATGGCGGTGGCCAGTTCCATGGCCAGCCCCTCGTGCCCGTCCTCCAGAGCCTGAGCGGCCTGGGCTTCACGATTTTCTATGGACTCCCTCAGGGACGCATTGTCCCGTTCCAGGAACTTCTTCTCTGCCATCAGGCAGGCCAGTTGGCGTTTTGAGCGGCCGAAGGCCTGCTCCGCGTCACGCAGTTCCTGCTCGAAGATGCGGATGGCATTGGCGTCCACCAGGGCCTCGGCCGGTTCCTGGGCCGAGGCCCGTAACAGGGTGTTGAGTTTGGTCCAAACGCTCATGGCATCACTCCGCATATTCTTTCAGCAGCTGATTGGTACGGGCTTCGGAGATGCGGTTTACGATGCGCTGGCCCTCGTGTTCATCCCGCATGGTCTTGGACAGCGTGATGGTGGTGCTGATCAGGAACAGGGCGCTGATGGCCATGTAGCCCTTGAGCACGATGTCCACGGGCGCAAGTACCACGCCTGCGCCAGCCGCCAGCACCGCAATCGCGAATGAAACCTTGACGAAAAATACCCAGGAAGCGGAATTGCTCTTCAGTTCGTTTTCCATCGTCCTTACCTCATGTCTTGTTGTTAATGCCTTTCGGTGAGAGCACTGTGCCGGGGTGTTGCAGGGTGGGCGAGAACAATCGAAAAAGTCGCGTCCCACTGGCCTGAAAGTATTAAATAGTGATACGTTCTGGCGATTAGCAACCCTGGGGGATTATCAGATGGCACAAACGGCGGCCATTGTGGACGTGCTGAAACGACGATTGAGGGAACAGGGGCTGACTTACGCCCAGGTGGCAACGGCCCTGGAGTTGTCCGAAGCCAGCGTGAAGCGGCTGTTTTCCGAGCGACAGTTTTCGCTGCGGCGTCTGGACCAGGTCTGTGCCCTGATGGGGCTGGAGATCAGTGACCTGGTGCGGGAACTCAAGCCGGAAACCAGGATCCAGCAGCTCACCCTGGAGCAGGAACAGGAACTGGTGTCCGACCCGCGCCTGCTGCTGGTGGCTATCTGTGGGCTGAATCGCTGGCAGCTGGCGGAGATCCACGCCAACTACTATTTCTCCGAAACCGAGGTCATCGGTTACCTGGCGCGGCTGGACCGTATGGGGCTGGTGGAGCTGCTGCCGGGCAACCGCGTCAAACCCCTGGTGGGGCATGATTTCACCTGGCTGAGGAACGGCCCGATCCAGCGCTTTATCGAGACGGAGGTGCAGCCGGACTTCTTTAACTGCAACTTCACCGGGCCCGGGGAACTCAGGCTGTTCCTCAACGGTATGGTGTCCACCCATTCCAGTGAAACCATCCACCAGAAAATGCGCCGGCTGGCCCAGGAGTTCCTCCACTGCCACCAGGAAGACCAGGCCCTGCCCCTGGGCAAGCGCTTTGGTGTCAGCCTGATGGTGGCCATACGGCCCTGGGAAATGGCGGTGTTCGCCAAGTACCGCCGGCCGGAATCACGGAAGCCCTATCCCGGCCAGGCCCGTCGCTAACCCCGTCGCGAAACAGGCACCCCGCCCACGATGGTCGTCTGGATGGACACGGGAAGTCCGTCCAGCTCACTCACCAGCAGCAGATCCGCATCGTAGCCGGGGGCGATGGTGCCCTTGTGGTTGCCCATACCCGCGGCCTTTGCGGGGTTCTCGCTGACCATTTTCCAGGCCTGCGGCAACGACATCAGGCCCTGCTCTGCGGCCAGGAATGGGGCGCGAAACAGGCTGGGGTAGTGGTAGTCACTGCACAGGATATCCACGAGACCTTGTTCGATGGCCTCCCGTACGCTGATGGCACCCACATGGGAGCCGCCCCGGACCAGGTTGGGTGCGCCCATCAATACGGAAATTCCTGCCTCTCGGCTGGCCCTGGCGGTCTCCGCATCCATGGGAAACTCCGCGATGGCGGTCCCCAGCTCACGGTTCAGGACAACGTCCTCTGGACCCTTGTCATCATGGGAGGCCAGGCTCACGCCCGCCTGGTGGGCGATCCGGGCTAGCTCGACTACCTGTTCGGCGCCGGGTTGCCGCCGTTCCTGCAGGCTGTTCAGAAAGTGACTGGTTTCCTCCTCCGTCATCGACACCCGTCGGCGCAGGCCATCCAGGTAGCGCTCGATGCTACGCTCGTTGTCCATCAGGGGCAGGTGGTCATTGAGTGACAGCAGGTGCACGCGGCCGCTTTCCAGCCAGCTTACCAGCTCGTCATGGTCGTCGGTGTTCACCTGCTCATGGCGGATGTGAACCCGAGCCTGGCAGCGGAAACGCGGGGCAAGGGATTCCAGTGTTTCCAGCAATCCCCGAACCGTCTGCCGGCTTCTCGGACCCGGCTCGAAACCGTCGGTAATGCTGTAGAAAAAGGTGGTAATGCCGTTGGTGACCAGGCTGGCATCGTTGGCGGCCAGTGCAAGGTCGAGGGGGAACAGCGTACCGGTGCGGGGCGTGATGTGGCGTTCGAAGGCATCGCCGTGCAGGTCGATCATTCCGGGCAGCAGGTAGCCGCCGTGGCCGTCAATGCGTTGCTCGCAGTGTGTGTCCACATCGGCGCCGATGGCAAGGATGCGGCCTTCGGACAGTTGTACCCGGGTGTTCTCCAGCCAGTCGTCTCCGGCCAGTACATTGACGTTGTCGATCAGCAGGTCGGGTATGGTCTGGATTGTTGGTTCAGTGGCGACGGTCATGGGTTATTCCTGTGTCTGTGCAACGTTCGAAAAAATCACTGGGGGCGGTCCATCAGCCGGGAGCGCAACCGTGTGGAAACCTGCTCGACGGAAAACACCAGGATAAAGATCAGCAGAATGATGGTGGCGGCCTGGTCATAGCGGAACATTTCCATGGACACGGCGAGCTCGGCGCCGATGCCTCCGGCCCCCACCAGCCCCAGGATTACCGAGGAGCGCACGGCTTTTTCCAGTGAGAACAGGCTGGTATTGATCATGCTGGGCATGGCGCCGGGCAGTAGCACCACCGCCATGCGGTCGATGGGGTTGGCGCCGATTGAGGCGAGGGCTTCCGAGGGGCCGGGGTCGACTTCTTCCATGGCTTCGGCAAAGAAGCGGGCGCAGAAACCGATGGTGTCGACGATGATGGTCAGGGTGCCGGCGAAGGTGCCCAGCCCCACGGAGACCACGAAGAACAGCGCCCAGGCCAGGTCCGGCACGGTGCGCATGAAGCTCACGATGGAGCGCACGACATGCCGGACAATGGGATGGGGCGAGGTGTTACGGGCGGCCAGCAGGGCCATGGGGATGCTCAGCAGCACGCCGATCACGGTACCCACCAGGGCCATCTGGAAGGTCACCAGTATGGACCCGGCCACCGGCACCAGCCGATCCGTCGCGGGGGGCACCATCTCGCCCGCCACCTGAGCCATATTGGGCAGCCCGCTGATCAGCTCGGGCAGCGACATCCCGGCCCCCTGCATGGACCAAAGAAAGAAGCCCAGGAATAGCGCGAACAGGCAGGTGTTGATCCAGGACGGCGGTTCCAGCCGCCGGGGCAGCGCTGAATGGTTGCTGACTGGCTCAGACATAGAAGTCCCTCAGGGTAGCCAGTGTCTGGTCACCACTGGTGCTGTCCAGGGCCAGGGTTCTGTCGCGCAGGCCCAGCACGCGGTCGGCGTAGTGCAGGGCATGCTCGATCTGATGGGAAACAAAGAACAGCGTCAGCCGATGGTTCCGGCACAGGCGACCGAACAGCTCCATCACCGCCTCACCAGATTGCGGGTCGAGGCTGGCGGTGGGCTCGTCGGCGAACAGCATGGTCGGGTTCTGCATCAGCGCGCGGGCAATGGCTACCCGTTGCGACTGGCCGCCGGACAGCTGGTCGCAGCGTTTGTCCGCCAGGTCCGCCAGCCCGACCTGCTCCAGGCAGTCCATGGCCCGTTGCCGGTCTCCATTCCGCGACAGGCCCTGCAACCAGTTGCGTGGGCCACAGGCGTGGGCCAGGTTGCCATGCATGACGTTGCTCAGTACTGACAGGCGGGGTACCAGGCAGTGCTTCTGGAACACGAAGCCCACACGCTGGCGGGAACGGCGCAGCGCCCGGCCCCGCATGCCGGACAGCCGTTCGCCGGCCAGCACGATTTCCCCTTCGTCCGGTTCAATCAGGCGCACACAGCAACGTAGCAGGGTGCTTTTGCCGGCCCCGTTGGCACCGATGAGGGCGACGGATTGCCCCGGCAGAACCTCGAAGCCCACGTCGCGGAAGACCGGCGTGGTACTGCCGCTGAACCGCTTGGTGAGCCCGTTGACCTGCAGGGATGACAGGGGCGCCTGTGCCAGCGTGCCCCCTGTTGGGTGTATTGGATGGGCCAGGGTAGTCATGGACAGCTCCTGCCGATGCATTAGTCGCCGATGAAGTCGGAATATTCCGGGAAGCCGGCGGTGGCATACATGGCGCGGACATAGTCGTAGTGGCTGTCCTCGATATTCGCGATGAAGCGCATGCCGGAGTACTTCTGGTTGTCCTCGCCTTTCAGGATGGCGTCCACCAGTTCATCGGAGTTGGTGGTGATGGCGTCACGCATCTGGTCGATCACCGCCTGGTCCACATGGGCGCCGGCCATCAGTACATCGTTGGGCAGGTCGGGCCCGCGGGCGATGACCCGGAACGCACCGGGCTGCATTCCGCCGGCTTTCAGTTCCTGGTCACGCAGGTTGAGGAAGTTGATGTGATTCATGCCGATGGCGGCCAGGTCGCCTCGCTTGAGGCCTTCCCACATCACCGGCACCTTGGTGTGGATGATATCCATGTCTTCCAGCGGATTGGCGCCGGCATCCGCCAGGGTCTGGATCGGGCCCAGGTGCTTGGAGGTGGAGCCGACACTGCCCAGGCCCACCTTCTGGCCGTTCAGATCCGCTACCGAGGTGTAGGGGCTGTCGGCCAGGGTTATCACCACCGCAAAGTAATCGGGGCGGGAGAAGCCAACCACCACCCTGGCGTCAGCCCGTTTTTGCATGACCACGTATTCGGCCGGCCCGGTGAGCACGAAGTCCACCTTCTCGAACCGCAGGGCCTCTACCGCGGCGGTGCGGTTGGTGACGGGCAGGAATTCGATCTCGTAACCGGTGGCCTTCTCCAGGGTATCCCGAAAGGTGCCGAACTCACGCTGGAGTTCCTCCAGGCCCACCAGGTCGGTGACGGCCAGGCGGACGGTCTCGGCCTGGGCCGTGGTGGCCAGTGACAGCAGGGTGATCAGGGCGAAGGTGGTGTTGCGTAACAGGTTTTTCCATATAGTCATGTCTGGGTCCTCAGGTTGTCTAGACAGCGATGATGGACCCAGTGTGGCTATGCTGTTTGACAGTCAGGTGATCATTACGTGTACAGGGCGTGACGTTTTAAAGACAGGATCTGTATCCAGGCAGGGCATAACTGAGGTTGGTCAGACGGTTAGCTGATCAATGGCCCGGTCCAGGTTGGTCCTGGCCTGTTGCTCCCGTTCAGCCCGGAACGAGTCGGAGTGGTAGAGGACCGGTGCCTCAAGGAAGGAAGCCAGCAGTTTTCGCCGCCCCCGCCGGAACAGGAAGCCGGGCACCCAGCGATATTCCTGGCGTACCTGCTGTTCGTAGCGCTGGTAGACCTCCGGCGGGGCGCCGAGGATCGCCAGGTCGATATCCAGCAACAGGGACTCGTCATTGTCACGGGGCACGGACGGGTGTTCGGTGACCTCGATCAGGCGTTTTACCCGGTCGATGGTGGCCGGCGGCTCGCCCAGGTGGGCCAGGTCTTCTGCGGCATACACGGCACTCTGGGCCTCATTGTCGCTGGCGCGGGGGTTGTAGATCACATCGTGATACCACAGCGCCAGCTCCACGGCCCGGGCATCCTCAAGCTGGTCTCGGTGCCGGTCCAGGTGGTTCAGGCAGGCTTCGATATGTTCGAAGGTATGATAGGCGCGATGGGACTCGCCGTATTTCTCCCGCAAACGCTGGTAGCTGGCCTGCACCGTAGGGGTGGGCTGGTCCGGGAACAGGGCGTGCCAGCGTTGTTCGGGCTGCCATGACTGAGCGGGTCCTGCCAAGGTGTATTCCTCCATGGGTTGGTGGCGCCTGGTGTCCCGTCTGCAATCCTAGCGCGAACTGCGTCCGGTTTGCACCGCCAGGTACTTGAAATAGCACCAGTGCCATGATCGAATAGCGCCAGATGGCCCAGGAAGCGGCCACGCCTACCCACACCGAACCAGGCACAATCAGGAGACAGGGATGATCAGGAAGGATCCGGTTCTGGTCCACGATATCTTTAATCAGGTTTACGAGCTTACCCGCTGGCCCCGCCATGGCGCAGCGACCGGTATTGGCGCTGAGGCTTTCCCGCACGACCGTGCCTACGCCGTTGAAACACTGCGTCGCATTGCCCGCAATAGTCGTCAGGATCCATTCAACTACGCGTTGTATGATGCCTGGCAACTGGTCTACGAGAAACCCTGGACCCGTCCGCCCAACCTGCATCTTGTGGTGAACGACCTGGCCGATGCCATCCACCAGGGCCGGCTGTTTGCCTATACCGAGAGTGCGGCGCCTGGATACGCCCTCCGTTAAAAGGGCAGGCCACATTTACCGGCCGCCGGCCTGGTTTCAGCGTTCAATGCTGCAGGACACGATCTTCGACAGGTGGCTGAAGGGCAACCCCGTTTCCCGGTGCCAGTCGTTAAAGGCGGCCTGTGCCTGAAGCAGGGCCTTCTTGCTTCCGGGCGTGGCATCCAGCAGTCCTTCCAGGCGCAACACGGCAATCACATCCTGTGACAGGATAAAGCCGTCCCAGCCCACCATCCGCAGGAAGTACTGGGCAGTATTGCCACCCAGGCGGGCACCATGGCGCTTCAGCCAAAGCAGCAGGCCGGCCTGGTCGTCCGATGGCCACTGCGCCAGCATGATGCCAAAGCTGCCATACTCCCGGGCCGCCTCGACGATCATCCGGGCGTTCTCCGGCACCGTGCGGATCTTCTGCAGGTTGCGGACGATACGCTCATCCCCCGCCAGCTCTTCCAGCACTTCCGGCGGCACCTGCTGCCAGTACAGGGGCACAAAACCGTCAAAGGCCGCCTCGAACCCCGGCCACTTGTTGTCGATGACGCGCCATACGAAGCCGGCGCGGAACACACACCGGGTGAGTTCCGCCAGGTAGCGGTCGTCACCCAGGCTGGTCAGCTCGTCTGGTGTGGCCACCCGTGGCAGCAGGGACTCCAGGCCAGCAGGCCCACCCTTGCGAATAGCAGCGCGTTCGTGAATGGCAGCGAAGCTCATGGTTTCCCCCTTTAATCGGATCTGTGGACACTAGCCGGAAAGACGGGGGACAGTAAAGAGGGCGGCGATCCAGCCGGAGTTGTTGGTGAAACCCTCCCAGGCAGGCGGTTGCGATCAGCAGGTGTGCTACCGTGAATTGTGTGTATATACTAATCAGGTGTTAAGGTCTGATCTGACCCGAGCTGGCTGCGATGGTGATGAAACTGTGAGTCCCGAGGTACCGGATACGAGGGTGCTCGAAGCTACCCTCGACATCATCAGAGATGCGGTTCTGATCACGGAGCCCTGTCCGAGCACCACCATTACTTTTGCCAATGCTGCATTTTACCGCCTGACCGGCTATACCCAGTCGGAAGTCATCGGCAAAACGCCTGCGCTGCTTCAGGGCAGGGACACGGCGGCGAACTGGCTGGATATTTTCCGGCAACCCGCTTCCGTTGCGGGCTCTCCCCCCATCGAGATTACCAATTACCACCGGGATGGCACGCCGTTGCAGCTGGAGTGGTCCGTTACTGCCTGCCCTGCTGGCAGGTATCTGATGGCCGTGCAACGGGATGTGACCGAGTTAAGGAACCTGGAGCGACAACATTTGCAGCTTCAGGTTCTTACCCAGATGCAGCAGCTGGTCAGCACCGCCGGTCTGGATCTGCAGATGCTCAGGCAGAAGGTGGTGGATGTCGCCCTGGAAGCGACGGGTGCGGAGGGGGCTGCCATCGAAGAAGCCATGGGGGATGAGATCGTCTACACCGCTGTTGCGGGCACGGCGCGGGCGGTCGCTGGGCTGAGACTTCCTCTGGATGCCAGCCTTTCTGGTGTCTGCTACCGGGAGCAGGTACCTATTTTTTGTCCGGATACGCACCAGGACTCACGGGTCGCCCGGGCCAGAGCTGAAGAGATCGGGTTCCGTTCCGGCCTGCTTGTGCCCTTGCTGCACGAGGGGCTTTGCTTTGGTGCCCTGAAAGTCTATTCAGGCCTGCCCCATGCCTTCCGGCGTGAGCAACTGGAACTGCTGGAGATGGCCAGCCAGGTACTGGCCGCCTCACTCAATGATGCTCGTCGATTCAAGCGTGAACAGGAACGCCGCACACTGCTGGTGGATTCCCTGCCAATGCTCATTTCCTTTGTCGACGATGATTACCGTTATCGGGAGATCAACGCCGCCTACACCCGGTGGTTTGGCATTGAGCCAGGCCAGATGCTGGGTAAGAAGGTCGCTGACGTGCTGGGCCGGGAGGCATTCGATCGTATTCACGGGTACATGGCGGCTGCGATGGCCGGAGACCAGGTCCGGTTCGAAACGACCGTGCCCTATGCCCGCGGTGGCACCCGACCGGTGGAGGCGGAGTATATCCCGCTGCAGGATGGTGAGGGCCATGTGCTGGGGTTCTACGCCCTTGTTCGGGATATCAGTGAGCGCAAGAGCGCAGAGCGTGACCACCTGACCAAGGCATACAACCGGCGCGGATTTGACCGGCGCATGGCGACGGCGTTTGCCACCGCCAGGCGATACGCGCGTCCGCTGTCACTATTGTTCCTGGACATTGACCTTTTCAAGCCGGTCAACGACCAGTGTGGTCACGACGTCGGTGACCAGATATTGCAGAAGGTCGCACGTCTGCTGATGCAGCTGGCCCGGGAGAGTGACACGGTCTGTCGGTGGGGTGGCGAGGAGTTTGCCGTGCTGGCACCGGAAACGGATCTCGAGGAAGCCATGGAACTGGCCGAGCGACTGAGGCAGGCCGTTGCCAGCGAAGTGGAATCGCCCCTGGGGCCGGTCACAATCAGTATTGGCGTAGTGGAACGTCGCCCCCGGGAGTCGCGGAAGCAGTTCACCCGGCGGGCGGACCGGGCACTCTACCGTGCCAAGGAGCTTGGCCGAAACCGGGTGGAGACCTCGGGCTCCTGACCTCACCTGTGCTATCTTCTTTTAAATCCCCACCCGCTACGGAGGCAGCATGGATCGGTTTATGGAACTGGCAATGGCCGAGGCCGAAAAAGGGCTGGCTGAAGGGGGCATTCCCATTGGCTCTGTACTGGTATGCGATGGCAAGGTGTTGGGCTCCGGGCGTAACCAGCGGGTGCAGCAGGGCAGCGCCATCCGCCATGGTGAGATGGACGCCCTGGAAAACGCCGGCCGCCATTCCGCCGATGTCTATGCCCGCTCGACCCTGTATACCACCCTGTCGCCCTGCGCCATGTGTTCCGGCGCCATCCTGTTGTATGGCATACCCCGTGTCGTCATCGGCGAGAACAAGACCTTCCAGGGCGAGGAAGACCTGCTGCGGAGCCGTGGTGTGGAGCTGGAGGTGCTCAACGACCCTTCATGTATCGACATGATGGAAGGGTTTATCCGGGAAAAGCCCGAGTTATGGAACGAGGATATCGGGGTGTGATACCACCTTGCCTCTGAAAAAGTTTGCGACCATTCCGGGGTGCCTGCGTCTCAGGTATAGCAATACAACAAATCACCACCAGAGACGGAGATTCCTGATGAAACGCTTTCACGTTCATCTTTCGGTCCAGGACCTGGAACCCAATATCCGGTTCTACTCCACCCTGTTCGGCCATGAGCCCAGCCGGCAGGAGGCCGATTACGCCAAATGGATGCTGGATGACCCGCGCATCAATTTTGCGATTTCCACCCGCAGCGCTTCCTCGGGGCTGGACCATTTCGGCTTCCAGATGGATGATAACGAAGAACTGGATCAGCTGCGGGAGCGTGCCCGTTGCGCGAATACCGCCATCCTGGACGAGGGTGCCACCCAGTGCTGCTACGCCAGCAGCAACAAGCACTGGCTCATGGACCCGCAGGGCCTGCCCTGGGAGCACTTTGTGACCATGGGGGATATACGACACTTCGGCACAGAACCAGCCCTCCCGGAGACGGCAAAACCGGAAACATTGCATGCACAGGAAGGGTCGTCAGGGAATGGAACGAGTAAAGCCTGCTGTGGGTAGTCAATTCGTAATGACCCGTGACGAGTCAGCTGCTGCAGTCAGCCGCCCCGTCACGGACATAGAAGATGCGTACCGCGCCTTTCGCAGCGGACTGCTGGGGTTCCTGCGCGCCAACGTCCATGACCGGTCGCTGGCAGAGGACCTGTTGCACGAGGTGTTCATCAAGGCCACCCGTGCCCTGGATCAGGGGGAGCAGCCCGACAACCTCTCCGCCTGGTTGTACCGGGTGGCCCGCAACACCCTGATCGACCACTACCGTCGTCAGCGCCCGGTCGAGGAAGTCCCTGACGACCTCGAGACCGGGGAGCCCTTCTCACTGCCTGCGGAGCAGACCCTGGCGCTGTGCCTGATTCCGTTTATCAACCAGTTGCCCGTGAAGTACAAAGAGGCTCTGCTGGCCACCGCTATCGAAGGCCGCAGCGTTGCCGAATGGGCCCGCGACACCGGGCTGTCGGCTTCCGCCGCCAAGAGCCGGGTCAGTCGTGGCCGTGCCATGCTGCGGGAAAAGGTACTGGACTGTTGCCACGTGGAAGCGGCCCGGTCCGGCGAGGTGCTGGAGTACTACCGGAGGCCGTAGCCAGCCTAATCTGCAACAAAAGCTAAACACTCAGGTTGCAGAATTGTCCCTTGAAATCCATTCCCGTGCAGGCGACCCACCAGGCAGGGTAATACCTGCCGCCCGGGTTTCCGGGCATGCCGCGCCGCCCTCAAGGAGAACAGCACCATCAAAACCATCACGGTAACCGTGCAGCCGTCATCGAACCCGGACGCCACGCTACTGGCGCCCACCGGCTTTGACGATGGCCATGAACGGCCCTGTGCCCTGGAGCTTGAGAATGGCGCCAGCCGTGTGGAACGGAGGGCCGATTTCCTCGGGCAAACGGCGCTGGAAGTCTGGCCGGACCGGCATGACGAGCCGGTGACCATCCGCTACCGCTTCGAGCCATCGTCTGCGGTGCTGTCAGACCAGGTCTGGCAACCGCGGCGTAACCGGTACACACAAGCGTCTGATGCCCTGGTGGGTGAAGTCCGGGAAACAATAGATACCGCTTTGCCGGTTCACGAGCAGATTCGCCAACTGATCGACCGGGCCGAAACCCATTTCAGCTACGGCCATGGTGACGGTCGTTTCAATGACGGTGAAGAGACCGTTCCGACGGTGTGCGGAACCACCCGGGGGTCCTGCGTTGACATCAATACCTGGCTCCTTGCCGCTGCGGGAGCGCTCGACATCCCGGTGCAGTATGTGGCGGGCTACTGGTTCCATCCTCAAAAGACCGTCACCTATGACATGCACTGCTGGCTGATGTTCAGGGCTGGTGAGGAGACCATCTGCTGGGACCTGGCCCATCATCTGAAATGGGGTGTTGAGGAGCGCCAGCCGGGTCGGAACCCGGCCGGCGGGCGTCGTGTTGCGATGACGGTTGGCCGGGGGCTCAGGTTTGCGGCCAGCCACGGAGAGGTTGCCATCAGTCATTTCTCAGAGCCTGTCTGGCTGTTACCAGGCGGCACCGTTGAAGACAGTGAGCTGGTGGCCCGTATTCATGAGTCGTGAGCGTGCTTGCTCCTGAAATGATGGTTTCGGAGTGCCAGCGAGTGCTCGAGCACAGGCTTCGTAGAGAACCCGCCTATCCCTGGTTGAGCCCCAGCTCCCGCTGCCTGGTTTTTGTGAGTTTCAGGGACACCAGGCGATGGGATTCCCGCAGGTAGTACTGAAGGTCGTCATCGCCACCGTCAGATGCCTCGTACTGCTGGATCCATTTCATACCCCGGGATGCCATATACGGGGCAGGGCGAAAGCCAGGCTGGTCTTTCAGGATTTCAAAATCCAGGTTGCAGGTCTTGAAGGTGAACGCCGGTTGACCGGACTTGCCCCAGCCGCCAATGGCGAACACCTTATCGCCCACCTTCCAGACATGGGAGCCGCCCCATTGCCTGACATGGGAGGTTGCTGGCAATGAGCGGCAATAGTCGTTGAATTCGTCGTAGGTCATGGCACTTCTCTCCCTGAGCGTGAACCTGAAGCTCGCAGTCAGTGCTCATCCAGCCACAGGAGCAGGCGGTCGTAGACCTGTTGATGGCCCAGCAGGTCGAAGTGGTTCAGACCGTGGAAAACCGCCTGACGGGACGACGGGATGCCCAGGGCGCGAGTGCCATCCTCGTGCTGGCCGAGGGCGCTGGTGACCCGCACCAGACCATCGCCCTGCTCGAGGGCGGGTAACCTGGCCAGGGCCGACCCGGTGGACGCTGCGATGGCATAGCATCGGATGTCGCGGGGTAAGGGCACCGGCTGAACTCTTTGCCCGGTGGCCTGCTGCGCCTCACCGCCAATATTACCCTCGCGAAGATCCTTGATGCCGGCACTGCGGATCTTGCCGATACGGCCGATGGGGGCGCTGTAGGGGCTGATGCCCAGGAACGACTCAAAACGGTTACCCAGGCGTTCCAGCGCCGAGCCGTGATGGGGGGTGCCCAGGAATACCATTTTCCGCAGGCGGCCTGGCCATTGGTGCCCGGCCTCCTGCCCCCAGCGACAGGCACTGCGAGATACCAGCCCGCCCATGCTGTGCCCGACAAGGACCAGTTCATCGAGCGGAACCGGCCACTCGCTGACCAGCTTTTCCAGTACAGCGGCAAAGTCGCGGCCGTTGTCCGTTACCGGGCGCCCACTGTTGTAGCGCAGATATAGGGGCGTATAGCCGAGGTCACGTGCCAGTGCCTCGCCGTAGTCATGCTCATTCCGTTGCCAGTGCAGGTCATTCCTGCAGAGGCCATGGACCAGAACCACCACGCGGTTTGTCGGTTGCGGGAAGGTGTCTCCCAGTGCCTCGCGCATCAGGGCCAACGGCACGCCGTCGGACCGGAGCTGGGTGGGTATGGCCAACGGATTGTCCGACGCCACCAGATAGTCGCCCAGTACCCCGTTGAGCACTGATAGTGCCATTTCCCGGCCCTGGGAGGTGCTCTGGTCAGGCAGTAGTGGCGACAGGTGCTGCAGCGAGACATCAAGGCTCAGTCCCACAAACGAAGAAACCCGCCGGATATTGCGATAGACCAGGCCGCTGATACCCCGGGTCGGACCCGGGCGCGGTTCACCCACAATCGGCGCCAACCCGGCAATATTGCGGTGCATGCTTTCCACAACATCGGTAACACCGTTAAAACCATCAAGAATCAGCCGGCTGGTGCCGATCAGGTCCGCAGACCCGGATGGTTGTAAGGCAGGGCGTTTTCCCGGTGCACTGTCGTGGGCAGGCGGCTTTTCCCTTTCCCGGCTTGCGTTCATGGTAATGCCTCTTGTGTGTGGAGCCAGGCGGTGGATGTATTTCCAATATACGGCATGGGGCGTCCCTGGCAACTGTTGAGCGAACCTTTGCCTGGCGGCAGAGAATGCAACCAGGCCTCAATTCCTGTTGATGGCCCCGGTATGGCCATTCCCAAAGGTTCCGTTGCTTGCCAGTTAACGACAGACCGCGATAGCATTGATACCTACGGATTGGAAATTTCAGGGACAGATCACCGATGAAAGGCCTCGCAGTACTTCTTGTTTGTCTTCTTGTTACCCCGATGACCCTGGCTGGCACCTACCGCTGGGTCGACGAGAACGGCCAGACTCACTTTGGTGACAGGCCACCGGCAGACGCAGCTTCTGATGAAGTAAACCTGGATCCCACCCCCGCCGGATCGGACGCCGCTGCCCGCGAGCGTCAGCAGCGAATGAATGACTTCCTTGAGCAGAGCGAGAAAGAACGCGCCGAACGTAACGAAGCAAAGGCCAGGGAAGAAGCCATGGCCGAAAAGCGCGAGGCCCGTTGCGAGGCGTTACGGGGACGCCTGAAATACCTGGACAGTGTGTCTCGAATCTACCGCATCAACAATGAAGGCGAGCGCGTATACGTCGATGAGGAGGAAAACGAACGAATTCGCCGGGAGTTTCGGGCCAGGGTCCGGGAAGAGTGCAATAGCTGATTTGGCTAGTAAAGCGTTACGTCCATAACCCGGCCATGATGATGGGGAACTGGGGGCGTCAGTCCAACCTTCAGAACGCCGTGAGTGCGTGCGAGCGATTTGGCCTGAGCGGCGATGAAGCGAAGGCCCTGATTGCTGAAATGACGGCCATCGTCCGCGATAACTGGAAACAGGTGTTTTCGGATTCAGGGGTGCCCGAGGGAGATCTTCACTACCTGGCTCAGGCCACCCTGATGAATGAGTCCGTGTTCTATGATTTGACGTGAGTCAGAAACCGCACCACCACATTTGCCAGAGTCCCCCCCTGATCTTCCTGTAAAAAGTGACCGCCATTCTCGATAGTCACATGGTCCTGTCCCTGGGCACCGGGGATGACTTTCTGGAAGTACCGGTCCGCGCCCCGGGTCACGGGGTCTGAATCACTGAAGGCGGTCAGGAAAGGCTTCTGCCACTGGCCCAGTACCTTCCAGGCCTTGCGGTTGGCTTCCGTTGCGGGGTCGTCGGGGGTGGCCGGTACCAGCATGGGGAACTGGCGGGCGCCTTCCTTGTAGCTTTCATCCGGGAATGGGGCGTTGTAGGCGTCGATGACCTCCTGTGACAGTGGGGTCACGGTGCCTCCCTTGATCACGCCGGCGATGTGAAACTCCGGCGTCTCCTGGGAGAAACGGCGCCATTTCTCGAAAGCCGGGCCAGGGTCCGTGTCACCGGTGGGCATGAAGGTGTTGGCGGCCACCACAGACGCAAAGCGATCCGGGTTCTCTGCCACCAGACGCAGGCCCAGAAGCCCGCCCCAGTCCTGACATACAAGGTTGATAGCCTGCAGCCCGAGCTGATCCAGAAACGACTGCATCCAGCCCATATGGCGAGCATAGGTATAGTCCTTACGATCGGCCGGCTTGTCGGACCGGCCAAAACCGATCAGGTCCGGCGCAACGGCCCGGTAGCCGGCGGCGGTGATGATCGGAATCATCTTGCGATACAGATAACACCAGGAGGGTTCGCCATGCATCAGCAGGACAACCGGCCCATCCTGCGGACCTTCGTCCAGGTAATGCATGCGCAGCTCGCCGCCCTCGAAGTCGTCCACGGTCAGGTAGTGGGGTTGGTAATCGAAACCGGCCAGGTTCTGGAAACAGCTGTCGGGGGTTCGCAGGGCTTTCATTGAATCGCACTCGTTGTTGTCGTTTGAAATAGAGGGGCGCCACCGTTATGCAGAGTCCGGATTATGGATCCACTTGAAAGGTCGCCAGCTTCATACCTGGTTGCATGCTTCCAATATACCAGTTAGCAAGCGATACGCCAGCCGGCCACATCCTCTCTCGCAACGGCCTCTTCTATCAGCCTGATACACTCAGCCATGAACCCGGGCTCTGATACCGAATGCTGGGCGATCAGCCATGCCGCTTTGGCTGCATCCTCCCCAACCAACGAAATGCCGGGCCAGCCGCAACGGCCAGTGATCTCTTTCAGGCGGGATGCATTGTGTTCATGCAGGGCTTTCATCCGTGGATGATAAGACTCCCACGGCAGCTCTCCCGAACCGAACAGTTGCTGCAGCAACCGCTGGTCTTCTGCCATCATCGTGACCAGTTCATCCGCCAGGTTTTGATTCATAGGGCTCCTTCCCGTTTAACGAGTCTATGCCTTGGCTTTGCGTTGTGCCGGGATGCCACGTAGCCGCGCCTGGTGGACTGCCTTAAGGCCGGGGTCGGATGCAGCGCTGTGTTGGGCGCGCATTCAGGGAAACGAAAACAAATTGACAAGTAACCCGTTCGGGTCCGCTACCATAAATCGCCTCATCCCGAATTCCTCATCGCATAAGTCGAGTGCTAACTCGAAACCGCTGGCCTTTACTGCAGTGTATGTCGTCTCAATATCTTCGACCTGTACCGATAGGATGACGCCCTGCGCGGGGTGCTGGAAACGCCGGGGTGTGAACTCATGGTCGAGGCGCATGATACCGATCTGTAATTCCGGCCTTTCGGGCGATGCCATCTGGATATACCAGCCTTCGTGCTCGAATCCAACGACCAGCCCCAGCAGCTCCTTGTAGAAGTCGCGGGTCTCTTCCATCTTGTCAGTGCAGATGTTTGGAAGCAGCCTCGTAACGGCGATACCTTCAGTCATAGTTCTCCCGCCTGGTTTGATCAGTTCTTGACTCCGAACGCCGCCAGCAGGAAGGCAACCCCAGAGCGAAGCTGCAGGTGACGTCCCCTTCTCTCTGGCTGGCATTATTAGGCATTTTGGGTGTTAGTTGGGGGGGATGTACAGCAACACTCCGACCTCAAGACACCGGATCAAATCCGAATACCCGAAGCTCCTGATTACAGCGACACGCTTTCGCGAAACGTACAGCCCTGGCGATGGCCTCCTTGGTTGAAGGTAGCTCAAGTACAGTGAATCAAAGAATTTAACGCTTCGATGTCGTGTGTATATAGTCGATCATGGCGACGGTTAATCAACCCTCCGTTGGAGGGATATTCGAGGTATGTTGAGGGGTGTGACTTGGGAGTGAACTTGGGGACCGGCTGGCCTACTGGTCCGGCTGAATCGAGATGCGCCGGTCTGGCGGCGGCAGTTTGGGTAGCATGGCCTCCACGTCAACCGTGTGGGTAGCGAAAAAAGCTTCCGCCGCTTTAATCAGAGCCGTCTCGGTTTTGAGGATACCAAGATAGACCGGCCATTCGGCGTCGATCAGTTCTGTGCTGTAACCATCCGGATCGACGTCCGCCAGATTGGCCAGAAACCGGAACTCCATTTCGTTCATCACGGTGTAATCGCACCGTTTGTGCAGAAACATGCCCAGCATCTGTTGGGCATTGTAAGCATCAAGGCGGACCAGGTTGGTACCAATCCGTCGCTCAAGTCGATCACTGTAGACAAACCATTTACGCAGACAGATGCTGCCCTCAAGATCATCGAAGGAGTCCGCTTGTTGCCCAGGTTGCGCGAACACGCGGTCACGCCAGGTTAACACCGGTCCGATAGCGTGCATCCGGTCTGGTAGCGGCATCCATAGCGGGTTGGCAAAAACCGCGTTGGCGCGTCCTTCTTCCAGGGCCCAGGCCTGGCGTTTGCGCGGCATCGGGCTGAAACCGGCTACGATACCGGCCTCGACGGTGAACTCATTGATCACCTCGACCAGAATGCCCTTGTTAAGATTGTCGCCATAATAAAATGGCAGAAAACCCTCGTCTGACCCCATAATCTGAAGCGTTTGGGACGACACTGGAAGGAACCAGAATGCTGCGACGATCAGCAAGCCTACTCTCATTGGGTGCTCCTCCCAGTGATCGATCGGGGTAAGCCGTCGCTTGGCCGACGTTGCTTTGGCCAGTTAACAAAGAGCCTGTAAACAAGTCTGTGTGAACCGTTTGAGGGAACAGCATAGCGACTTGGGACAGTCATCTCATCACTTTCGCGCACGATAGGTGGCAGTTCTTGGGGGAACTGATCGAATAAGTCAGCTACTCTAACCCCTTGATCGCTGCGATAGCGACATACCATACCCCTTAACCTTTGCAGGAGAAAAAAGTGTCAGATAACAACATCGAACTGACTTCCACCATTAGCGAAGACAACAAACTGGAACTTGCCCTGCGCGAGATTGAGATCCCGCAGCCGGGCGAGAACCAGGTGGTCATCCGCGTCGAAGCCGCCCCGATCAACCCGTCTGATCTGGGGGTGATGTTCAGCGCCGCTGATATGACGACGGCCAGCCAAACCGGTAGCGCCGATCGCCCGGTCATCAGCGCCGATGTTCCTGCCAAGTTCATGGGCGCCGTTAAAAAGCGTGTTGGCAAGCCCATACCCGTGGGCAATGAAGGCGCCGGTACCGTTGTTGCTGCTGGGTCATCCGACGCAGCGCAAAGCCTGATGGGCAAAACCGTGGCGTTCATTGGCGGCGGTAGCTACCGCAAATACCTCTGTGCCAATGCTCAAAGCTGCCTGGAACTGGAACCGGGCACGACGGCCGTGGAAGGTGCTTCAAGCTTTGTGAATCCGCTGACGGCATTGGCCATGGTGGAAACCATGCGCGCTGAGGGCCACAAGGCGATCGTTCACGCTGCCGCCGCCTCTAACCTCGGGCAAATGCTCAACCGCATCTGCATCGCCGATGGCATCGACCTGGTCAATATCGTCCGCAAGCAGGAACAGGAAGCACTGCTGCGTGACCAGGGTGCCAAGTACGTGGTCAACTCCAGTAAAGACAGCTTTATGTCAGACCTGACCCAGGCACTGATCGACACCGGCGCCACCATTGCTTTCGACCCCATCGGGGGCGGTCGCCTTGCGAGTAATATCCTCACCTGCATGGAAGCCGCCGTTTCCCGCAACATGACTGAGTACAGCGTGTATGGATCTGACATCTACAAGCAGGTTTATATCTATGGCGGTCTTGATCGCGGCCCCATCACACTGAACCGCAATTTTGGTTTTGCCTGGGGTGTGAACGGCTTTCTGTTGTTCAATGCGTTGGGAAAACTGGGTACGGAAACCAACATCGCCATGCGCAAACGTGTAGCCGCCGAGATCAAAACCACGTTCGCCAGTCACTACACGCATGACGTATCCCTGGCCGGCGCGTTACAACTGGATGCCATCTCGGCTTACGGCAAAATGGCGACCGGAGAGAAGTACCTGATCAAGCCACAGAGCTAACGTTTAGCGTCTGGCCGCAAGGCCATCCTGGGGCGCTGGAGTCGGATTGACTCCAGCGCCTGGATAAAGAGCGACTTGAGAGGACTTGAAGGACTTGAGGACAGTCACCTCACCACTTCAGTCACTTCATCAGTCAGCCACTCCTCCAATCGTCCTGATTTTTTGTCTCGGCATCACCATTCAGAGACGTTCGCTACGTGCAGCTAAAATCGACGCTTGTGGGGCTCCGTTTGCTGTGGTTTTATACAGCCATATCTATATCCGCGACTCGCTGAAGGACTGGCATGACTCGCCCCAGGGAACAACTTATCTCTGTTGATGACACACCCTACTACCACGTCGTTTCCCGCTGCGTGCGGCGCACCTACCTGTGCGGGTTCGACTCTGATACCGGCGTAAGCTACGAGCATCGGCGCCAGTGGATCGAGGAACGAATTCGGTTACTGTCCTCGCTGTTTGCGATCGACCTTTGCGCCTACGCCGTCATGTCCAACCACTACCACCTGGTGGTGAAGCTCTGTCCAGAGCAGGCGAAACAGTGGAGCGATAGGGAAGTATTGGCACGCTGGACCAGCCTCTTCAAGGGGCCGCCCATCGTGCAACGGTTTCTTGCTGGTGAAGCGCTGCATGAGGCAGAGCACCGGTATGTAGATCGAACGGTGGCGGTCTATCGCAACAGGCTGGCGGATCTGAGCTGGTTCATGAAATGCCTGAACGAGTCTATTGCCAAAGAGGCCAACCGCGAAGACGACTGTACCGGCCATTTCTGGGAGTCCCGTTTCAAATCACAGGCCTTGCTGTCAGAGCAGGCCGTACTGAGTTGCATGGCCTACGTGGATCTCAACCCCCTGCGGGCCGACATGGCTGACACACCGGAAACCTCCGATCACACCAGCATCAAGGAGCGGCTTGCTCCGATCTTCAATCTGTCCGAGGCCATCCAGGCGCAGACCGAGCAGCTGTTCCTGAGGCAGTTTCCTGTGCCACTGAAACCGTTGCTCAACTTCGAGGAAGCCGTCAGGAACGAGCCGCAACGGGGCATACTGTTCAGCCTCAACGACTACCTGGAACTGGTGGACTACACCGGACGCATCGTAAAGCCGGGTAAGCGGGGCAGTATCCCCGAACACCTGCCACCAATCCTCAGCCGGCTAGAGTTGTCCGTCGACGAATGGCTTGCGGAAGCCACGGAATTCGAAGCCCGCTATCAGGACAACCGCAGAGCTCACCTGGACCGACGACGATCGGCGGCCTGACCCTCCCCAGAACACTCTAATCACTAACGTACGGACCTTGCCCCGGGGACTCTGCTCGGTCAGATTTTGCCAAAATACCCCAAAATTATAGGAAATCGTTACTGACTACCGGTAAGCGCCGCCGATGGACCTCTTTAGAGCCGCTGGTGCCTGGTACAGCGCCAGAATTACCAGGCTTCTTTTGAGGGTGTCTGTCCCAGTCTTCGCCGTCCCAGTCTTCGCCAACGCTCTTCCCAGTCTTCGCCAACGCTCTTTATTCTCACCAATTTTCAGATACAGGTCTTGTATCCGCACATGTTCGGTTTTAATTTCGCCACCCCCTGAGGTCGTTCCGACACCATAAGTTGTTCCGTTAACCTGGGTACTGTCAGACCCGCTAACATGAATCTTTCCTGACACATTGGTCTCAACCCTGAGAGAACTACTGACCACATCGCCTTTGACGATCTCAAGATCAAACCCTTTCTCTTTCAAAATGCCCATAGTGAATCCTCCCTACCAGAATCGACCTGACAGTTTTACGGACGGGAGTAAATCACTTTTCATGCCACCTTTGACAACTAATTGATTGTTAACCAAGCAAACGAAACGCGCATCCGAATCTGTAAAAAAAGTTGACGTATTTATGACTTGACGATTAAAAAGGCTCAGCCGGCGAAGGCAGAATACCGCCGGACTTTGCGAGTGCGTTCGCTGAACTCCGCCCTGTACAATCCCGGCGAACCAGCAGTGCAGATACAAAAAAGCCCGAACCACCAAAGGCAGCCGGGCCAAGGACTAGCACTGGTGCCCAGTGCAACCGAGAAGGGGTTTTCTTACGAGGCGGTAGTACCCCCATCCACAGCAATATTCTGCCCAGTAATATGACGACCGGCTTCACTGGCCAGCAGCGCAGCCAGGCCTTTCATGTCTTCCTCGCCGCCGAAGCGGTTCAGGGGGATGCGCTCAAGCATCTTCTCGCCCATGGCGTCCAGCAGGCCCTGGGACATCTTGGAGGGGAAGAAGCCGGGGCAGATGGAGTTCACGTTGATGTTGTAGTGGCCCCATTCCGCTGCCAGGGCGCGGGTGAAGTTGACGTTGGCGCCCTTGGAGGTGTTGTAGGCGATGGTCTTCATGTCCTCCGGGTTGCCGGACAGGCCGGCGATGGAGGCGATGTTGATGACCTTGCCGGACTTGCGGGGGATCATGCAGCGCTTGCCCACTTCCCGGGTGAGGAAGAACATGGCGTCGACGTTCAGGTTCATCACCTTGTCCCAGGCTTCGTCGGGGTAGTCTTCCGCCGGGGCACCCCAGGTGGCGCCGGCGTTGTTGATCAGGATGTCGATATCACCGAAAGCCGCGACAGCCTCATCCACGAAAGAGGAGATGGCTTCACGGTTGGACATGTCGGCGGTGATGGTTTTCACCTCGATGCCCATGCCTTTCAGGTGCTTTTCCGCTTCGTCCAGTTCGTGCTGCTTGCGGGCGCTGATGATGACTTTGGCGCCCAGCTCGCCCAGGGACTCGGCCATCTGCAGGCCCAGACCACGGGAGCCGCCGGTAACGAGGGCGACCTTGCCGGTCAGATCGAAGAGTTGCTTAACGCTCATTGGGGGATCCTTTTGTTATTGGTTGCCCGGCCTGCATATAGGCCGGGCACCGTTATGGGTTTTACGCTGTCTTGTCGAGCAGGTTGTCGCTGACCTGGCCCAGGTGATAGTCCGCATCACCGAACAGCAGGTTGATCAGGGTCAGCCGCTTGAACAGGTGGGCCGCCCACATTTCGTCGGTCACACCCATGCCGCCGTGCAGCTGGACACCGATCTGGCCCACTTCCCGGGCACCCTGGCCGATCAGCAGCTTGGCCTGGGAGATGGCCTCGCGGCGGGCGTCACGGTCGTCGGAGTCGGCCTGGTCTGACGCCAGGATGGCCATGGAACGGCCCTGCTGGGCGTGGATGAACATGTCGGCCATCTTGTGCTGCAGCACCTGGAACTTGGCGATGGGCACACCGAACTGCTTGCGGGTCTGGGTGTACTCCAGGGTGGTCTCTACCATGGCATCCATGGTGCCCACGGCTTCCGCGCAGACGGCGGCCGTGCCCTGGTCGATGGCTTTCTCCAGGGCCGGGAAGCCCTTGTCCAGCTCGCCCACGATGGCGTCGGCGGAGACCTTCACGTCCTTCAGGCTCACTTCGGCGGTACGGAAACCGTCGTGGGTGGCGAAGTCGTTGATGGTCACGCCGCTGGCGTCCGCGCCCACCAGGAACAGGGTGATGCCGTTTTCATCACGGGTATCACCGCTGGTGCGGGCGGAGACGATCAGCTGCTTGGCCTGGCCACCGTGGATGACGGCGGTCTTGGCACCGTTGAGCAGGTAGTCGCTGCCGCTGGCCTCTGCTTTGGTTTTGACGTTGGCCAGGTTATAGCGGGCGCCGTTCTCGTAGGCGGCCAGGGCCATCAGCTTCTCGCCGCTGGCAATCGCCGGCAGGATGGCCTGCTTCTGGGCGTCGGAACCCGCGTCGCGTACCAGGCCACCGGCCAGTACCACGGTGGCCAGGTAGGGCTCGGTCACCAGGGCGCGGCCGAAGGACTCCATCACGATCATGGTGTCGATGCCGTTGCCGCCCAGGCCGTCATAATCCTCGGGGAAGGTGAAGGCCAGCAGGCCCATTTCCGCCAGCGCGCTCCAGATGGTTTCGTTGGTGCCTTTGCCGGACGCGAGGATATCGCGGCGCTTGTCAAAGGTGTACTCGTTGGCCAGGAAGCGGCGCAGCGAGTCCTGCAGCATTTGCTGCTCTTCTGTCAGTTCAAAATTCATGATCCGCTCCTTAAAGCCCCAGCACCAGTTTGGAAATGATGTTGCGCTGGATCTCGTTGGATCCACCGAAGATGGACAGTTTGCGCATGTTGAAGTAGTCACCGGCACCCGGTACGGCGTTCAGGCTGCCTACCAGAGGGCCGGTGTAGTCCGGCTCCAGGGCCTCGGGGATGTGGGTGATGGCGTCCTGACCGGTGGCTTCCATGGCCAGCTCGAACATCCGCTGGCCGATTTCGGTGCCACGGATCTTCAGGGTGGAGGCCTCGGCGCCGGGGCCGGAGGCGTTGGTCAGGGTCCGCAGTACGGTGATTTCCAGGGCGCGCAGCTCGGCGTCCAACTGGGCCAGGCGGTCGCGGAAGCGGGCGTTCTCGATGATCGGCTTGCCGTCGTCCTGTTCCTGGCGGGCGATTTCCTTCATGCGGCGCATCATGGCTTTCCACTGGCCGACGTTGGCCAGGCCGGTGCGCTCGTGGCCGAGCAGGTACTTGGCGTAGGTCCAGCCCTTGTCTTCCTCGCCGATGCGGTTCTCCACCGGCACCTTGACGTTGTCAAAGAAGACATCGTTAATCTCGTGCTCGCCGTCCAGCATAATGATCGGCTTGACGTCGATGCCCGGGCTCTTCATGTCGATCAGCAGGAAGGAGATGCCCTCCTGGGACTTCACTTCCTTGTTGGTGCGTACCAGGCAGAAGATCCAGTCGCCGTGCTGACCCAGGGTGGTCCAGGTCTTCTGGCCGTTGACGATGTAGTAGTCGCCATCACGCTCGGCGGTGGTGCGCAGGGAGGCCAGGTCGGAACCGGCGCCGGGCTCGGAATAGCCCTGGGACCACCAGACGGAGCCGTCGAGGATACCCGGCAGGTGGCGGTCTTTCTGTTCCTGGTTGCCGAACTTCATGATCACCGGGGCCACCATGCGCAGGCCAAAGTCCAGCTGGCGCGGGGCACCGGCGAGGGCGCATTCTTCCTCGAAAATCAGTTGCTCCACTTCGTTCCAGCCCGGGCCGCCGAATTCCTTCGGCCAGGTGGAACCGCCCCAGCCCTGGGCGTGGAGGATCTGCTGCCAGCGCTGGACCATGTCCTTGGTCGGCCGCAGTCGTTTCTGTACCCGCTCCTGGATATCGGCGGGCAGCTTGTCTTTCAGGAACTGGCGCACTTCCTGGCGGAAGGCTTCCTGTTCCGGGGTGTAATTCAGGTCCATGGCTTGTTCTCGCTTTCGCTGTTTTCGTAAAACAAGAGTTACGAACGGGCCCCTGAACTCTGTTCGGGGGTCCGGGTTCGGAATCGTAATCGTCTATACGGATGCGTGGATCAGGCTACTTCAAACAGGCCTGCCGCACCCATGCCGGTGCCGACACACATGGTGACGACCACGTATTTTACGCCACGACGCTTGCCTTCGATCAGGGCATGACCCACCAGACGTGAGCCGGTGGTGCCGTAGGGGTGACCCACGGCGATGGCGCCGCCGTTGACGTTCAGACGGTCCAGGGGAATGCCCAGTTCGCGCTGGCAGTAAAGTACCTGGACGGCGAACGCTTCGTTGAGTTCCCACAGGCCGATGTCGTCCACGGTCAGGCCGGCGCGCTTGAGCAGCTTGGGTACGGCGTAGACCGGGCCGATGCCCATTTCGTCCGGCTCACAGCCAGCGACCGCGAAGCCGCGGAAGATGCCCAGGGGCTGTACGCCACGCTGTTCGGCCAGCTTGCCGTCCATCAGGACGCAGGCAGAGGCGCCGTCGGAGAACTGGCTGGCGTTGCCGGCGGTGACCACGCCGCCAGGCATGGCGGAGCTGATCTTGCTGACGCCTTCCAGGTTGGTGTCCGGGCGGATGCCTTCGTCCTGGGACACGGTGACTTCCTTGCTCATCAGCTGGCCGGTGGCCTTGTCTGCCACGCCGGCGGTGGTGGTGATGGGCACGATCTCGTCGTCGAACTTGCCTTCCTCACGGCCCTTGGCGGCCAGGGTCTGGCTGCGCACGCCGTACTCGTCCATGTCCTCTTTCTTGATGTTGTAGCGCTGGGCCACGGTCTCGGCGGTCTGCAGCATGGACCAGTACAACTCTGGCTTGTTCTGCATCAGCCAGGGCTCGGCAAAGTAGTTCTGGTTGACGGTGGCCTGCACGGTGGAGATGGACTCGACACCGCCGGCAACCATCACCGGCACCCGGTCAACAGCAATGTGCTGGGCTGCCATGGCAATGGCCTGCAGGCCGGAGGAGCAGAACCGGTTGATAGTGGCGCCGCCGACGGAGACCGGCAGGCCGGCGCGGATGGCACCCATGCGGGCCACGTCGTTACCGGTGGAGCCTTCCGGCAGGGCACAGCCCATCAGCACGTCTTCGATCTCGGCCGGGTCGACCTTGGAGCGCTCAACGGCATGCTGGATGGCGTGGCCAGCCAGGGTGGCGCCGTGGGTCATGTTCAGGCCGCCGCGCCAGGACTTGGCCAGCGGGGTGCGGGCGGTGGATACGATGACAACATCATTCATAATCTTTCTCCTGTGTGCCGAGGTCCTCGCGGGCCCCGGCGATCAATTCGTTGGTACCTGGGACGCTCGCGTTACTGGTCAAACCCTTTGCCTTCTGCGGCGCGCTTGGCCAGCAGGTCGGCCGGTTCCCAGAAGCCTTTCTGGGTATTGGGGTTGGCGTCGAAGGCCTCCATGTCGCGTACCACGTTGGCCAGGCCCACCTGCTCGGCGTAGTGCATGGGGCCGCCACGGAAGACCGGGAAGCCGTAGCCGGTCAGGTACACCATGTCGATGTCGGAGGCGCGCTGGGCGATGCCTTCCTCGAGAATGCGGGCACCCTCGTTGACCAGGGCATAAACGCAGCGTTTGACGATTTCGTCGTTGCTGATCTTACGCGGGGTGATGCCCATCTCGGCACGGCACTCGTCCACGACCTTGTCCACTTCAGGATCGTGCAGGGCCTTGCGGTTGCCTGGCTCGTACTTGTAGAAGCCGGCACCGGTCTTCTGACCGAAGCGACCCATTTCACACAGGCGGTCGGCGATCAGGTTCTTCTTCATGCCCGGGTTTTCCGCGTACAGGCGCTTGCGGATGGCCCAGCCGATGTCGCCGCCGGCCAGGTCAGCCATGCGCAGCGGACCCATGGCAAAGCCGAACTTCTCGATGGCCTTGTCGATCTGCTGCACACTGGCGCCTTCCTCCAGCATGGTCAGGGCCTCGCGGGAGTACTGGTTGATCATGCGGTTGCCGATGAAGCCATCGCACACGCCGGAGACCACGGCGGTCTTGCGGATGGTCTTGGCCAGCTTCATGGCGGTGGCCAGGACGTCCTTGGCGGTCTTGTCGCCACGGATCACTTCCAGCAGCTTCATGATGTTGGCGGGGCTGAAGAAGTGCAGTCCGATGACGTCTTCCGGGCGCTTGGTAAAGCCGGCGATCTTGTTTACGTCCAGGGTGGAGGTGTTGGACGCCAGGATGGCACCGGGCTTGCAGATCTCGTCCAGTTTGGTGAACACTTGCTCCTTGACGCCCATTTCCTCGAACACGGCCTCGATCACCAGGTCCACGTCCTTCAGGTCGTCATAGCTCAGGGACGGGGTCAGCAGGTCCATCTTCGCCTTGGCCTTTTCTTCGGTCATGCGGCCTTTCTTGACCTGGCCTTCATAGACCTTGCGAACCGCTTCCACGCCACGGTCCAGACCTTCCTGCTTCATCTCGACGATGGTCACCGGGATGCCGGCGTTGAGGAAGTTGATGGAGATACCGGTACCCATGGTGCCGGCACCGATCACGCCCACTTTATTGATGTCGCGGGTGGGGGTGTCAGACGGTACGTCGGAGATCTTGCTGGTCTTGCGCTCGGCGAAGAAAGCGTGGCGCAGCGCGGCGGACTCGGGGGTCTGCATCAGCTGCTTGATGCCGTCGCGCTCGACCTTCATGCCCTCGTCGAAGGGCTTCTTGACGGAGGCTTCCACGGCTTCCAGGCACTTCAGCGGGGCCGGGTAGTTCTTGGCCATGGCGCCGATGGTGTTGCGGGCGAACATGAAGAAGCCTTCCGGGTTCGGGTGCTTCACCTTCAGGTCGCGAACCTTCTTCAGCGGCATCTTGTCGGCCACCACCTTGCGGGCGAAGGCTAGGGCGGCTTCCATCAGGTCACCGTCCACCACCTCGTCCAGCAGCGGCGTGCCCTGGAACTGCTTGGCCGGTACCGGGGTGCCGGAAACAATCATGTTCAGGGCATGCTCGACACCGATCACCCGGGGCAGGCGCTGGGTGCCGCCGGCGCCGGGCAGGATGCCCAGTTTGACTTCCGGCAGTGCCATCTGGGCGTCCGGCGTAGACACACGGTAGTGACAGCCCAGCGCCAGCTCCAGGCCGCCGCCCATGCAGTTACCGCTGATGGCGGCGATAACCGGTTTCTTGGCGGTTTCCACATAGTGGATGGCGGTGGTGAGGATCGGCTCCTGCATGACCTTCGGGGTACCGAATTCGGTAATGTCGGCACCGCCGGAGAAGGCCCTGTCAGACCCGGTAATGACGATGGCTTCGATGGCATCGTCCTGCTCGGCCTTCTTGATACCTTCGACAATACCCTGGCGCAGTTCCAGGCTGAGGCCGTTCACCGGCGGGTTGTCCAGGCGGATAACGGCGACGTTACCGTTGCTGTCGTAGTGTGCTGTGCTCATGCTGGCTCCTTTGTGGGTCGCTCTGTGGCAGCCCGGGGGTAAGGCGTGGGGGCCGCCGGTGCACGTGATGAAACGCGCGAATCTGGTCCATACACTGGTGTCTGGGAGTTCCGTACAGTAATGTATGTGCGCTGTGAAGGTCAACGATCCTGTGGTTACAGGTAGGTTTTCATCTTTCTGATGCGTTGATTTCACTGTGTTTGTTCTATCTTGAATCGTTTCTGAGGTCTGACTCCGATCTATGCCGAAAACGTCCGGTAACGCCCCGAGCCCGTCAAAAGCCGCCACCGCGAAAGCCCAGCTGACCCGGGATGACTGGCTGGATGCGGCTGCCGGTGAAGTGGCAGCTGGTGGCTTCAGCAACCTGCGGGTGCTCACTCTGGCCAAGCGCCTGGGGGTGACCCGGGGCAGCTTCTACTGGCACTTCCGGGACCACGAGGACCTGGTGGTCAGCTTTCTTGACCGCTGGCGGGACCGTCGCTTTGTCGAGCTGGACTACATGCGCCCGAAGGGCGAGAACCCCGAGCAGGAGTTGCACCAGATCCTGCAGCTGCTGCTGACCGACGCGGCCCGTAACATCCGTCGGCTGCAGGTGGAACTGGCGGTGCGGGACTATGCCCGCCGCAATGAGCATGCCGCCCGGATCGTCGACGAGGTGGACCAGGCGAGGGTGGAGCAGAACAAGCTGCTGTTCCGCAACCTGGGGGTTACGGAAGACCAGGTGGAAGACCTGGCCACGCTGATGTACATGGCCACGGTCGGCTCCCAGGTGGTGCAGGCCGGACGCAAGGGCAACGAAGCGGCGGTGGAGCGTATTGAGCAGCTTGTTGCCCGGGTGGCTTTGGGGCAGCGGCCGGACTAGGCCGTTTTCAGGAATTCGTTCATATGCCCGGCCACTTCCTCAGGTTTCTCTTCCTGCAGGAAATGCCCCGCATCCACCTGTTCCACCCTGATGGAATCAAAGCAGTCTTCAATATAGTTCAGGTATTCCGGCAGGATCACCTTGTCCTTGTTGCCGTATATGTACAGCGACGGCATGGTCCACTTGTGGCCGGCCAGTCCTGCCCAGCGTTTGGCATCGTCCGAGAACGCACGATAGTAGTTGGCGCCGGCCGCCGGGGTGCCGGGGATCGAGTACATGCGGACATATTCGGCAACCGAGTCCTCGGGGATCGGGTTTACGGCCCCGGTCACGAAGTAACCTATCCAGACGTCTTCCTTGCCCGGGATCATGCCTTCTGCCAGGCCCGGTTCCTGCTGGAAGTGCTGGTACCAGTAGGATTTGGTACTCTCGGAACGCACCTTCTGGATCACCTCCATGTTGCCTTTCAGATTGTTGATGATGGCGATGTTCATGATGATCATGCGGCTGACCCGGTCCGGCACCGCCAGCGCCACTTCCTGGGCCACAATGCCGCCCCAGTCATGGCCAATCAGCTGGAATTCGTTGATGCCAAGTTCATCCAGCATGCTGATCACATCCTGTGCCAGCGCCTGCTTGGCATAGTGGTTCTGGCCCTCTGTGCGTTCGCTGTCGCCCAGGCCCCGCAGGTCGGGGGCAATAACACGCAGACCGTCCTTCAGGTGACGACCCACGTGCTCCCAGCAGTAGGAGCTTTCAGGCCAGCCGTGGATCATGACCACCGGGGCGCCGCTGGCGCTTCCGCCTTCCCGCCAGGTAAACGTGCCGCGTGGGGTGGACAAGGTTTTGGGGTCGCTGAGAAACATGGGGCTCCTGCCTCGTTGTTGGTTTTGGGGAATCAGGTTGCATAACGAAACTCGATCCTAGGCAGGTGCGCCATCGCTTGTCCAGTCAGTTCGTTGAAAAAGAAGGTGGTGCAGGATAGAAAAAAAGAGCACCCGGCCGGAGGGGCGGCGGGTGCTCAAGAGGTCACTGAGTGGTGTCCCGTTTACGCGGGACACCGAGACCGGTTACAGACCGAGTTTGAAGTTGTCGATAACGATGCGGCTGGATGTATCCGCACCCATGATATGCAGCCTCAACTGGCTGATGGCGCCGGAGGGCTGAATGCTGAACTGGCTCTGGATGGAAGACCAGCTATTGGTCGCCATCTGGCCTTCGCTCAGCTGTTGCCAGTGCGCACCCTCATCATCCACATACCAGGCCCAGAGCTGGGCGCTGTCGGTAGCCATGCGGCGATTGCTCAGCATGATGTCGACAGAAGCGTTGTAGGTCTTGCCGGCTTCGATCAGGCCGGTGGCTTCCATCATGGGGCCTGAATAGGTGCTCATGCGGAACAGGGAGGCCAGGCCAAAGTTGCCTTCGCTGGCGGTGCGGGTACGGAAGACCCAGCTGCCCATGAAACCGGACCAGCCGGTACCGCCCTCTTCGAAGCCTTCCTCCAGTACGATGGTGTTGCCGCCATTGTCGGTGTCACCATCGCCACCATCGTCAGGTGCATCGGAAACCTTCATCAGGCGGATCTCGTCGGCCACGAAGTCCACGCCTTCGGCAGGGCCTGCGATCACCAGGCGGGCCTGGCTGATGTTGCCTTCGCTGGATACGGTAAAGGTCTCGTCGTAGTCGCTCAGCTCATTGGCGGTAACGGACAGCTCCGGCAGGTTCTGGTAGCGCGTGCCTTCGCTGTCGGTCAGCTCGAGGCTGGCGCGTACCGCATCGCGGCCGTCGGTTCCGGCCAGGGCCACCTTGGCGGTTACCCGGTACTGGGCACCGGCTTCAAGGCCACCTTCGATGGTCTGTACCGGCCCACCGTAGTATTCCGTGCGCTCGGTCGCCAGCAGCAGGTTGTCGCGGCCACAGCTGGTGGTAATGCTTGCGGTGGTCAACGTGGCCGCATTGTTGAAGCTGCTCCAGGGCGACAGGTCGTTGAAGTCCGGGCTGTTGATCAGATTGTTTTCGGCCAGCTCCGGCTTGTCGCATACCGGCAGGTCCGGGTCGGTGCCGCCATCGTCACCGTCGCCGGAGCCACCATCGGATCCGCCGCCGTCACCGGAGCCATTGTCGCCGCCGGAATCACCGCCATCGTCCGGATTGCCACCGTCGTCGGGGTTGCCGCCGTTGTCCGGATCTTCTTCGTCAGGGTCGCCGTCATCGATGACGGCGGTGGGCATGAAGTCCGCTACCTGGGCGGCGAGACGATTGACGGCGGTAACCGCATCCGCGCCGTTGCTGCGGTTGGCATCAACACCGCAGGGCTGGCCCTCGCAGCGAATCTGATTCGGGCTGGCGAACTGTGCCAGGTGATTGCGGGTGCCATAGGACTGGGGGTAGGCCATGATGGTGCTGAACAGGCCGGATACCCCGTGCCCCCGGCCCCACGGAAATACGGAACCGAATGAATTCTGGGCGTCGGAATGGCCCAGCGACATGTTGTGGCCGAGCTCGTGCACAAAGGTGTTGTAGCCACAGTTCACGCCAGACATGCTGTAACCATAGGCGGAGGCGTTGGAATAGAAGGTTCCGGCGTTTTCGGATCCACCGGGCTGGTAGCCAACACCGCAAATATAGCCACCGGCAGTGCGTTGCGATGTGCTGATCAGGGCAACCAGATCGGCGCCGTACTCACGGCGCTGACGGGCCACGGTGCTATCGGACCGGAATTGGCCAAGAACGTTGCCATCGACGCCGCCGTAATTGCCCTGCACCCGTTCGGTGCCCACCAGCCGGAGCTGGATATCAATATCACTGTTGCGGTAGGCCTGGTTGGCGTGCTCCACAAAGGAAACAATGCGGGCATTGATATCTTCACCGGAGCTGGTGCCGGCCGCTTCATCGTTGTAATAGACCAGTACATCAACCTGATTGGCCGCCAGACTCACGGTGCTTCCCATGGCAAGGGAAAGCCCGGCGAGCCATTGAATGGATTGTTTCATAACGTCAGTCCCTGATTTAGGGTGAATTTTTCGGCGGGTACTCCTTGGTCGCCGGTATGTCTATTTGGGTACTGCCGGCAGCTCTGGTATACGGCTGCCTTACTGCTGAATCGTTAACCGGATGGAGTGCCAGGCGGAGTCTGGTCGATGCCCGGTACCGGGATGGCATCCTGTTCTCCCGCCAGGTTGTCCTGAACGTCTTTTTCACTGGTCAGCACGGTGTCGCCGGTGCGGTTGTTGATGACCGCTGAAAAGACCCCTTCGGTGGTGCTCATGACCACGTAGGTGGAGGTTTCGCCCCGGGTGACGATGACATTGTCTTTCTCATGACCCCCGGTGACCGGCCCGCGGAATACCTGGATATTGTTGAGCTGGTTGCTGGTCGTGGTGAGCCGTGCGTTTAATGTGCGGCCCAGGTCCGGCACCTCCAGGGCCAGCTGCTGGCCCACGTGCAGGCTGGCCAGGTCGTCCGGATCGGCCTTGAGGCGCGTGGCGGGGAAGCCATCCACTTCGGTCTTGGTGGGGTTACTGCCGGCTTGCCACAGGGACACAACCGGGCGGGCATTGCGGGCCGGGTTGCTCGGCCTGGCGGGCAGGGCCGAGGTAGCATCGGAGTCTGGCCAGCGGGACACCTGGTCCGCCGGGTTGTCGTCTCTTGCCTGCGGATTCTGGCTGGTATCGGCAGCGTCGCCACCCGTGGGGGCAGAACGTTCACGGTCGCCGGCGGATGAGCCGGTTTCAGTGCCTGAGTCTGGGGTTGTTCCGGTTTGCGGGTCGGAGTCGGGATAAAACAGGAGCAGCAACACCACAATGATGACTGCGATACCTGTTACAAAGGCCAGGGCCCTGGACATGGGGACGCCTCCTGCGAGTGGATTTGTTCCTTCTGGACGTCCTATAGTGCCGGTAAAGTTTCGGCGTTAATAAGTGAAAAACTGTTAAATGTCCGAAAGTGGGACCCCGTTCAAAGTTACCGATCTGTAGATAATTCAGTCGTTTGCAATTGGGTGGTGTTTTTTTAGACTGCCCCGGTCAGATTGCGGTTCTGTCTCTGGTGTCCTCCCGCCAATGGGGGTGTTCGACAGCCAGCCGGACCACGTGCGCCGACCCGGCCGCACTCCCAAAGGGAACAGCGAGACGAAAGGAGTCCCGTCATGACCGTATCCTACCCCCTGTTACACAAGGCCGTTGCCGGCCTGCTCACTGCCATGCTGGCAGCGCCATTGCTGGCGGATACCCGAATCACCCTTGACCGGAATGGTTCCGGGCAGCAGCCGGTGACATACCGCGATGCCGATCACCTGCGCATTGGTACTGACGCCCAGCCCAACTGGTATCTGACCACCGGCGGCAGCCGCTTTGTGATCATGAAGTCGCCGGATGGAAAGAAACGTTTTGCCATGAATATGGACGAATTTCTGGCCCGGGACGATGCGCCCCCCGCGGCGGAGGCTGATCTGGAGGCGTTAACCGCCACCAATACCGGCCGGGAAGAGACGGTCAAGGGTATTACCGGTCAGGTCTATCAGGTGGAGGTTGGTAATAACAGCTGGGAGCTGGTGCTGACGGACGATGAAACCATTGCGACCGTCACCGAGGCGGTGTACGGGGCCGAAATCCGCATGGCGCAGATGTCCGGCCAGGCGATGGCCGCCCAGCCCCTGGCATCGGAACTCGCCCTGGCGAAGTCACTCGGGGCCCCGGGCATCCTGCGGGGGCAGCTCTATACCCTGGCTGAGCTGGAGCAGGGCGATGACCTGCCCGACGAGCATTTCCAGCTGGCGGGTGACACCCTGGTGGTCAAGGACTGGAAGGAAATGCAGGACGCCTATCATTGATCGCCCGTGCCCCCCGGCTAAGTGAGCGGGTTACCCCGCTCCCCGGACTGGCGGGGCCCGGCGCAGCAACCGATATTTGCGGCGCTGGTTCAGGCCGATCAGCACCAGGGGTACCACAATCATCAGGCTGCCGGTGACAAACCACAGGTCCGGCACCTCACCGAACATCAGCCAGCCGATGCCGATGGCCCAGATAAGCCCGGTGTACTCGGCGCTGGTGACCTGGTTGGCGTCCACGTGGTGGTAGGCCTTCAGTACGCTGGCGTTGTAGCCCAGGATGAACACCGCCGACCCCACCGCGCTGCCGACAATTTCCCAGCGCCAGGGTGCCCCCTCCCAGATGGCCAGGGCCAGGCTGGCCGGAAGTACCAGCAATGAGTTGAGGAACAGCTTGTGCAGCGTGGACTGCCGTTTGGGCAGCTTGCGCACCATCAGGGCCGCTACGGCCAGGCAGAATGCCGTGCCCAGCGCCGACAGCGACGACAGGTCGAGGGCGACCGGCCGCAGGATGACCAGTACCCCGGCAAACCCGCTGATTACCGCCAGTATACTCAGCGGCGAGAGCCGCTCCCCAAACAGTACGACCGACAGCACCATCACCAGCACCGGTGCGGCATAGAATACGGCGTTGGCGGTTGCCAGTGGCAGGGTGGTCAGCGCCACCACCATGCACAGCAGGCCCGCCAGCAGCACATGGGACCGGACCGCGTGTACCACCACCCCTTCAAACAGGCGGCGGAATTCGGCTCTTTTCAGCAGGGGCATCAGCAGGGCAACGGTAATCAGGCTGCGCAGGAAGGCAAACTGGAACACCGGCGCCTGAGGTTCCATCAGCTTGATGAAGACATCGGACACAAGGGCCATGGCGTTGCCAATGACCAGCAGCAGGATGGCGCTGTTGACGGTTTTGCCTGACATGATTGCGCCCCCTCTGAGCCGATGACTGGAGCCGGGAGTATAGGAAGCTGTGAGTATCCGATAAAATGATATTTGTTGTCGTGATATGAGATTATTCGATAATGAAACTGCCCCCGTTGAAGTCTCTGCCGGTTTTCGAGGCGGTCGCCCGTCTCAACAGCTTCTCCCGCGCGGCTGACGAGTTGAATGTCAGCCAGAGCGCGGTGAGCCACCAGATCAAGCAACTGGAAACCTTCCTGGGAGAGCCCCTGTTCCAGCGCCAGGGCCGGACCCTGGCGCTGACGCGGGAAGGGCAGGACTATCTGGAGGGCATCTCCTCAGCCCTGTTCCAGATTGACCGGGCCACCGGACAGTTGTTGGGACGACAGGACAGTAGCCTGCGACTGGCGGTGTTCAGCTCCTTTGCGGTGCGCTGGCTGGTGCCCCGGCTGCCTGACCTGCACCGGCAGCATCCCGAGATTCAGCTGGTGCTGGAAATGACCGGCGAACACCCGGTCCTGTCGGGACGGGTGGCGGACAGCTTTATTACCATCAATACGGATTCGCCGGCGTTCAGTTACGACCTCCTGTACCGGGAGCGGCTGTTTCCGGTCTGCAGCCGTCAGTACTGGCAGGAGATGGCGGCGGGTGATCTCACTCACGAAGACGTAACCCACCACCCCTTGCTGTCCACTTTCAGCATCTATAATCGTACCTGTGGTGACTGGGAAGCCTGGTTTGCCGAAGTCGGCCGTCAGGTGCCGCCTGCCACACAGGTGCAGCATTTCAGCCATATGCTGTTGGCACTGGAGGCCGCCCGTTACCATCAGGGCATTGCCCTGACCAATGACTACATGCTCAGCAACCGGGACGATGCCGGGGACTTTGTTCGCCTGCCACTGCACAGTGTGGTGACCGGCGACAACTTCTATTTCGCCAGCAAGACCAGCCGTCGCCATGAGCCCGGGTTGCGATCGCTGCGCAACTGGTTGCTGGCCCGGGCCATTGATAGTGGCCTGCTGGATGACGAAGCCGGTAACACCAGCCATCGAAAGGAGCCTGAATGAGCCGATCAACGCCATCCGAGACCGCTGACAGGCAGAACCATGACAGCCTGGAGGGCCTGCTGGAGCGGATCAGGAAAACCGATGGTGATGGCCGCCAGGTAACGGTGCGAGAGATTCTTGACGCGGCGGGCACACGCAGTTTCGGCCCGGTGGCGGTGCTGGCCGGGCTGGTCGTGCTGGCGCCTCTGGTCGGTGACCTGCCGGGTGTGCCCACCCTCATGGGTATGCTGGTCATTCTCACCGTCGGCCAGCGGTTGTTCCGCCGGAACTATATCTGGCTGCCTGGCTGGCTGAGCCAGCGCCAGGTGCCGCGGGATAAACTGCATAAGGGGCTGGCGTTGTTGCGTAAACCGGCCCGCTTTCTGGACCGCTTTACCGCGCCCCGGCTGACCTGGCTGATGACCGGGGGCGGCAACCTGCTGCTGGCGCTGGCGTGCCTGGTGGTCGCCCTGGCCCTGCCGCTGATGGAGTTCGTGCCCTTCAGCGCCAATGGCGGCGGCCTGGCGCTGATGACCTTCGGCCTGGCCATGATCGCCCGGGACGGCGTGGTGGCCGTGCTGGCACTGGTGTTCAGCGGGGGGACCCTGGGATTTATCGGCTGGCAGCTGGCCAGTAATTTCTGAGACGGGACACTCGTGACTGGCCAACCGGCGGTGGCTGAGGCAGGATGTGGCTTTTGCAGTCACAGACAGGTAGTAAGTATTCCATGGCAAAACTCTTTATCGTCCGACATGGGCAGGCCTCTTTTGGCGAGGCAAATTACGACAAACTTTCCGAGCTTGGCTGGCAGCAGGCCCGTTGGCTGGGGGAATATTTCGCCGAACGGGAGCTGGATTTCCACCGGGTAGTGGCTGGCAACCTGCAACGTCAGCAGGATACCGCCAAAGGCGTGCTGGAAGGCATGGCCAGTGCCGGCGCGGAAGTCTCTACGCACCCCGGGCTGAATGAATACGATGGTGAGATGATGTACCGCGCCTTCACTGGTCACGGAGATCAGCACCTGCACCAGAAACGGGACTTCAAGGACTACTGGCGCACCTTCCGTTCCGCCTATGAAGCCTGGATCGATGATCGCCTGACGGATGTCACCGAGACCTGGGGTGATTTCGGCAATCGTATCGACGACGCCATCAATCACGCCTGCGAGGGTGCCGGCCGGGACGATGCCGTACTGGTGGTGACCTCTGGCGGGGTTATCGGCTCGGCCCTTACCAAGCTGATCGAAGGCCCCCAGCGGGGTGCCATCCACTTCAACTTCCAGTTCCGTAACACCGCATTCTGCGAAGTCATCGTGGGCCGCAGTGCCCGCCGGGTGCTGAACTTCAACAACGCCCCGCACCTGGAAAGGCCGGGGCGTCGCCACGCCCTGACCCACGTTTAGCGGTAAGTGGGAGCAGGGGCTCCCGGACTCACTCCTGTGAGTCCGGTTGCTCGTCCCGGGGCGGGCGCTCCACCACCTTGCGTTTGCCCTTGGCGCAACGGGATAGCGCCTTCAGCCCCTCGGCGTCGAAGGCATCCACCCGGATAACATCGTATTGGGCGGTCAGCGCCTCCAGCAGTTTGTCGGATTCCTCCTTCTGCACCACGCCCTGCTCCAGGGCCCAGTCCACCAACTCCTTGCGCTGGTGGCCCAGCAGCATGTCGATACCACCGAGCTCTTCCGGATCCCGGTTACGCAGCGCCTCATGCAGGCGGGCGCGCGCATCGTGGGTCTCGTTGGCCAGCTGGTAGGCGTTGATCACCCGGCCCAGGGCGTCGTCCGGCTTGTCGTTCACGTAGCAGCCGCGGCTGATGCGTTTGCGCAGTGGCGTGTCCTTCACGATGCTGGCGGCCACTTCCGTGCCCAGCCGGTCGTCGGGGCCGTTCAGGCCGGTAGCGCCCAGCGGGAACACCAGTATCCGCAGCGGCCAGCGCAGCAGCGGCACCGGGAAGTTGATAATCGCCTCACGCATGGACGCCTGCAGGTCCCGCAGGGAGGTTTGCAGGGCCCACTCCACCATCGGGCGCTGGTCGTCCGGATAGCCCTCCTCATGCCATTGCTTGATCACCGCGCTGGCGTAGTACAGGTGCACCAGACAGTCCGCCATGCGGCCGGAAAGCCGCTGGCGGGCCTTGAGACCGCCGCCGACGGTCAGCAGGGTAACGTCTGTCAGCAGGGCGAAGGCCGAGGAGAAGCGGGCCAGTTGCCGGTAGTGCTTCTGGATGTTGCCCTCCCTGGGTACCGGCTCGGCCACCCCCCAGGTGAGGCCCAGTACCATCGACCGCAGGGCGTTGCGGGTGGTATGGGCAATGTGACGATAGAAGATGCCATCAAACTTGCGCACGGCCTCACGCTCGTCCTCCATGCCCGCGGCCTCGATCTCGTCCACGATGAACGGGTGACAACGGATGGCGCCCTGTCCGAAGACCATCAGGCTGCGGGTAAGTATATTGGCGCCTTCGACAGTGATGCCGATGGGCACGGCCTGGTACGCCCGGGCCAGGAAGTTGCGGGGCCCGGTAATGACACCACGGCCGGCGACCACGTCCATGGCATTGTTGATCACTTCCCGCATCAGGTCGGTGTTGCGGTACTTGAGCACGGCGGATGGCACAGCGGGCCGTACGCCACGGTCCAGCATGCCCGCGGTCAGCAGGCGGGTCGCATCCATCATGTAGGTGTAGCCGGCAATGGGTTCGAGGGCTTCCTGAACCCCCTCGAACTGGCTGATGGACCGGCCGAACTGTTCCCGCACCAGCGAGTAGGAGCCGGTGGCGAGGGCGGCCAGCTTGCCAGCGCCGGTGCCCAGGGCGGGCAGCGAGATGGACCTGCCGATGGACAGGCATTCCAGCAGCATGGTCCAGCCCTTGCCGAGCATGTCCTGGCCGCCAATGACCTGCTCCATGGGGATGAAGACATCGTTGCCCCAGGTGGGACCGTTCATGAACACCGTATTCATGGGCAGGTGGCGGGCGCCGGCATGAACGCCTTCGGTGTCCCGGGGGATCATGACGCAGGTGACCCCCACATTGTCATTGCCGCCGAGCAGCTTGTCGGGGTCGTAGACCTTGATGGCCAGGCCGATCAGTGTGGCCACCGGTGCCAGGGTGATGTAGCGCTTGTTCCAGGTCACCTTCAGACCCAGCACTTCCTTGCCATTCCACTGACCCTTGCAGACGATACCCTTGTCCGGTATCGCGCCGGCGTCGGAACCGGCCACCGGTGAGGTCAGCGCAAAGCAGGGGATTTCCTCGCCACTGGCAAGCCTGGGCAGGTAGTGCTGCTTCTGGTCGTCGGTGCCGTATTCCATGAGCAACTCGCCCGGGCCCAGGGAATTGGGTACCATGACGGTGACGGCGGCTGACACACTGCGGGTGGAGATCTTCATCACGATCTCCGAGTGGGCCGTGTGGGAGAAGCCCTTGCCGCCCTGGTCCTTCGGAATCATCAGGCCGAAGAAGCCGTTCTCGCGGATGAACTTCCACACCTTGTTGGGCAGGTCGTAGTCTTCGTGGGTGATCTTCCAGTCATCCAGCATGGCGCAGAGCTTTTCCACCGGGCCGTCCAGGAACGCCTGTTCCTCACTGGACAGGTGGGCGGGCCGGGCATCCAGCAGTTTTGACCATTCCGGCTGGCCGGAAAACAGTTCACCGTCCCAGTCTACCGATCCGGATTTGAGCGCTTCCTGCTCAGTATCCGAGAGTGTTGGCAACTGGCCCCGCACCCAGCCAAGCAGGGGTTTGCTCAGCTTGTCCCGGCGCAGGTCCCGGGCGTGGAGGATGATCAGTGCGAGGGCCAGCAGGCCGCCCCCGAACAGGATGCTGAGGATGTGCCAGTTGTCCTGGGCCATGCCCGCCAGGGTCGCCGCCACCAGCACCACCGTGGCAACGGTGCCGCCAAGTCCCAGGTAGACCAGCACCAGGGCACTGATCACAAGAAGCAGAACACTCATGGGTAGACCTCCATATCGGGAATGGAATCGGGGATAACTTCGTTTACCATCGGCCAAAGAGCGTGTGGTTGCAAGTGTGGCAGCGGCAGGATCCGGGCCTCGGCCGGTCATCTTGATCCACATCAGCCGGTGGCTTTCGGTTCAGGGGCTATACTGGCATCGCTTTCCAAAGGACCCGTCGTCAAAGGATACCTGATCAATGCCAACCCCCGCTCCCGATAAACGTACCCAGTTTTCCATCTGGTATTTCGTGGCCGTGCTGCTGCTTCTGTTCCTGCTCCCGGACTGGCTTTCCTCCCAGCCGCAGACCATCCGTTACAGCGAGTTCCGGGCGCTGGCCCTGGCGGGGGAGCTACAGGATGTCACCGTGGCCACAGAACAGGTCAGGGCATCGGTGCGGCGGGATCAACTGGCGCCCTATCTGTCATCGGAGGAGCTGAGCCGGTTGCGCACCTCCGAGGGCGACCGCGTTCCTGTCCGGGCCGTGCGGGTGGAGGACCCGGACCTGGTGCAGGTGCTGGAAGAGGCCGGCGTAGACTTCACCGGGGTGCAGGAAAACACCTGGTTCACCTCGCTGATGTCCTGGCTGTTGCCGCTGGCCCTGCTGGTGCTGCTCTGGAGCTTCCTGCTGCGACGCATGGGTGGCATGGGCGGCGGCAGCGGCAGCATGATGTCCATTGGCAAGAGCAAGGCCAAGGTGTACATGGAAAAGGACACCAGGGTGACCTTTGACGATGTGGCCGGCGTGGACGAGGCCAAGGGTGAGTTGCAGGAGGTCGTCGACTTCCTCAGGGACCCGGACAAATACAGCCGCCTTGGCGCCCATATCCCCAAGGGCGTGCTGCTGGTGGGGCCGCCGGGTACCGGCAAGACACTGATGGCGAGGGCCGTGGCAGGTCAGGCCGGGGTGCCGTTCCTGTCGATCAGCGGGTCCGAGTTCGTGGAGATGTTCGTGGGCGTGGGGGCCGCCCGGGTGCGGGACCTGTTCAACCAGGCCCGTGGCATGGCGCCGGCGATCATCTTTATTGATGAACTGGATGCCCTGGGCCGGGCGCGGGGGGCCAACCCCATGATGGCCAATGACGAGAAGGAGCAGACCCTCAACCAGTTGCTGGTTGAGCTGGATGGCTTTGACCCCTCAAGCGGCCTGATCCTGCTGGCGGCCACCAACAGACCGGAAATCCTGGACCAGGCGCTGTTGCGGGCCGGGCGTTTTGACCGGCAGGTGCTGGTGGACCGCCCAGACCGTACCGGCCGTGCCCAGATCCTGAAAGTCCATATCCGCAAGATCAAGCTGGATACCGCCACCGATCTGGACCACATTGCTGCGCTCACGCCCGGATTCACCGGTGCCGACCTGGCCAACCTGGTCAACGAGGCCGCCCTGCTGGCCACCCGTCGCAATGCCGATGTGGTGACCCTTGAGGACTTCAATGCTGCCATTGAGCGCATCATTGCCGGGCTGGAAAAAAAGAACCGTATCCTCAGTGAAAAGGAGCGCAGGACCGTGGCCTACCACGAACTGGGCCATGCGCTGGTGGCCATGTCGCTGGAGGGGGTGGATCCGGTACAGAAGGTTTCCATCATCCCCCGGGGCATCAGTGCCCTCGGTTATACCCTGCAACGGCCCACCGAAGACCGGTTCCTGCTGACCGAACAGGAGCTCCGCAACCGCATGACGGTATTGCTCGGAGGCCGGGCGGCGGAGTGTCTGGTGTTCAGGGCCACCTCCACCGGCGCCGCCGACGATCTGGAAAAGGCCACCGATATCGCCCGTGATATGGTCACCCGCTTCGGCATGGTCCCGGCACTGGGCCAGGTTACCTACGAGAAAGCGGCTCAGACCCATCTGCAGCAGCGGTGGCTGGACACCAGTCGCCAGTACAGCGAAGCCACCGCTGAAGCCATCGATCAGGCCATACGGGAGCTGATCGATCAGGCGTTCAATGAGGCCACTGACCTACTCAGATCCCACCGCCAGACACTGGAGAGCGGCGCCGTACAGCTACTGGCGGCAGAGGTGCTCAGTGGTGACGCGCTGCAGAAACTTCTGGGACAGGAGCACTCGTCGGACAGCTGATGGTGCTGTCCCCTGAAACGTAACAATGCAAACGATTGTAAAAAGAACCTGTTGCCCAGCCTTAAGAATGATCCGGTTTGCGTGTTTATGAGAACACATGGACTCGATCAATTCTTTGTTGTAGTGGGGTGTTTGGATGTTTCATCGGCTGACGGTTGCGGGGAAGCTTGGCCTCGGTTTCGGGTTTCTGTTGTCTCTCATGGTACTGATCAGTCTGGTGGGCAATTTCCGGGTGGGGTTCATGGATCGCACCCTGCACGAGGTGCGGGAAGGGGCTGCGGTCAAGCAGCGCCATGCCATCAACTTTCGTGGCAGTGTCCACGATCGCGCCATTGCCATCCGGGATGCGGTGCTGGTTCGGAACGACAGGGCTCTGGAGGGTCACCTTCGGGATGTGCAGCGCCTGGACGCCTTCTACCAGGATTCCGCCGTGGCCATGGACAGACTGTTCGACGAGCTGGGCGCCACGGATCGTGAGGCCAGGCTGCTGGCGGACATCCAGCAGATCGAGCGCGATACCCTGGCGCTGACCGAACGACTGATTGACCTCCGTCGCGATCAGGGCCCGGAAGCGGCCCGCACCTTCCTGCTGGAAGAGGTATCGCCGGCCTATACGGAATGGCTCAAGCGAGTGAATGCCTTTATTGATCACCAGGAGGCCATCGTGTCTGCCGATATCGACCGGGTCCAGGATGCCGCCTCCAATTTCCAGACCCTGATCTTTCTTGTCACCGGTTTCGCCATTCTGGCTGGTGTTGTGGTGGTCGTGCTGATTATCCGTAACCTGAAATCGACCCTGGGAGCGGAGCCTGAGACCGTGGCGGAGGCCATTCGTGCCATGGCTGATGGCCAGCTGGACCAGGATATACAGACCCGTTATCCGAACAGCGTGATGGGGGTTCTGAAGGAAACCACCGGGCGCCTGGGCGCCACCATGACCCGCGTCCGGCAGGCCTCCACGCAATTGGCGGAGGCTTCCTCGGAGCTGCTGGGCACCGCGGATAACAACCGTGAGCAGATCCGCCTTCAATCCGAGGAGGCCCAGCAGATGGCGGCTGCCGTCAACCAGATGGCGGCCACGGTCAACGAGGTGGCCGGTTTTGCCGCCAACGCCGCCTCAGCAACCCGCACCGCCGATGAAGAGGTGGAGAATGGCAACCGGGTGGTCGGCGACACCGCCACCGCCATCGGCAACCTGGCGGATACCCTGGAAGGGGCCACTGACACCGTCAAGCAGGTAAGCCAGGACAGCGCCAACATTGAAACCATCATCGAAGTGATCAATGGCATTGCCGAACAGACCAACCTGCTGGCCCTGAACGCCGCCATCGAGGCCGCCCGGGCCGGCACCCATGGCCGTGGCTTTGCGGTGGTGGCGGACGAAGTGCGCTCGCTGGCCACCCGTACCCAGGATTCCACCCGTGAGATCCAGGAGATGATTGGCAAACTGCAGACTGGCGCTGGCCAGGCGGTAACGGCCATGGAAACCAGCCGTGAACGGGCCCGGGAGACGGTTGTGCAGACCGGGGAGGCTCGCGATGCACTGGCCCGGATCCGTCACGAAGTGGGCGCCATCAACGACATGAACGCCCAGATCGCCAGCGCGGCCGAAGAACAGAGTTCCGTGGCGGAAGAGGTTAACCGCAATATCAGCCGTATCCACGATGCCACCGTGGAAACCGCGGCCGGTTCGGAGCAGGTGGCTGCTTCCAGCCGGGAGCTGGACACCCTGGCGGATCAGTTGCGGGGCGAGGTGTCGTTCTTCCGTACCCGCTCGGGAGCCTGATTTTCAGACATAGCCGGCGCTGAACACCAGGCCCAGCACCACCGGCATGACCACAAGGCTGGCCAGGTTGCTGATCAGCACCAGCGAGGCCACCTTGTGGGGTTCCTGGCGGTACTGCTCCGCCACCATGTAATTGAGCACCGCCGGTGGCAGGGCGGCGAACACCCACAGGCTGGCCACCTGGAGCCCCGGCAGTTCCATCAGTGCGATCATCGGCCAGGCCAGGAGCAGACCGCTGGCGGGACAGGCAATCGCACCGATCATGCCCAGCTTCCAGTCACTGAAGTCCACATCCAGCATGCGGATGCCCAGGGTGAACAGCATCAATGGGATACAGATGCCACCGAGCATGTTGAGGGCTTCCATCAGCCAGCCGGGCAGCGCAACCCCACCGATATTGACCGCCAGCCCGGCGATGGTGGCCAGCACCACCGGCACCCGCAGCCGTTTCAGCAGCGAGGTGTGCGGGTCCAGCATGTAAAGGCCTATCGAAAAGTGCAGCAGCATTTCCACGATAAACAGCACGATGGCGGCGGGCAGTGCCGCCTCGCCAAAGGCCAGCACGATCAGTGGAATACCCATATTGCCGGAGTTGCAGAACATCATGGGCGGCAGGAAGGTCTTCAGGTTCAGCCCCAGAATCTTTGCCACCGGCCACAGCAGCAGGCCCGAGCCGAGCACAATCACCACCGCCGCTGTTGCCAGCCAGGCGTAGTCCCCCAGCGGGGCCTGCTGGTCAGCCAGTACCGCGAACACCAGCATGGGCACGAACAGCTCCATGTTGACGGCGTTCATGCTCTGGATGTCGGTCGAGCGGTAGCGACCATACAGGGCGCCACATCCGGCAATGAGGAAGACCGGTAATAATGTCGACAGGATCTGGCCTATCATGAAAACTCCGTGCCTTGACTGGCAAGCAGGGTAAACGGTAGGACTGCAAGTGTAATCATTTGCCCCCGGGCGGTCACGGGCGGGTCGCCCCGGGTTCCGGCTTCCCACAGGTCTGAAATCCAATGTCGTCAGTATCATCAGGGACAAGAAATCATCAGGAGCGATCGCATAATGAGCAGGATGGACACCCTTTCTGTAACCACCTCCGCACACCAGCTGTTTCAGCGCACCCCGGACCTGGCATCCGGTGATCCGGAATCCAGGCGGCGGGAGATACGTGACTATTTTCTGACGACCTGGGAAACCTACGAATCGCTGTTCCGGACGCTGGCCCGGGACGAAGCCTATTTCGAGAAATCCATTCCCTTACGCCACCCGCTGATTTTCTACCTGGGGCATACCGCGACCTTCTTTATCAACAAGCTTGTGCTGGCCAAGTTGCTGCCGGAGCGTGTCGACGCCGGCATGGAGTCGACCTTTGCCGTGGGCGTGGACGAGATGAGCTGGGATGACCTTGACGACGCCCACTATGACTGGCCTTCAGTGGCCGAGGTCATGGCCTACCGCAACAAGGTCAGGGACACGGTGGTTGGCCTTATCGACACCCTGCCGCTGACCTTGCCGATCAACTGGCAGAGTGACTGGTGGCCGATCGTGATGGGCATCGAGCATGAGCGCATCCACCTGGAAACCTCGTCGGTGCTGATTCGTCAACACAGGCCCGACTACGTCCAGCCGGATGCCGCCTGGAAGCCATGCCCCGTTACCGGCGAAGCGCCGGATAATGACCTGGTTGCGGTCCCCGCCGGCGAGGTGGTTCTGGGCAAGGCCTTCGATGACCCGCGCTATGGCTGGGACAATGAATACGGAGAGCACCGCGCCCGGGTAACGTCATTCGAGGCCAGCCGCTATCTGGCGAGTAACGCTGAGTTCCTGGGCTTTGTGGAAGACGGTGGCTATCAGGACGATGAGGTGTGGGAGGAGGAAGGTCTGCAGTGGCGCAACTTTGCAGACGCCCGTCATCCCACCTTCTGGGTCTGGCGCAACCAGTGGTACCTGCGGTTGATGACCGGGGAAGTGGAAATGCCCTGGGACTGGCCCGTGGAAGTGAACTATCATGAGGCCAAGGCATTCTGTAACTGGAAGGCCCGGGAAACCGGCAGGCCGGTCCGGTTGCCTACGGAAGATGAATGGTACCGACTGTATGACGTCGCGGGCATTCAGGAGGTGCCTGCTGACAGGCCGGCGCCGGCCAACCTGCACCTGGACCATTGGGCGTCATCCTGTCCGGTGACCCACTTCCGTCATGGGGAGTTCTTTGATGTGGTGGGCAATGTCTGGCAGTGGATGGAAACCCCGACCTACCCGTTCGATGGGTTTGATGTCCACGCCCTCTACGATGATTTTACGACGCCTACCTTCGACAACCAGCACAACCTGATCAAGGGCGGCTCCTGGATCTCCTGCGGCAACGAGACCCTGCGCTCGGCCCGCTATGCGTTCCGTCGCCACTTCTTCCAGCATGCCGGATTCCGGTACGTGGTGTCCGATGCGGAAGTGAAACCACCCGCCACCCAGTATGAAACCGACAAGCTGCTGTCCGAATACGCCGAGTTCCATTTCGGCGACGAGCACCTGGGTGTCGCCAATTACCCGAAGGCCATCGCCGATCTGGCCATTGAAGCCATGGGGCAGCGCCGCAAGGGCACGGCGATGGATATCGGTTGCGCGTCGGGGCGCTCGGTGTTCGAGTTGGCCCGGCATTTTGAGGAAGTCACCGGGGTGGATTTCTCGGCGCGCTTCATCCGCCAGGGGGTGGCCATGGCAGAGCAGGGCACCCTGCGCTATACCCTCACCGACGAAGCGGAGCTGGTGGGCTACCGTACCCGTCACCTCGAGGAGATGGGATTGTCCGATACCCGCGACCGGGTCGCCTTCTGGCAGGGGGATGCCTGTAACCTCAAGCCGCAGTTCACCGGCTATGACCTGGTGCTGGCCAGTAACATGCTGGACCGCCTTTACAGCCCTAAACGGTTCCTCGCGGAAATCCACCGTCGCGTCAATGCGGGCGGCCTGCTGGTGCTGGCCTGCCCATATACCTGGATGGAAGAGCACACGCCCCGGGACGAATGGCTGGGCGGCTTCAAGAAGGACGGCGAGAACTACACCACCCTGGATGCCCTGAAGGAGCACCTGGAGGCGCATTTCACTCTGATCAGCGCACCGGGTAAGCTGCCGTTTGTGATTCGTGAAACCACGAACAAATACCAGTACAACTTTACTGACGTCACGATCTGGGAGCGTAAGGCTTGAGCAACCCTTTCGATCAGGTGTTCTCGCGGGAGGACACCTGCTCCGTCAAGTTTGATGCCCGCAAGGCGGTGTTCGGGCGCGATGATGTCATCCCCCTGTGGGTGGCCGACACGGATTTTGCTGCCCCGGAGGCGGTCACCGAGGCCCTGGTGAGCCGGGCGCGGCACCCGGCGTATGGCTACACACTGTTCCCCGACAGCCTGTACCAGGCCATGATCGACTGGTTCCGGGAGCACCACCGATGGACCATCGAACGGAACTGGATTCGTATGGCGCCGGGGGTCGTGCCCACCCTGCACGCGGCAGCCATGGCGTATGCCGGTGAAGGCGAGGGGGTGATTATCCAGCCACCAGTGTACCCGCCGTTTTTCAGCAGTATCCGCAAGGCTGGTCGCCGGGTGGTGGAGAATCCACTGGTGGAGCGTGATGGCCGGTACGGCATGGATCTAGATCATCTGGCCGAGTGCGCGGCAGACCCTTCGGTGAAGGTGTTGTTCCTGTGTTCGCCTCACAATCCGGTAGGGCGGGTATGGTCGATGGCGGAGCTGGAAGCGGTGCTGGAGATTGCCCGGGCCCATAACTTGGTGGTGCTTTCCGACGAGATCCATGCAGACCTGGTCTATCCTGATCGGCCGGGGCATCGCATGCTGGCGACCCTGTCTCGGACGGATGATCCCCTGGTCACTACCGTGGCGCCGAGCAAGACCTTCAACATTCCGGGCATGGGGCTGTCCGCCGTGGTGTCGGAACGCCAGGACCTGCTACGGCAGCTGGATGGTGTATTCGATTCCCTGCATATGGTGCAGTGCAATCCGTTCAGTATCGCGGCATTCGAGGCCGGTTACCGCCATGGTGCGGACTGGGCAGCGGCGATGATGGACTATGTTCGCGGCAACCGGGATTTTGTGCTTGGCTTTGTAAACCAGCGGCTGCCGGAGATCCGGGTGCCGGACCCCGAGGGCACTTACCTGCTGTGGCTGGACTGTCGGGCCCTGGGGCTGGACGATGCCGGGCTGAAGCGGTTCATGGTGGAGCAGGCCGGGGTGGGTATGAATCCCGGGATAACCTTCGGCAGCCAGGGCGGCGGTTTCATGCGGCTGAATCTGGGGTCGCCGTTGGCGGTGATCCGGCAGGCGATGGAACAGATTGAGGTGGCGGTGGCTGGGCTGCGTTCCAGGTGATTTCGGATCAGTGCCTGGCGGGCCGTGCCGGGTATTTTTTCCGCTCCAATTCACGGTCCATCCATGGACCGACCTTGGACCGCGCCGGTCCGGCCAGCCGCCCGAGGCGACTGTCGTTCGCCTGCGCATGAAGCTTCGCTTCATAAACGCTGGTCTCACCCATGGCGCTGCTCCAAAAATACCCGGCACACCCCGCCCCAGACTCCGTGCAACTTCCTCTAGAACAGGGGGCTAGCAATGTCTGACCAATGCAAGACGAAGAACGGCATCCAGATCGAATGTATCCAGGGCGATATCACTAAACAGCCAGATCTGGACGCGGTCGTGAATGCGGCCAACGCCCAGTTGATGTCCGGCGGTGGTGTTGCCGGCGCGATCCATCGGGCGGCGGGGCCGGAGCTGGCCCGGGCCTGTGAGCCGCTGGCGCCGATCCGGCCGGGGCAGGCGGTAATCACCGAGGGGTTCGGGTTGCCCAACGCCCACATCATCCATTGCCTGGGGCCGGTCTATGGGGTGGATGAACCGTCGGATGCACTGCTGGCAGACTGTTACCGCAATGGTGTGCAACTGGCCGAGAAGCAGGGGCTTTCGTCCATCGGCTTTCCGGCGATGTCTACCGGTGCCTTTGGGTACCCCATGGAGCCGGCGGCGAGGATCGCCTTTTCCACCCTGCTGGCCGAAGCTGCGAGTCTGTTTTCGGTGAAACGTATTCGCTTTGTTCTGTTCAGTAACCGCGATGCAGAGTTGCATCAACGGGTGCTGGCTGAAGTGGTTGATGGCGCCGGATAACGGTGGGGATAGCTCACAAAAGCAGGACGTTTCCGGATTTCGGCTCAAAATGTCGTTGGTAACCTGATAGAGTTTCCGGTTCCATTCTGACAAGGAGCCATGCGATGAAGCGTCCCGTGCGTATCGCAGTGACCGGCGCAGCCGGCAGTATCAGCCATTCCCTGCTGTTCCGGATTGCCGCCGGTGAGATGATGGGGCGGGATCAGCCCGTGATCCTTCAGCTGATCGAGATGCCCCAGGCCATGGAGCCACTGCGGGGTATTGCCATGGAGCTTGAAGACTGCGCCTTCCCCCTGCTGCACAGCATCAGTATGCATGATCGTTTCGAAGACGGCGTGGTGGGGGCCCACTACGTGTTGCTGATCGGGGCCAAACCCCGGGGGCCCGGTATGGAGCGCAGCGAGCTGATTGCCGCCAACGCACCGGTGTTCGCCGGCCAGGGCCGGGCTATCAACGAATACGCCAACCGGGATGTGAAAGTGCTGGTGGTGGGCAACCCCGCCAATACCAACGCCCTGATTGCCAGCCGTAACGCACCGGATCTGAGCCCCGCCCAGTTCACCGCGCTGACCCGCCTGGACCACAACCGGACCCGTGGCATCCTGGCCAACCATACCGGGGCCAACCCCAAGGGCATCCGGCGGATTACGGTGTGGGGCAACCATTCCTCCACCCAGTTTCCGGATCTCAGTCATGCCACCATCTATGGCGAGCCGGCGCTGCCGCAGGTGGAAGAGAACTGGTATCAGGAGCAGTTTATCCGCAAGATCCAGAAGCGTGGCTCGGCCATCATCGACGCCCGGGGGCATTCCAGTGCAGCCTCAGCGGCCCAGGCCATCCTCAATCACATGCATGACTGGATCAACGGTACCCCGGAAAACGACTGGGTGAGCATGGGCATTGTCAGTGACGGTAGCTATGGCATCGAGAAGGGCATTTTCTATTCCTTCCCGGTTCGCTGTGACTACGGCCGCTACCAGATCGTGCAGGGGCTGGAAATCAGCGACTTTGCCCGTAGCCAGATGCAGGCTACTGAAACGGAGTTGCTGGAGGAAATGCAGACCGTGGCCGACCTGCTGCCGCAGGAGACCGAGGCGTCCCACAAGAATCTGTCCGTCTGCCTGCGTTCAGGTATTACCCTCTACGACGACGGCATTTCGCTGCCGGAGCAGTTCCTGCAGACAGACAGGGTGCGATAAGGAAAGGAATTACCGGGGCCGGAAGGTGGCCCCGGGGTATTTCACTCTGGCCGGGTGTCAGGCAGCGCGCTGTCGACGACGAGCCAGGCCAAGTCCGAGCAGGCCGGATCCCAGCAGCAGCAGGGTGCCGGGTTCGGGAACGGGCAGGTAGTCTATGGTCAGGGTAGAGCGGTCGATGTAAAAATCACCCCAGATAGACCCGAGAGTCACCTGGTAGGAACCATCGGCAACCGAGTCAAGTCCCACCTGGTAGCTGTAGGCGCCTGTGTCTACTTCACCGATATCCCAGGTGCCGTCTTCACCGAAACCAATGGCTTTTTCCCAGTTCACATCGTCCTTTTTCTTATAATGACATTCCATGCTCATGGAAGACCAGCTCCAGGAGCACTTGGACTTGTACCATTCCTGGTCGTCGCGCAGGTCCAGGGTCAGTACGGCGCCCAGTATGGAGTCGGCTGGTGGATTGAAGGTGTAGTTGTGGGTCCAGACCAGGTAGTCCGTCGGGCCGTCAAGCTTATTGACGTCGCCATAGTGCGAATAGTCCAGGTCGCCGGTGGGGTTCGTTCCGGTCGCGGAAAATTCGGTAATGTCTTCCAGGGTTATGACTGCAGCGTTTGCAGTGGAAATGACGCTTGTCAGGAGCGCTGCACCGGCTAGAAAGGTCAACATTTTATTCATTATCGAACTCCATGAGTATTTTTTTGCAACAGATAATTGCATCCATTCTGTGAAAAGCAAAAATTCGGCCAGAAATTTAAGGCCATGTTTTTGTTAAGCTTTCATTTGATTCGATAGCTTAAGTGTAAGCAAAGTCGACACTAATTATGCTCCCTGGTGGTTATCTATTCGTCTGTGGAGCAGGCGCATTCCGCGTTGTCAGGTACAGCCCCACCAGTATCAATGCGCCACCGGCCAGGTGATACCAGCCGAGACGTTCATCAAGGAACACCCAGGCCAGGACGGCGGCGAATACCGGTACCAGGTACATGAAGATGGCGGCCCGGGCCGGGCCCACGTTCCAGACGCCGTGGTTCCAGAAGGCATAGGCAAGAATGCCGGGGAAAACGGCCACATAGATCAGAGGTGGCAAGGTGGACCCTGAGAGTGTGAAGCCACCTGAGATCAGCAGCAGGTCGATCAGGTAAACGGGTGTCAGCAATGCGGTACCCAGGGCGATCTGGAGGGTGAGAAAGGTCATGGCGGACAGCGGGATCGACAGGCGCCGCAAAAGCACAGAAAAGATCCCCCAGCTGATGACCGCCGCCACCATGACCAGGTCCCCCGGTGACAAGGACAGGCTGAGCAGCCGTCCCAGAGTTCCCTGGGCAATGACCATCAGTACGCCGGTCAGGGCAACGGCAATGCCAATAGCCTGCGCGGGTCGGGTTCGTTCTCCCAGTAGCAGGAAGGCCAGCAAAGCCACCATGATGGGGATGGTGGAATTGATCAACGCAATGTTGATGGCGGTTGTGGTGGTGGCAGCCAGGTAGAGCAGAGTGTTGAACGAGGCCACGCTGAACAGGGCCAGCACGAGCACGCGGGGCCAGTGGTCGCGTACCACTGACCATTCCTTGCGGACTTTGGGAAGCGCCAGTGGCAGCAGCAACAGCAGGGCGATGACCCAGCGCCAGAACGCGAGGGACACCGGCGGGATGCTGTCCACCACCCCACGGGCCACCACCGCGTTGCCGGCCCAGAACAGGGGAGTCAGCACCAGCCCGGTGTAGGCCAGTGCCAGGGATCGGTTTGCATATCGTGCCACGGTACCGCTCCAGACAGTCAGAATATTCCGTCTGGTTGAAGCGCAGCAATCAGACGGAGCATCAGTCTACTCCGCCTGCTCCTCATTTTCCGCCTTTGAGCCCAGATGGTAGGCCGCAAAACCGGCCATCACCACCTGGTCCACGGCCATGCCGATGACCCGGCCATCGGCATCCGCCCGGATGTGCGACTGCTCGTTGGTAATAGGGTCCGATACCGTGCCCAGGATAGTGCCTTCGGTCACGTAGGCGCCCAGTTCCACATCGCTGAACAGGATGCCGCCCTGGTTGGCGCGTATCCAGTGGGACTGGTAGTACACGGGCTCGGGTTCGCCCCACTGGAAAAGACGAGCCGTCATGCCCTGTTTTTCCATCAGGCTGACCACGCTGTTGACGCCGGCCCTGATCTGGTCTTCCTGGATGCGCATGGATTCGCCCACTTCCATGGTTACCGCGGGAATGCCCGATTCGGTGGTTGCGGTACGTAGCATGCCGGGGCCGCCGCTGCTGTGTACCACCACCATTGAATCAAAGCCCTTGGTCAGCTCGGCAACCTGCGGATTGTCCATATCCGCTCGCAGTTGCGGCAGGTTGGTGCGTTTCAGGGACCCGGTGTGGATGTCCACCAGCATGTCACAGTTGAGGATCACCTGTTCGAACAGCGAGTGGGCAATGCGGTGAGCCAGGCTGCCATCCTCGCTGCCGGGGAAGTAACGGTTCAGGTCGCGACGGTCAGCCAGGTAGCGGCTGCCCTGCTGGAACCCCTGCAGGTTCACAATGGGAATGCCCACTACGGTGCCGGACAGCTCGTCCGGGTCCAGGTCGTAGATGACCCGGCGGATGATCTCGATGCCATTGAGTTCATCGCCATGAACCGCCCCGGTCATGCACATCACGGGGCCGGGTTTGCTCCCGTTTACCACCAGTACCGGCGTGGGCTGGGACAGCCCCGATATCTGGATACCTGGTGACCAGGCCAGCCGGGCCGTGGTGCCGGGCAGCACTTCACCACTGAGTAGCCGGAATGGTTCCGCCTGGGCTGGCTGGGTTTCCGGGATGGTCCCGGTGGGGGAGGTTTGTTCATCGGCGATCTGCTTGTCGGGCAGGTCCGCGTCAGGGGCATCGCCGGCTGGCGACTCACGGGTCGAGCCGGCGGTCTGCTTCCTGTCTTTGCTGACATCGGTGTCCGAGGCGGTAATGTCTTCAACGGACTCGTCTTCCGGAAGTTCAATCACCGGCGGGGCTTCTACAGCAGCCTCAGGGCCTTCGGGCGGTGGCGAGGGGGCGGTGTCCGTTGAGTCGGTAATGACCTGAGGGCCCTCATCCTCCAGCCGGACAGGATCGCTGTCGTCAGCGGTATTGTCGCTGGGCGGGACGGCGGATTCACTGGGAGACGGGGCAGTTTCCTGGGGGGCGCGGGAACTGGCCTCCTGGGCCCAGGCCTTGCCGGTGCACACGGCTACAACGAGCATGGCCGGTAGCAGCAGGCGGGAAGGTGGGGTCAGGCGCATCAAATCTCCCATTGACAGCAATTCGTACTTCGCCGCAACCGGGTAAACAGGGTTCGGGTGGCGGCACAGGTCAGCCAAGGCTAACCGAAAGCAGAAAGGGCGGTACAGAGGCCTGACAAAGGTTTAACCGCACTGTCATTCGTTGCCAGGTCACGCCATCACCCTATCAGCTCTCTTTGACTGACATTGTTAATTAGGGTTTGGTTTTGCAACGAACTGTGGGACTGAACGGGTACCGGATCACACGTCCGTTGACTCCCACGCATCGCCATCTTCACGGGCCCGGTCTTCCTTGCGCAATTTGATCAGATGCGCCAGCAGCGAGCGCATGGCCAGGCCGTGAATGGCCGGTGGCACATCGTCGTAGGCGTGTTTGACCAGTTCCTTCAGGGTTCCCGGGCCGTGTTCGGCCAGGGTTTCGGCGATCTTCTTCTCCCTGGTCAGGCGGTGGGTGGTCAGCCAGTCGATGACCGATTCCACCCTGCCCATCAGAAAACCGTGGGCCGGGGCGAACCACTGAATCTCTTCCTCAAGTAGCCGGTCGAGGGATTCCAGGTAATCCTTCATGTCGCCGTCGGGCGGATTAATCACCACGGTGGAGCCCTGCATGATGTGGTCACCGGCAAACAGCATCTTTTCCCGCTCCAGCAGGAAGCACAGGTGATTGGAGGCGTGGCCGGGAGTGAAGATGGCCTTCAGGGTGCCGGCAGCAGTATCAATACGGTCGCCATCCACGGGGATCGAGTCCGGTCGGAAGTCATGGTCCTGGATCGGGTCCTGCTCGGGTGCGGTCATGCCCCGCAGGGGTGCGCCGGTATGCTCCCGGAGCCAGGTCGCGCCCGGCGAATGATCCGGGTGGGTGTGGGTGGTCAGCACCTGCTCAATGCGGCCGCCGGTAACCTCAAGGATACGCTCCAGATGACTTTGCTCAACAGGGCCGGGGTCAATAACCGTCCATGCCTGTCCGGGCTGACCCAGCAGGTAGCTGTTGGTACCAGGTCCGGTCATGGCGCCGGGGTTGGGGCAGGTCAGGCGGACGACAGAGGGTGCCAGTTGTACCGGCTGGCCGGGAACAATCTCCGCCAGTGCCTGGCCGCGGCCGTCCGGGTCCAGCTTGCGCACTTCGTCAAAAGGTCCGGTGCCGGGTTCCACGGATACCGGCCTGCCCTGTTTGGTGGCTGGCCAGGGCCGGTGTGGCGTTGGCTCCGGTGGTTGCGACCTGGCATGGCGGATCAGTGCTTCGGTGGTATCGAAGCCGGCAATGATGCGCAGGGTTCGCAGGGTGGGCGAGGCGAACAGCCGGGTACCCTGGCGGTGTTCGTCCATGGCCTGCTGGGGTGTCAGCCAGATATGGTCGATGGTCTCCACCCGGTCGTGGTCCGGTTGCTGGCCTTCGGGAAGCGCGGCCACGAAAAAACGGGTATCGAAACGCCTTGGTGGCCCCGGCGGTGTCACCCAATGGGCCAGATAGGCAATCCGGTCCATGGGCAGGGCCAGGCGGTGCTGGTGGCACAGGGCGGCCAGGGTCTGGTCGCCGGCGATCATGCCCTGCCGTTCACTGAACACCGGGTGGTCGGGTGCCAGGGTGTTGCCCTCTTCATCCAGCGCCAGCAGCACGCCGGCTTCCTCGAAGCATTCCCGGATGGCGGCTATCATGAAGAGACTGCCGCCGGTACTGAGGCCCATGTCGTGGCTGACGGAGGTGTCATCCCCACCGGTCAGGTGGGGTTCGCAGCGCTGGTCCGCCTCGTCGACCGCGCCCCCCGGGAACACGTAAAAGCCGGGCATGAAGGTGGCGTCCCAGGTGCGTTGCATCAGCAGGACCTGGAGCCCTTCATCGGAATCGCGGGTGATGGCGAGGGTGGCAGCGGGGCGGATGTCCATGGGGGTACCTAGTGTCACGGTTGGTTAATTCGTTGATCGACTGAGCCACAGAGAGCCTTGAGGGCAAGGCGCGGTGGCGAAGGTCTGGTGGTTCCAAGTCGATATACGCTTTGGAGCGCTTGCTCTTATTTTGGTGTCTGACCGTAACATAACGGAAGTGAACTCAGGGCACCAGATGATTTGGGCGTGCGAACGGCGTATTATTCGCTTCCTTTTTTCTGACCCATTTTTCCGGTAGTTGTGTCATGGCCCGCGTCAAACTGTCTTTTCCCGATGAAGTCTTTGTTTTCTCCACCACCATGCCGGTGCGTATCACCGACATCAACGGTGCCAACCACCTGGGCAATGATGCCCTGATTTCCATGCTGTCGGAGGCCCGTGCCCAGTTCATGGTGAAAATGGGCCTGGCCGAGCAGATTGGCCGTGGCACCGGCATCATCGTTACCGACCTGGCGACCATGTACCAGTCGGAATCCTTCTTCCCGGAAAGCCTCCGCTTTGAGGTGGGGGTCACCGACCTGAACAAATACGGCGGTGATTACGTGTTCCGTGTGACCAAGGAGGCTAGCGGCCAGGCGGTGGCAATGGCCAAGTACGGGTTTGTGTTCTTCGACTTCCAGCACAAGAAGGTGGTGGAGTTGCCGGAGTATTTCCGCGAGCGCTTTTCCTGAGCGGAGGCTGTTCCGGTTAACCGGCTGCCGGCGCGGTCTGGCTTCGCAGATGCGTCATGCCCTGCCGGTACAGCAGCCACGCCATGATGCCAGCGAGCAGGTTGCCCGCCAGGGCGCCGGACATCAGCCCGGGCAGGCCGCCCAGCTGGCCGCCAAGCCATAGCATGGGCAGGTAGCAGGCAAACAGCCGCAGGGTGGAAATCAGCAGCGCCCGCATGGGCAGCCCCAGGGCGTTGTTGACTGACACCATCAGCATGCATACCCCCAGGCCGCTGTAGCTGAGGGGCACCCGCAACAGGTAATCGCCCAGCACATCGCTCACCTCCCGGTCAGCGGTAAACAGTTCCGATACCAGCCCCGAGGCGGCCAGCCAGAACAGGCCAATGGCCAGTTGCCACACCACCACGAAACGAACCGCCAGACGAACCAGCTTGCGGATGGTGCCGATGTCCCCCTGACCCAGTAGCCGGCCCACCATGGGCGGCATTGACATGGTCAGGGCCAGCACTACCACGATGGAGAAGAATTCCAGCCGTGTGCCCAGCCCCCATGCGGCCACGGCGGCGGAACCAAAGGTGGCCACCAGGGCCGTGGCGAACATGGCAGAGGCCGGTGGCATCAGCTGGCTGACCATGGCCGGGGCCATGATGCCGCCAAGCTGGCGGATGGACTTGCCGAGCTCCAGCTGCCCCAGGTCAAAGCCGATCCAGCCCCGTTTTACCAGGGCCGGGTAGATCACCAGGCAACCGACGCCAAAGGACGTAATGGTGGCCAGCGGCGCGCCGGGCAGACCCCAGCCGAAAACGAAGATGTACAGTGGGTCGAGGGCGATATTCAGCAGGCTGGCGGCCATCATCATCAGCCCGGGCAGTTTGGTGTCGCCATGGGAGCGGCAGATGCTGTAACCGAAATACAGCACGGCACCGGTCCAGGCGGCCACCAGCCAGGGCATCCAGTAGAGGCGGATCATGGGCAGCAGGGCCTGCTCAGCTCCCAGCAGCGTCATGATGGTGTCGCGCAGCAACCACAGACTGACCGCCAGCAGGCATACCAGGGTCGCGCCGGTGGTGACCACCAGTCCGGCCAGGCGTACGGCCCGCTGTTCGTCACCGGCACCCAGGGTGCGGGAGATGATGGCGGTGGTGGCAATGCCAAGGCCTACCTGCAGGCCGGTGATCAGTTGCTGCATGGGCACGGTAAACCCAAGTGCCGCCAGCGGGTCACGCCCCAGCTGGGCAATGAAAATACTGTCGGCGAGATGGAACGTCATCAGGGACAACACCCCGAAGAGCATCGGCCAGGTCATGGCGTAAAGCTGTCGGGGCAGGCTTGTGGCGGCGTCTGGGGCGTTCACGGTGATCCGTTCGGTCGGTGGCTCGAAGTCAGGACAGGGGATTCTAGCAGGCCATGGCCCAATCGGGTGTCAGTGATGGTCCACTGCAGGAAAACAAAGAGGGCGACCCTTCTGGTCGCCCTCCTGCTGGCTGCTTGTGTGCCTACTTTTTCTGGTCGGCCCAGTAGGGCTCCCTCAGCTCCCGCTTGAGCACCTTGCCGATGGTGGAGCGGGGCAGCTCGTCGCGGAATTCCACGCCCGCCAGGCGCTGGGTCTTGCCCAGTTTTTTGTTGGCAAAGGTGAGGATGTCTTCTTCCGTGGCGGTTTCGCCGGCCTTGCGTACCACCAGACCCAGCGGGGTCTCGCCCCAGTGTTCGCTGGGGATGCCGATCACGGCGACATCCGCCACTGCAGGGTGCTCCAGCAAAACCTTTTCCAGATCCACGGCATAGATGTTGAAACCACCGGAGATGATCATGTCCTTGCGGCGGTCCAGTATATAAAGGAAGCCGTCTTCATCCAGCCTGCCCATATCACCGCTGCGGTAGAACACATGGCCCTCGGGGCTGGTCCACAGCATCTCGTTGGTTTGCTGTTCCCGGTGGTAGTAGCCCCGCATCATGGAAATGGCGCGACCCACGATTTCGCCAATCTCGCCCTGGGGCAGTTCGTTGCCATTGTCATCGATAATCCGTACCTCCGAACCTTCGGTGGGTACGCCGACGGAATCCCACTTGGTGGGGTTGGCGGCACAGTCCAGGCTGGTGGAAATGCCGCCCTCGGTAAGGCCATACACTTCCCGGATATTGCCGGGCCAGCGTTCCATGGCCTCGGCGATCACATCGGAGCGCAGTGGCGCGCTGGTGCACAGCTTGAGCTTGAAGCTGGACAGGTCGAAACGGTCAAAGTCCGGCTCGGCCATGATGCGACTGTACTGCACCGGTACCAGCATGGCGTGGGTCACCCGGTGCTCTTCGGCCAGCTCCAGGAAACGGCGGGCGTTGAACTTGCCCATCAGCACCAGGGTGCCACCGTGGAACAGGGTGGGCAGGGCGGACACCAGGGTGGTGTTGGAGTAAAGTGGTGTGGAGACCAGGTTGATGGCATCGCCATCCAGGCCATATCGGGCCAGGCGCTCGAACTGCCGCTGGCGGAACCGGTAATCGTGCAGTATACCTTTGGGAGTTCCGGTAGTACCGGAGCTGTAGATGATGTTGAACGGGTCGTCCGGGGTCACCTCGGCGGGGTTCGGCTCGTCGCCGATGTCGCCCAGCCAGGCGTCCAGGTCCAGGCCGCTGTCGACGTCGCGGGTGTCGATGCCGATACGCTGGGCCGGCTCGACCCTGCTGAGCTGGTCACGGATCTCGGTGAACAGGGGCAGGTTCTTTTCGGACACAAAGAGGAAACGGCTGTCGCAGTCGTCGACCATCAGTGCCAGGGCCTCGCCACTGGCCATGCCGGACAGGGGCACCATGCAGCCACCGGCAATGAGCGTGCCCAGGTAAAGGCACATATAGTCATTGCTGTTTTCCGACAGACCGGCCACGGTGTCGCCGGTCTGCAGACCATCGTCCCGCAACCGGTTGGCGATGCGGTTGGCCCGGCTCAGCATTTCGGCCCAGGTGAGACGGCCCTTTTCATCGGTCAGGGCCGGCTTTTCGCCCTGGGAATGGGCGAAAGCCTGGATGTGGTGACCGATGGGGTCCATGGTCTCCTGGTCGATCGCTGGAGCGTAATTCGGCATCGCCGCAACGGTTTGTCTCATTTTGGGGGCCTCTATCGTTGTTGTGTTTTGACTAGTGAAATTTATTTCCGAATATATTGACTCAAAACTGGAAGGCGTGACAAATTAAACGCCCTGTTACGCATTTGAAAAGCAGCCTAACTAGTTTTTGGGGCATTTTCACACAGTCCTGTCGGAAACAAATTTCCGGATCAATCTGTCAAGCGTCAGCATTACAATCATAAGAACCCGTGAGTCCGCGGCTTCCCCTCCGTGGCTTACGACAAGGTTAAAGGAGCATAGACTATGATGCGTTTCACTGAACGTGTCGCCATCGTCACTGGCGCCGGCAGTGGTATCGGCCGTGCTACCGCCCTGAGGCTCGCCCGCGAGGGAGCCCGGGTGATCCTCGCGGACTGGTCTGAAGAAGGCCTTCTGGAAACCGCCGCCCAAATGCCCTCCGAAGCTACCCATATTGAACGCAAGCTGGACGTGTCCGATGAGGATGCGGTCAAAACCCTGGTGTCCGAAGTCAAGGAACAGTTTGGCCAGGTTGATATCCTGGTGAACAACGCCGGCATCTCCGGCGGCAGTTATCCACCTGTCACCGAGAACGAGAAGGCGGACTGGGAGAAGATCCTGGGCGTGAACCTGGTCGGCGCCATGCTGATGATCAAGCATGTGGCGCCCCTCATGCAGGAGCGTCAGCAGGGTGCAATCGTCAACACCGCATCGGTGGCCGGTATCCGTTCCGGCGCCGGGGGCAACCCCTACAGCGCTTCCAAGGCAGGCGTGATCAACCTGACCCAGACTGCAGCCTGCGACCTGGGCGGCTTCAACATCCGCGTCAATGCGGTGTGCCCGGGGCTGGTGGAAACCGGTATGACCAAAGCCGTGTTCGATTACGCCCGCTCCAATGAGAAAGAGCACAAGCTGGGCGCGCGCTGTGAACTGCGTCGCTACGGCAAGCCGGAGGAGCTGGCTGCGGCGATCTGCTTCCTGGCCTCGGATGACGCCAGCTACATCACCGGGCAGGCCCTGCCCGTGGACGGCGGCAACACCGCCTCACTGAATATGCCTGGAATGAAAGTGTAATGAGTGAAGCACAACAGAACCTCCACATCACCGGTGGCAAGGATCTGCCCGGCTTTCACAACATGCTGGGATACCGCCAGGTATCCTGGGAAGAAGACAAGGCTGTCATCGCTCTGGACCTGAGGCCGGAGCACCTGAATCTCGGGGGCGTCATTCACGGTGGGGTGCTGAGCTCCCTGCTGGATATCGTCATGGCGGAGGCCGGCACTTACTGCCCCTACCCGGGGCGGATGCGCAAGGCCATTACCCTGACCATGACCACCACGTTTACCGGCCAGTGTTCCGCTGGCACTATTACCGTCACTGGCATCAAGCGTGCCGGCGGCACCCGTATTTTCAACAGCACCGGCGAGATCCACGATGACAAGGGCAACCTGCTTGCCATTGCCGAAGGTACGTTCAGGATCCGATCCGGCAGCGAAAAACCCGAGGGCGTTCCCATCTGAACGCATTCCTCCAAACTAATAATATAGAGAGGCACAACGATGTTGTACGAACCGTCTGACCGAGCCAAGAAACTGCAGAAAGAACTCACCGAGTTCATGGAAGCCTACGTTTACCCGAACGAGCACAAGTACCACGAGCAGGTAGAGCAGGCCGAGAACCGCTGGGCGCCGACCCAGATCATGGAAGAGCTCAAGGCCAAGGCCAAGAGCGCTGGCCTGTGGAACCTGTTCCTGCCGGAGAGCGAGCGTGGTGCCGGCCTGACCAACCTGGAATACGCCCACCTGTGCGAAATCATGGGCCGCTCCCACATGGCCCCGGAAGTCTTCAACTGTGCCGCGCCGGATACCGGCAACATGGAAACCATCGAGCGTTACGGTAGCGAAGAGCACAAGGAGAAGTGGCTGAAGCCGCTGCTGGAAGGCAAGATCCGCTCCTGCTTCTCCATGACCGAGCCGAACGTGGCCTCCTCCGATGCCACCAATATCGGCACCGAGATTCGCCGTGAGGGCGACGAGTACGTCATCAACGGCAAGAAGTGGTGGTCCTCCGGTGCCATGACCACCACCACCAAGATTGCCATCGTCATGGGCAAGACCGACCCGTCCGCCGAGAAGCACAAGCAGCAGTCCATGATCCTGGTGCCGCTGGACACCCCGGGCGTGGAAATGGTTCGCGCGCTGCACGTGTTCGGCTATGACCACGCGCCCCATGGCCACGCCGAAGTCCACTACAACAACGTACGGGTGCCGGCCTCCAACATCCTGCTGGGTGAGGGCCGTGGTTTCGAGATCGCCCAGGGCCGCCTCGGGCCAGGCCGTATCCACCACTGCATGCGCACCATCGGCGTTGCCGAGCGCGCCCTGGAAGCCATGTGCGAGCGCGCCAACGCCCGTGAAGCCTTTGGCCGTCCGCTGGTGGAGTTTGACTCCATTCGTAAGGACATCGCCCGTTCACGCCTGGAAATCGAACAGGCCCGTCTGATGACCCTGAAAGCGGCCCACATGATGGACACCGTCGGCAACAAGGTGGCCCGTCAGGAAATCGCCATGATCAAGGTCATCGCGCCGAGCATGGCCCTGAAGGTTCTGGATCGTGCCATCCAGGTACACGGCGGTGCCGGCGTCAGTCAGGATACCTTCCTGGCCGCGGCCTGGGCCAACGTGCGCACCTTGCGCCTGGCCGATGGTCCTGATGAGGTGCACCTGGATTCCATCGCCAAGCTGGAACTGAAGAACTATCCGCGTACCCACTGATCCCGGAGCCGAATCATGACAAACCCATTGTTTGATATGACCGGCAAGGTGGCCCTGATTACAGGGTCCACCAAGGGTATCGGCCGCTCCATTGCGGAGGAAATGGCCCGCCAGGGAGCGAAAGTCGTCATATCCAGCCGCAAGGCGGACGTCTGTGAGCAGGTGGCCGGTGAGCTCAAGGCCGAAGGCTTCGAGGCCATCGCCATTCCCTGCCATGTGGGCAAAAAGGACCAGCTCCAGAACCTGGTCGACAAGACCATCGAGGCCTGGGGCAAGATCGACGTTCTGGTGTGCAATGCTGCCACCAACCCGGTCTACGGGCCCACCGCCGAGATGACCGACGAGGCCTGGGACAAGATCATGGATACCAACGTCAAGGGCACGTTCTGGCTCACCAATATGGTGCTGCCGGGCATGGCCGAACGTGGCGAAGGCGCGGTGGTCCTGTTGTCATCCATTGCGGGTATCCGGGGCAACACCACCATTGGTACCTATGGTGTGTCCAAGGCGGCGGAAGCGGCCCTGGCCCGCAACCTGGCCGTGGAGTGGGGCCCCAAGGGTATTCGAGTCAACAGCATCGCCCCTGGCATCGTTAAAACCGACTTCGCCAAGGCGCTGACTGAAGACCCTGTTCGCATCAAGCGCGCCGAAGAGAAGACCCCGCTGCGTCGCCTCGGCGAGCCGGTAGACATCGCCGGACTGGCGGTGTTCCTGTCCACCAAGGCCAGCGCCTACATCACCGGTCAGGTGATTGTGGCGGATGGCGGCGAAACCATTTGCTGAGGTTTTTATGAGTACTGGACCCAACCTGGTGGACGTCCTCGACGCCCACCGGTTTGACGAAGCAGCCCTGCTGAAGTGGCTGCAAAAGGAAATTCCCGAGGTTGGTGACGACCTGCAGGTCAAGCAGTTCCAGGGTGGGCAGTCCAACCCCACCTTTATGCTGACTTCCGGTGGTAACCGCTATGTGCTGCGCAAGAAGCCGCCCGGAAAAACGCTGCCTTCCGCTCACATGGTGGAACGGGAATACAAGGTGATCCGTGCCCTGTCCGATAACACTGACGTGCCGGTGCCGAAGGCGCGGGTGCTGTGTGAAGACAGCGACCTGATCGGTACGCCGTTTTACGTCATGGACTTCATGGAAGGCCGTGTGCTGAGCCATCCGGCATTGCCGGATCTGGACAAGGCGGAGCGTCGCCCGGTCCATGAGGCGGCCATCGACACCATGGCAAAGATGCACGCGGTGGACGTGAACAAGGTCGGACTGGGGGATTTCGGTCGACCGGAAGGCTATGTCGCCCGCCAGGTCGCCCGCTGGTCCAAGCAGTACGAGGCCTCCAAGACCGACGACATGCCGGCCATGGACAACCTGATGAAGTGGCTACCGGAGAACCTGCCGAAGAACGACGAATGCGCCATTGCCCATGGCGACTACCGTCTGGGTAATCTGATGCTGCACCCGGACAAGCCGGAAGTCATCGCCATCCTGGACTGGGAGCTTTCAACCCTCGGCCATCCGCTGGCGGATCTGGCCTACTACTGTCTGCCCTACCATCTGAGCTCCGGCTTCGAGGGTATGCGCGGTGTCGTGGGCGAGGACCTGGACGAGATCGGTATTCCCACCGAGCAGGAGACCATCGAGCGCTACTGCAAGGCGTCCGGCCGTGATGGTATCGACGACTGGCACGTGTTCGTGTCGTTCTCGCTGTTCCGGCTGGCGGCCATCGTGCAGGGTGTCTATGCCCGTGCCTTGGCAGGTAACGCGAGCAACTCCGATGCCCTGGAAGTGGGCAAGCGCGCCAGCGTGCTGGCGGAAGCCGGCTGGTCCGTGGCCCAGAAGGGCAGTAAGGGCATAAAAGTATGAGCCAGTCGGCCGCGGCGGACCCGATGGTCCGCCGCATTCTGATCACCAACGATGACGGTGTGGCGGCCCCGGGGCTGAAAATCCTGGCCGACATTGCCAGCCGTCTGGCGGAGGAAGTCTGGGTTGTCGCCCCGGAGCATGACCGCAGCGGCGCCGGGCAGAGCATTTCGCTGCACGACCCACTGCGGGTGTATCGCCACGGTGAGCGGCACTTTGCTGTATCCGGCACGCCTGCGGACTGTGTGCTCTATGCGCTGGCCGAGTGGTTTGGCGAGACCCCGCCGGATCTCGTGCTGTCCGGCATCAATGCCGGTGGCAACATCGGTGACTCGGTGCAGTATTCCGGCACCGTGGGTGCGGTACTCAGTGCCGAGCACCTGGGGATTCCGGGTATCGCCCTGAGTCAGGCCTTTACCAACCGGGACCGGATTGACTGGTCTCCGGTGACCGAGTTGGGCGAAGCGGCGATACGCGCGTTGTGGCCAACCGCCGGGGAAGGTAAATGCTGCTGGAACGTGAACTTTCCTGCCTGCGGTGCTGATCAGGTAGACAGTATGGAGTTTGCCGGCCAGTCTGCCGGCTCTATTGCCAGGCCCAGGTTGTTGCCGGGGCAGGACAGTCGCGGCCTGTCGTATTGGTGGCTGGGGTTTGACCGCCACACCGATCATGAGGTGCCTGACGACTCTGATGTGGCCGTGCTGAGACGCCGGGGCGTGGCGGCATCACCCCTGCGGGGTGACCATCGGTTGCCGGGCAACAGGGCATCCGTCCCCCTGAGGAAGAATTGACAGAACCGTTCCGGTGCGCGGAATCCCGAGACAGGGCCCGCCCGGGCGGTTGCGGTCTGCAAGTTTGTTAACGGGAGAATACCCAATGTTTACGAGACACTATTCGGTCTGGCCCCGAGAGTTGCCAAAGACCATGACCTTGCCGCAAACCAGCCTGGTGACCAACCTGGACATTTCGGCGCTGCGGTATCCGGACCATACGGCGATCATCTATTACGACACGAAGATCACCTACCAGGAGTTGCTGGATGAAGTGGAGGCCCTGGCGGGCTGGCTGCAGGAGAACGGGGTCAGCAAGGGCGACCGTGTGCTCCTTTACATGCAGAACTCCCCCCAGTACGTTATCAGCTACTACGCGATCCTGCGGGCGGATGCCGTGGTGATACCGGTTAACCCCATGAACCGGTCATCCGAGCTGGAACACTACATCTCTGATACCAGTGCCACGGTGTGCCTGGCGGGTATGGAGCTGACCAGCTTTATAGCGCCCATGGTGGGCAAGACCTACCTTGAGAAGATCGTCGTCGCCGCCTATGGCACCTACGTGCGCGAACCCACCGACCTGAACCTGCCTGCGGAAGTGGCCGCTGAACCGAAGCCTCTCGAAGGGCCTGGCCTGATTTCCTGGGAAGACGCCCTTAATGAGGGGCATGCCCCCGGCCCCCATACCGCCGGGCCGAACGATCTGGCGGTGATTCCGTACAGCTCCGGTACCACCGGCCAGCCCAAGGGCTGCATGCACGTGCACCGGGCGCCCATGGCGACGGCTGTCCAGCGTGCGTTCTGGAATATCAGCATTACCGACTCGGTGCAACTGTGTACCCTGCCGTTCTTCCACGTCACCGGCATGACCGGCTCCATGAACAGCCCCATCTACGCCGGTTCCACCATGGTCATCATGACCCGTTGGGATCGGGACGTAGCCGGCAAGCTCATTGAGCGTTACAAGGTCACCGGCTGGACCAACATCGTCACCATGGCGGTGGACTTCCTGTCCAACCCCAAACTGGATCAATACGACATCAGTTCGCTGGTGACCATTGGCGGCGGCGGGGCTGCCATGCCGGAAGCGGTGGCGGGCAAACTGAAGAAGCTGACCGGGCTGGATTACATCGAGGGCTACGGCCTGTCTGAAACCATGGCCGCCACCCACATCAACCCGCCCAACGCCCCCAAGGCCCAGTGCCTGGGTATTCCCATGTTCGACGTGGATTCCCGCATCATTGATGTGGAAACCCTGGAGGAGAAAGGGCCGGGAGAGGTCGGCGAGATTGTCTCCAACGGGCCCCAGGTCACCGTGGGTTACTGGAACCGGCCAGCGGAGACCGAAGCGGCGTTTGTGGAGATCGACGGCAAGCAGTTCTTCCGCACCGGCGACCTGGCCTACTACGACGAGGACGGGTACTTCTTCATGGTCGACCGGGTCAAGCGCATGATCAATGCGTCCGGCTTCAAGGTGTGGCCGTCGGAGGTGGAGAGCATGATGTACCAGCATCCCTCCATCCACGAAGTCTGCATCATCTCGGCGCCCCACGAAAAGCGTGGCGAGACGGTCAAGGCGGTAGTAGTGCTGACGCCCGAGGCGGACGGTACCACCACCGAGGAGGACATCATCGCCTGGTGCCGGGAGCAAATGGCCGCCTACAAGGTCCCGTCTGTCGTGGAGTTTGTCAACGAGCTGCCCAAGTCGCCCACCGGCAAGTTGATGTGGCGTGCCCTTCAGGATGAAGAGTGGAAAAAGCAGGGTTGAGTGACTGCCCCACTGGTCAGGCTGGCCAGTGGGGTGCCTGACCACCTGCCGCCTTACGGCCTATCATAAGACCATTCGTAATCCTGCCAGGATTTCATTTTAATCATTGAAATTACCAATCAGGTTCGCATAGCGAAATCACATTCTGTCTATTGACAGTATATGCTCGCAGTGTACTCTTGTGCATCGACGTGAGGCATTCTGGCAGAACGTCTGAATACAAAAGAAAACCAAAAAAAGCAAACACGAAAAACGAAACCCAATAAGATCAACGACAGTGTTGCGGTAACGGCAACTCTACAAAAACAACGTCGCCACGGGAGGGGCCGGTTTGACTATATTTCTCCAACAGGTTTTCAATGGGTTGACTCTGGGCAGCATCTACGGTCTCGTAGCGCTCGGTCTGACCCTTGTTTACGGGATCCTCCACATCCCGAACTTCGCACATGGTGCGCTCTACATGGTAGGCGCGTTCATGTCGTACTTCTTCATGGTTGATATGGGTGTCCACTACTGGGTCGCCATGGCTGGTTCAGCCGTTGTGGTTGCCGTGCTGGGTATCATCTGTGAACGTCTGGTATTTCACCAACTGAGAAACGCCCCCCCGATCCATGACAAGATAGCCGCCATCGGTATCCTCCTGTTTCTGGAGGCCATGGTGCATATGTTCTGGGGGTCTGATTTCCGCCGCATGTCGTCCCCGTTCGGCGGCGTGGTCAACCTGGATGGTGTGTTCCTGCGTGAGCAGGGCATCCTGATCATCGCTTCCACGGTGGTGCTGGTTGTGGCCCTGAACCTGTTCCTGCGCAAGACCATGGTAGGCGCGACCATTATTGCCATGGCCCAGAACCGTGAAGGTGCCTTCCTGGTGGGTATCGACGCCAACCGGGTGGCCATGATGACCTTCGCCATTTCCGGGGCGCTCGCTGCCATTGCGGCCACGCTTTATGCACCCCTGAACCTGGTCTATCCGGCCATGGGGCATATCGTGATCATGAAGGCTTTTGTCATCATCATCATCGGCGGCATGGGCAGCATCCCTGGTGCTATTGTCGGGGGCATGATTATTGGCTTCGCTGAAGCTTTTGGTGGCTACTACATCTCCACGGCGTACAAGGACGTGATCGCTTTCAGTCTGCTGGTGGTGATCCTGTCTATCCGTCCACAAGGTCTGTTTGCTAAGGGGGCGCACTGATCATGATGTTTAAACTCGGAGCCCTGCTAATGCACCCGGCCAGCAAATATGTACTGCTGGCCCTGGCCCTGCTGTTCCCGGCACTGGCCGTGAACGAATACCAGGTTTATGTAATGGCTACGGCCTTCATCTGGGCCATCGCGGTATATGGTTTCAACGTGATTACCGGTTACTGCGGCCAGCTCAACCTGGCCCATGGCGGCTTCTTTGCGATTGGCGCCTATACGGTGGGTCTGCTGACGTCAGACTACGGCTGGGGATTCTGGTCGTCATTCCTTGCCGCGCTGGTGTTGACTGGTGTTCTCGGTTTCCTGGTCGGCGCGATCTCACTGCGTCTGAAGGAACACTACTTTGCCATCTTTACGCTGTGCGTCGGCTTCATCATCTACCTGCTGCTGGACAAGTGGGAAGAGCTCACCCACGGCGCCGTCGGTGTGCGTAATATCGCCGCCCCGGAAGGCTTCGGTCTGGTCAACTTCCGTGAAACCGTTCCGGTGTACTATCTGGTGCTGTTCTTCCTGGTGTTCATCATCTGGTTCACCAGCCGGATCCAGAAGTCCCTGCTGGGCCGTACCTTCATCGCCATCCGTAATGGTGATGACCTGGCCGAGTCCCTGGGTATCAACCTGATGAAGACCAAGATCCTGGCGTTTATCATTTCCACGGTCTATGCCGGTCTGGCCGGTGCCCTTTACGCAGGCATGATCCGCTTCGTAGGACCTGAGGATGGCAACGTCCTGCACACCTTCAACATGATCATGTACATGCTGGTGGGTGGCATTGGTACGCTGTTCGGACCGCTGATCGGTACCATCAGTATTGTGTGGCTGACCCAGTCACTGCAGTTCCTGGAAGAGTACCGCATGATCATCTTCGGCCCCATGCTGGTGCTGCTGGTTATCTTCTTCCCGCTGGGTGTTGCCGGCTCGTTCCTGACCTGGATGCACCGCAAGGCACAGGCCCTGGGCCTGGGAGCAAAGAAAGTGCAGACGGAAAGTAAGGTCAAGTCCAGCGGTCAGGAGGCGAACAACAATGCTTAAGGTAGAACACCTCACTAAAATGTTTGGCGGCTTGGCTGCGGTTAACGATGTATCCGTGGACTTTGGCGCCAACCAGATCAACGCGATTATCGGCCCCAACGGGGCCGGCAAAAGTACCTTCTTTAACCTGATTTCGGGGGTTTATCAGCCAACGTCCGGCAAGATTTTGCTGGACGGCCAGGACGTGACCACCATGCGGTGTGACCATGTCGCCAAATTGGGGGTTGGGCGCACGTTCCAGACCACAAACCTGTTTGAAACCGCAACAGTTCTGGATAACCTGATTGTTGGCTACCGGCTGCGCACCCGGTCCGGGTTGTGGGATGTGCTGATCAACTCCAAACGGCTGCAGGCGGAAGAACGGGCTGCCCGTGAAAAGGCGCGAGAAGCGCTGGATTTTGTGGGGCTTAACCACGCCGAAAACCGCTATATCGCTGACTGCACCCAGGAAGAGCGCAAGCGCGTGGCCTTCGCCCTGGCCCTGGCCACCGACCCCAAGATCGTCCTGCTGGACGAGCCTGCGGCGGGTGTGAACCCGGAGGAAACCGAAGGCCTGGCGGACCTGATGAAAAAGATGGTCCGCAATGGTCTGACCGTTTGCCTGATCGAGCACAAAATGGACATGATCATGGGCATTGCCGACAAGATCATGGTTCTGGACCATGGTGAGAAGATTGCCGAAGGCACACCGTCTGAAGTGAAGAACAATCCGGTGGTCATCGAAGCGTACCTGGGGAGTGATCACGATGCTGCAGCTTAAAAACGTTGACGTCCACTACGGTAGCTTCAAGGCTCTGAACAACATCAGCCTCACCGTCGATACCGGCGGACTGGTGGTCCTGCTGGGGGCCAATGGTGCCGGCAAGTCCACCCTGTTCAATACCATCAGTGGCCTGAACAAGCCCTCGGCCGGTAACATTGAGTTTGAGGACAAGATCCTCAATGGCATGAAGCCCAGTGCTATCGTGAATGCCGGTGTGGTGCAGTGTGCGGAAGGCCGCCAGCTGTTCCCCCAGATGAGCGTGCACGATAACCTGATGCTGGGCGCCTATGTGCATCGCCGGGATAAGGACGGCAACAGGAAGCGCCTGAACGAGGTGCTGGAATTGTTCCCGATCCTTGAGGAAAAGGCACACCAGCCGGCAGGTTCCCTGTCCGGTGGTCAGCAGCAGATGGTAGCCATCGGCCGCGCCATGATGAGTCGCCCGCGCCTGCTGATGCTGGACGAGCCCTCACTGGGTCTGGCACCACTGGTGGTCAAGCAGATGTTCGAAACCATCAAACAGATCAACAGCCTGGGCACCACGGTGCTGCTGGCTGAACAGAATGCCTTTGCGGCACTGAAAATTGCCACATACGCATACGTTATGGAAAACGGCCAGCTCGTTATGGACGGCGACCGTGAAACGATGCTGGGTAACGAGGAAGTGCGCAAAGCATACATCGGGGCCTGACCGGGCCCCGGACACTCGCTTGTACAACAACCCTGACAAAAAGCCTGAACAGAAAGGGCGAAACAAAACCAGGAGAAAACAATGAAAACAGCGAAGAAACTTGGACTGGCTGTTGCTGTAGCAACCACAATGGGACTGTCTTCCGCCGCTATGGCAGAAGAAGTGAATATTGGCTTCTCTGGCCCGCTTTCCGGCGGCGCCGCCCTGTACGGTGAAAACGTACTGTCCGGTCTGCGTATGGCAGCCGAAGAGATCAACGCCAATGGCGGTTTCGATATTGATGGGGAAAATCACACCATCAACATCGTTGCCCTGGACGACCAGTATTCCCCGGCCCAGGCCGCTACCAACGCCAAGCGTCTGGTTCAGGAATCCGACGTGCCTGCTATCTTCATCCCGCATTCCGGCGGTATCTTTGCACTGATGGATTTCAACGTTGAGGACGACTTCCTCGTTATGGCGTACACCAGTGTGCCAACCATCACCGAGCAGGGTAACCCGCTGACCGTGCGTATTCCGCCGACCTTCGACGGTTACGTAAAGGCCTTTACCGACTACGCGATCGAGAACTGGGGCACCAAGCTCGCAATGGGCGGTGCGACCCACGAATATGCCAAGATCTGGGCATCCATGATCGAGAAAGCCTGGACTGCGAAGGGCGGTGAAGTGGTTGCCAAGAACCCGATGGACTACAACAAGTCCGCTGACTTCTTCACCGGCGTCAGCCGTCTGGTTGCCTCGGAGCCCGACGTTATGTTCGTGGGTGGTGCATCCGAGCCTACCGGTCTGGTCATGCAGCAGGCTCGTCAGCTGGGGTACGAAGGTGCCTTCATCATGATGGACCAGGCCAAGATCAGTGAAGCTGCCAATGTTGTTGGTGGTCTTGAGCCGCTGGAAGATACCGTTGGTGTTATGCCCCTGAGTGTCTATGAGACAGATGCTGCCCAGAACTTCATCAAGCGTTATGAAGAGAAATACGGCAAGGCTCCGGGTTCCGAAGCGGCCTTCAACTACCTCGCACTGCACGGTCTGGTAGAGGCGATGGATGAGGCGGAAAGCACCGACCCGACTGTCGTTCGTGCTGCTCTGAGTGACGCCATTGCCAACCTGAAAGCCAGCAAGAACCCGTATGAAGTTATAGGCGTAGACGAAAAGGGTGGCTTCATTACCTCCCCGACCATGGCCGTTGTTAAAGACGGCGAAATCGTGGAAAAGGAATTCTGATAAACCGAATTTCACACCACGAATAAAAAGGGGGCCTCGGCCCCCTTTTTTTGTGTCTGCCGGCTGATACCGGGGGGTCACGTCATTGAGTTACCCGGCCGGAACGCCCCCGTTTACGGCTTGACGTACATGGCGAGGTTTTCAGCGACAATGGCGGGCTTCTCCTCACCCTTGATCTCGATAACCGTCTTGTAGGTGGCCAGTACCCGCTTTTCGTCCACGTCCTGGACATCCACCAGCTCAATGACGGACCGGATATCCGAGCCGGACTTGACGGCGGAGGGCAACCGGAGCTTGTTCATTCCATAATTGATGGAAGCCACGGGGCCGGTGATCTGGAAGGCCTGCTGACTGAGTTGTGGCATCAGTGACATGGTCAGGAAACCGTGTGCCACCGGGGCACCCCAGGGCGCTTCTTTCTTGGCCCGCTCAACGTCCACGTGAATCCACTGATGGTCGCCGGTGGCGTCGGCAAAGGCCTGGATCATTTCCTGGCTGACGTTCATCCAGGGGCTTTCACCAAGGACTTCGCCCTTGTGATTGGCCAGTTCTTCTAGGGGAATGCTTGTCATTGTTCTCTCCTGGTTCCATTTGGCGGAAATGAATTTCGTAAGCTATTCTCAGGCACTTAACCCTACGGTGCAACAACAAAAATGCCCCCAACAAGGAGCCTTATAATGGCCATGAATCAACGTTATATCCTGGCGGAAAGACCAACCGGAATGCCCGACGAAGACCACCTGCGACTCGAAGAGGCCCCCATGCCCCAGGCCGGGGAGGGGCAGGTACTGCTGAAGACCCGTTACCTGTCCCTTGACCCCTACATGCGTGGCCGGATGAATGATTCCGCGTCCTATGCGACGCCGATCGGTATTGGTGAGGTGATGGGCGGTGAGGCTGTCAGTGAAGTCATCGAGAGCCATCATCCGGACCTGTCGCCGGGGGGCCTGGTGAAAGGGCGCACGGGCTGGCAGACCCATTCAGTGGCCAGCCCCGATGAGCTCTATCGAATCGACACGGAGCTTGCTCCGCCCAGTGCCTGGCTCGGAGTTATCGGTATGCCCGGTTTTACCGCCTATGTAGGGCTGCGGGAATTCGGTAAGCCTCAGGCTGGTGAAACCGTCGTCGTGTCGGCTGCTTCCGGCGCGGTGGGCCAGGTGGTCGGCCAGATCGCGAAAATGAAAGGTTGCCGGGTGGTGGGCGTGGCTGGTGCGGATGACAAGTGCCAGCACGTGGTGGACCATTATGGCTTTGATGTCTGCGTGAACTACAAGGACGATGACTTCGAAAGCCAGCTTGGCGCGGCCTGCCCCAAGGGTATTGATGTCTATTTCGAGAACGTGGGTGGCAAGGTGTTTGATGCCGTGATGACCCTGGTGAATGACTTCGCCCGCATCCCGGTGTGTGGTCGGATCGCTCACTATAATCAGACAAAATTACCGGAAGGGCCGGACCGCCTCATTCCATTCATGGGTCAGATCCTGATCAAGCGACTGATGTTCCGCGGCTTTATTCAGTCTGATCACAATGAGCTGCTGCCGGACTTCCGCAGGGATATGAGCCAGTGGCTGAAGGAAGGCAAGGTGAAATACCAGGAAGATGTGGTGGAGGGCATTGAGAATGCGCTCACCGCCTTCCAGGGGCTGCTGCAGGGACGCAACCGGGGCAAGCTGGTGGTGAAGGTATCGTAGCGAGCCCGGCGGAACAGGGCGGCCCCGCGGGGCCGCCCACCCGTGTTCTTTTGGGCCGGTAACCCGGCCCAACCGGGCAAGGTGGTCAGAGTACCGCCAGCGCGGCGTCGTAATCCGGCTCGTTCTTGATCTCGTCCACCAGCTGGCTGTGGAGCACCTTGTTGTTCTCATCCAGTACCACCACAGCACGTGCACACAGGCCTGCCAGCGGGCCGGTCTGCAGCGCCACACCATAATCCTGCTGGAAGCTGTAGTTGCGGAATGTGGACAGCGTCTGCACACCCTTGAGTCCTTCCGCGCCACAGAACCGTCCGGCGGCGAAGGGCAGGTCGGCGGAAATGACCAGTACTTCGGTATTGTCCAGGTCACCGGCCTTCTCGTTGAACTTGCGGGTGGAGGCGGCACAGACACCGGTATCGATGCTGGGAATGATATTGAGAATCTTGCGCTTGCCAGCGAAGTGATCAAGGCCGACATCCTTCAGATCGCCGGTGGTCAGGGTGAAGTCCGGCGCGGTATTGCCCGGCTGGGGAAACTCGCCGCTGACTTCCAGAGGATTGCCGTCCAGATTAACCTTGCTCATGGTATCTCCTTGCTTGTTGGTTTCAGAGCGTTTTTCCTGTGGTACCGCTACCAGTTAACTGCATTTTCCAGCTCCCGTCGACCGCAATTTGAAAACCAGAGGTCGGGCCATCGGGGGTAGGGCCTCCCGCCGGCGTGGGGGCTGAGCATGACTCATTATCTACGTCACGGATGGGCGGTGGATCTGCCCAAAAGAGCTCCGCATTGATATGATGCGCGGTTACGACCACGAACGATGGAAGTCATGATGTTGGGATTCCTTCCTAAGCCAGTTGTCGGCGTTATTGCGGCCACGCTGTTGATTCTGAATACCCTGTTCTGGGCCCTGTTTCTCTATGTTCCCGCCCTGCTCAAGCTGATCATTCCCCACAAGGGATTCCGGGTTTACTGTACCCGGGTGATTATCTGGGTGGCGGAAAACTGGGTGGCCGGTAACAAGGCCTGGATGCGACTGACCCAGCGTACCCGCTGGCAGGTGACCGGTGCCGGGGAACTGGAACGGGAGAGCTGGTATCTGGTACTGAGTAACCACCAGAGCTGGGTCGATATCCTGGCCATGCAGTGGGTGTTCAACCGGCGGGCGCCGTTCCTCAAGTTTTTCCTGAAAAAGCAGCTGATCTGGGTGCCGGTGATCGGCATTGCCTGGTGGGGGCTGGACTTCCCTTTCATGCAGCGGCATTCCCCCCAGTATCTGCTCAGGCATCCGGAAAAACGCGGGCAGGACCTGGAAACCACCCGCCGTGCCTGCGAGAAGTTCCGCTATACCCCGGTGAGCGTAATGAACTTCGTGGAAGGTACCCGGGCAACGCCTGAAAAAATCCGGCAGCAGAAATCGTCCTACCGCAACCTGTTGACGCCAAAGGCCGGAGGTGTGGGTTTTGTGCTGGATGCCATGGGCGATGCCATGGAAACCCTGGTGGATGTCACCATCGCCTATCCGGATGGTGCCCCGAGCTTCTGGGATTTTCTCTGTGGCGGCGTGAGCGAGATCCGTATGGAAATCCACACGCGCCCGATTCCCGATGAGCTCAAAGGAAGGGATTACGCCAAGGATGCGGACTACCGCCGGCTGATGAAAGAATGGCTGGCAGGTCTCTGGAGGGAGAAAGACCAGCGCCTCGACCGCATGCTCAACAACGATCACTGAGACCGCCAGGTCCTGTCAGTCGTCGTCTTCCACCTCATCCGGGTGTTCGCGCCGAAAGCGCTCCCATTCCTCCCAGTCGTGCGGGGTGCCGGCGTGCGGGCGTTTCAGGTGTCTGGCGTGCTCAAGGGCGTTGCGACGCAGGGAATGATCCCGTTCCTCTTGGTCGTCTTCAAAACCGTACTTTCTGAGAAACTCCTGTGGGCTGATCGGCATGGCAACCTCCTGCTTGGGTACCTGCTGTGAATACGACCGATCAGCCCCTCCCGGATTTCAGGATGCGCCAGGTTTGTCGTCTACCAGCTCGAAATTGATCTGGCGACGCTCCTCGTCGATGCCCGCCAGTTTCACCGATACCGACTGGTCCAGCTGGAAAGTGCGGGCGCCCTTGGTGGCCTCGAGGCGCAGGGTGACCGGATCGAAGCTGTACTTGCCGGAAATGGTCTTGCAACTGACAAAGCCCTCCAGACCGTTGGCATCCAGCCGCACAAAGAAGCCTGCGGGTACCGTGCGGGTAATAACGCCGGTAAACACAGTGTCGTCCCCGAGTTGACGGGCATAATCGCTCTTGAGCCAGTTATCCAGGCTGTTGGACGCCTGGCGGGCCTGAAGCTGGGCCAGTTGCAGACTCTCAAGCCCCTCATTCTCCAGGGTCTGGTGTTGCTCATTCCACAGCGCTGCCTTGATCAGCCGGTGCACGTAGAAATCCACGTAGCGGCGTAGCGGCGAGGTGAAGGTGGTGTAGGCTGGCAGACCCATGCCCTGGTGGGGAGCTGCCTTGAAGGCCATCTCTGCCCGCGCCAGCTGGCGCGCGATAATGGTCTTGACCGGTGCGTCGGTGTCCAGTTCCGCCGTGCGCACCATCAGCTCACGGAAGCCGTCCGGCGATGACGGATCGATGGATGCCAGTTCCGGTGCGTAGCGCTCAAGCAGGGTGCGGATGTTGTCAGCCCGGTCATCACGAATGCCGGGATGGGTGACAAACAGGCCGCTGTCCAGCTCCGACAGGAAGCGGGCCGCGCAGCGGTTGGCCGCCACCATGCATTCCTCCACCAGCCGGTGGGCCTCGTTCTGCATCGTCGGTTCAATGGTGCGGATCCGGCGGTTCTCGTCCAGCCGCAAGCGGAATTCCGGTCGTTCAGTGTTCAGCAGGGCGTGTTCGGACCGCCACTTTCGCAATGCAGTGGCAGCCTGGTGCAACTGATCCAGGTTATTGGTGATCTCCGGTGCCAGGGCATCGGTTTCCTCATTGTGCCGGTCTTCCACCAGCTGGCTCACCAGCTCATAGCTGAGCTTGCCCCGTGAGCGGATCACCGCCTGATGGAAACTGAACTCGCCGAGGCTGCCGTCGTTGTTGACCTGCAGGTCGCACACCAGGGCCAGGCGGTCGGTTTCCGGCATCAGTGAGCAAAGGCGGGTGCTGATGGCCTCTGGCAACATGGGCCGCGGTTCACCGGGGAAATAGATGGCGGTGGCCCGTTTGCGGGCTTCCACATCGGCCGGTGAGCCCTCGGGAACGAGCGCGGTGGGGTCGGCAATGGCCACCGACAGGCGCCAGCCGGTGGCGTTGGGCTCCACCAGCAGGGCGTCGTCCATATCCTGGGTGCCGGGGCTGTCGATGGTGACATAGGGCTGGTCAGTGCGATCTTCACGGCCTTCCCGCAGGGGGCTGATTGAGGCTTCGGTCAGCGCTTCCGCCTGATCTGTGACGGCGGCGGGAAATTCTTCGTCCATGTCGAAACTGGCGAGGGTGAAGCTGCGTTCAATGCCCGGGTCGCCGGCCTTGCCGATGACCTTCAGGACCTGGGCCTGCCCCTTGCCGTCCCTGATCGGATGTCGAAGAATGCGACAGTAGATAAAGTCGTCGGGTTCAGCGTTCAGACGCTCCTTCGGGGGAAGGAAGATCCAGCGGCCGACCCCGGGGGTTTCCGGTGCCACGAAATGGCCCTTGCCCCGGATCAGGTAGCGGCCGACAAAGGTGGTCAGGCTGGTGTCCACCAGCTCTTCCACAATGCCCTGGGTGCGTCCCTTCTCGCCGGGTACTTCCGATACCGTCACCCGGTCGCCGGGCAGTACTTTCTGCATTTCCTCGGGGGGCAGGAAAACATCGCGACCTTCGTCCAGTGCCACAAACCCGAAACGACCGTTGGTGGCCTTGACGGTACCGGGGTAAACCACCTTCTTGTCTTCGATGTCGTTCTTGAGCTGGCGCAACTGGTTGAGCGCGTCGGCATTAAGCATGAATGAAACCTGGCTGGTAAAAGTGACTGTTGGCCGGAGTATACCGGTTATGACCGCCCGCGTCAGATGGTCTGTGGGTGAGATTCAGTGCCGGTAACGGGGTGTTTTCAGTGGCACAATGACCACAGTTTTTTCGGAGGAAAGCGATGTTGATCCGTATCTTGGCGAAAACCCTGACATTTGTTCTGGCGGGCCTGTTGATCACTACGTCAGCCCTGGCAGAGTGGTTCCGTTTCGATGACAGTGCGATGACCACACCGGTGGCCCTGGAGGTGTGGGCTGATAACCGGCAGCAGGCAGAGACGCTATGGCAGTCGGTGTTTGCCGAGTTCACGAAGGTGGACAGGGTCATGAGCCGTTACCGGGATGACTCGGAACTGTCACGGGTCAATCGGGAAGCCACCGAACGTCCGGTACCGGTCAGCCAGTCGTTGTTCGACGTGTTGGTAAAGGCGCGGGAAATTTCGGCGATGAGTGACGGGGCGTTTGATATCAGCTTTGCCTCGGTGGGCCACCTTTACGACTTTCGGGAGGGCCAGCAACCGGATGACGACGCGGTCAGGGCGGGCCTCGATCGCATCAATTACCGGGACATCCTGCTGGATGAAGAGGATCTCACCGTGCGCCTTCGCAAACCTGGCCTGATGCTGGACCTGGGCGGGATTGCCAAGGGTTACGCGGTGGATCAGGGTATCCGGGTATTGCAGCAGGCGGGGGTCGAACACGCCCGCCTGAGTGCCGGCGGCGATATGCGCCTGCTGGGGGATCGCCGGGGCCGGCCCTGGATGGTCGCGGTGCGGGATCCGCGACACCGCGACAGGCAGGCGGTGGTGATGCCATTGAGCGACACGGCCATCTCCACCTCGGGTGATTATGAGCGTTTCTTTATCGACGACGAGGGCGAGCGAGTCCACCACATCCTCTCGCCTTCCACCGGTCGACCGGCGGGGGAGGTGCAGAGTGTCACCATCATCGGCGGTGACGCCATGACCACGGATGCCCTGTCCACGGCGGTGTTTGTGTTGGGTGCGAAACCGGGGCTTGAGCTGATCAACGAGCTGGAGGGAATTGATGCGGTGATCATCGACGAGCATCGCCGCATGCATTATTCGCAGGGCCTGATGTCGGGAGAGTAGTAGAAAGTAATAGAGAGTAGAGCGCGACGCCCCCATCCGGCTCAGCCGGCGTGGGGGCGGTATGGCGCAGAGGTGGTCAGTTAGCTGATGGTGCCGTTGACGATCGGTGCCAGACCAAGCAGCCGGTCCCGCGACGCGCTGTCGCCAAGGCCATGGCCGGCAAACTGGGTGCCGAACTGGCCCTGTTCGCCGTGCAGCGCCATGTAGTTCAGCAGCACGGTCTGTACCAGCTGGTTGACGTTGTTGGCTGCCGGGCTGGAGGAGGTCTCCACGTTGCCGTCTTCCCGCATCCAGCCGATCTGGTTGCGCAGGGCCGTGGGCCGGCCGTTGGGGTTGTAGACAAGATAGAATGATGCCGCCGTCTGCTGGTTGTCCGAGGTCCACTCACCCTTGCCGCGACCGTCCATGGAGTCGTCGATACGCCCGTTACTGGATACCGAGCCGTCGCTGAACACATACAGCATCAGCGGCATGCCAACCCGTGCCGCGTATTCCAGGCAGGCACCCATGCAGCGCCCCGCCAGCAGGTCGCGGCGCTCGCCGGTGGCCCTTTCGCCGGTGTGGTAGTCGTAGCCGCCCATGGTGACCGTGCCGGCGCCGGCAAAGCCGTTCATGACCAGCTTCATTACCGAGGCCGTCTTGCGGAATTCCCCCTCGCTGTTGAACTCGTTGGTGGTAAAGATGCCGGACGGACCGACGATATCGGTATCCAGCTCCGGGTCCAGGGTCGACGGTGTGCCAAAGCGGTCTGCAAGATCCGCGGTCTTGACGTAACCGCACCGCACCAGATCCTTGATGACTTCCTCCCGGGTGATGCCGGTGCGGGTGTCCATCCGGGCCAGCTTCTGGTCACTGATGCGCTGGATCGACTCCATCACCGCCACCGCGTCGGACTGGTCCAGCAACCCCACCAGGTTGCCGGTATCCACCAGGCCGGTGACATCGCTGGGACGGTCCACCTTGGTGGGGCGCACCTGGGGATTCATCAGGTCCATGGGCGCCATGGAATTGCCACCGGAGTCGGATGTCTGGGAGCCGATCAGGGTCAGCAGCTCGCCATCGGCGCCAGCCCGGTGAATACCGTACATGGGATTGTGGGGATTGTTGCCGGTGTCGTTCTCGGACCGGGCCGCGATGATGGCGCCGTTGATGGCGGCCCGCGTACCGGCCGTTGTGCTTTGCTGGATACCCCGCAGGAAGCCGCTGTCGGAGTGGAAGGCCAGCCCCAGTTCGGTGTTAATGAACGCGGGGTTGTTCGGCAGCATATCCCCCGGCAGCCCCTGGCGGTTGTAGCCCTGAGTGCTGAGAAAATCCAGCTGGCCGCCGGACTGGCCCACCAGGGCGTTGGAGCCGGCCATGCTGGCGCCACCAGCCAGGTCGAAGCAGATAAACGGAATCTTGCCGGCTCCCTGTACCGCGATGCCGCAGCTCTGGCGCAGGGTTTCCAGGTCGGGGGACAGGGCGGCGGAGGCTGCCCGCGGGTTGGCGAACAGACTCAGGGTGGACGCACCAAAGACGGCGGCGGTGCCCGCTTTCAGACCCTGGGCGATGAATTCCCGACGGGTGCGGGGGCGGGCGTGGTCGCCGTGAAACAGCGGCTCGTGGTTGGCCAGCGGCCGCTTCCTTGACGTCTTGATAAACATGGTCAATTCCTCTCGTGACGGCCGTAGTCAGTGAATCAGCGTGGTCGCGCTGCCCAGGACGGCGGCGCAACTGGATTTAACCACGGTTTCGGTGCGGTCAGCCGGACAGCTGCCTGCACATTCGGTCAGCGTATCCATCAGTTTGTCGAGCTCGGTTTCCAGCTCGGTGATCACGGGCTGGGAATCCAGGTTCCGGCCCACCATGGCATCGATCAGCGAATCTATCACCAGGTCCCGGCCGGAACTGCTGAAAGCAGAGCCAGCTGGCTGGCTGAAGTCGAAACCGGGGAAGAAGTCCCCGCTCAGGCTGTCGCTTTCCACCAGCGCATCGCAATAGCCAATGGCCAGTTGGGTAATGGCCATCTGCTGGGATGACAGGAAACCTTCGATGTTGGTGCTTGCAGGCAACTGCTGGCGGATTGTGTTGAAGGTATCCCGTACCGACGGGTTGGAAACCGGTACACCGGTCATCCGTGCCATGGAGGCATTGATGGCGTCAAAGGTCTTGAGGCCCACGTCCGGTGCTGCCGGCAGGTCCTGTGGGGTTGGCGCTGGCGGCAGGGAGCCCTCGACAACAACGTTCTGGTGGTCCCCCAGGCGCTCGAAGCTGAGGAAGAATTCATCCGCCGCCGGGCCGCCTTCCAGGGGGATGACAGTGCCCTGGCGCGACAGCAACTGACCACGGCCAGCAACGTAGTCGCTGCTGTTGAGTGTGGCATCCAGCAGCGCCCAGGCCTGGCCGGTAAGGGTTTCGCGACCGTTGACGCCCAGCTTCATGCCTTCCAGCGGGATGCCACCGGGGCTGGCATCCTCATCCAGGCTGATAAAGAACGGCTGGGTGAACAGGTAGCTGTAGCTGTCGAACTGGCTGACCTCGAACGCGATGAAGGCCTGGGGAACGTCGATCAGGTGTGACACGCCGAACAGCAGGTAGTATTTCTGGCCAACCCCTGCCTCGAAGTTGGTACGGATCTGCTCCGGTGACAGGGCCCGGTTGTGGAAGGCCGCCAGGCGCACGGTGCCTTCCCACGGGGAGTTGCCATCGGTTTCGTTACCCAGCACCAGGGCGAAGTTGTTGTCCCACTCGGTCAGCAGGCCGCCGGGCGCCGGGTCCACATCACCGGTGGGTTCACCATTGATAAAGATCTGGCGTCCCTGGTCCGGGGTGAAGTTGACCACCACGTGCTGCAGGCTGGCCTGCAGGCGGTTGGCGCCATCTTCGGTGGCGAATACGGCGTTCTGGTCGGTGGTGGTGCTGCGCTGCAGGACTTCGTAGTTCTGCAGGGTCTGCCCCAGGGTCAGGTTGCGGGCGGTGGCCGAACCCGAGTAGGTGATGATGCGGGCATCCTCCTGGGTCACGTTGGCGGGCACCACCCAGGCTTCCATGCTGTACTCGCCAGAGGCGGTCAGCAGGTTGTGCAGCTTGCGGCTGTTAGCGGTGGTGGCCTGGGCCTTGCCGCTGCGCATGCTGTTGCCACTATCGTCAGTGAAGGCCGGTCCGAAGCTCAGGCCATAGCCGCCAACCCAGTCCACATTGCCGGACAGGGTCAGGTGCATGGACGGTTCAATGCCGGACGTGTCGAACGCGGTGGTGCCGTCGCCGGTCTTGAATTCGTACAGGGCGATGACGTGGTCCTCGTAGCGGCCGCCGGAGTTGGCCAGCAGCCCGTCGCCACCGAGGGTCAGGGCTTTGCTGGTGACCAGTTCCGGGTCTACGTCGCTGGGGGTGACGGAGCCGGCCAGGGCTTCAATGGCCGCTTCCATCTCATCGGCGGAATCCTCGCAGCTGTTGTCCCAGCAATTGTGACGATCATCCCGTAGGCGCTCAACCAGCCGTGAGCTGAACGGGGCGGTCAGGCTCATGCGGCTCTTGGCGGCGTCATAGGCTGTGTCCACATTGCCGCTGGCCAGGTACGGCCGGGTGTCGCCATCGGCGTGGCAGTCGCTGCAGTAGGTGGTCAGCAGAGGGTAGACGGTGGTCGAGAAGGTGCCACTGCTTTCCGGGAACGGGAGGGTGCCGCCCGGATCACGCAGAGCCGGAGCCTGCAGTTCAATGCGGTTAACGCTGCCGGAGCTGCCCCCGGCCCAACTGCTGATCATGCTGGTAATGGCGTCGGCACAGGCCTGGTCGCTGCCCAGCCAGCAGTTGTGGCCGCCGGCAACCTTGGTAACCAATGGTGAGCTTGCAGGCTCATCCAGGTTGACCACGCCATTGGCCTGGGCGTAGGCCACGTTGACATCGCCCTCATGGGCGAAGCGTGGTGACTGGCCGTTGCTGTTATGGCATTCGCCACAGCGGTTGGCCTGGGACAGGTTGTCCCAGACGTTGATCTTGAAGGCTTGCACATCGGCGGTGGCCGGTGCCGGGCCGTTGTACTGGCTGGTTCCCGGTGACTGCGTATTGGGCAGGCTTTCGGTGGACTCGCCCGTCTTGCAGCCGGTCAGGGCGACAAGGGCCAGCAGCATCGTGCAAAGCAGGGGCTGATGAAGCCGTTTGGTGATCTTCATGGTAACCTCGTATTCCTTTATCGGGGCTTACTCACCCTTGCAGTAAGCGGCTGATTCCGCGTAGGCGTTCTTCAACTGGTACCCGTTGTTTCTGAAACTGCTGACGATGTTGTCCACCTGGTTGCGGTCGTCGGCATTACCCGGTTCCCGCAGGCACACCTGTTCGAACACCTGGCGGACCTTGCACTGGGCAAACGCATCGGAGTGAGCCAGTTCGCGGCCCAGGGATTTGGCGCCCTCGCCATTGCCGGGCAGTGTTCCGGCCCAGCCGAGACGTCGGTTGTCACCCATGCGCCAGTAGTTGTCCCACTGGTCGTCGCGGGTGATGTAGCCATGCTCGAAGTTGGTGGCGTTGATCAGGTACTTGCCCTGTACGCGGGTACCGGTTTCCGGGTCGGTCATGCCAACCGAGTTGTAAACCAGCTGCCCCAGGTTTCCTTCCGGGTCGTTATCACTGTCATATTCATAGTCGTAGTAGGCAAAGGCCTGGGCCATGGGGTCCATGCCGGTATGACAGCCGGCACAGTTGTTGAGGAATACACGGCTGTCGCCACCGGGGCTGCGGGATACGTCCTGGCGGATACGGTCCACCGGCAGGGTGACGTCGGCCACCTGCTCCAGGTCGTTGCACAGGTGGTTCATCAGGGTGAAGCGGAACATGGCCCGGTTGGTGCCGTCGATAAAGAACGCTTTCGCGGCTGCCCGGCTGGTCATGACACCGGCAGTCGCCTGGGACGGCAGGCCAGTGTAGGTGGACTGGTTGACCCGGCGCAGGGAATCGGCCAGGGAGGCACCGGTCGCTTCCAGCGCTTCGTAATGGTTATTGTCGTCGGTGTCGTAGTCGGGCAGGCCGCCAATATCACCTACGTAAAGTACGTCGTCATAAAGGACGGTACGGAAGTCGGCGTCGTCCCTGACCAGCCCGATAACCGTGGCTGTATAGTCATTCAGCGGCACGAACGGTGTCATTGCCTCGTTGGTCCAGGGGGCGGCGAGGTTCTTGACGGTGACGTTGTAGAAGGCCGGGTCTTCCATGGCGATGTAGGCAGCGGCGACCGGATCACCGCCGGCGATTTCCGTTGCCATCTGCTGCAGCACCTGCTCGGAGGGTGGTACCCCGGTCAGGCGGCTGTGCATTCTCGCCGCCTGCTCGCGCTCACCGGCCACCAGCAGTGACGGCGTCAGCATGGTGAGCGCGGCAAGGGTGGTCAGTAACAGCCGACCGGGTGCGGAGATACGGCTTCGGGAAGCCGGATTTGTCGCGTTCCCGGGAATGCGGGTCAGGGGAACCATTTTCGAGTATGTTTTCATCAGGAAATACCGACTACTGGCGTCCATGACGCATATCCTTTGCAGGTTTCCATTGATATTGGTCACCCCATATTTTCGTCATGCCGAAAAAGGTGTGACATGTTTAACAGGACTCCGATTTTACGGTAGGGGATCTAACTATTTTGTGTACTGGCCCACGATAAATGAAATGCGACATATAAACTTATTGGAGTGTGAGCAATAACCGGAGATACTTAAAAAGAGAGGAAACCGGTATATTAAAGGAATACCAATTGTGAACTGCTTCTCGGAATCAATTTCCCATTTATATATTAGGCGGGCGGGTTTGTCGGTTGCTCTGCTTTTTGCCGTTCTGACAATAGCCGGTTGCAAAACCGGTGGTGGAAGTCAGGAACCTGATCCGGTGGTGAACGAGCAGGCCGTGGCCTATATCCAGCGGCCATTGGTGCTGAATGAGGGCACGTCCATGCCGGTTGCCCGTGACCGCCGTGAACCGGATGCCTTCATGCCCGGTGCGCGGTTGTTTATCAAGGCAAGTGCTGCGCCCTCGGCGTCGTCCCGTGATGTCACCTCCGGGGCGTTTCGTGGCGAGGAGTTCCTGGATGATGACGGGCGCCTGCGTTACGACGTCCGTGATCTCACTGTTTCCCATGATGGCGAGCGGCTGCTGTTTGCCATGCATGCCCCGGTAACCGGCGACGAAGTTATTGAGCCCACCTGGAACATCTGGGAGTACAGCCTGGGCTCAGGTTCCCTGCGGCGCCTCATTGCCTCGGATACCGAAGCGGATTCCGCCCACGACATCGCTCCTGCCTACCTGCCCGATGGCAGCATTGTGTTCTCCTCCACCCGCCAGAGAGCCTCCCGGGCCATCCTGCTGGATGAGGGCAAGGGTATGTTTGCCGCCCAGGACGAAAACCGCCGATCCCCCGCCTTCCTCCTGCATGTGATGACTGCCGAGGGTGACAATATCCGCCAGATTACCTTCAACCAGAGCCACGACCTGGACCCGGTGGTGCTGGACGACGGTCGTATCCTGTTCAGCCGCTGGGATAACGCCGGCCAGACCCGGGACAACGGTTTCAACCTCTACCAGATCAATCCCGATGGCACTGGCCTGGCCTATGTCTTTGGTCGTCACTCCCATGATGTGGACGGCAGTGATCTGCACTATTTCCGTCCCATCCAGACGGAGGATGGCCGTATCCTTATCCAGGCCCGTGGGTTGGGCAACAACGATCTGACCTCCTTCCCCAGCCTGGTGGATATCAGCCGGTTCGTGGAATACAACCGCACCCTGGATGGCGGCACCGGCAATGCACTGTCGCCGCTGGTACCGGGGCAGTCCCGGGATGGGTCTGCCAGCCTGGCCGGCAGCTTCGATTCGGTCATGCCATTGTTTGATGGCTCGGATCGTTACCTGATCAGTTGGAGCCCCTGCCGTGTGCGTGAGGTGGTCGGCGGTAGCAGCGCCGGCCAGCCCAACCTGCCCTGTACGGAATCGCGGCTGAACTCCAGCGGCTATGAAGTGGCACCGCCACTGTTTGGCCTGTGGCAACGCAATGTCAGCAACAACACTCAGTTACCCATAGCGCCAGCCCGGGAAGGCCAGCAGATTTCCGAAGCCGTGCTGATGAGTTCCCGGCCAAGGCCTACCTATCGCCCACCGGAGGTGGACACCGGGGTGTTGGCGGAGGACGCCCGCGAACTGGTGACCGAAGGCCTTGGTATCGTGCATATCCGCAGTGTCTACGACATAGATGGCGTGGATTCGACGGATGAGGGTATTGCCGTTATGGCTGATCCCACTGAGACATCAGCCGACGAGCGCCCGGCCCGTTTCGTGCGTTTCGAGAAGCCGGTATCCATTCCTGACCCGGATGTGAGGGAGGTGGACAACGCCGATTTTGGCATCAGTCGCGCCCAGGGCATGCGCGAGATCCTTGGCTATGTGCCGGTGGAGCCGGACGGTTCCGCGCGGGCAGCGGTACCCGCCAACGTGGCCTTTGCCATCAGCGTGGTGGATGCCCGGGGGCGCCGTATCTCTCCCCGCCACCAGAACTGGCTCCAGCTTCGCCCCGGCGAGACACTTACCTGTAATGGATGCCATACCGCCAACAGCGATGTACCCCACGGCCACTACCGCGCCGACCCGGCCCCGGCCAACGCCGGAGCCATGACCAGCACGGTGGAGTTCCCGGGCACCAGCCCCTCGCTGTGGGCGGAAATGGGCGAGACCATGGCAGAAACCTGGAGCCGTCACAATGAGGTTCGACGGCTCTCCCCGGATGTGGCGTTCGAGGACCAGTGGGCCGACCCTGCCCTGACGACACCGGTGCCATCCTATGCCTTGCGCTATGCGGACCTGGAAACGCCGCTGCCCGTGACAGCCAGTTGCCAGGCTGACTGGAGTGCCTACTGTCGTTCCGTCATCCATTACGAGACTCACATTCACCCCCTGTGGAGTAAGGAACGGGTATTTCTGGATACTGATGGCGTAGAGCAGGACTATACCTGCACCGGCTGCCATTCCGGCGCCGACCAGGACGGTGCCGTGCAGGTGCCGGCTGGCAGCCTGGATCTGACCGACGGGGCTTCTCCCGACGAGCCTCGCCAGTTCGAAGCCTATCGCCAGCTACTGGCCACCCGCTTCGAGCAGGAAGTGGTGGATGGCGTGCTGGTGGACCGCCAGGTAGAGTCCGGCGAATACCTCCGCGACGAAGAGGGAGAGCTGATCCTGGATGACGACGGCAATATGATTCCGATTCTCGAACGGGTTCCGCTACCCTCGGTGATGAGCACCGCTGGCGCCCTTGCCAGTGAAGGTTTTACGAACGTATTCGCCACTGGCGGCATTCACGAGGACTTTCTCACTGATGCGGAACTGCGCCTGGTCAGCGAATGGCTGGACCTGGGTGCACAGTATTACAACAACCCCTTTGATACCCCGGAGAACTGATGGGTCGAAGTACTCTGGCCCGCAAGGGAATGCTGCTGGCGTGTTGTCTGCTCTGGAGCCTGCCATTGCGGGCGGGCATGCTGGACTGGTTGTGGTCTTCCGGCGACGGGCCGGCTGAGGTGGTGGTAACGGCCCCCTTCGTGGAATGGCGCACCGGCCCTGCCATCGGCTACCCGGTCTTCCATGCCAGCGAAAAGGGGGAGTGGCTGACCCTGCTCAAGCAGAAGACGCGCTGGATCAAGGTGCGGGACAGCCGCGACCGCGAGGGCTGGGTGCTGCAGGACGACTTGGCTGCCGGCACCCTGACCAAAGACGGCCAGGTAGCCGTGGGGCCGCGACCGGATCGGGATGACTTCAGTAATCGTGGTGGCGAAGTGGTCGCCATGATGGGTGACTTCGAAGGTGCGGCCGCCATCAGTGCCGCCGCCAGCTGGCAGTTCACTCGCAATCTGGCGCTGGAAGTCCAGGCCTCACAGGTGCTTGGCAGCCGTTCGGAAATCCGTCTGGCCAATCTGAGCATCCAGCACCAGCCGTTCCCGGACTGGTGGCTATCGCCCTATCTCACCATGGGTGGTGGCTACGCCTGGATCAGTCCCAAGGCGACTCTGGCCCAGACCGAGCGCCGCCAGAACCCCACGGCCCACATTGGCTTCGGGCTCAGGTACTACGTGGCGGATCGCTATTTTCTGCGGGCGGAAGTCCGCGACTACAAGGTCTTCACCGACCGGACAACCAACGAAGAAGTGATGGAATGGAAACTCGGACTCGGTATTTTCTTCTGAAAGTGATCATTGCGAGCGCCTTCGCGGTGGCCATTGCGGCCACACCGGAGGATGTCCTGGCCCAGTCGGAGCGTGAGCCCCCGCTGATTGAACCGGATGTGGAGCCGCAGCCGGTAGAGCAGGCCCTGGTGGACAGTGAAAACTTTGAGATTGCTGCGGTAGCCGGCTGGCTCAATATCGAGGATTTCGGCTCCTCTTTCATGTATGGCGGTCGTCTGACCTACAACATCAGTGAGTCGTTCTTCGTGGAAGCAGGCATCGGCTTTGCCGAGGCGGAAGACACCAGTTTCGAGCGCCTGGCCGGCGATGTCCAGCTGCTGCCGGACGATGACCGTGACTACAGCTGGTACAACCTTAACCTCGGCTACCGGTTATTGCCCGGCGAAGCGTTTTTTCCAGGCGGTTATGTATTCAACACCAACTTCTATCTGACCGCCGGGGCGGGCTCAACGGATTTTGCCGGTGATAACCGGTTCACCGTTAATTATGGCGCGGGCTATCAGATGCTGTTTACCGACAGTCTGTCGGCCCATATCGGTGTTCGGCAGCATCTTTTCGACAGCGATATTCTTGGCGAAGACAAGACCTTCGTTAATACGGAAATCAGTGCAGGGGTTTCGGTGTTCTTTTAAACCGGTCACATAAATAACGTGACGCGGATATTGTTAAAAGAGGAGTTAAAACGTGAAAGGTTCAAACTGGGTAAAAGCATTATGTCTGGGGCTTGGCTTACTTGTTTCTGCTGTTGCCACAGCAGACGTTTCCGGTACAGCCCCGGATTTCACCCTGAAGAGCCGCGATGGCGACAACCTGCGCCTGGAAGATCTCCGTGGTGAAGTGATCATGCTCAACTTCTGGGCTTCATGGTGCGGACCCTGCCGTCAGGAAATGCCCCATATGGACGCCATTGAGAAGGAGTTCCGGGACTACGGTTTCCGCGTGCTGGCAGTGAACGTGGACCAGCACCGGGAAGACGCCGAGCGTTTCCTGGACGCGGTGCCGGTCGACTTTGCCATCCTCTGGGATCATGACAGTACTGTCAGTGAGCGTTATGACGTCCAGGCCATGCCAACCACTGTGATGATTGACCGCGATGGCAAGGCCCGTTATGTCCACCACGGCTATCAGCCGGGGTATGAGGATGACTACCGCGACCAGATCCGCGAACTGATCCGGGAATGAGCCTGCTATGAAGATGCCAGCCCTCCCGCGCCTCCTGCTCTGCATCCTGCCGGCATTCCTGTTGTTCGCCGGTTGTTCCGCGCCTGAACCCTGGGTCAAGCCCTACCAGCGGGCCAACCTTGCGGACCCGGTGATGCTCGACAGCCGCAAGGGCAAGGCCGGGGAATACATCCAGCACGTCTACGGTGCCCGTGAATCCGCTCGCGGGGCCCAGGGCAGCTCAGGAGGTGGTTGTGGCTGTAACTGAGCGCCGTTGTGCTGTCACCGTATTGCTGGTGCTGTTGGCGTTGGCTGGCAATGTGCGGGCAGCGACCCTGCCGGAGGACCACGTGGATGCATTCTACCATCGCTATGAAGGTGGGGGCATGACCATTGACGGTCCCTCGGTGCTGGTCCGAAAGGGTGTGGGTAACCAGGTCTCTGTCAGCGGCCAGTACTACGTGGACTCGGTATCGGCGGCATCGGTTGATGTGCTGGCCACCGCCAGCCCCTATACCGAAGAACGCACGGAATACACCCTGGGTGCCGATTATCTCGAAGGTAATTCCATACTCAGCATCAGCTACACCAACAGTACCGAGAATGACTATGAGGCCAATACCCTCTACCTGGGTATCAGTCAGGAGTTCTTCGGCAACATGACCACCCTGTCCATCGGCTATGCCCGGGGCTGGGACACCGTCATGGAAGTGGGCAACGACAGTTTCGAGGAAGAGGTCGACCGCCAGAACTACCAGCTGGGCGTGACCCAGGTGCTCACCCCCAACAGCCTGATGTCGCTGGACCTGGAGGTGGTGACCGATGAGGGCTTCATGGAGAATCCGTACCGTCAGAACCGCTACGTTGATCCATCGGACCCCACCAACTACCTGTATCAGCCGGAACGCTACCCGGAGACCCGTACCAGTGTGTCCGCCGCCGTGAGTGGCCGTTACTACCTGCCCTGGCGCGCCTCGGTGAAAGGGCGCTACCGCTACTTCTCCGACTCCTGGGGTATAGACGCCCACACCGTGGAGATGGGCTACGTCCACGCCCTGGGCACCAACTGGACCCTGGAAGGCGGCGTGCGTTACTACACCCAGGAGCAGGCCGACTTCTACAGCGACCTGTACGACTACGGCAACTCCCAGACCCACCTGGCCCGTGACAAGGAGATGAGCACCTTCTCCGGACTCACCTTCAGCGCCGGGGTGGAGTACCAGTGGCAGCAGATCCCGGTGCCCGGCATTGACCAGCTGCAGTTGGGGCTGCTGGTGGATTACCTGGACTTCAGCTACGACAACTTCCGGGACGTGACCGCCAGTGGCAGCTATCAGCCAGGACAGGAACCCCTGTATGGCTTTGACGCCTGGGTCACCCGGGCGTCCATCCTGTTTGAATACTGAATGATTCGAGTCCGGCCCCCAAGGGCGGACCAGCGGAATTTCCGAGGCCCGTTATGACAGCAAAACACCGTTTCCCACTCTGCCGGCTTCCGCTCTGGGCGGCTCTGCTGGTGCTTGCCTGTGTACCCCTGTCCCAGGCCCAGGAGACCACCGACGAGCCGGACTCTGTGGCGATGAGTGTCGAGGAGCTTCGCAAGCAGGTGATCGAACTGAACCGCGACCTGTTTGTGCTGGAGGAAGACCTGCTGTTTCCCGCCAGCACCCAGTTTGCGGTGTTCCTGAGCGTGGAAACCGGCGAGTTCCTGTCGCTGGATGCAGTCAAGCTGAAGGTGGATGACGAGGTGGTCGCCAGCCACCTTTACACGGTCCGCCAGGTGGATGCCCTCCGTCGGGGCGGCATGCAGCGCCTTCACATGGGCAACCTGAAGACCGGTGAGCACGAGGTCACTGTATTCGTGGACGGTATCGGCCCCGAGAACCGCCCTTACCGCAAGGCCGCCACCTACCAGCTGGACAAGGGTACTGGCACGGCCACCCTGGAAGTCCGTATCCGCGACCGCTCAGCGGACTACCAGCCCGCCGTTGAACTGGTGGAATGGGAGTAACCGTGGGACCTGCCATGAGCCGTAGCCGGCTTGCCGTGCGCATTCGCCTGGCCACCCTCGGGCTGATGGTGGGTGCGTCCCTGGGTGTGTCCGCCGACAATGGCGAGGCGCCCACCCGTGCCCAGGACCCCGATTGGGGCGAAGTGCTCTACGACTACTACCAGGGCAACGCCCTCGATGCCCTGACGCGTCTGGCGGTGGCCCGACAGGAAGGCGGCATTGACGGCCATGGCCAGCATCCGGCGCTGGTGGAAGGTGGCCTGATGCTGTCCTGGGGCATGCTGCGGGAGGCCCGGGACCGGTTCCAGCAACTGCTGGATGACTCCGTGGATGTGCGCCTGCGCAACCAGGCCTGGTTTTACCTGGCCAAGGTGTTCTACCTGGAAACGGACCATGACAGTGCCCGCAACGCCCTGGCCCAACTGGATCAGACCGTATTCCGGGAACAACAGCCGGAACTCTACCGTGAATCCCTCTACCTGCAGGGTCAGATTGCCCTGAAGGACCAGCTCTCCGGGGAAGCCCCGGAACTGGCGGGTATCCTGGACGACTTGCCGGACGACAGCCTTTTTTCCGCCTACCTGCGCTATAACCGGATACTGGTCGGCGGCCCGGACCACCGGGAACAGGCGCTCGAGGCACTGGCCAGCGATCTGGACGATGATGACTGGCAGGATGCCCGGCAGGGCGAGCGCCAGGCACTGCAGGACCGCATCCGGCTGACCCTGGCGGCGTTACGCTACCAGTCAGGTGAGCACAGTGAGGTGCCAAAGGTGCTCGCCGGCATCGATGATCAGAGCCTGTTCGGGGCACGGGCCCGCCGCCTGGAAACCCTGTCCGCGGAGGGCGAGGACGCCGAGCAGGTGCTTGCCCACTGGGCCGCCATGGAAACGGGCGAGGCATCGCCACAACAGATGGCCCTGGTACGGGGCGTTCTCCATGAGCGGGCCGGGCGTCGGGAACAGGCGCTGACCGCGTACCGGGACGCCGCGTCCTATTGGCAGGATCGCTACGATGGTGCCGCGGGCAGGCTGGTGGCGCCAAACCAGGACGACCTGCTCGCCGCCGTGGTGTTTGCCTCGGAAGAACAGGGCAGGCAACGCTGGCTTCCCGGCACCACGTTGCTCGAGTTTCCCGAGTCCATCGTCACGGATCCCTATGGTCGCCTGGAGGTCATGCCGGCCCCTGACGCGGGTGAAGACGCCGCCGGACTGGCAGAGCTGATTGCCGGGGAGTCCTTCCAGCGGGCCCTCAAGGATTTCCATGAACTGAACCAGATGGCCCGCCTGCTGGAATCCGGAGACCAGAAGCTGGCCTCCTTTAACCTCATGCTGGAGACCCGTCGCCAGCAGCGCAGCGAACGTATCCGGCAGACCCGAAAGGCCCTGGCCGGCATTGAGGATGACCAGTGGTTCCAGCGCCAGCAGGCCTTTCATGAACAGGTGGGCAGAGCCGAATCGGAAGAAGATGCGGCTTTCTTCATGACCCGCGAACAAAAGGCGCTGAGCAAACGACTGGAGCGCGCCCAGGCGAGGCTTGCCCGGCTGCCGGATGACGAACGCACGGCGGAGCAGCGCCGCAAGCTGGAACGGGTCGCCGCTTCACTGACCTGGCAGCTGGTCGATGACTACGGTCCCAACCGCTGGCAGGTGCGCAGCGAACTGAATCGTCTGGATGCCGCCCTGGACGAACTGACCGCCCGCAAGGCCCGCCTGGAGCAGGAAATGGCCAGCCCCGGCGCGTTGGGGGAGCTGTCGGCCCGGGTGGAAGAAAGCCATGGCCGTCTGCGGGGGCTTACCGGGGCCATTGCCGATGCCCGGAACGATGCCCGCAACCAGCTGCTGGCACAACTGCGTGACCACTACCGTCGTGACCAGCAACAGGCCCATCGTTACCTGTTGGCGTCACGGCTGGCGGAGACCCGCCTGCTGGATCAGCAGTACCGGGAAGACCGGAATTCCCTGGAGGCCTCGCCGGAGCAACTGGCTGCCACCCTCGACCAGCTGATCACCCGCTACCGGGAGCTGCTGGTGCTGCTGGACGATCCTGAAGCCCTGCATGCCACCCGATACCGGCTTCACGACCTGATGTTCATTGAGGCCGAGGGTCGCTACGCGGACACTGCCGAAGACACCTTTGATCCGGTTATTGCCGGTTACCAGGCGTTGTTGAAAGATAATCCGGGGCATGCGGATAACCACCGCATCCGCTACCAGCTGGCACGTATCTACGATCTGAGGGGCGACCGCGACGCCCAGCGGCAGGAACTGGAAACCCTGATTGAACAGCACCCGGACTCGCCGCTCTGGGTCGAAGCCCAGTTCCGTCGTGCCGAACTGCTGTTCATCGAAGGCGACTATGCGGCGGCGGAGACCGGCTACGCTGCCGTGATCCGCGCCAGCGACGGCTCTGAAGACGAACGCCAGCAAACCTTTGCCAGTCATGCCTTCTACATGAAGGGCTGGTCCGAGTTCCGCCAGGGCGACTACGACACTGCCGTGGTCAGCTACAGCCACGCCCTGGACCGGCTGTTGCCGGACAACGCCACCCCCGGCGACCTGGACCGACAGCACCAGACCCTGGTGGAGGACCTGTTCCGGGTGCTTGGCCTGTCTTTCTCTTACCAGGGCGGGGCGCCCGCAGTGGCCGACCTGTTTGAACGTATTGGTCCCAGGCCCTGGGAACCTGTCGTCTACGAGCGTTACGCTGAACAGCTTCAGGGCCGGGAGCAGTACACAGACGCGATTGGTGTCTACCAGCAGTACATCGACGCCCATCCGTTCAGCGAACAGTCGCCCCACTATGCGGTTCGCATCATGGATATCTACCGCGACGGCGGCTTCCCCGAGGCGGTGCCACCGGCCCAGGCACGCTTCGTGGAACAATACGGTGTCCGCAGTGCTTACTGGCAGCAGGCGCCGGATACGGTACGGGGTGCTATCCGCGACCAGTTGATCGTGCTGCTGCCGGAACTGGCCAACCGCCATTACCTGCAGGCACAGGACGCCACTGATCCGGCAATCCGTGACCAGCAATACGATATGGCCGCCACTTTCTACCTGGATTTTGCGGATACCTTCCCGGACCACCCGAAGACGCCGGAGATGCTCTTCCTGCTGGCGGAGACCCGTCTGGCCCAGCAGCAATGGGGTGCCGCCATCGAGATCTTCGAGCGGGTGGCTTACGACCACGGCCAGCATGACCGGGCCGCCGAAGCAGGCTATGCCGCCATCCTCGCCTATCGGGAATCGGGCCTGACCGACAATGCCGATGGCCCCTGGCCAGATCTGGAGCAACAGAGCCGGATCCGTTTTGCCAGCCGATTCCCGGATGACGAACGGGCCGAAGCCATTCTCTACAGCGCTATCCAGTATGAGGCTGCGGCCGGCAACCATCGCGGTGTGCAGGAACTGGGCGACCGGTTGCTGTCCTGGCAGCCACTGCAGGATCCCACCCTGGCACTGGAGACCCGTCTGCTGCAGGCCCAGAGTTATTACGACACCGGCGACTACCGCAGCGCCGAGCAGGCCTATACCGGTGCCCTGGCGGATATGCCGGCGGACGATGGGCGTCGCAGCCAGTTGCAGGACAGCCTGGCAGCCTCAGTATACCAGCAGGGTGAGCAGTTACTGGAAGCCGGTGAAAAGCAGGCTGCGGTCACTGAATGGCTGCGGGTGGCCCAGTCTGCGCCCGGTACCGAAATCAGTGCCCGCGCCCGCTACGATGCGGCAGGCCTGCTGCTGGATATGGGGGATTACGATGACGCCCTGATGGTCATGAACGACCTGCGGACGGATCAGCCTGACCACGAGCTGACCGCGCAGCTGCCCGCTCGCATGGCCCTGGCCTACCGGGAGACCGGGCAATGGCAACGGGCCGCCGAGGAACTGACCATCCTGGCAGACCGTAGCACCGACCCGGACACACAACGGGAAAACCGCTGGCTGGCGGCGGAACTGTATGACCGGGGCGGTAGCGAGGCCGAGGCTATCGACGCCTACCAGCGCTACGCCCAGCAGTGGCCGGACCCCGTGGGGCCCTATATGGAAGCCGCCAACCGGCTGGCGGAGCTCCATGCTGAGCGGGGCGATGGAGACAGCCGCCAGTACTGGCTGCAGCAGCAGATTGCCACCGCCGATCGCCTGGGGGATTCGGCCACTAACCGCACCGCCATGCTCGCCTCGGAAGCGGCCATTACCCTGGCCGATCAGTCGCGGGCGGATTTTGAGGCGATCCGCCTGGCTCCGCCCCTGCAGGATAACCTGCGGGCCAAGATGGGGGCGCTGGAAGCCGCCGCCGATGGCTATGAGAAGGCCGCCGCCTATGGCCACGAGGATTACAACAGTCAGGCGGGGTATCGTCTGGCGGAACTCTATCGCACCCTGGCCAACGACCTGATGAACTCGGAACGGCCCGCCGGCCTGAGTGACATGGAGACCATGCAGTACGAACTGCTGCTGGAAGAGCAGGCCTATCCCTTCGAGGACGACGCCATCGCCATCCACGAACAGAACATCGAACAGACCCGGGATGGCCACTACGACGCCTGGATCCGCCGCAGCTTCGAGGCTCTGGGCAAGCTGTTGCCCGCCCGCTACCAGAAGCCGGAACAAGCCGGAGGAGCTGTTCATGAACTGGAATAAACCCAGGCACCTGAGCCTGCTGCTGGCGGTAGCGCTGGTAGCCGGCTGTGCCACCGCACCGGACCGGGATCGTCGGGAAAGCCGTGGCGAGTCCGCCATCTCGCCGGAATTCCGCAACCAGTTCCAGCAGGCGGTGGCGCTGATGGATGAGGACCCGTCCCGGGCCCGGCAGGCATTGCAGCGCCTCCACCAGGCGCAGCCGGACCTGACTGGCCCGCTGCTGAATCTGTGCATTCTCGACTTTCGCGACGATAACACCGATGCCGCCCGGGCCTGCTTCGAGCAGGTGCTGGAACGGAACGCAGAACAGCCGGATGCCCTGAATCACCTGGGGGTAATGGCCCGCAAGGCGGGAGAGTTTGGCCAGGCGGAAGACTACTACCGGCGGGCCCTGACCGCTGATCCGGACCACCTGCCCAGTCTGCGCAACCTGGGCATCCTGCTGGACCTCTACCAGGGGCAGCATCGTGAGGCACTCCGACTCTATGAGCAGTACCAGACCCTGCTGCCAGAACCGGACCCGATGGTGTCGCAATGGGTAGCGGATCTCAAAAACCGACTTTGACGGCACTTATGAGTGACATGACCAGCTTCAAAACACAAAAGCGGGAAACCCGGCACAGTCGTCGGTGGCGGTTATCGGTAACCTTGCCCGCATTGATGGTACTGGCGACCGCGCCGGCCTTCGGGCAGCAGGGTAATGACCAGGGCCAGGTGGTCACCCTTGAAGGCACCCGCATCCAGGGCGAACAGGAACTGCCCACCGTGCTGTACCTGGTGCCCTGGCAACCGGTTGCCAGCGAGGGTCCGGCCCCCATGGAACGCCGCCTGATGACCGGGGAAACCCCGGCACTGGTGGAGCGTGGGGACTTCAGGCGGCGCCTGCGGTACCACCAGACTCAACCCGAACTGACATCAGACCAACGATCACAGGATATCCAGGAGTAACCCACCATGATCGAATCCTTTGCTGGCTTCTTCCAGGACGGCGGCCCTTTCATGGTCGTTATTGCCGTGGTTCTGTTGATCGGGCTGATTGTCTCGGTGGAACGGTGGCTCTACCTGACCGCCCAGAAGCACGTGAACCGCCGGGACTTCCGCAAACTGCATGAGATGCTGCACCGCAAGGACCTCAAGGGCGCCTTGAACTATGCCCGGGATTCCGGCAGTGCCATGGCCACCATGATTGGCGCCGGCCTGTTGCGAATGGCCCGCAAGCAGCCACGGGAAGATATCGAGTACGCCATGGAGGAAGGCTTGCTGGAAGTGATGCCCCGCCTGGAAAAGCGCACCCAGTACCTTGCCACCCTGGCCAATGTGGCCACCCTGCTGGGGCTGCTGGGCACCATTTTCGGGCTGATCGACGCCTTCACCGCCCTGGGTGGTGACGAGGCCGCCGGCAACCGCCAGGCCATGCTCTCAAGCAGTATTTCCCTGGCCATGAGTACCACCGCCTTCGGCCTGATTGCCGCCATTCCATTGCTGCTGATCCACGCAGTGCTGCAGACCAAGACCAACGAGATCGTGGACAGCTTCGAAATGGCCGGCATCAAGGTGCTCAACCTCATCAGTGACGCCACTCCGGCTACCGCCACCGCTTCAGCGCCGCGCAGCCCTCAGCCGACTGCCGCCGCGGGCCCCCGCCCCAACTGAGGTCGCCCCGGATGTTACCCGTCAGGAGAAGGCCATGAGGCGCAGACATCGCCGGCTGACAAGTGAAGCGGATCTGGACGTCACCCCGTTCCTGAACCTGATGATCGTGCTGGTTCCGGTACTGCTGATGAGTGTCGTGTTTGCCCGCACCACCATCATTGAACTCAATTTCCCCCGCAGTTCCGGCGCCGCGGCCGAGGAGCAGGTGGTGCGCCCGGTGGTGCTTATCCATGGACAACAGTTGACCGTCACCGACAGTGAAGGCCATGTGCTGCGCGAGATTGCGCCGGTAACCGAGGATGAGGGGGAGGCAACGGCGCCGGACTATGATCAGCTACAACAGGTCATGAAGGCGCTCAAGAAGCGCTGGCCGGAGCAGGAGGATGTGACCGTCAAGTCCAGCCCGGATACCCACTACCAGACCCTGATCACGGTGATGGACACGGTGCGCTCATTCCAGGCCGTGGAAGTCACCAGCCTGGTGGAGGTGAAGCTCTTCCCCAATATTTCCGTGGGCGATGCGCCAGACTATCAGGTAGGGGAGGTGACACCGTGAAGGAATCCCCACGGGCCCGCCGGCTCAGACGCCACCAGCGCCGTACCAAGAACCAGGGCAAGCTGAACCTGGTCTCGCTGATGGATATCTTCACCATCCTGGTGTTCTTCCTGATGGTGAATTCATCGGCGGACAATCAGCTGATCAGCGACAACCCCGAGATCGTGCTGCCGGAATCCACGTCCCAGCAGGCCCCGGACGACGCCCCGACGCTGATCGTCACCGGCCATAACGTGTTCCTCAACGGCCAGCTCATCATAACCCGGGCGGCCCTGGACGCCACCGAAACCGCGGCGGTACCGCCGCTGACCCAGGCGCTGAAGGCACTGGAGGTTCCGGGCCGCAATGACGCCGGCTCGCTACCGGAGGGCGACACCGGAGCTTTGGCTGGCTGGCCGGTCAATATCCTGGCGGACCAGGAACTGCCCTATGAGGTGCTGCGCAAGCTGATGGCTTCCTGTACCGAGGCAGGCTATTCGGCCATCTCCCTGGCGGTCACCCAGAAGACTCCGGAGGGTGTGTAATATGGCTGCCAGCCGCTATGGACTGCCCTGGGAAGAGAACCACAGCGAACGCCGACGCCTGAGAATCATCAGCTGGATACTGGCGCCGCTGTTCCTGGTGGCGATTGTGGTACTGGAATTTATGCCGATTCCTGAGCCGCCACCGAAGGAGAAGGAAGAGCCGGTACAACTGGCCGAGCTGATCCTGGAACCGGAGCCTGAACCTGAACCCGAGCCAGAGCCAGAGCCGGAACCTGAGCCTGAACCGGCAACCGCAACACCGGAACCGTTGCCACAACCTGAACCGGCCCCGGCGCCTGAACCGGAACCTGAGCCTGAGCCAGAACCAGCGCCAGCACCCGCGCCGGCGGAGCAGACCGCCGCCGCGCCCGAGCCGGAGCCCCCCAGCCCGCAGCCCACGGAAGAGGAGCAGGCCCGGGAGACCGCCCGCAATACCGGTATCATGGCCATGAGCAGCGAGCTGTCGGCCCTGCGTGATCGCTCCGGCAACACGTCGTTGCAGGGGCCAAGGACGCGCAGTGACGAGCCGGCAGCGACCAACACCGACCGGGTGGCCCAGCAGGCCAGTCGTCAGCGGTCCCAGGGCGTGTCAGACCACCAGGCGTCAACCCGGACACGGGACGTGGCACTGCAGGATCGCCAGCAGGCCCAGGTGCAGGCGCCGCGGGAGACCGCTTCGCCACAGCGTTCGCCGCAGGCAGAACCGGCGCCTACCACCAGCCGGCAGGTAAGCCGCAGTAGCGCGGAAGTGCGTCGGATCATGGATGCGAACAAGTCGGCGGTATTCAGTATCTACAACCGCGCGTTGCGCCGGAATCCGTCCCTGCGTGGCACCGTGACACCGGAGCTGGTGATCGAGGAGAGCGGCGCCGTCTCCAGCTGCCGGATTGTGGAATCGTCCCTCAACGCGCCCGCGCTGGAGGCAAAGATCTGCGCCCGCCTGCAACTGGTGAACTTCGGCGAGAAGGATGGGGCAGAGGCTACCCCTTACCGCTACCCGATCGAGTTATTGCCGGGTTAGTCCTGGGTATTAAACCCTGGTTGGTCGCGATAGTGGTCTGCGGGCGGATCGATTGACTTCTTACCCATATTACTATTCCATGACGTTGGTCGAATGGATGATTCGGCCAAGGCAGGACGCAAGAGACCACACTACAAGGACGACAGGGATGTTTCTCAAAGACCCCATTGAAATTGGGGCCCCGCTTAATCGTATCTACGTTTTCACTCGTTGGTACCGGGGCAATGATCCGTTTGGCCGCAACCACCTGGCATTTATCCACGATCGCGCTTATGCCACCGAGTCTTTGCGCAGGCTGGTCCACTACCAAGGCAATGATCCCTTCAGCTACGGTTTGTACGACGTCTGGCAACTGGTCTACCAGAAGCCCTGGATCCGCCCCGGCAATATCCAGGAACTGATCCGGGACCTTGCCGACAAGATCCACCGTGGCGAGCTATTCGTTTATGAGGAGCGATCGACTCTGGTTGAGGCCATTGCCGGTGCAGGTAGCGCGCCCTTTGCAGCACCATCGGTACTTGAGCCAGAACCGAAACAACAGGCGGATCAGCCACGTACCCAGGCAGTATCAAGTCGCCCCCCGGCTGCTCAGGACAAGATCGTTCCAAGTGGCTTTGATGCTCCCCCTGCCGTTCCTGGCGCACAGGTTCCCAAGACTGAAAACCTGAACCCGGTAGGTGCCGAACCCCCCAAGCCTAAAGTACGGGTGGAGGCTGGCGTCTTCTTCGATGGAACGGGGAATAACCGGGGCAATATCCAGAGCTTCCAGGACAAGATCGACGAATGCCTCGCAGCCTATGAGACCGAAAAATTGTCCGAGGACGAATGCAATCTGATCGTTTCCCAGCATTCAGGAGAGAGTTACCTGGGCGCGGAAACGAACGTGTCCAAACTGGAATATTTGTATCTGAACGAAACTAAGTCTGAGGGGAATCAGACAACACATTCGCTGTCGGTTTATCTGCCTGGTGTCGGGACGAAGACAGGTGATAGAGATTCAGGCATCGGGCTGGGGACAGGGCTTGGCGGACAGGGATTGTTTGCAAAAACTGAGCTGGGAGCCGAGCGTCTTACAGAGAGTTTAGGGGAGTTGGGAGAGGAAAAAATCGACGAGCTTGTTCTGGATGTCTTCGGCTTTAGTCGCGGGGCCGCCACTGCTCGCCATTTCGTCAATGAAGTGATTGCCGGTGGGAAAGAAACACGGGTTTTGATCGACGACGCATTCCCCGTGAGCAGAAAAGTTATTGTTCGTCCTGATGGGGTGCTGGGCAAGGCCTTCCATGACGCAGGGCTCCCTTGGCCGGAGACGGTTACCATTCGCTTCCTGGGTATATTTGACACGGTTGCTGCCATTGCCGACGTTACCAGTTTCGATTTCTCTCCCGCCAATGAGTCTAATGACCCCGCTAACATTCACATTTCCGCAGATGCGGTTCAGCATGTCGCACATTTGACCTCAGAGCATGAGCGGCGGAAAAATTTTGCTTTGAACAGCCTTCGTGGCGACTCCGGTAATTTACCGTCGCATTTTGGCGAATGGGTCTTGCCCGGCGTGCACTCGGACCTCGGGGGAGGCTACAGGGACCGCTGGCTGGAGGACGTTATTGTACGTCCCCCGGTTATGGCATTTGGGCCCCACGCGCCAGAGCGGAGGGAGATCGAGCAGCAACTGGCTGCTGTTGAGCAGGAAGGATGGGTCGGCGAGTATAACCTGGAGGGAAAGTTCGAGATCAGGAGTGCACCCGTGCCAGGAAACATGGGGAAGCAGCGTCTGAGCCTCTGGTTAACCCGTGAGGTTAGGGGTGAGTATTCAAGGATTCCTCTCCATGTCATGCGCGAACTTGCTGTTAGGAAGGGGGTGCCCCTGAGGCCAATAACTGAGGACATGGAGAGTATGTTGATCCCGAGCGAGCTTTCAGAAATCGCTACGGCAATAGAGGCCCACGTTCTTGAGGGAGAAACGTTGGCTCTGGAAGACGATAAACGGGCTTTGCTGAAGCAGCGCTACATCCACCATTCAGACCATTACGGGGCCATGGGCCCGATGTATCCCTTTGAGGCTGCTCCCGGGCGGAAACGAGTGATTTATAATAACAAGGAGCTTTAGTCATGAGGGTAAACCTACGAATCTGGCTGGTGATACCTTTTTGGTTACTCCTATCTGCCTGCTCGGAATGGTCTGCACCCAAGTGGGACAGGGCCGTCAACTGGGACATAGAAGTCGTGGCCCCTGCGCATTACGAAGTCTGGGTAAGCAAATTCATCATCGAATCCGTGTCTGAGGATATTGGCTGGAGCGCCCCGATCGGCACTCTCGGCTGTTGCTGGAAAGCCCCACGTGGAAAAAGCGCCGAGTGGTATGCTATGCCAGAGCAATTCATCGTCCAATGGTTCTCCTTTGCGGAAGAGACCTCCTATCTGGCGCTCATCGAGCTTGAAGACCCGGAAGGGCTCTTTGAGAAGATGCAGGAACCCGCGCCCTATACGTGGCGTGGAGAAGAACGGAACATGCCGAGGTACAACCTGGTGCTGGGGCTGGCCCCGGGCGGTCAGGTCGTTATGTGGATCATGAATCAGAAAGAAACGGCCATAGAGGTTGGGCGCTATCAAGCCCAGGAAATCCCCCGCCCATCCGGTTACCACAAGGAAATCGCCGATGAGTATCGTCGAGAGCACGGTGCTTATCTGGAAGAGCACGGTTTGCAGCTTGATAAGTGGTAGTACGCCGGCTGCTCAGGCAGTGGTTTCGGTGTCCCGCTCATCCTGATCACTGGTGACCAGCCGGTTACGGCCGCTTTGCTTGGCCCGGTACAGCGCCTTGTCTGCCTGCTTCAGGATCTCGTCCAGGGTTTCTCCGGGCTTCGCCAGGTGACCACCGACACTGATGGTGACCGGCATACCCATGGCGTTGCTCTGGGTCTCCACATGGCTGCGAACACGCTGACCGATGTGGTTCAGGGTATGGCTGTCACAGGGCGAGAGGATCACCACGAACTCGTCGCCGCCCCAGCGCCCGGCCTGATCGTAGGGGCGCAGGCTGGCCCGCAGCCAGTGGGCCACGTCGCAGAGAATGGCGTCACCGCTCTGGTGGCCCTGCTGGTCATTGATGGTCTTGAAATGGTCAATGTCGAGCCATAGCACCCCGAAGCCATTGCCTTCCCGGTTGGCCCGCTCGATCTCGGCGGCGAACAGTTCATCCAGCGCACGGCGATTACCCAGCTCGGTCAGCGGGTCTCTGCGTGCCAGCCGGTGCAGTTCCCGGGTGCGCTCGTCCACCTGTCCCTGAAGGTCCTCAGTGGAGTCTTTCAGGCTGGCAGTCATTTCCTCGAAATGACTGCTCAGGCGACCGATCTCATTATCGGGTTTGGGCAGCGGCGGTAACCGGAAGTTGCCTTCCCGAACCTGCTTCACAGCCCCTTCCAGGGCCATGACCGGGCCAAGTACCCGACGGCTGATCAACAGGTGGAACAACAGCAGGGTGATCAGCAGAGTGGCCAGGAAGACGCCCACCAACGGCCACAGATAGCTGACTGGTAGCAGTGTCTGCAGATCCAGCAGGGTGATTTCGAACCAGCCTATGGCGGGCAGGTAAGCCACCCCGGCCAGATGCTTGCGACCGTCCACCGTCACAAAGCTGCTGGCGACCTTGCCCTCCTCGCCGCCGCTGTTCTTGAGCATCTGCAGCATGCCCAGTACCTTTTTCTGGTCGTCCGGGTTATCGAACAGCAGATCAACGGTGTTCTTCTGACCCTCGGGCTTGATGATGCTGGCGAAATCGATGTAGTTGCGGTCGCGGTAGAGCTGGATGGCACCGTTGTAGTCCACGAACAGGGTGGTAATGCCGTCCTGGTTGATGTCCACGATGTCCTGAAGAAAGCGGTCCAGCTCCATGCCGGTACCGACCATACCCAGTATTTCGCCATCAGGACCGCGCATGAGCACGTCAATCCAGAGCTTGGTAACGCCCAGTTCGGTGTCCGGGTTGACGTTGAGATGGAAGTCCCGGCCCTCATCGATCAGCTGGTAGAACCAGGCATCGTCCGGATCCTGCGGGTCCAGCACGTAGCGGAACTGCTTGCCGGCGAATTCATTATCGGTATTGTTGAAGTAGTAGTGGCCATTCTCGAGCAGGGCAACGAAATAGCTGTTATCGCGGAAATTGGCGCGAAAGCTTTCCATCTGGCGGATAGCGGCGTCTTCCAATGCCGGGTCGTTCGGTGACAGGGCCCATTGTATCAGGGTAGAAGAGTCCGCCATCTGGCGGGCGAGGCCAATCTCCCGTTCCAGTGACTGTAACAGCCGGGCGCTGTCATAACGGACCTGGATCTCCGCTACCTGCTGGCCCCAGCGCTCAATGATGTCCTCGGACAGAGCCCTGTATGACAGCCAGGTAGCCAGTGAGGCCACCAGGATAAGTGCAGAGACAAGGCCCAGAATGCGTGTCTTGAGGCTCAAGGCGATTTCCTTGCGGATTGGACCAGAACACCCGTTCAGCTCAGGTAGGCGATCAGACGGGTCACAGGGAGATCATAAACTACTCCCTGATCAAATCGTAGTCGCAGTTTTCTTCGCCTGCCACGTTCCGCACGCCCCTCGCCCCCGCTCCCAGCTGATGACGGCCGGGCAATCAGTTGTGTTCGGCAAACACCCTGGTCTGGCCGGCTTCGTTGAACAGCAGGACCTGGTAGTGATCCTTGCGATCACCGATTTCCATGCCCGGTGAGCCCATCGGCATGCCCGGGGCGCTCAGGCCATGGGCGCTGGGTTGCTCTTCCATCAGACGGCGTACATCCGCTGCCGGCACATGGCCCTCGATGACGTAGTCACCGACGAACGCCGTATGACAGCTGGACAGTTGCGGGGTCAGGCCGGCATCCATTTTCACCTGGTTCATGTTATTGGTGTCGGTGACGTCCACCTCGAAGCCGTTTTCTCTCATATGGTCCACCCAGTCACCGCAGCAGCCGCAGGAGGGTGACTTGTAGACTTTCATGGTCAGGTCATCTTCCGCCCAGGCGGCCTGTCCGGCGGTCAGGGTGGCAGCGAGGCTCAGGGCCATTGTCAGTTTCTTCATATTATCGTCCTCAGTGATGATCGTGTTGTTGGTTGCCGGCGTCGCCGGATCCGGAAAGCCAGAACCACCAGACGATGGCGCCCATTAAAACCAGTCCTGCAAGATTGACTAGCAGTGTGGCCATCAGTTCCCCTCCTGTGTATCAGATTCGTGACGGGGTTTGAAAAGTCGCAGTCGGTTCGCGTTGGTGACCACGGTGACCGACGACAGTGACATGGCCGCACCGGCCAGGATCGGGCTCATCAGTACGCCCCAAACCGGGTAGAGCAGGCCCGCAGCAATCGGTATGCCCAGGGTGTTGTAAATGAATGCCCCGAACAGATTCTGGTGGATGTTGCGTATGGTGGCCCGTGATATCTGGATGGCGTCGGCCACCCCGTGCAGGGATCCCCGCATCAGTGTGATGGCGGCGCTCTCAATGGCGACATCCGTGCCGGTGCCAATGGCAAAGCCCACATCGGCTGCTGCCAGGGCTGGCGCATCATTGATGCCATCACCGACCATGGCCACGGTATGGCCCTTGCGGCGCATCTCCTCGACAATATCGGCCTTGTCTTCCGGCAACACTTCTGCCCGGATATCGTCGATACCAGCCTTGCGGGCAATGGCCTCGGCGGTGGCCTGCACATCGCCGGTCACCATCATTACCCGGATGCCGGCGTCATGGAGGCGACGAATCGCTGCTTCCGAGTCCGGTTTAATGGCGTCTGCCACACCAATGACGCCCAGGGCGCGGGTGCCCCGGGCCAGGAACAGTGGCGTGCCAGCTTCGCTGGTGATGGTGCGGGCGGCCTCGTCCAGGGCAGCCAGGTCGACGCCTTCCCCTTCCAGCCAGCGGCGATTACCCAGGCGCAGGGGCTCGCCGTCCAGGTCGCCCTGTACGCCTTTGCCATTAAGGGCTTCAAAGCCGGTAACCGACCGCTTCTGCGCCCCATCCTCTTTGGCCCGGGCGAGAATGGCCTCGGCCAGGGGGTGTTCCGAATGCTGCTCCAGCCCGGCCGCCAGGGCCAGAACCTCTGCCTCGTCTCCCTCGGTCGCATGTACATGGGTTACGGCGGGATGGCCCTCGGTGATGGTGCCGGTCTTGTCCAGAATCACCAGGTCCAGCTTGCCGGCGGTCTGCAGGGCATCGCCCTGGCGGATCAGGGCACCATGTTCCGCGGCCTTGCCCACACCGACAATCACCGACATGGGAGTGGCCAGGCCCAGGGCACAGGGGCAGGCGATGATCAGTACGGTGGTGGCTGCCACCATCATGTGGACCACCCGGGGATCGGGTCCGACGTTGAACCACACCAGGGCGGTGACTACCGCAATCAGCATGACGGTGGGCACAAACACGGCAGAGATCTTATCCGCCAGGCGGCCAATAGCGGGCTTGGAGCCCTGGGCCTTTTTGACCAGGCGAATGATCTGCGCCAGGGCTGTCTCGCTGCCAACTCGGGTGGCCTGGTAGATGATGGAGCCGTGGGTATTGAGGGTGCCGGCGGATACCTCGTCACCGTCCGCCTTGCTCACGGGCATGGGCTCGCCGGTGAGCATGCTCTCGTCAATGCGGGTGGTGCCTTCAACAATAACCCCGTCCACGGGCAGTTTTTCACCCGGGCGCACCCGGATATGGTCACCCTTGCGTACCTGTTCCACCGGGATATCCTGTTCTTCCCCGTCGCGGATGACCCGGGCGGTCTTCGCCCGCAGGTCCAGCAGGCGGCGCACGGCCTCGGAGGTCTTGCCCTTGGCCCGGAGTTCCAGGGCCTGGCCCAGGTTGATCAGGCCGATGATCATGGCAGACGCTTCGAAATACACGTGCCGGGCCATCTCCGGGAAGACATCCGGGAACACGGAAACCACCATGGAATAGATCCAGGCGGTGCCGGTGCCCAGGGCAATCAGGGTGTCCATATTGGCGTTGTGGTGGCGGAAGGCCTTGGCGGCTCCGGTAAAGAAATGGCCACCGGTGAGCGCCATGACGGCAAAGGTCAGGATGCCGAGGCTGATCCAGGTAATCTGGTTGGCCTCGCTTACCATCATCGAGCCAAAGCCCATGCCGTACGCCATCAGGCCGATACCCAGGCCCAGGCTTATGGCCATCTTGACCAGCATGCTGCGGTACTGCTTACGGTCCTGGGCCTGCTTTTGCTCATCAGCGGCGTCGGCATCCTCGATAACGCTGGCGCCGTAGCCGGAGCTTTCAACTGCCTGCACCAGGGCTTTTGGGTCGGCGTCGCCGGTTGCGGTAGCGGTATTGTCCGCCAGGTTCATATGGGCCCCGGTCACGCCTTTCACGGACATCAGGGCCTTTTCGATGGTGGCGACGCAGGATGCGCAGGTGGCGCCGGTGACTGACAGCTGGACCTGATCGTCATCGGGATCGCTGGTGGCTGGTGGTTCCGGTGACTCGCCACTCTCCGGTACCTGTGCCGGTGCGTCGGCTTGCTCGTTTTGTATTTGCGGGGAGTCCGGGGTGTCTGAGTCCTCATCCAGCGGGCGTGCCGGGTACCCGGCTTCAGTGACCCGTTCCGCGGCCTGTTGGCGGTCCACATCAGTGAACAGCGAAACGGTCTGCCGGTCGAGATCAACGTAGGCACGGTTCTCGTCGCCTGTCAGGGGCTCAAGGGCGGCGCGGATCTTGCGGGCACAGCCCTGGCAGGTGGCGCCGGTAATGGACAGCGCCGGCTGCCACAGGGGTTCTGCCGGGTAGCCCGCCTCGGTGACCCGTTTGGCCGCGTCGTTGAGATCAATGCCCTCTGGCAGGGCTACGGTCTGGCGCTCCAGGTCCACATCGATCTGTTCGGTGCTGCTGGTCAGCGGCTCGAGGGCGGCCCGGATTTTCCTGGCGCAACCCTGGCAAGTGGCGCCGGATATGGAAAGGGCGGGGCTCAGGGTGGCGATTTCAGTATCAGGCATGGTCGCAGCCTCTCTCGTGAGAAGGTTGGTCGTCGTCCCAGTGTTCGATCAGCCGGCAGATGGTGTGGCCATCCGGGGTGCCATCGGGCATGGCCTGCCAGGCGGTCAGGGCGTTCTTCATGCGTTCCCGCAGTTGCTGGAGCTCGGCGATTTCCTTTTCCACCTCGGCCAGGCGGTCTTCGAATACTTCCCGGACCATGGGGCAGGGGGAGTGGTGTTCGTCCGCCTGCCCCAGAATGGAACGGATTTCCGGCAACGAGAACCCGAGCTGACGGGCTTTACGGGCAAACCGCAGCCGGCGCAGGTCTTCGGCGTCATACTGCTGGTAGTTATTGTCCGGGTTCCGGGTCGGGTTCAGCAGGCCTTCCCGGGTGTAGAAGCGGACGGTGTCCGGGTTCACCTCTGCCGCTTTTGCCAGGTCGCTTACTTTCATGGCGTTTTCCATTCTGGGCTTTTAATGAGAATAGACTAGAACCTGTGAGTTGCTCATAGGTCAAGGGTTTTGGTGGCCGATTCGAGGCAAATGGGGCCTTTTTTCGGGGGCTGGTCCGGGGGCAGGTGGGGGTATTACTTCGCCGCAATTCAGGGGCCGTCCCTGGCAACCCGCCTTGCTCCGCGCCATCCATGGCGCTGCTGCGTAATACCCCCACCTGCCCCCGGACCGACGTAAGTATGCAGTTGTCTCCGCTGGTCTGGCTTTGACTGCATTTGGAGAGAATTTTTAAGGCGGTGAACTAGGTTGGAACCGGATAGCACGGTATTCGGCGGGATCTGGGGTGTTTCGGGGATTTTGGAACAGCGACAGGGATGTCGCGGAGCAAGGTGGGGCCAGGGACGGCCCCTGAATTGCGGTGGAAAAATTCCCGAAACACCCCAGAGCCCGGGCAGGGACTATAAGGCTTGTATTGAGGTCAGGTGCGGGACCGAAGAAACACCCCACAGTTCCGGCACTGATCCGGCGCCATCAGTTTGGCCTGCCAGCCGATGGAATGGCCACAGGCGGGGCATTTGAGTCGGAGCTGGAGGATGATGATAGGTACCACCAGCAGTGCCAGCAGAACACCCAGCGGGCCCCAGCTACTGCCACTGGATAAGCCCAGTTGGGTGCTGAACACCAGAAGGATGACCAGCACTATAAACGCGATGATGAAATACCACTTGTTGATGGTCTCCCAGCGGCGAAGGCGCTGGTTCTGTTCTGGAGTCAGGTAACTGGCCATGGCTATCCTGTCAGAGTGGCTTGGATAGGGTCGAACTGAACGGAGTTTACCACGTGCAACGGAAACGTCCGAAGGCGGTTACTGCAGAGATACGGAGAGCAAACCCCGGGCGATCACTCCCGGCAAATCGGCAGCGGGCACCGGACGGCTCATGTAATAGCCCTGGGCCATGTCGCAGTTGTGTTGCTTGAGGAACAAGAGTTGCTCCTCGGTTTCCACACCCTCAGCCACCACCCGGATGCCCAGGTTGTGAGCCAGATTGATCACTGCCCGGGTAATGACCGCATCATCATGGCGCTCGGTTACGTCAGTAATGAACGACCGGTCGATCTTCAGCAGATCCACCGTGAAATCCCTCAGGTAACCCAGAGACGAATAGCCCACCCCGAAATCATCGATCGCCAGATGCACACCCAGCTGGCTGATGCGCCGCATCTGCTCATGGTTGTGCTCCACATTCGCGATAAAGGACTCCTCGGTCAGCTCGATTTCCAACTGATGGGGCTCGACCGAGTATTCCTCAAAACAGCGTGCCAGGTAGTCCGGCAGATCGGCCTCACCCAGCTCACGGCCGGAGAGGTTGATGGCGATCCGGAGGTGCTCCAGAGGGGTGCCACGCCACAGTCGCAGCTGCTGACAGGCCGCGCGGATAACCCAGCGACCGATTTCCGTGATGCGCCCGCTTTCCTCGGCGAGCGGGATGAACTCGATGGGGGGGACCAGGCCGCGCTGCGGATGATTCCAGCGGATAAGGGCTTCCACGCTGCCGGCGCGGGAAGTGACCAGATCCAGCTGCGGCTGGAAGTAAAGCTCGAACTGGTTTCGGGCCAGGGCCTCACTGAGGTCGGTGTCCAGCTCCAGACGGCGTACCTCCCGCTCCTGCATGCCCTCGGTATAGAACTGGTAGGAGTTGCGGCCCTGCTCTTTGGCCCGGTACAGGGCAATGTCTGCATTGCGTAGCAGGATGTCCGCGTCCATCCCGCTCTGGGGGAAGACGGCCACGCCCATGGTGGCAGTGACATTGTGTTTTTCGTTATCAATTTCAAAAGGTTTCGAAAAACACGCCTTGATCTGGCCGAGCAGATGAATAACGTCGTCGATGTCCTCCACGTGCTGCTGGCAGACCATGAACTCGTCACCGCCGGCGTACCCCACCATGACCCGTTCATCACTCAGCTGATCGAGCCGTTCCGATACCTTGATCAGCAGCTCGTCCCCGAACTGGTGGCCCAGGGAATCATTCAACATCTGGAAGCGGTCCAGGTCCAGCATGATCAGACCCACCTGCCGCATCTGGCGGTCGGCCTGGAGCAGTGTATGTTCCAGGTCTTCCATGAAAAATCGTCGGTTGGCCAGACCGGTCAGGATGTCGGTGGATTCCAGGCGGGCAAGGTCCTGCTGGATGGCAACACGCTGGTTGATCTCATCTTCAAGATCCTGCCGGGTCTTCAGCAGATCCTGTTTGCGCTTGAGTACAACCTGAACCAGCAGGGCGGTAAAGGATACCAGCAAACCCAGCGCCAGCATGCTCAGGAACGTCGCCCAGGGCCAGTTGCTGCGATACCGTTCGACCCACGTATTGGTGGGAGTAACCCGCAGAGACCATTGGACTGAGGGCAGGTTGGCTTGTGCGGTATAGCTGAAGCTATTGTTCGTGGCGGTACGGGCGGGCAGGCTGAACGCCACCTCGCCATCTTCCAGCAGCTCCAGGCTGAAGTTGCCGTGGATGTGGGGAAGAATCAGCGCGTCGGAGAGCTTTTCCATGCGGAATACGCCAGCGATGAACCCCTTATTTGCTGCGCCGGAACCCACCGGGGCGTAGACCACCAGGCCGGCGCCACCCTGGGTCAGCTGGATAACCCCTGAGATGTCGGGGTTGCCCGTTTGACGGGCCTGGATCAGTGCGGCACGTCGCTCGTCGGAAAAGGCGACGTTAAAGCCCTGGGCGCCCCGGTTTCCTTCCAGGGGCTCGACCCAGCGGATAATAAAGTCGCGGTCGATCCATTCGATGGCCTGGAAGGTCTGGAAGTCCTGCAAATAGTTGCGGGCATCCTCCTGCCAGATGGCTTCCGGCATATCCGGTTGAAGAGCCAGGCGGGCGGCCATCCGGCGAAGGGCAATCACGTGGTTGAGAAAATCCTTTTCCAGCTGGCGGGCAAGGGATTCGGTTTCCGACGCCAGCGTCTGCCGGACCTGGGCATCTTCCTCCGAGTCCAGTCCCAGCTTGAGTCCGGTGGCGATAACCAGGAAGGTCAACATGATCGCCGCCGGAAACGCCGGTTTCATCAGTTGGCGGACGAGGATGACAGATAGCGGGCGTTTCTGACGCACACAGCGCTCCGGAAGCAGGGTGTTGAAGTCATGTCATTATTATTATGGTAGGGACAGCCAGGCGTCCTGGATGACCGATAGGGTTACTAATATGTCATATTTGTAACCTGTTTGTGCGGCACCGTGTCACCCTTTTACCAAGGGCGACACATCCTGATGTCAAACTATACGGTCAGGCGGCCACCGGTGGAATACCCAGGCGGGGAATTTCCTGTTTCGGACACCGGTCCATCACCACTCTGGCGCCCGCCGCTTCGGCCCGTTCAGCGCCTTCGTGATTAATGACCCCGATCTGAAGCCAGATAACCGGAATGTTGCGGGCAATGGCAGCGTCGATGACGGTGTCGGTCCGTTCGGGGGCCAGGAACAGATCCGCCATGTCCACCGGGTACGGGATCGATGCGAGATCCGGGTAGACGGTCTCACCGAGCAGTGTTTTCCCGGCCAGCCTGGGGTTCACCGGTATCACGCGGTAGCCTCGCCCCTGCAGGTAAGCCATGACCTCATGGCTGGGGCGGTGGGGTTTTTCACTGGCGCCAACGAGCGCAATCGTGCGAACCTCGCCCAGAATCTTTCGTATCTCTTCGGGGTGCTGTATCGGCATGCCTGCCCTCCGGGTAATTGGACTGCGTGGCGCCCATACTAACGGTTGAGCCTTGTGCGTGCCTACCGGTAATTGATAGTAAAATTCATCGGCACCCGGTTTTGTGGTTCAACCATAAGGCAACACACTGAGCCGTGTAAGGGATTGATCCGTACCAATGGCTTCGGCGTTCAATAACCATTCAACAATGCAGCTTCGCGGGTAACTGGTATGTGGTATCTGTGTGGACTGGGGAGCAACATCAGCCCGGAACAGAATCTTCCCCGGGCATTGGCCCGGCTGGCGCGGCTGTTCGGACAGGTGTCGCTGTCGCCGGTGGTTCGCACCGCTCCCCAGGGAATGGATTCGGACAACAGCTTTCTGAATGCGCTGGCTGTGTTCCAGAGCGATCTGCCGCCGGATCAGGTGAAGCAGCAACTCAACGCACTGGAAGAGTCACTGGGTCGCGATCGCTCCGACCCCTTCAGTGGTGTGCGTGACAGACCCATAGACGTGGACATACTGGAAACCCGTCGCAACCCTGCGTTCACCGGCAGCACCATTACTGAAAGCTACTATCGTCAGTTGCTTGCCGGTGAGCGGGAGGCGGGGGAGCGACTGGTGCTGAACGGCCAGGCGTTAGGCGAGACGCCGGCCACCATCCACTGGAATCAGGGCGCCGGTCATGAACTGGTTATCCAGCAGGGCGATGATCTGCTGGACCACGCTGTCAAAACCGCCCTCCCGCGCTAACAGCGTTTCCGCCAGGACGCTGGCTTTGTCTTGTTCGGTATGGTCTGGCAGAAAACGGATCGGCCCCGGCATGATGGCATTGACACGGACTTCCGGTGCCAGCAGGCGGGCATAGCTGAGTGTCAGGTTGCTGAGGGCGGCCTTGCTGGCGCAATAGGCGGCAAATTTCGGGTTCGGTTTTTCCACAAAGATATCGGTGATGTTGACCACCAGCGTTGGCTCCGTGAGCGAGCTGCAGCCGGCACGCAGGCAGTCGCTCAGCCCCGCCATCAGCATCATCGGAGCGGTACTGTTGATCTGGAACAGGCGCGCAGCCTGACGGGCAAGGGCGCCGTGCTCCGGCTCATCCGCGGTGAATTCGGAGGCGTTGTTCACCAGCAGCTGAACGGTCGATGTCTGGCTGCGAATATGCGCCAGCCCCTGTTCAATGCTGGCCGGGTCGGACAGGTCCATGGCAAGGGCAATGGCCCCTCTCTCCACCAGTTGCCCGATCTCGTCGGTACTGGTGCGGTAGAGGGCAAACACCCGGTAACCACGGTCCAGCAGCGCCTGACAAGTGCAGAACCCGAGCCGGCGACCGGCGCCGGTGACCACAGCGACGGGGGCGGTCATGGGATTCAGCCCCTTGCCGAGATGAGTTGCAGGAATTCGGTGCGGGTTGCCTGGGACTTGCGGAAGCCGCCCAGCATCATCGAGGTTTTCATGACCGAGTTCTGTTTCTCGACGCCCCGCATCATCATGCACATGTGGCGGGCTTCGATGACCACACCAACACCGGCTGCGTTGGTAACCTGCTCCACCGCCTCGGCAATCTCCCGGGTCAGATTTTCCTGGATCTGAAGCCGCCGGGCGTACATGTCCACGATTCGTGCGAGCTTCGACAGACCCAGCACCTTGCCATCAGGAATGTAGGCGATGTGGCACTTGCCAATGAAGGGCAGCAGGTGATGCTCGCACAGGCTGTACAGCTCGATGTCCTTCACCAGTACCATCTCGTCCATGGTGGACTCGAACACGGCGCCATTGACCAGCTCATCCAGGGTCTGCTGATAGCCCCGGGTCAGGAACTGCATGGCCTTCGCCGCCCGTTGAGGTGTGTCCCGGAGGCCTTCGCGGTCGGGGTTTTCGCCCAGGCCTTCGATGATGTTCCGGTAGTTGGCAGAGAGGGAATCGAGAGCGTCTGTCATGATGGTTTCCGTTTCAGTACGGCGTGACTAAACCCGCCATTGTAAGCCAAGTGAGAAGTGAACAGTACTGATTACGTCGCGGTGGCTCAAAAAGACCAGTGGTGGGTCCGGTTATAGCCGTGCCCGCAGGACTTCGTTAAACTCGCGTTTGAATCGCGGGCTGGCAGTGCGTTCAGCCAGCGTTCAGACGGCTCCGGTTTGAGAGTCGTTGCCCATGTTTCCAGGGAGGTGTCATCCATGTCAGTCATCCACAGCCGGCCGCCGGCTCTGACCATCAAGGCCGGTCGCCGCGCTCTGGCGCGTGTCCGGGAAAGAGGGCTGAAACCGGAAGATGTGCATGTCATTCCGGGCGCGGCGGGTGGTCCCAAGGCGCTGGGCCTGTCGGGTCTGGACCGGGCCATTTTCGGTGACTGGTTATTGCGTGCCCCCCAGGAACGGGCCCTGATCGGTTCGTCCATTGGCAGCTGGCGTTTTGCCGCCGTGGCCTCTTCCGACGATCCGGCTTCCCAGCTGGCCAGGCTGGCGGAACTCTACACCTGCCAGCGGTTCTCCAAAGGCGTGAGCCCGGCGGAGGTGACCCGCAAAAGCACCCTGTTCCTGGAGGAGTTGCTTGGCGGCCGCGAGCAGACCATTCTCGAGCATCCCTGGTACCGGCTCAATATCGTGGTGGTACGCAGCATGCCGGGGCTGGAAGATGATGCCCGGGGACGCCTTGCGCTGGGCCTGATGAAGGCCATCAGTGCCAATATGGTCAGCCGACGGCATCTGGGCCGCTTCTTCGAGCGGGGAATCATCCATGACCAGAGGCTGGCGACGCCGCTGGCGAAGCTGGTGGACTTTCCGAGTCATCATGTGGCCCTGAGCCGGGACAACCTGATTCCGGCGCTGTTGGCCTCTGCCTCCATTCCCCTGGTGATGTCCGGCATCCGCAATATTCCCGGGGCTCCGGAAGGCGTGTACAGGGATGGCGGGTTGCTGGACTACCACCTGGATCTGCCATACCGGCAACCGGGCGTCGTGTTGTACCCCCACTTTACCGACCGGGTGGTCCCCGGCTGGTTCGACAAGAGCCTGCCCTGGCGCCGTGGAGACGCCAACCGTCTGCAGGATGTCCTGCTGGTGGCACCCTCCCGCGACTACCTGGCCTCGCTACCCGATCGCAAACTGCCGGACCGCAAGGACTTCGAACGGTTTGCCGGCGACGATGCCGGCCGTGAGCGCACCTGGCGTGCCGCGATCGCCCGCAGTGAACGGCTCGGTGACGAATTCATGGAGCTGGTGGAGACCGGGCGCATACGGGAGGTGATCCGGCCGCTGTAGCTGGTGCACCGTGCGGGGTTTATTGCCGGGGCGTCAGCGACACCCGGAAGCCGGAGCAGCCGCTGAGTGGGTCCTTCAGTGCCTTGATCCGCAGCGCTACCGGAAGCGGGACGCTATTGCGGGTCATCACTTCTGTGTCCAGCCGCTGGATCGAATGGTCCCGGCGGGCGGCATCGAAGGCCATGGACAGATCCTTGTGATCACTCTCGTCGAACATGGCGTCCAGAGGACTGCCGAGCAGGTCAGTGGAGGGTATGTTCAGCAAGGTGGCCACCTGCGGTGAGATGTATCCGATATGACGCCCCTCGTCCAGTTCCGCGAAGATGCCAGCCCCCAGGTCGATAAGGTCCCGGGTCCGGCGATCGCTTTCCTGCAATGAGTGGTGGAGGATGTTCTTCTCTACCCGGGTGTTGTCCAGTTGCTGGCCCAGATGCCGTGCACGGCGGGTGCGTCGCTCCAGCAGTCGCTCGGTCCGCAGGGTCAGCCATATCGCCCACAACGTCAGGGCGCTCGCCAGCAGGGTGATGGTCAGGCCGGTAAGCCAGGCTGGCCAAAGCACCTGCTGCCTCATGTCGTCAAGCCAACCGGCAGCCGGCGTGGTGCTGAGCATCCACTCGCGATCGGCTACCGACAGGGTGGAGCGGGTGGCGGCGATGTCGCTGGCCGGTGTGCCGTCGGCCGGCATCGAGGCCATGGGGTGGCGTGCGTACTGACTGATGTCGTGGAGTTCAACCTGCCATCGGGGATCGTGCAGGTCCGCAAGGTTCTGGCTGAGCCAGACATCCGGGCGCAGCACCAGCGAGACCAGGCGCGCCTCTTCTGCCTGTTGGAGAGACGAGGGCACAAAGACCCGCAGGGCGGACTGGCTGGTGCCATTTCGATGCAGTTCCGTCAGTGTTGTGGCGGTGGCGTGCCCCTCCTCCAGCGCTCGATTCAGGGCGCCACGCCAGTGGGGAACCGAGGTGGCAACAAGTCCGAGACTGGAGTCTGAAGCAATGGTTTCAGGCTGAAAGTGGGCGCGCCGGATGATCAGGTACTGGTCAGATTCGTCGGCAACCCCACTGGAGAACCGCCCGGTCCAGGTGGCGAAGCGGATGAACTGACCGCTCTGCTCACTGAGGCTCCGCTCGATCATCGGACGTTGGGAGTGATTGACGCGGGACAGTAGCTCCAGCCCGGCGATAGCGGGAAAATGGTCCAGAAACTCACTGGCCTGGCTGTTGAAGCCAGGCTCCCGGTCACGGGCCAGCTGTGCTGCCGCACCCAGAGTGTCGGAGATACGCCGGCTCAGGGCCCGGCTGAGTTGCTCATGGTGGGCCCTGGACAGGTCGTCGACCAACTGGTCCACCGTCAGGACGCTGCGGGGCGCCATCATCGCGGTCAGAGCCAGCCCGCTGACCAATACCAGAACGGGTAGCAACCACAAGATGTAGGCAGGTCGTCCTGACGTTTGTTCGGAATCCATGAAAGCATCCTGTCCGACATTGTCCCGGTTGAGCAACCAGTGTGCCCTCAGCGTCACGCAGCAGGTAAACGAATTACCCAGACGGGGCACTAGCTCTCACTCTAGACCAGCCAACAGGAGGCTGCCAGCTCAGGCCCTGCCGCGACGAATCAGCCCGTAGATCAGCACGAAGACCACGAAAGCCGACACCACGATGGACGGGCCGGCCGGAGTATCCAGATTCCATGACAGCCCCAGGCCACAGGCCACCGCGATCATGCCGAAGCCGATGGCCATCAGCACCATTTTTTCCGGACTGCTGGCCAGTCGCCGGGCGGTGGCAGCGGGTATGATCAGCAGGGCGGTAATCAGCAGCACACCCACCATTTTCATGGCCACGGCGATCACCAGCGAGAAGATCAGCATCAGCACCAGTTGCAGGCGCTGAACCGGGAAGCCTTCCACCCTTGCCAGTTCCTCGTGGATGGTCGCCATCAGCAGGCCCTGCCAGAGCCAGCGCAACAGTGCGAGCACCACGATGGCACCGCCGAATATCCAGGCCAGGTCCTGCCGGGTCATGGCCAGCAGGTCGCCGAACAGATAGCCGGTCAGATCAACCCGTACATCCGGCATGAAGCTCAGGGCCACTAGGCCTATGGCCAGGGCACTGTGGGCCAGGATGCCCAGCAGGGTGTCGGTGGCCAGGGCCTGACTGCGGGACAGGGACACCAGGACAATGGCCAGCAGCACACAGGTGGCGGCCACGCTGAGGTTGAGGTTGGTCTGGAACAGGAAACCCAGGGCAACACCCAGCAGCGCCGAGTGGGCCAGGGTGTCGCCGAAGTAGGCCATCCGCCGCCACACCACAAAACAGCCCAGCGGTCCGGCCACCAGGGCGATACCCAGGCCGCCGAGCAGCGCCCGCCAGAAGAAATCATCGAGTACCGGATCAAGAATGGACATGGTGGCCGCCGTGCTCCGGTTGTTCGCCATCCACCACATCCCCGTGGAGGTCATGGCTGTGATTATGATGGTGATGATAGACCGCCAGGCTGTCCGCTACCGGGCGGCCGAAGGTTTCCACAAACGCCGGATCGTGGGAGATATCGGCCGGGTAGCCGCTGCAGCAGACATGCTGGTTGAGGCAGATGACCCGGTCGGTGGCCGCCATCACCAGGTGCAGGTCATGGGAGATCATGATCACGCCACAGGCCAGTTCATCGCGGACCGTGCGGATCAGCTCGTAGAGTGCGGCCTGGCCGTTGATATCGACACCCTGGGCCGGCTCGTCCAGTACCAGCAGGTCCGGTTTGCGCACCAGCGCCCGGGCCAGCAACAGGCGCTGCATTTCGCCCCCAGAGAGGTGATGCACCGACTTGCGGAACAGGTGGCGGATGCCCGTGCGACTCAGGGCAGCCTGGCAATCCGCCTCGGGGGCGCCGGTCAGGGCCATGAAGCGGCGTACACTCAGGGGCAGCGTGGGCTGCAGTTCCAGATGCTGGGGCACGTAGCCGATCAGCAGGTTGCGGGCCTTGTGGATCTGGCCGGCAGTTACCGGCTGTATACCCAGCACCGCCTTGATCAGCGTGGTCTTGCCGGCACCGTTGGGGCCGATGATGGTCACGATGTCGTTGCGGCGTACCTCGAGGCTGACCCGGTCCACCACCGGCATATTGTTAAAGGAAACCGAGACCTGGTCGAGCCGGACCAGGGGTTCAGCGACTGTTGCCGTCATGTCGTTGCCTGCTGCGCCTGACAGCGGGGACAGAGCCCCGCCACCTCGATAGTGGTTTCGGTGGGCACGAACCCCTCATCGGCCGTAGCCTCCGCCACGGCACCGGAGACGGCGTCCGAGGTCAGCTCGTGGACATTACGGCAGCCCTGGCAGATCAGAAACATGCCGGTATGGCGCTCGCGGGCGTGGTTACAGCCGGTGAAGGCGTTCAGTGAGGCGATGCGATGTGCCAGCCCATGTTGCTGAAGGAAGTCCAGTGCCCGGTAGACTGTGGGTGGAGCGGCGTTATGGCCTTCCTGCGCCAGCATCCCGAGAAGGTCATAGGCGCCCAGTGGTTTGTGGGACTTCCAGATCAGTTCCAGTACCCGCTGGCGGATGGGGGTCAGCCGGGCATTGCGGGACTGGCAGATAGCCCTTGCTTCGTCGAGGGCGTCCCGCACACAGGCGTCGTGGTTGTGAGGGCGGTAGGGCAGTGCGTTGGCAGACATAACAGCGCTTTCCGGCAAATAATGTAACAGTATAACATTAACTCGCGGGCGTGAAACGGGGTGTCAAAAAAGCCCCGGGTGTTTCGGCAGTGCCGAACAGGCCGGGACTCGGGAGATGGCTTGAGGGATGGAAGCCGGATCAGGCGCTCTTGAGAGCCTCGATACCCAGGCTTTCAAGGTATTCCAGGTTGGGAATCCACACTGGCTCGCCTTCCAGCTCCACCTGCATCAGGTCGGCCGGGCCCTGGCCGGCATCCTCGCCACCATGCACCTGTTCCGGTTCAAGGCGGGTCTGGCTGGGAATACCCCGGGTCACAATGGCCAGGAAGGGGAGCTTGTCGTGGTTGGGACCAATGGTGTTGAGCACAACGATGCGACCACGGCCAGCGACGGGAATGACCGCCTCCTGCTCATTGGCCCCCTCGTAGGAAATGACAGGCAGTGTCTGACCGCGCCAGTCAAGGTAACCCGCCAGCCAGTCGGGACCCTCATCACCGGACAGATTGGTGTCGTGGTCCACCACTTCCGCTATGGACACGTTGGGCAGCAGCAACTGCCGGTTGTTCATGGGAATGAGCACACAATGTAGCGTTTTCGTGGTGGTATCGGTCATGGTTCTCGGTCCTCAGGTTACATCCTGCGACGATGTCTGTTTCAGCAGGGCCGCATCGGCCAGTGTGCGCACCAGTGCCCTGGCCAGATCTTCCGGCGAGCCGGTCAGGCTGGTACAGCCGGTGGCAGCGACCGCCTCGGGCATGGCACTGTTGGCGCAGGTGTCGCTGCTCTGCACCCAGATGTTACTGCCAAATGCCCTCAACATGGGAGCGGCCATGGCGCCATCGTTACCCATGCCGGAAAACAGTATGGCATGGCAGCGGGCACCGAAGTGGTCACCAAAATTCAGCAGCACCTGGTCGATGGACGGCCCATAGGGGCCTGGCCAAGCATTGTTCTTCTCAGTCAGGGTGCCTTCCGGGGTCAGGGCCCATTCCCGCTCCACCGGTATCATCGTTACCTGACCACAGGCGGGGCGCATACCCTCCTCGGCCCGCTGCAGGCGATAGTGGGCATGACGCCCGAGCACCCTGGCCAGCACCTCCGTAAAGTTGCCATCAATGTGCTGGGCGTAGATGAACCCCACCGGCAGCCCGGGGGGCAGGTGATCCAGAAACGCCTTCACCGCCGCAGGTCCACCCAGGGAGGCCCCCAGCACCCAGATTTCCTCGGCAATATGCCCGGGGGCCACCGGCGTGATCCATGGTGGCATTTCCACCGTGGCCGGTCCTTCGGAAGGTCTGGCCTCCAGTTCTTCCAGGGCCTCCTGGGACTCCGTCTCTTCAAGGGGGCCCAGCTGTTGTTCCAGTTTTCTCTGCAGGCGCCGTTCCCAGCGTACGAAGTCGCGGGTTCCGGGCTTGGGCGCGGAATCAATCCCGAACAGTATTGGCGCCTCGGTGTGGTCCAGCAAATGATCAAACAGGGCAGGATGGTCGGCCTCGTCCTCCAGCGTCACCAGCCAGAGATCGACGTCCGGCAGTACCTCGTAGCTGAGGATGCGCTCCGGGGCTCCTGAGAACCCCGGGCGTAGTCCGAAACGACCTGTAGCCTCCTGTAGGCGGTGGCGCTGCAAGACGTCGTCAGAGACAATCGCGACCGCAGGCCGCCCGCCCCCATCTGACATCAGGCGCCTCCGTCTCCGACATCCGCACCGGTCAGGCTCTGGATGGTTTCAAGCAGCTCGGTTTCCTGGAACGGCTTGCCCAGGTAGGCATTCACGCCCAGGCCGAGTGCCCGCTCCCGGTGCTTGGTGCCGGTCCTGGAGGTGATCATGCAAATGGGTACCTCCCGCAGGTCTTCGTCGTGACGCACGAAACTGGCCACTTCGAAGCCGTCCATCCGCGGCATCTCGATATCCAGCAGGATGATGTCCGGCCGGTGGTCCTGGAGCTGGGCGACGGCATCGAGGCCATCCTTCGCGGTGACCACTTCCATGCCGTTGCGTTCCAGCAGGCGGGAGGTCACCTTGCGCACGGTGACCGAGTCGTCCACCACCATAACCAGGGTGGGGCGGTCTTCCCGGTACTGTTGCTGCTGGGCCGCCTGTTCCGACAGACGCTGGCGCTCGGACAGAATGTCAGAACGGATCATCGCCGGCAGGTCGAGGATCACCACCACGTTGCCGTCACCCAGGATGGTGGCACCGGACACGCCGCGCACGGAGCTGAACTGCGGCCCGAGGGATTTGACCACGATTTCCCGGCTACCCAGCAGGCTGTCCACCTGCAGGGCCATGGGCTGTTCGGAACCACGTACCAGAATCACTGGCAGGGGCAGGGCCTGGCCCTGCAGCTTGGGCCGGTGGTCACTGTGCAGCAGGCCACCCAGGTACTGCAGGCGGTAATCCTGGCCGGCGTACTCGTACAGGGGCGCTTCTGGCTGGTAATACTCCTCCAGCTCCCAGGTGCTGACCCGCACGATACCCTCGATGGTATTCAGCGGGATGGCGTAGAAGTCCTCGCCGGTGGACACCATCAGTGCCCGGTTCACCGAGACGGTAAACGGCAGGCGAACGGTAAAGGTGGTGCCTTCGCCAACCCTGGAGTCAATGTCCAGGCTACCGCCCAGTTGCTTGATCTCGCTGGCAACGACGTCCATGCCCACGCCACGGCCGGAAATCTGGGTGACGGCCTGGGCCGTGGAGAAGCCGGGCTGAAGAATGAACTGCAGAATTTCCCGCTCGCTCAGGTCTTCGTGTTCACCCAGCAGGCCCCGCTCAATAGCCTTACGGCGAATGACCGGGCTGGGGATGCCGGCGCCATCATCGCTCAGGCGCAGGACCACTTCGCCGCCTTCCCGGGTCAGGTTCAGGGTGACCTGACCGGTTTCCGGCTTGCCGGCCTTGGCCCGGTCGGACGGGGTCTCGACACCGTGATCCAGGGCGTTCCGGAGCATATGCTCCAGGGGCGCGATCATGCGCTCGAGGATGTTGCGGTCCAGCTCGCCTTCCGCGTTGAAGACGTCGAACTCCACCTTTTTCTCGAGTTCACCACTGATCTGCCGGACGATCCGCCGCAGCCTCGGTACCATGGAGGCGAACGGGATCATGCGGGTCTTCATCAGACCTTCCTGCAGCTCGGTGTTGATCCGGGACTGCTGGACCAGCAGGGTATCGGTATCCCGCACCCGGTCCGACATGGTCTCCCGCAGGTCAGCAAGGTCCGATGCCGATTCGCTCAGGGCCCGGGACAACTGCTGGATGGAGGAATAGCGGTCCATCTCCAGGGGGTCGAAGTCCTCGGTGTAATCGGGACCGTGTTCCTGCTCGGCCCGGAACAGGATCTGCGCCTCGGTTTCGATGTCCATCCGCCGCAGCTGTTCTCGCAGACGGTCGATGGTGGCGGCCATTTCGTCCAGGGTGTGGCCGAAATCGCTGTTCTGCTGCTCCAGTCGACCACGGGTAATACTGGTTTCGCCGGCCAGGTTGACCAGGTCGTCCAGCAGTGGTGCGGATACGCGTATGGTCTCCTGAGCCGCCCGGGCGCTTTCCTTGCGGCGCTGTTCGATGGCCTTGCGCGCCGGTTGCGGAGGCCGTGGGCCGGACTCCCGCTTGGCGGGGGCCGGCATGGCGGCTTCCCCGGTCGCTTTGGGGGCCTCTTTCTCGGGTTTTGCTTCGGCTTCCACCGGGCCCTGGCCGGCCATATAGTCATCGAATGACTGACGAACCTGGCCTACCGAGGCAATCAGCCCGTCATGGTGCCGGGTGATCTTTTTCCAGTCATCCGGAGTCGGGGCCTTGTCGCCCAGCTCGGTGAGCAGAGTTTCAAAATCGTGGGACAGGTCGCCCAGTTTCGGCTGCTTCGACAGGCGGGCACCGCCTTTAAGGGTGTGCAGTGCGCGCTGGGCCTCCTGGCTGAAGTGCTGGCTTTCCGGCTCCTGATGCCAGTCCGCGAGCAACTGTTCCAGCTGGTCGAGGATTTCCTGGGCTTCTTCCAGGAAGATCTCAAGCACCTCGGTATCGGGCTCATCCTCAGCGGCCGCGGTGGTTTCTTCCTCTGCCGGCTGGGCGGCTTCGTCCCGGTGGCTGGCCGCTTCCCTGAGCAGACGCAGCAGGCCGTTATCCGGCTGGGGCCGGTTGCCTTCCTCCAGGTTGCCCAGCATAGCGCGCAGGCCTTCATTGGCCCGCTCGCTCAGGGACAGCACCAGGGGTTGATTACCGGAACCTTCCAGCAATGGTCCCAGCGCATCGGACCAGGCCTCGGCCAGATCGGCCACGGCGTCGATATCCGCCAGACGGGCGCCGCCCTTGAGGGTGTGCAGTTCCTGCTGCAGCTGGGTAATACCGGACAGCTGTTCGGGATCCTCGCGCCACTGCACCAGGCTTTCTTCGATGGACTCGCAGATATCGAGTCCTTCTTCCAGGAACATGCCGGTGATCTCTTCGGCACTCAGTTCCAGGCTGCTGTCATCGCCTTCGGTAGCTTTGGTCTGGGAATTATCCGACAGGGAGTCTGCTGTCGGTTCGTCGAGTTCCGCAGCCTGTTTGTCTGCGGCAGTGTCCGCTGCGGTCGGTGCCGGCTTGCCATCAATAATGGCCTGCACCCGACTGACCAGCTCATTGGCGGCCGCGCAGGGACGGGAGGTGGCAACCTCGTCCACCATGTTGGCCAGCCGGTCATGGCAGGCGAAAAGCAGGTCGAGCATCTCCTGGCTGGCGCTGATGCGACCGTCGGCGACCCGCTCGAACAGGTCTTCCAGGACGTGGGTCAGGTCGGCGATAGGGTCAACGCCGGCCATGCGGGCGCTGCCCTTGAGAGTATGCACATCCCGTTGAAGCTCACCGGCCAGGCTGGTGTCGGAGGGATTCTCGCTCCAGCTGTGCAGCGCACTGCCTGTGGAATTGACCAGGTCGTAGGCTTCTTCCAGGAAGATGGCCAACAGTTCCGGGTCCAGGTGAGACAGGTCGAAGGTTTCGGCCCTTTCTTCCACTGATTCATCGGCGCCGCCGGAAGACGTATCTTCCTGCACTTCGTCAATGTCTTCGTGGAGTTGCTCGAGCTCGTTCTCGAGATCACTGACGTCCAGCTCGGGCAGGTCTTCATCGTCCGTCTCGGCGCGGGTGTCTTCCTGACCGGCCTCTTCGCTGTCGTCGATCGGCTCGTGGTCTACGGCCTCAGGCACCTCGGCTTCCGGTGTCTGCTCATCGGTCGCTTCATCGGTGTCATCGCGACTGCCCTCTTCTGAAGTGTCCGGTTCATCTACGGCCAGGTCAGAGTCAGCGAGCGGTGCGTCGGTGGCGTCGGGCTCATCCTCCACATCGGTAACCGGGCGACTGCCGCTGGCGGTATCCATATAGCGACGGATATCGCCTTCCAGGTCTTGCGCGGGCCTCGGTGGTTCTCCCTTGGCCAGCGCTTCCACCATGCCCGCGAGACGGTCATGGCAGCTGAACAGCAGGTCGGATAATTCATCGGTGACGCCCAGGCGCTGTTCTGCGAGGCCCTCGAACAGGCTTTCCAGCTCGTGGGCAAGGTTGCCGATGGCATGGATATCGGCCAGGCGTGCGCCGCCCTTGAGGGTATGCAGGTCACGCTGCAGCAGGCGCAGCAGTTCGCTGTTGTCCGGGCGGGACTGCCAGGATTCCAGAGCGTCGGCGGTGCTGGCGATCAGGTCTTCCGCTTCCTCCAGGAAGATGGCCGCCAACTCGTCGTCCAGGTCGCCTTCCGAGTCACCGCCGGTGGCTGTGGTTTCATCTTCATCCACTTCTGCCGTAGGCAGCTCGTGACTGTCGTAGTCCGCTTCTTCGTCAAGGTCATCCGGTGTGGACAGGGAGTCGGCCAGCAACTGCAGTTCAGCCTGCAGGGTGTGATCGGGTTTGGTGGCCAGGCCGGCGGCGACCTGGTCCATCAGGTTGATCAGGTGCTCATGGGCCGACTGGACGGTTTCCATGAACCACTCGTCAGGGCCTTCGGTATGGGGCAGGGCGTTGTGATAGACCCCGGCCAGTGCCCCGGTGAGCTCGGCAACATCCACCAGACCAGCCTGTTTAGCGCCGGTGGTCAGTTGTTCAAGCTCATGGGAAAGCCGGTCCATATCGCCGGTATTGGCGGGATTCTCCGCCCATTCGTTGACAATGCGATCGGCATCCAGCAGTACATCCAGCCCGTCGCTGAGGAACAGGGAGACCAGTTGCTGGTCCTGACCGCCGCCGGCTTGCGGGTCATCCTGGTCACGGCGTCCGAGGGTGCGGGCGGACACGGCTGCCAGTTGCTCCAGGTAGGCCTCGGTGCCGTCCAGGGGTTGCTGGGGCGTCGTGTGGAGCTGGTCGAGGCCGACCTTGAGGAAGTCGCAGCACTGCCGGATCAGGTTGACGACATCGGCGTCGGCGCGGCGGTTCTCGGCACGGGCCTGCTTGACGTACTGCTCAAGCGGCGTGACCACCCGGGCAATGGGCTCAATGGCCGCGGTATTGGCGCTTCCCTTGAGGGTATGGAGTGCCCGTGATACCGCATCGGTGTAGGCCACGCTGCTGCGGTCGCCGGCCTCGTCCAGGAATTCTTCCAGTGCGGCCAGATGTGTGCGTGCCTCGCTCTCGAAGATCTCCACCAGAATCGGGTCGACCAGGTCCTCATCTTCAAGGGAGGTCTCGGTTGTTTCGTCGGCGCGTGGCTGCTCCGGAGCTGTCGGCTGGGCCCCGGTTTCCTCCGGCTTATCTGCGACATCCTGTGATTCCGCGGCCGGCATTTCCCGGGTATCCGGGATGTCGCCATTGGCCAGGGCATTGGCCCGGGTTTCCAGCGTGGTTGTGTCCACCGACGCAGGCTGTCGCTTCTCGAAGTCGGTGACCAGTGCCGGAATGGTGTCGGCCACGTCCCGCAGCAGTGTGGCGATGTCGTCGTTCATCAACACAGTGCCATCAATCACCCGGTTCAGCATGTTCTCCACCGACCAGGCCAGCTCACCCACGACACTGGCGCCAACCATGCGCCCACTGCCCTTGAGGGTATGGAAGGCACGACGCACTTCCGCCATGGCGCTGCGATCATCGTACTGACTGAGCAGCATGGGCAGGTATTCGTTGATGGTGTCCAGTACTTCAGCGGCTTCCTCGACAAAGATCTCGATGATCTCGTCGTCGATCAGGTCATCTTCGTCCTCGAAGGCCTCCGTTGCCGGCGGCTTTTCGGCGGTGGGTTCCGGCTGCTCCTTCTGTTCGGCGCCCGGTGTTCCGGTGTCCGTTTCGGCGGTCTCTGGCGCACTATCGTCATGACCCGTCTTGCGTGTGTTGGCCATGGCTTCAGCCCGCTCGATCAGGGCGGTTACATCACCGGTGGCGTGACCCGTGCGGAACTCATCGATCAGACCGGGCAGGCGGTTGTTGACCTCATCCACGAGCTGGAACAGGTCTTCGCCAGGCCTGAGTGTCTGGTCGAGAACGCGGTTCAGCAGGTTCTCGATGGACCAGGCCAGCTCGCCAATGCTGGTGGCGCCCACCAGCCGTCCACTGCCCTTGAGGGTGTGGTAGGCACGACGGACTTCGGTCAGTGCTTCGCGATCATCGTGGGTCTGGCGCAGCCGGGGGTACCAGGTGCGAATGGTATCCATGACCTCGCCGGCTTCCTCGACGAAAATCTCGAGGATTTCGTCATCCACCAGGTCCATGTCGGAGCTCTTGGCGCTCTGCTCAGGAGACTCCAGCGGCGCATCGTCGGTTGCCGTAACAGAGGGGGCGGTCGTCGAGGGTTCGTCTTCAACCCAGGTAGGCTCTTCGCCTGGCGGGAACCCGAGGCTGCGCAGGCTTTCTTCGGCGACGCGCAGCACCGATTCATTGTCGGTAATGCCGTCCGCCAGGCGCTCCATGTAGTATTCGACACTGGTGACGGTATCGGCCAGGGTGTCCAGCTGTTTCCAGTCGGGGATGCGCTTGCGTTCCAGCAGGACCTGCTGGATATACTCCCGGGCGGCGGCAAGAATGTCCGCCGGACGTTGCAGGGGAATGACTTTCAGGCCGCCCTCGATGCTGGCCAGCATCTCGGGTACATGGCCAATTTCCCGCGGGTCCCATTGGGATGCGATGAAATTGACGACCGCGCTCTTGACCTGTTCCAGGGCGTTGCGGGATTCCCGCAGCAGCGCTGTGTGGGCGTCGCCCAGTTCCTGGGCGCCAGGGCCGGCATCGCCGTGCTCGGTGTCATCCGCTGCGCGGTGGCTCGGGTGTTTGTCGCGGTCAAGTCCGGACAGGGTGGCTTCGACGTATAGCAGGGCCCCGGCGATATCCAGCAGGGTGCCATCATCGGCGGTTTCACTCTGTGCCAGCAGGCGTTCAACGGTCTCAATCTGTTCGCCGATGATCCGCCGCGGGCTGCCCAGGCCAACCACGGCCAGTGTATTGGCTACCTGCCGCAGGCCTGGCACCAGTTCTTCCAGGTCCTGATTCTGCCGGTTCTGGTCGCGGACAAACAGGTCCAGCTGATCTTTCAGTCTTGCCACTTCCTCGTTCAGAGCGAGGACAACGGACTGGATGGCATCGCGGCCGGGCCCACTGCCGGTATCGTCGCCATCATCACCCGGCAGTGCCTGGTCAAGGCGGTAGCGATCGCGCAGGTCGGTAATGTAGGGCGAGGTCGCGGTCCTGGCCTGGGCCACGTAATACAGCAGGTTACGGAACAGGGTTTCGGGTACCGGCTGATGAAGGATGTCGCCGGGCTCGCGGGTGAGCCGGGCGATTTCAGTGTCCAGTTCCTGCAGCAGCGCTCTTGTGGCCGGCGTCAGCTCATTGATGTCCTGCTGCAGACTTTCGATAAAGCCGCCGGCCGCACGCCACAGCTCTTCCCGGGGGGTGCCGGTACACAGCTTGACCAGGCGCTGGATAACCTTCTGCTGGTTATCGTAGTAAAGGTTATTGTCGCCTCCGGGGCTGGTACTCTCCACCGCCCGGTGGAACATCTTGCCCAGTTTGGCTACGTTGGTCAGGATTTTCGGGTCCTGCAGCAGGCGGGCAACCCGCGGAGAGGCCTCGAAACGGGCCTGGGTCATGTCAGGGCGGAACAGGGACAGGTCGGACAGCAGGCCCTCGCCACGGGCGGCACGCAGGTCGTTCAGCAGTGGCAGCAGGGTCAGGGGCAGATCATCGGCGCTGGAACGCAGGCCTTCCAGATAGCGGGGCAGGCGCAATATGGCTTCCATCAGGATGTCCACGGCCTGATCGGGGCTGTCCACTTCGTTCTTGAGCACACTCTGGGTGAGCTTTTCCATCTCTTCGGTCAGCAGGGCCGCACCCTGCAGTTCGACCATCTGCAGGGTGCCGTTGACCTGGTGCAGGTAGTTCAGACAGAAGCGCAGGCGGGCGGTATCGTCACGATTTTCCACGTACGCTTCCAGTGCCTGCTGGCCCTGTCTCAGGGTTTGTTCTATTTCGCCGCGAACCCAGTCCAGGGCGATGCTGTCATGGTTGTTGCCCATAACCACTCCGGTTATTCGTCGTCTGACTGGCGGCGTATCCACGCCAGCACATGTTCCGAGGGAACCCGCTGCAATCCAGGTGGGTGCCAGCCGGTGATCTCGCCCTGGCCCAGCACCAGCAGGCCGCCGGGAGCCAGATGGTCCGCCAGCCGGCTGACGATTTCCCGCCGGCGCCAGCGGCGGAAATAGATCAGCAGGTTCTGGCAGAATATGATGTTCATTCCCTGCATCGGTGCCTGTTTCAGGTCCAGCACATTGAGCCGGGTGAAACAGACGCGTTCACGAATTCCCTCTGCAATTTCTGCACTGTTACGGGCACCTGCCCGGAAATACCGTTGCCTGAGGCTTTCATCCATGCCATTGAGCCGGCGTGGGTTGAATAACCCCTTCTGCGCCTTGTCCAGGGCCGGCTTGCTGATGTCAGAGCCGGTGACTCCATACAGCGGGGGAAGCCCTAACTGCTCCATGCTTTCGTTCAACAGGATGGCCAGGGTGTATGCCTCCTCACCGGTGGAGCAGCCTACGCTCCAGGCCTCCAGTGGACGCCGGCGGAGCTGTTCCCGCGGCCGGGTCATGACATAGTCAGACACCAGGCGGAAGGCATCCGCGTCCCGGAAGAAACGGGTTTCCTGGACGGTGAGACGGTCCACCAGAGTGGCCCACTCCACCACCGCTTCCGGTCCTGCCACGATCTTTTCGTAATACGCCTGGAAACTGCCGCATCCGATCTCCCGCATACGGATCCCGATATTGGTTTCCAGGAAGGACTTGCGTTCAGGTGCCAGGGCCATGCCGGTCCGGTGTTCCAGTAGCGTTTTCCACTGGTGGAACTGCGCCTCGTCCATATCGGGGAGCGGGCGCAGCGCCCATATTTCGGAGCCGGGTGACAGGTTGCGGGGTGTTTCAGACATAAAGCGTCGTCGCCCCTGCTACCGATGGTCAGCTGACCACCGGTACGTTGCTGTCTTTCTCGTTGTCCATGGTACCGGTTGTGTCTTCTTCCGGCAGCGTGAAGCCGGCCACCGAAGACCGCAACTCGGATGCCATCTCGGCCAGGTTCCCGATAGACCGCGCGGTGGCGTTGGTACCGGAAGACGTCTGGGAGGTGATTTCCTGGATAACGTTCATGGTATTGGAGATGTGGGCCGCCGACGACGCCTGCTGGCGAGCAGCGTTGGAGATGTTCTGGATCAGTTCCGCCAGACTCATGGATACGTTCTCGATTTCCTCCAGGGCCACACCGGCGTCCTGCGCCAGGCGGGCACCACGGACCACCTCGGCGGTGGTGTGTTCCATGGAGATAACCGCTTCGTTGGTATCCGACTGGATGGTCTTGACCAGTGCCTCGATCTGTTTGGTGGCAGCAGAGGAACGTTCCGCAAGACGCTGAACCTCGTCCGCAACCACCGCGAAGCCCCGGCCCGCGTCACCGGCCATGGAGGCCTGGATGGCGGCGTTCAGGGACAGGATGTTGGTCTGGTCGGCAATGTCGTTGATCAGCGATACGATGTCACCGATTTCCTGGGAAGATTCACCCAGTCGCTTGATCCGTTTGGAGGTTTCCTGAATCTGCTCACGGATGTTATCCATGCCGCGGATGGTGTTCTGTACCACCTCGGCGCCTTTCTTGGCGATGGCAACCGAGCGCTCCGCAACTGCGGTGGATTCGGCGGCGTTGGAGGATACCTGGTCGATGGACACCGCCATCTCGTTAACGGCTGCCGAGGCGCCGGCGATTTCCTGGGCCTGGTGCTCGGAGGCGTCGGCCAGTTGCATGGCCGTGGACTGGGATTCCTGGGCCGCGGAGGCAACCCGTACCGCCGTGCCCCGGATGGCCTGTACCAGGCCACGCATCTGGTCGATCGCGTAGTTGATGGAGTCGGCGATGGCACCGGTGAAGTCCTCGGTTACCGTGGCCTCTGTGGTCAGGTCACCATCGGCCAGGTCGGCCAGTTCGTCCAGCAGTCGCAGGATCGCGTTCTGGTTCTGTTCGTTCTGGGCCTGGGTCTGGGCCAGGCGTTCCTGGGCAGCGCGATACAGCACCACACCGATGGCAACAACGGTGGCGACCATCAGGGCCAGGATCAGGTATGCCAGCAGCGGGCTGATGATCCGGGAGCCGGCCTGGCCGGCAAAGCTGTTGGCCAGGGTGGAGATTTCCTGCAGCAGCACCTGAGAATTCTGGAAGATACTGTTGGACGCTTCACGAACGCGCTTGAGGTAGGGCGAGGCGTCAAGGATGGCATCGATGTTCTGGGAAACGAACTGGAACTGCTCCTGGATTGCCTCCAGACCGTAGCGGGCTTCCTCAATGTCGATGCGGGAGATGTTCTGGGCCGGGTTGCCTTCCAGCTGACCCTGGAGGATGCGTCCGAATTCAGTCGCATCGCGACCGAACCGGTCGGCGGCAACCACGGCGTCCTCGTCACCGGACAGTACGCTGTTCACCGCCCGTGCGATACGTTCCGCCAGCAGTGACTGACGCTGGGCCAGAGCCACCTGTTGTGCTGGTGCGTCGTTATCCAGCAGCACCGTGACGATGTCGCGGTAGTCACGCTGAAGGTTGGGGATGGTGTCGTTGAGACGGCTTGCCACCTCGTGGAGGGCCAGCACGTCTTCCCGGGTGTTTACAATGCGGTCAGCGCTTTCGCGAACGGTGTTCCAGTACGGCTGGACCTCGCTCTCGGCCGCCAGTTCACTGGCCGGGAGGCCGGTTTCCGGATTGCCTTCCAGGATGTAGCTCCACAGCCGGGCAAATTCGTTGCGGCTGGACTGGAGCTGAGTAAACGCTTCCGCGTTACCGTCAGCCGCCTCGGTGGCGTTACTGGTGATCTCCTGGGACAGTACCCGCAGTTCACCAGCGTAGGCGATGTATTCCTGATCGTTCTGACTGTTCTCGTTAACGATGAACAGAACCACAACGAGCAGCACGGTAAGTGCGATCAGCGCTGCAATCAGGCCGGCAACAAGCTTGTTGGCGCCCTGGCCCATGCTGAATCTTCCGGCTTTGTTTTTCATCTTTGGCTCCCGGCCTCTCTTCTTTTTGGCAAATAGGTTTCAGGGGGTAAGTCGGCCAGCGATGCCGGCACGGCCGCAAACATTACCACTGTGACACATCCAGAAAGCGCTCATCATCAATCAGCGCAAAAGTTGAGAACACGTTCCACGTTTCCTCGTCCCGGACGTAACCGCCCTGGACGAACGGCTGGACCACCTCGTGCACATCACCCGGATGAGCCTGAAAGCTGTCCTCGGCGAAGTACTGCATGCCTGCCACGTCGTCGACCACCAGGCCGGTAAAGATATCGTCCTGTTCGACAACAAGGATGCGGCGATCTCGGTTGCTGCGGGCACCCCGCGGCAAACCGAAGAATTGGGCCAGGTCAATCAGTGGCAGCAGCCGGCCACGAACGTTGGCTACGCCCAGCATGAACGGACGAACCCCCGGTACATGGGTGTAACGGGGGACATGAAGGATTTCCACGACTTCGCCCATGGGCGCGACATAGCGCTGGCCGGCCAGCATGAAGCCGATGCCGTTCCAGAGGGCGACGGCCTCCTGCTGTTCCGGCAGGCCGGCAGCCAGGGACCGGCTTCGCCGGGCAATATCCGTCAGTACGGCAAACGGGGCGGCCTGGGCAGACATGCTTACTCCACGGGGCGAATTCAGGAAACGAGGCTGTCGATAGTGCTGATCAGGTCGCTCTCTTTGACCGGCTTGACCAGATAACCCTTGGCGCCCTGACGGGTACCCCAGACACGGTCGGTTTCCTGGTCCTTGGTGGTCACGATCACCACCGGGATAGAGGCAGTTTCCGGTGCGCGGGTCAGTTGCCGGGTGGCCTGGAAGCCGTTCAGTCCGGGCATGACTACATCCATCAGTACCAGGTCGGGGCTTTCAGCCCTGGCCATGGCAACGCCGTCGGCGCCGTTGTCAGCGGTCAGCACTTCGTGTTTGTGCTTCTCCAGGATGGTGGAGATTTTCTTGATTTCGGTGGGGGAGTCGTCAACGATCAGAATTCGGGCCATGATATCCTCAATGGTTCTCTTTATTAGGACGAACGTTACTTTTCCGCCTGGGGAACGTATTGGCGAATCGTGTTGAGCAGTTCGTCCTTGCTGAACGGTTTGGTCAGGTACTGATCCGACCCCACAATACGCCCCTTCGCTTTATCAAACAGCCCGTCCTTGCTCGAGAGCATGATGACGGGCGTCTTGCGGAAGGCGGAATTGTTCTTTATGAGGGCGCAGGTCTGATAGCCATCCAGACGCGGCATCATGATATCCACGAAAATGATGTCGGGGTGCGAGTCGGCTATCTTGGCGAGCGCATCGAATCCGTCGGTCGCGGTGATTACCTCGCAGCCCACTTTTTTGAGCAGCGTTTCTGCGGTGCGACGAATGGTCTTGCTATCGTCAATCACCATGATTTTCAGATTTTCGAAGTTGTCATCCATTGTGCAACTGCCTTGCGCTCTGCGAGTGTCGGTATTCAGAGAGTTGCTTTTTAACACACAAACCGAGGGTGTTCTATCAAGCCACTCTATTTATAGGTTATTCGTGACCGGCAACAAAGTTTTAGTTTGTGACGTATTGTACACGCGCACAGTTTGAATCGTCTGCTGCGACGATTTTTTGTCGCCTGCGCTTTGCTTCAGGCAAAGGCGGGTGCATTCCGGCGCCGGGTGCAATACCATCTCACGCTCAGCATAGCACCGTTTAACAGGTATGCTCTGTAGACGGGTTCCTGTTTTTTTCATGATTTGACCGGGGAGGTTCGATGACAATCAGAATCGGCGTGGTAATGGATCCGATCCAGGATATCCATTTCAAGAAAGACACCTCCCTGGCAATGCTGTGGGCGGCCCGGCAACGGGGGTGGCAGATTGAGTACATGGAACTGCCGGATCTGTACATGAAAGGCGGGCAGGCACGGGCCCGGGTGCGGGAGCTGGATGTGCGAATGGATCCGGCCGACTGGTACAACTTCATCCGTGAGTCGGACATCGCCCTGGGTGATCTCGACGCGATCCTGATGCGCAAGGACCCGCCAGTGGACCGGGAATTCCTGATGTGCACCCATATCCTGGAAGCGGCGGAACGCCAGGGCGCGCTGGTGGTCAACCCCACCCAGGCGCTGCGGGACTGCAACGAGAAGCTCTTTGCCACCCAGTTCGAGGACTGCACACCGCCACTGATCGTGACCCGCTCGGCGGATCGGTTGCGTGAATTCTACCGGGAGCATGGTGACGTCATCATGAAGCCGGTGGATGGCATGGGCGGCAAGTCCATCTTCAGGATCCGCGAGAACGACTTCAACCTGGGCGTTATTATCGAGACGCTCACCAACGACGGTCAGCACCAGTGTATGGCCCAGAAGTTCATTCCGGAGATCACGGGTGGCGACAAGCGCATCCTGCTGATCGAGGGCGAGCCGGTGCCTTATGCCCTGGCCCGGATTCCGTCCGTGGGCGAAAACCGGGGTAATCTGGCTGCCGGCGGGCGCGGGGAAGGCCGCGAGCTGACGGCCCGTGACCGGGAAATCTGCGACCGCGTGGCGCCGGTACTGAAGGAGAAGAACCTGATCTTTGTGGGTATCGACGTGATTGGCGACTACCTGACCGAGATCAACGTTACCAGTCCCACCTGCGTGCGGGAGCTGGATGCGGCGTTCGGCATCGATATTGCGGGCCAGCTCATGGATGCCATCGAGCGTCGTCTGGGATAATGGGCCGCTCTTGATGATCCTCTGACATAGGAACCCCCTGGAAGTGGCAGGAATGGCAGCACAGGTCACGGCGAATGATCGCCTGATGTTTACATTGTTCATGGCGCTTGCGCTGCATGCGGTGGTCTTGCTGGGGGTGACTTTTGCCCCCGAAGAGCCCGCCACCAGTGCCTCCACCATGGAAATCACCCTGTCCCGGTTTGAGGATGAGCAGGCCCCGGACGAGGCGGATTTCCTGGCGGCCAGCAACCAGCAGGGCAGTGGTGAGGCGGAGGAAAAGCTGGAGCAGACCACCACCGAAGTGGCCGACGTCAACGCCCGCAAGGTGGAGCAGGTGCAGCCGGTCCAGCCAACGGTAACCGAGCGCCAGCCCCGGGAAGAACGGGAAGTGGTTCAGGCCGAGGCCCGGTCACAGGAGGCGGAAGTCCGTGAAGAGACCCCGGAGGCGCCCGAGGAAGATCTGCCGGTGGCCGAGAAGAAAAGTCTGATGGAGCGCAGCCTGGAAATTGCCAGCCTCGAGGCGCGCCTGGACGCCCAGCAGCAGGCCTATGCCCGCCGGCCCCGGGTCACGCGGGTAACCGCTGCGTCTACCCTGCAATCCTCCAACGCCTGGTACGTGCGCAACTGGATCGACAAGATCACCCGCGTTGGCAACAGCAACTACCCCGAGGAGGCCCGCAACCGGGGTATCTACGGCGACCTGCGTTTGCTGGTATCCTTGCGCAAGGATGGCACTATAAAGGAAGTGAGCATTCTCGAATCTTCCGGTAGCTCGGTGCTGGACGACGCCGCCATCCGCATTATCCGTCTGGCCGCACCGTTTGCGCCATTCCCGGAAGCCATGCGGGAGAAAACCGATGAGCTTGAAATCATACGCACCTGGTCTTTCCAGCGGCGGGGGCTGACATCAGGATGAGTGAACGTGAGCGGCAGGGTCAGAATCTCAAGGGTCAGTTCCTGGTGGCATCGCCCTGGCTTGGCGATCCCAACTTCCACGGCGGTATTGTCTATATCTGCGATCATGACGCCGACGGCACCTTCGGCCTGCTGATCAACCAGCCGCTGGATGTGTCGCTGGGGGAAATCCTGGAACAGCTGGATATGGACGGCGAGCATCTGGCGCAGCCGGTCTTCGGCGGCGGCCCCGTCCAGCAGGAACGAGGCTTCGTGCTTCACCCCCTGGCGCGCGACTGGCAGAGCACCGTGGCGGTTAGCGACGGGCTGCACATCACCACCTCCCGGGATATCCTCCAGGCCATTGGCAATGATGCCGGTCCTGAGCGCTACCTGGTGGCCCTGGGCTATTCAGGTTGGGGCGCTGGTCAGCTGGAAGAAGAGCTGGCAGGCAATGCCTGGCTCACCTGTCCGGCCAGTGATGCCATTCTCTTCGACACCCCCTGGCAGGATCGCTATCGCACTGTGTTGGCACAGATGGGTATTGATCCCGGGCAACTGGATCAGTCGGTGGGCCATGCCTGACTCGGAATCCGGCGTGGCTCGCCAGCGTCAGGTGCTGGCCTTTGATTTCGGCCTGCGTCGTATCGGCGTCGCCTGTGGCCAGGAAATGCTGGGTTCTGCTCGTCCGGTTACCATGATTGCCGCCCGGGATGGCATTCCGGACTGGCGCCAGATTGAAGCCCTGCTGAAAGAGTGGCAGCCGGACCTGATTGTCGTCGGTCTGCCCCTCAATATGGATGGTACCGAAAGCGATATGTGTGCCCGGGCGCGTAAGTTCGGCAAGCGCCTCCACGGTCGCTACCATGTGCCGGTGGAAATGATGGATGAGCGGTTGAGCAGCTTCGAGGCCAAGGAGGCGGTGCTGGCAGAGGGTGGCAGCAGCGATTTCGGACGCCACGGCGTGGACGACCTGGCGGCGGTACTCATTCTGGAGAGCTGGTTCAACCACCAGAAGACCCGTCCTGACTCATTGATGTAGCGGAGGCTGACGCCACCATGACCGACATACCCGAGGTTCCCGCTCTGCTCGATACGCTGGAGCAGTCGCTGCGGCGTTATCTGAGCGATCGGGGTATTACCGATCCACTGCTGGTGGGTATCCGTACCGGCGGTGTCTGGATCGCCGGCGAACTGCACCAGCGGCTGGGGCTTAACGAGCCCTTCGGTGAGCTCGATATTTCCTTCTACCGGGACGATTTCAGTCGCATTGGCCTTAACCCCAGGGTAACTCCGTCACACCTGCCGTTTGAAACCGAGGACCGCGACCTGGTGCTGGTGGACGACGTGGTGATGAGTGGTCGCACCATTCGTGCCGCCATGAACGAGCTGTTCGACTACGGCCGGCCCAGCTCCATCAGCCTGGTGGCGCTGATCGACCTGGGCGGGCGAGACCTGCCCATCCAGCCGGATGTGGTGGCCCATCGCCTGACGCTGCCAGCCAGCCAGCGGGTCAAGCTGGTGGGGCCGGATCCCCTGAGAATTGAAGTGCGGGAGGTAAAGGCATGACTGTGTCTGACCAGCTCAGCCCCCACGACCGGGCATCCCGGCGCCTGCAGCTGACCGATGAAGGGCAGCTGCGACACTTTATTACCCTTGATGGTCTCGACCGGGCCATGCTGACCGATATCCTCGACACCGCCGATTCCTTCATCGAAGTGGGCGAGCGCACCATCAAGAAGGTGCCCCTTCTGCGGGGGCGCACCGTGGTCAACCTGTTCTTCGAGTCCAGCACCCGTACCCGCAGCACCTTCGAGTTGGCCGCCAAGCGGTTATCCGCCGACGTGCTCAACCTGGACATCAACACTTCGGCCACCTCCAAGGGAGAGTCGCTGTCCGACACCCTGCTCAACCTGGAAGCCATGGCCAGCGACATGTTTGTGGTGCGCCATTCCCAGAGTGGTGCGCCCCACTTCATTGCCGAATCGGTGACCCCGGGCGTGGCTATCATCAACGCCGGCGACGGCCGCCACGCCCACCCCACCCAGGCAATGCTGGACATGCTCACCATCCGCCAGCACAAGCAGCGCTTTGAGGGTCTGAAGGTGGCCATCGTGGGGGATATCCTGCATTCACGGGTGGCCCGGTCCCAGATCCGGGCGCTGCAGACCCTGGGGGCGGAAGAGGTCCGGTTGATTGCGCCTGGCACGCTGCTGCCGGCAGACGTGGACAGTCTCGGCTGCGCCGTGGAATACGATATGGCGAAAGGGATGGATGACCTGGATGTGGTGATCATGCTGCGCCTGCAGCGGGAGCGGATGGAAGGGGCCCTGCTGCCCAGCGAGCGGGAGTTCTACCGGCTCTATGGTCTGGATTCGGAGAAGCTCGCGCTGGCCAGGCCTGACTGCATCGTCATGCACCCCGGGCCCATCAATCGTGGTGTGGAAATCGAATCCGCCGTGGCGGATGGGCCGCAATCGGTGATCCTGAATCAGGTCACCAATGGCATCGCCATTCGCATGGCGGTGATGTCCATGGCCATGAGTGGTCAGGTGGCTGAGCGTGCTGCCCGGGCCCGGCAGCAGGGAGGCGCGCAATGACCACCACTCTGAGAATCGACAATGCCCGCCTGCCGGGCGAGGCTGGCGGCATCCATCTGCTGGTCCGTGATGGCCTGATCCAGTCCATGGGCGGCGAGGCTATCCATGACCCTGCGGATGTCGTCATTGATGCCAGTGGCCTGACGCTGTTGCCCGGTTTTGTGGATCTGTGCTGTAACCTGCGGGAGCCCGGCAACGGCCAGAAGGGCAACATCGCCTCGGAAACCCGGGCAGCCGCAAGGGGCGGGTTTACTACCGTCTGTGCGTCACCCGACACCTCGCCGGTGAACGATTCCGGTGCCGTTACCAACCTGATCCGGGATGTGGCGCGAACGAAGTCTGCGGTCCGGGTGTTACCCATTGGTGCCGCCACACGCGGCCTGGGCGGTGAGTTGCTCAGTGATATGGTGGGCCTCACCAGCGCTGGCTGTGTGGCTTTCAGTAATGGCAACCACGCCATGACCAATGCACGCATCCTGCGCCGCTGTATGGCCTACGCCCGCACCTTCGACCTGACCCTGATGCTGCAGCCGGTGAATCAGGCGCTGGCCGCCGATGGCTACGCCCATGATGGCCGGGTAGCGGCCCAGTTGGGGCTGCTGGGCGTGCCGGAAGTGGCCGAAACCGCCGCCGTGATGGAAATGCTGCTGCTGGCGGAGGAAACCGGAGTGCGCCTGCACCTGGGTCAACTGTCCTGTGCCCGCAGTGTAGAGATGGTGGCTGAGGCCCGCAGTCGTAGTGTCTCGGTAACCGCCGATGTGGCCATGCACCAGCTTGTCTTCACCGAGGAAGCCCTGTCCGGCTTTGACAGCCGCTACCATGTGGTGCCGCCCCTGCGCACCGAGGCCGACCGCAAGGCATTGTTACAGGGTGTCGAGGATGGCGTAATCGACGCCATCGTCAGCCAGCATCAGCCTCACGATACCGCCGCCAAGCAGGCACCCCTGGGCATTACCGAGCCCGGGCTGTCCACTGTGGAGAGTCTCTTCTCCATGGGGTTGGCGCTGGTGGAGAAGGGCGAGCTGACCATGAATGCCCTGCTGCGTGCCCTGACGGAAGGTCCGGCCGCTGTCATCGGCTGGAACGCCGGCATTGAGCAGGGTGCAAAGGCCAGCTTCAGCCTCTGGGACCTGGACAGTCGGTGGCAAGCCACCCCGAGCGTATTGCTGTCCCGGGGCCACCATGTGCCTGTATCGGGTCAGGACTTAAAAGGTGTAGCCCTCTGGACCGTGTGCGAGGGGCAGGTGGCTTACCGGCTGGAGTGATCTCCCCCTCCATTTATCAGTGATAAAAAAAGCGCCGTGCCGTGAGGCAGGGCGCTTTTCTATTTCTACGAACCGAGAGTTACAGCTTCGGCCCGGCCGCCACGATGGCGTCGGATACCTCAAACTTCTTGAAGTTCTCCACGAACTGGCCGATCAGTTCCTGTGCCTTGGCGTCGTACTCTTCCTTGCTGGCCCAGGTGCTGCGCGGGTTCAGCAGGTTGCTGTCGACGCCCGGCACCGCCTTGGGCACGTCCAGGTTCAGGGTTGGCAGATGCTCGGTTTCGGCGTTGTCCAGGTCGCCGTTCTGGATGGCGCTGATGATGCCCCGGGTGGTGGGGATGCTGAAGCGCTCGCCCACGCCGTAGGGGCCGCCGGTCCAGCCAGTGTTGACCAGGAATACCTTGCTGCCGAAGGCATCCATCCGCTTCATCAGCAGTTCGGCGTAGACGCCGGCTGGACGCGGGAAGAAGGGTGCGCCGAAGCAGGTGGAGAAAGTGGACTTCAGCTTGGAGGAGGAGCCCATCTCGGTGGAGCCCACCAGCGCGGTGTAGCCGCTGAGGAAGTGATACGCCGCCGCTTCCTTGCTGAGGATGGACACCGGCGGCAGTACGCCGGTCATGTCGCAGGTCAGGAAAACGATGTGGGACGGCTCGCCGGCACGGTTTTCCTCGACACGCTTTTCCACGTGCTCAAGCGGGTAGGCACAACGGGAGTTCTCGGTGAGGGAAACGTCGGTGTAGTCCGGCTCACGGGTGTCCGGATCGATGGCCACGTTTTCCACAATGGCGCCGAAACGGATGGCGTCCCAGATGATCGGCTCGTTTTTCTTGCTCAGGTCGATGCACTTGGCGTAGCAGCCGCCTTCAATGTTGAAGACCGTGCCCGGGCCCCAGCCGTGCTCGTCGTCACCGATCAGGTAACGGTCCGGGTCGGCGGAGAGGGTGGTCTTGCCGGTGCCGGACAGGCCGAAGAAGAGGCAGGTGTCGCCGTTGTCGCCCACGTTGGCGGAACAGTGCATGGGCAGCACGTCTTTCTCCGGCAGCAGGAAGTTCTGCACGGAGAACATGGCCTTTTTCATTTCGCCGGCGTAGTGCATGCCAGCCAGCAGCACCTTGCGGTCGGCAAAGTTGATCATCACGCAGCCGTCGCTGTTGGTACCGTCCCGCTCGGGGTCACACTCGAAGTTGGCGGCGTTGAGGATCTGCCACTCGCTCTTGTCGGACGGGTTGTAGCTGTCCGGGCGGATGAACAGGTTGCGGCCGAACAGGTTCTGCCAGGCGGTCTCGGTGCGCATCTGCACCGGCAGGTAGTGTTCCGGGTCAGAACCCACATGAACGTGGGACAGGAAATGTTCCTTTGAGGAAAGGTAGCTTTCCACCCGATCCCACAGCGCGTTGAACTTGTCTGCGTCAAAGGGCCGGTTGATCGGTCCCCAGTGAACGGAGTTTTCCGTACCGGGCTCCTGAACAATGAACCGGTCCATCGGTGACCGGCCGGTACGCTTGCCAGTCTTCACGACCAGCGAACCGTTGGCGGCCAGTTGACCTTCGTGTCTTTCCAGTGCCAGCTCGACCAATCGCGCTGAGCTCAGATCCGTATAAGTTGTGCTCACTTCGACCTCGCCCTCAAGATGTCTTTGGACTGCTCTGCCCACGTGCCCCGGGACAGCAGCGGGTTGGCGGATTTATGAGCAGTCGGGTCAATTCAGGCGCGCTATTATGCCAGAGGCGTCCTGAAAAAACGACAGCCCGACAAACCCCTTTCCAGGGGGCTTGCGGGCTGATGTCCCGCCTTATTGGACAGAACCCGTGGATGTCGCAGATCAGTGCAGTGTATGCCCCGAGAACAGCTGATCGATATCGATGCGCTGGAACTGGTAATGGGCATGGCAGAACTGACAGTCCATCTCGATGCTACCCTGTTCTTCCAGAATGTTATAGCACTCATCCTTGCCGATGGACTGCAGGGCCGCCAGGGTGCGCTCGCGGCTGCAGCTGCAGCGAAAGGCGACGGGTTCCCGGTCGAACAGGCGGACATCCTCTTCATGAAACAGGCGATGCAGTACGGTCTCGCTGTCCAGGGTCAGCAACTCCTCGGCGGTGATGGTGGCCGCCAGGTGCTCCACCCGCTCCCACAGTTCGTCGTCTTCCTCGGTGGCGCCGGGCAGGCGCTGGAGCAGCAGGCCAGCGCAATGCTTGCCGTCGGCGAACAGGAACAGGCGTGTGGCCAGCTGTTCCGAGCGATCAAAGTACTCTTCCAGGGCACCGGCGAGAGTGTCGGCTTCCCGCGGGACCACACCCTGGTAGCGCTGCCCCTGATCGGGAGTAATGGTGATGGCCATGCGGCCCTGGCCCAACAGCTGGTTGAGGGTTTCGCCTTCCGGCTGCGAACGCTCTTCGTCAACGCGGGCGATACCGCGGATGAAACGGTCGTGGCTGCATTCTGCCAGCAGGGTGGTGACGGGGCCTTCGCCATTGGCCTGCAGTGACAGGGTGCCGCTGAACTTCAGGGTGCTGCTCATCAGTACGCTGGCTGCCAGGGATTCCCCCAGCAGTTGGGCGACCGGCGCCGGATAGGTGGTCTGCGAGAGAATGTCACCATAGCTGTCGCCCAGGTGCACCCAGGCGCCCCGGATCTGGCTGTGTTCAAAAATAAACTTGCGGAACTGGTCTTTGGCTTGCATCCGGTTTCCATCAGATTAAAGGATTTCTGGGTCAATAAAGGCCGGGGTGCCTGAAGCTCAGGCGGGCGGCAGGGTCAGAGGCCCTGCTGTTCCCGGAATTTCTGCAGGTCACGCCGGTCTTTTTTGGTGGGCCGGCGGGCCGGGGGTAACTGGGCGGCCTGCATGGTCTTGCGCTGCCAGGCCAGATCTTCCCGTTTGCGGATGCTGTCGTCGGTTTCGTGGTAGAGGGTCTGGGCTTCCGGTGCGCCCCGTCGTTTGTCCGATATGGCATCGATAACCACGATACGTTCCTGAAAGCCCTGGCGCAGTTTCACGGTGGCTCCGGTTTCCACGGTCTTGCCGGGCTTGCAGCGCTGATCGTTGTAATGGACCTTGCCGCCTTCAATGGCGTCCTTGGCCAGGGAGCGGGTTTTGTAGAAGCGCGCGGCCCACAGCCACTTGTCGAGGCGTACCTGGGATTTGCCGGTGTCCGGATGTTTCTGGCTCATGATCCTCCGCAGGGTATGACGGTATCCCGTGTCTGGTTAACTATTATACCGGTCCTGTTTCCCTGATGTCAGGGGGCTAGTGTCCCGTCTGGCTAATTCCTTAATCCACTGCTTGCCTCTGAGGACTCTGGCCAAGGCGCCAGTCTGCAGGTGTGGTGGTTCCACCTCAAAGACTGGCAACACAGGCTCAGAGTCCTCAGAGGCAAGCCCTTCGGGAGCTTCTGAAGAACCGAATAGCGTCGTTGTGCTGTCTCGATTTGGAACCACCAAACCTTCACCAGCACGCCTGGCTCTTCGGCTTTTCAGAAGCTCAGTAGGTTAAGGAATTAGCCAGACGGGACACTTGGGGGTCGAGGGCCGGCAGTACCTCGGAGAAGTGGGCCACGGCGGGAATTTCCGGATGCGGGTCCCGGGGCGGCTGGCGGCTGTCTGGTGATAGTATGGCCAGGCACTGGCCAATACCGGCGCGGCGGGCGCTCTCCAATACCGGAAAGCTGTCATCCACCATGATGGCGCGTTCCCGGTCGTGGGTCAGTCGGTTCAGCAGGTTGTCCCAGAAAGCCTGGTCTTCCTTGGCGGCGCCCAGGTCATGGCTGGAAACGATATCGTCCACCAGATGCTCCAGTCCGGTGCGGTCCAGCTTCAGGCGCAGCGGGTCCGGGTGGCAGTTGGTGAGGATGACCGGTTTGAGACGGTGGCGGCGCAGCGCCCGCAAAAACTCCCGCACCTGGGGGCGGTAGGCAATGCGCTCGCCCACTTCCGCCTTGAGGGCGGTGATGTTGAGGCCGAGCCGGTCGCTCCAGTAATCGGTGCAGTACCATTTCAGGGTCCCCCGCTCCGCCATGATCATGGGCACGACCAGATCGCGGGCCTGGTCAGGGGTCATCCGGTACGTTTCGGCGTATCGGCGGGGCAGGTGCTCCAGCCAGAAATGGTTATCGAAGTGCAGGTCCAGGAGCGTTCCGTCCATATCCAGGAACACATGGTCTGCGCGGAACCAGTCAATCATAGTGCCACTGCCATCTGTCGGGTTGACGTTTCAGGGTGCCCCAGTTGGGTGAGCGCTTCAATGGGGGTTATCGCTGACATCGGGTGCAGTAGACCGTGCTGCGCTGGTTCATACGGATTTCCCGCAGTGGTCGCTGGCATTCCACGCAGGGCTGTCCCGCACGACCATACACCAGCAGTGACTGGGCGAAATAGCCCGGTTTGCCCTCGCTGTTGACGAAATCCCGCAGGGTGGTGCCACCCATCAGGATGGCAGCGCTCAGGGTCTCGCGGATGGCCTCACACAGTTGCTGGTAGCGGGCAGCGCCAATCCGCCCTGCTGGCCGGTTAGGGTGTATTCCGGTCTTGAACAGGGCTTCATTGGCGTAGATGTTGCCGACGCCCACCACGATCCGGTTGTCCATCAGGAAGCTCTTTATCGGGGTCTTGCGGCCCCGGGACTTGCGGAACAGGTAGGGGCCGTTGAAGTCCTGCCCGAGGGGCTCGGGGCCCAGGCTGGCCAGCAGCGGGTGGTTCAGAGGGTGCTCGTCCCACAGCCAGCAGCCAAAGCGCCGCGGGTCGTTGAAGCGCAGCCGGATGCCGTCAGTGAACACCAGGTCAATATGGTCATGCTTCTGGGGTTCACTGCGGTCAGTAATGACCCGCAGGCTGCCGGACATGCCCAGGTGGACAATCACTGTGCCATGGTCAAATCGCAGCAGCAGGTACTTGGCGCGGCGGTCCGCCTCTCGCAGTATTTGCCCGGCCAGCCGCCCGGGCAGGTCATCGGGAACCGGCCAGCGCAGGCGAGGGTCGCGGATGATCAGTTCCGCGACCTGCTTGCCCTCACTGTGGGGGGCAACGCCGCGACGTGTGGTTTCAACTTCCGGTAGTTCGGGCAAGGGGCGGTCCTCGTGATTCCTGATCAAATGGTAACAAATCGCAGCGTAATTACCGTTGTTTGGGCGAACAACTGTACGCTAAAGTGAGTGCTCCGTGATCGTCGCTCAGGCTGACGATTGCCGGTATAAAGAATCAAAGAAAGATCAGTATGTTAAGGAAACTCTATGTCGTATAACGGCGTCCTCGGGCTGTCCTGGGTGCAACTGGTGCTCGTCACTCTTGTCCTGACACATGTCACCATTGTCAGCGTAACGCTATACCTGCACCGGCACTCGGCCCACAACGCGCTGGAGTTGCATCCCGTGCTGAAGCATTTCTTCCGCTTCTGGCTGTGGCTGACCACCAGTATCAACACCCGCGAGTGGACAGCTATCCACCGCAAGCACCACGCTACCTGCGAAACCGAGAATGACCCCCACAGCCCGGTGGTAAAGGGGATTCGCAAGGTACTTTTTGAAGGCGCGGAACTCTACGCCGAGGCCACGACGCCGGAAACGCTCGAACGCTTTGGCAAGAATTGCCCCCAGGACTGGGTCGAGCGTAACGTGTATACCCGCCACCGCAACCTGGGCATCGCCCTGATGTTCCTGATCAACCTGGCGCTGTTCGGTGTCCATGGTATCTGGATCTGGGCGGTGCAGATGATGTGGATTCCGGTCTGGGCCGCTGGCGTGGTCAATGGCCTGGGACACTATGTCGGTTATCGCAACTTCGAATGCCAGGACAATGCCCGCAATATTTCGCCGCTGGGTATTATTATTGGTGGCGAAGAGCTGCACAACAACCATCATACCTATCCCAACTCCGCCAAGATGTCCCGTCGCTGGTATGAGGTAGACATTGGCTGGGGTTACATCCGTCTGTTCCAGTTGTTCGGCCTGGCCAAGCCTAAAGGGTATCGCCCAGTGGTGCACTGGGTGCCCGGCAAGCAGGACGTGGATGTGGAAACGGTGCAGGCGATTGCCAACAACCGCTTCGACATCATGCGGCAGTATCGCAAGCGGGTAATGGAGCCGGTGCTGCGTCAGCAGAAGTCACTGATGGATGACACCATTCGCCCGCGCTACCGCCGGGTGAAAAAGCTGCTGTCCCGGGAAACCTCGCTGATCCGACCCCAGGAGCAGGCGCACCTGGAGTCGGTGCTGGAGACCCATCCGACCCTGCGGCAGATCTACGACATGAACCAGGAGCTCCAGGCCCTCTGGCGTCGGCGGGGTGTCAAACCCCAGGAGAAACTGCAGGCGCTGATGGCGTGGTGTCGTGAAGCCGAGGCCAGTGGTATCCGGTATCTGGAAGATTTCGCTGCGCACTTGCGGGCCTATTCACTGCGTCCGGCCTAAGATCCGGGTGATTCGTTAACCTTCTGCGTGACGGCCTCAGGGGCTCGCAAGATCAACGAATCACTCAGACGGGGCGCCGACATTATAGAGTGCATAGGTAACCTGCCCCGCGCTCTTGGTGCGGTGCAGGTGCCAGTGCCCGGGCACCGCCGGTGCCTGCCGGTCACTTTCATACTCCAGATAGACGCGGCTGCCCGCCGCTACCCAGCCATTCCCGGCAATCAGCGGTAACAGTTCCTCAAGCCAGCCCTGTCGGAAAGGGGCATCCATAAAGAGGATGTCTGCCGGCGCGTCGGCAGGGCGCTGCAGGAAAGCCATCACATCCTCGCATACCACGTCACCACGATCGGTTTTCAGAAGACGCAGGTTGTCCCGCAGGTTTCGGGCGAGGGCCGGGGTGTGCTCCACAAAGGTCACCCGGTCAGCGCCACGGGACAAGGCTTCCAGTCCCAGCACACCACTGCCGCTGAACAGGTCCAGGCACCGGCTGCCGGGCACGAGGAACTGGAGCCAGTTGAACAGGGTTTCACGGGTACGTGCCGGGGTAGGGCGTACCCCGCCCTCGTCGGGGAAGCGCAGTACCCGGCTGCGCCAGTCGCCGCCGATAATGCGCACGTCGCCCTGGCCTGCTGAGCGGGTTGATCTGTTGGGTCTGGCGTTGCGGGATTTGCGGGGCATGCTATGTCCGGTAATGGTCGTTGAGCGGGCTTATGGTAGCGGAATTGGTGCTAGGTTTGGACCCGGAACGCCTCTGCCGCTAGAATGGGCGCTTTCCTGAGCAGCGGCTCCAGTGTCCCGTTTGGTTTAACCAAACGGGACACTAAGCGGGCGGCTGACCCTCCAGCAAACATGGTAAGACAAATGATGGCAGAGTGGATTCTGATCGGCCTGCTGGTGCTGCTGGTACTGGCCTTTGTGGTAGATGTGGCTGGCCGGCGGGCATCGGTGCCCCGCCCCAAACCAGTTCCCCAGCGTAAACCCGAAGCCCTGCCGGGGCCGCGCCCCGAACCGCTAGATCGCGAATCGGTATCGCCGGGGGTGGCTCCGGCCGGGGAACAGGAGGTGCCGGTATCCGAGGAGACGGTGGTCAGCCCCGCCGAGGAACCTCAGCCTGTCAAAGAGCCAGAGCCAGAGCCAGAGCCAGAGCCAGAGAAGAAAGTCAGTGTTTTCCAGCGTATCAAGGCCGGGCTTGGCAAGACCCGACAGGGCCTCGGTTCCAGCCTTTCCGGGCTGTTTTCCGTCGGCCGCAGGGTGGATGAGGACCTGCTGGAAGAGATTGAAACCACCCTGCTGATGGCAGACGTAGGCGTTACCGCCACCACCGAGATCATCGATTCCCTGACAGAGAAGCTCAACCGCAGCCAGCTCAAGGACGGTGCCGCGCTGAAGACGGCACTGAAGGACGAGCTTCGCGCCCTGTTGGCCGGCAGCCGTGAGCCGCTGGCCATCGATACCGGGAAGAAGCCCTGGGTCATGCTGATGGTCGGGGTGAACGGCGTTGGCAAGACCACCACCATTGGCAAGCTGGCCCACCAGTTCCGGAATGAAGGTCGCAGCGTCATGCTGGCGGCCGGCGACACCTTCCGTGCCGCTGCCGTAGAGCAGCTTCAGGTGTGGGGTGACCGGAATGATGTGCCGGTAATCGCCCAACACACCGGGGCCGACAGCGCCTCGGTGATTTTCGATGCGGTGCAGTCTGCACAGGCACGGGGTACAGATGTCGTGATAGCCGACACAGCGGGCCGGTTGCAGAACAAGGACAATCTCATGTCCGAGCTGGAAAAGGTGGTTCGGGTCATGAAAAAGCTGGACGAGTCAGCGCCTCACGAGGTGATGCTGGTGCTGGATGCCGGCACTGGTCAGAATGCCCTGAGCCAGGCGCAGGTCTTCCAGCAGGCGGTTGGCGTCTCGGGCATCGCCCTGACCAAGCTTGATGGTACTGCCAAGGGGGGTATCGTCTTCGCGATCGCCCGCCAGCTGGGCCTGCCCATTCGCTACATCGGTGTGGGTGAGCAGGTTGAAGACCTGCGGCCGTTCGAGCCGGAAACCTTCGTGGATGCTTTGTTTGACGACTGAGTTGTTTCCCGGCGGTTGCTCCGGCGGACAAAAAATGGAAGTAGGCCGTAATGATTGAGTTCCGGCAGGTCACCAAGCGTTATGACAGCGATCACACCGCATTGCGGCATGTATCCTTTGAGCTGGGGCGGGGCGAACTGGCCTTCCTGACCGGTCACTCCGGGGCTGGCAAGAGTACCCTGCTCAAGCTGATCCTGCTGATGGAGCGCCCCTCCGCTGGCAAGGTGGTGGTGGGTGGTCAGTTACTCAACACCATGCCACGTCGGCAGATCCCCTACGTTCGTCGCCATATCGGTGCCGTGTTCCAGAACCACCAGCTGCTGTTTGACCGTACGGTGTTCGACAACGTCGCCATGCCCCTGGAAGTCATGGGTGTGGCGCACCAGGATATCGGGCGCCGCGTGCGGGCAGCGCTGGACAAGGTGGGGTTGCTGAGCAAGGAGAAAATGAACCCGGTCCAGCTTTCCGGCGGTGAGCAGCAACGGGTGGGCATCGCCCGGGCGGTGGTCAACAAACCGCCGGTTCTGCTGGCGGATGAGCCCACGGGTAATCTGGATCCCGAGTTGTCGGCCGACATCATGCATCTGTTCGAGCAGTTCAGTCAGGTGGGTGTGACCGTGTTGATTGCCACTCACGATATCGCCCTGATCGAATCCATGGGCCGGCGGCGGCTCACCCTGTCTCACGGTGAACTTCTGGCCGGTCAGCCCACCAGGTCGGGGGCATTGTCATGAGCCGCCGTGAACGCCAGCCGGCTGATCGCCGTGCCCGCGGTGCCGGCCGCTCCGCATCTTCCATCAAATCCGTGCTGGCAGGCTATCGCTCCCATCATCTCAAGGTGGCGAAGGACAGTGCCCGTCGGCTATGGCAGGCACCGGTGGCCAGTGCCATGACCTGGGCAGTTATGGGTATCGCCCTGGCATTGCCGGTGGGTCTGCTGTTGCTGCTGGCCAGCCTGCAGGGTGTCAGCGCTGGCTGGGAAAGCGCCGCGCGGGTCACGGTGTACCTTGCCGATGAGGTTTCCGATGCCGATGCCCGGGATCTTCAGGCCCGGGTCTCCGGTCGTGGTGATGTGGCCGAGGTGGTCATGATCCACCGGGAGGAGGCATTGGCGGAATTTCGCGCTGACTCAGGCCTGGCTGACGCCCTGGATTATCTGGATGAAAACCCGCTGCCTCATACATTGCTGGTGACACCGGTGGATGACGCCCGGACGGCCGCTGGTGTAGACACGCTGGCGGGTGAGCTGGAGGCCGAGGGACAGGTGGCGAGGGTGCAGGTGGACCTGGGGTGGCTGCAACGGCTGGCCGCCATGACCGACCTGATTGCGCGGGCGGTCTGGGTGTTGACCCTGCTGCTGGCAGCGGCCGTGATTCTGGTGATTGGCAATACCATCCGGCTTGCCATTGAAAATCGCCGTGATGAAATTCTGGTGGCCAAGCTTGTGGGAGGCACGGATTCTTTTGTACGCCGTCCGTTCCTTTATACCGGAGCCTGGTATGGCCTTGGTGGCGGTCTGGTGGCGCTGGTTATCCTGCAGTTGTCCATCTGGTGGCTGAACGGCTCAGTGAAGGAGCTGGTCGTGCTGTACAATAGCGATTTCGCCCTCAGTGGTCTGCCGCTGGACGGCGCCGCAGGTCTGCTGTTGGTGGCGGTAGCGCTGGGTTGGCTGGGAGCATGGCTCGCGGTCCGGCGGCACCTGGATGCCATTGAGCCTGGCGAGATTGCCGGCGCTTAGCCGTCTGCAGGGTAGAAAAGCGCATTGCTGCGACCTGATGCTGTGCAGAGCCCGGAATTTCTTTAAGGCTTGTTAATTTGTCAGGCGGGTGGTTGTGCTAGGCTGGTGCCTTTAAATGTGGTGGCACAATGCCCGGATGCAATCCGGTGTAGGGGAAACACCGTATGGCTGAGGCCTGTGGCACGGTTCTATGTTACCTCCAGTAACGATAGATGGCCTGATCCGACGAGTGCCAGGGTCAGGCCAAGCGGAATTGGCTTCAGTAGCAGCATTTATCAGGCACCGTCTTTATTGCAATTTGACCTCAGATTATTGATTTTTATTGAAGAGCAGGTCAGGTTGAGGAACTAATCAGAAACTTGGCGGTCATAGGTTGAATTGATACGCTACCTGGTCGCCAAGTACGGAGGATACGAATGGGTACAAGTCTACAGTTGGCTGATCGCCTGGTTCCGGGTGCAAACCTGGAAGCCTACATCCAGGCAGCCAGTCGCATCCCGGTATTATCCGCAGATGAAGAGCGTGAGCTTGCTGAACGCCTCTATTATGAGGAAGACGTGGATGCAGCGCGTACGCTGGTGCTGTCGCACCTTCGTTTTGTGATTCATATCGCGCGCAGTTATTCCGGCTATGGCTTGAACCAGTCAGACCTGATTCAGGAAGGTAACGTGGGCCTGATGAAGGCCGTGAAGCGATTCAACCCTGAATACGGGGTTCGTCTGGTGTCTTTTGCGGTGCACTGGATCAAGGCCGAAATCCACGAGTTTATCCTGCGCAACTGGCGCATCGTGAAAGTGGCCACCACCAAGGCCCAGCGCAAGCTGTTCTTCAACCTGCGCAGCCAGAAGAAGCGGCTGGCGTGGCTGAGTCAGGATGAACTGAACGCGGTCGCCAGTGACCTTGGCGTCGAGCCGCGCGTGGTCCGTGAAATGGAAGGCCGGCTGGCATCCCAGGATACTGCGTTTGATGGTCCCCAGGATGACGATGACGATCATGCCTACCAGGCCCCGGCTTACTACCTGGAAGACAAACGCGGTGATCCGGCTGTGCAACTGGAGCAGTCCGACTGGACCGAAGACTCCAACGGCCGCCTGATGGAAGCTCTGGAAGGCCTGGACGAACGCAGTCAGGATATCCTGCGGGAACGCTGGCTGACCGATAGCAAATCCACGCTGCACGAGCTGGCTGACAAGTACGGCATCTCCGCCGAGCGTATCCGGCAGCTGGAAAAAAACGCCATGAAGAAGATCAAGATGAAAATGGTGGAGGCGGCGGCCTGACCGGCAGCCCACCTGATCACCTGATGACAACGCCACCGGCTAACCACTGGTGGCGTTTTTGTTTGCATACAGAAACGCTGTAAAAGGACATCCGATGGCAAAACCCCATATCGCCTTCCTGGGCATCGGCCTGATGGGAGCCCCCATGACCCGTAACCTGCTGGATGCCGGCTTTCCGATGACCCTGTGGAATCGCACCGAAAGCAAGTGTGAGCCATTCCGTGAGCGGGCATCGGTGGCAGAAACCCCCGCCGGCGCCGTGGCCGATGCGGACATCGTGATCACAATGCTGGAAAACGGTGAGGTGGTGGAAGACGTACTGGTTCGCCAGGGTGTTATGGGGGCACTTCGGACAGGGGCCGTAGTGGTGGACATGAGCTCGGTGCAACCCTCAGTGGCCCGGCGCCATGCCGCGATGGCCACCGAATACGGTGCCGGCTATCTCGATGCCCCGGTCTCCGGCGGCACCCGGGGCGCCGAGGCCGGAACCCTGAGCATCATGGCCGGTGGCGAAGCGGCTGACCTGGCCAGGGTGCAGCCGGTATTGGGCACGTTGGGCAAGGTCACGCACATTGGCCCGGTGGGCGCGGGTCAGCTGGCCAAGCTGGCCAATCAGGCCATAGTGGGTGTGACCATTGGCGCGGTTTCCGAGGCGCTGCTGCTGGCAGCGCAAGGTGGCGCGGACCCGGCGGCGGTGCGCGAAGCCCTTATGGGCGGGTTTGCTGGCAGCAAAATACTGGAGCAGCATGGTCAGCGTATGATCGAGAGGGACTTTGCTCCCGGCGCGCCGGCGCGTATTCAGCTCAAGGACCTCCGCATGATCCTTGACGAGGCACGGGCGGAGGGGCTCACCCTGCCGCTGGCTCAGCAGGCTCACAACAGCTACCTGTCACTGATCGCCAATGGCCACACCGATGTGGATCACAGCGGTCTCTTGCTGGAGCTGGAACACGTTAACGGCGCACGTCTCGGTGGTGGCCGGACGTCCGGGGGAAAGGTCTGACATCATGCCCCGATTCGCCGCCAACCTGACCCTGCTGTTCAATGAGCTTCCCTTTGAGGAGCGGTTTTCGGCTGCCCGCCAGGCCGGTTTCCGGGGTGTCGAGTACCTGTTCCCTTATGCCTGGCCGGAGGCCACGCTGGCACAGCATCTGCGGGAGAACGACCTGACCCAGGTACTGTTCAACCTGCCACCCGGTGACTGGAACGCTGGCGAACGCGGTGTCGCCTGTCTGCCGGGTCGTGAGGAGGAGTTCCGTGCCGGCGTCGAGGAAGCGGTCCGCTATGCCCGGGCCCTTGGCTGCCAAAGGCTCAACTGTCTGGCCGGGCTGCGACCGGCAGAGGCGGACGAGGGCCGGCTCTGGGCGACCCTGAGGCAGAATGTGGACTACGCTGCCCGTCGGCTGGAGGGAGAGGGCATCACCCTGTGTCTGGAGGCCATCAATTCCCGGGTGGATATGCCGGGTTTCCTGCTGGATACCTCCGCCAAGGTCCTCGGGCTGATGGATGAGGTGGGCGCTGACAATGTGCGCCTGCAGTACGATCTTTACCATATGCAGATCATGGAAGGCGACCTGATCCGCACGCTACGCCGGTGCATGGCCCGCATTGGTCATATCCAGTTTGCCGACAACCCCGGCCGACACGAGCCCGGGACCGGGGAAATTAACTTCCGGTCCATCTTTCGGGCGCTGGATGATGCCGGCTACAATGGCTGGGTGAGTGCTGAATACCACCCGAAAGCCAGAACTGACGCGGGCTTGGGGTGGATGTCCGGGTGACAGCTGGTCATGATCTGCCCGTCGTCGATGACGACACCCTCTTACAGGATCGTAACTGGCAGCTAACCCGGTGAGCCCTTACTCTGGGCAAACATTACAAAGCCTGTGAACAACGCATGAATGCCTGTTCACAGGCACTTTGACAGTGGTAGCGCCCTGGATGCCGGGGCCTGGCCCTGCAATCGCGAGTAGACAGTCAGGCGGGAGGAAGACCGGTGAAAGCACTGGTAATCGAAGACGATCAGGACGTGGCAAGCTACCTGGTAAAAGGGCTCAAGGAGTCCGATTTCGTGGTGGATCACGCGGCTGACGGCAAGGAAGGCATGATGATGGCCGCCAGCGAAGACTATGACATCATGATTGTGGACAGGATGTTGCCGGGCATGGATGGCTTGTCCATCATCAAGACGGTCCGTGCCACGGGCAATCAGGTTCCGGTACTGATCCTCAGTGCCCTGGGAGACGTGGACGACCGCGTAGAGGGCCTGCGTGGTGGTGGCGACGACTACCTGACCAAGCCCTTTTCCTTTACCGAGCTGCTGGCCCGTATCGAGTCGCTGGTACGCCGTAACCGCCAGTCGGCGGAAACGGAAACCGTGCTCAAGGTCGCCGATCTGGAAATGGATCTGCTGGCCCGTACGGTCAAGCGTGCCGGGCAGAACATCGACGTGCAGCCGCGGGAGTTCCGTCTGCTGGAATACCTGATGCGCAATGCCGGCCAGGTGGTCACCCGGACGATGCTGCTGGAGAAAGTCTGGGACTATCACTTCGATCCCCAGACCAACGTCATCGACGTGCATATCAGCCGTCTCAGGGCCAAGATCGACAAGGAGTTCGATACCCCGCTGCTCCAGACAGTGCGGGGTGCGGGATACATGTTGCGTGAAACTGCTTAGCCAGCTACGAACCTCCACATTCCAGCTGGCGCTGCTGTACATGGTGGTATTCGCCACCTCGGTATTCCTGTTGCTGGCGTTCATATACTGGCGTACCGCCGGTTTCATGACCGCCCAGACCGATGAAACCATCGAAGCGGAAATTGCGGGGCTGGCGGAGCAATACCGGGGTCGGGGCGTCAATGGCCTGATCACGATCATCCGTGAGCGGGTGGCCCGCGACCCCAATGCCAAATCCCTCTATCTGCTGACCACCGATGAATACCTCAAGCTGGCGGGCAACCTCAGCACCTGGCCGGAGGGTGCCCAGTCCCAGGGCAGCTGGATCAACTTCACGCTGGATGAAAGCCTCGGCTGGACCGGCCCGCCGCGCATGGCCCGCGCCCGGATATTCGAAGTGCAGGGCGGCCTGCGGTTGCTGGTGGGGCGGGACGTGGACGACCTCAACACCCTCAAGGCACTGATTGAAACGGCCATCAACTGGGGTATGGGCATTACCCTGGCCCTGGCGTTGCTGGGCGGGTTCATGATGAGCCGCAGTACCACCCGGCGTATAGAGGTGATCAACAACACCTCCCGCAAGATCATGAATGGGCACCTTTCCCAGCGAATACCCACCCGTGGTACCCAGGATGATTTCGACCAGCTGGCGGAAAACCTCAACCAGATGCTGGACCGGATCGTGTACCTCATGGAGGGTATCCGCCACGTCTCCGACAGCATTGCCCATGACCTGCGCACACCCCTGACCCGCCTGCGTAACCAGCTGGAAACCACCCTTATGCTGGTGGACAACGACGAGGCCAGGGACCAGGCGGCCAAGGCCGTGGCGGAAGCGGATCAGCTGCTGGCCACCTTTAACGCGCTACTGCGGATCGCACGGCTGGAAACGCGGGGTAACACCACTGCCGATGTGCGGCCGGTGTCCCTTGGCATGCTGGTCAGCGACGCCTGTGAGCTGTACGAGGCATTGGCGGAAGACAAGGACCAGAGCTTCATCCAGGAGATTGATGAGGACGTGATGGTGGAGGGTGACCGGGACCTTCTGTTCCAGATGGTCAGCAACCTGATCGATAACGCCATCAAGTACACTCCGGAAGAGGGCGAAATCGTGGTTCGCGTGACGCCGGATGATGACGGGGCAGTGTTCGAGGTGGGTGACAGCGGCATCGGTGTGCCGGATGACGAGAAAGGGCAGATATTCCAGCGTTTCTACCGGGTTGGTAAGAGCCGCTCTCTCCCCGGCAACGGTCTCGGCCTTAGCCTGGTAAGCGCCGTGGCGGAGATTCATAAAGGGTCTATCGGACTGTTTGATCATCATCCGGGGGCGGAAAACCCCGGTCTGCGGGTACGGGTGACGCTGCCCCGCTACAACCCGCAGAAACGGCGGCTCCGTTCAATACCCGCGAACCGGGACGATCAGCAGGAAGATCAGTCGGCCTGACCATTGCGGCGGAAGCGGTTGATGCGCTCCGCGACCGGTCGCAGGATCGGGTAGTTGCTTTTCTCAAGGCTTTCCAGAAGCTCTTCCGCCTGGCCACGGTAACGGTCCATCCGGGTTTGCAGGCTGTCCCACTCGCCCTCAAGATGATGTTGCTCGGCCATCATGAAGGCGGCAATGTTGTGGCGATTCACCTTATCGGTAATACCCAGCTTGTCCAGCTGATAGCCCAGGCTGTCAACACCCTTCAGGGCGGCCTGGGTCAGGTCATCTTTATTCATACAGTATGTTCCCACGGTGCGTCTTGGTTGACCGAATTGACAGAGACAACATGGAGATAACGACTAGAGTATACAACCTAAATCAGGAATGAGGCGTCAATCTGTTGAAGCAGCAGGTGCTGCGAACGAATCCAGCGGCCTGAAAAAAATGTCATTGCTCGGCCACTTCGGGTTAACAGCTACTATGGATAATGGGTATTGCAGTAGTGAAGCAGACACAGGTTCCGTCTGCTTCTCCCTCCAGCACAGCGCTAGCCTTGACCCCGCCGGTTTGGCGGGGTTTTTTTATGGCAGACTCTGACCATCCACAGACGTGCATGTAATGGTTGCTATCACGCGTCGGCAGGTTTCTCGTAGTGGATATCGGTGACAATCCAGGTGGCGGGTCCTTCCGGGGTAACGACCACGGCTTCGTCGTCCAGCTGCTTTTTCAGCAGTGCGCGGGCCATGGGGGAGTCGATGGAGATATAGCGCCGGTCCAGGTCCAGTTCGTCGTATCCGACAATGCGAAAATGACGGGTCTGGCCTTCCTCGTTTTCCACCTCCACCCAGGCGCCGAAAAACACCCGTCCTTCCTGTTCTGGGCTGTAATCCACCACCTGAAGCTCCCGTGAGCGACGTTCCAGATAACGGAAGCGGCGGTCAATTTCCCGCAGCCGTTTCTTGTTGTACTGGTAGTCGGCATTCTCGGAGCGATCGCCCAGGCTGGCAGCCCAGGTGACCTTGCGGGTTACTTCAGGGCGTTCGAAGCGCCACAGCTGCTCCATCTCTGCCTTGAGCGCCTCAAACCCGGCGCGGGTGATCAGCTTTGCGCGCATGGGCGCTCAGGCGGATTCGGCCAGCAGGTCGGGGTTGTGGAGGACATCCTCGTAGAAAAAGACCAGTGCCTGCCGTGCCTGGTTAAGGCGTGCGCGGGATAGCTGGATGCGGTCCTGTAGGTACAGGAGGAATGCCTGTTGATCGTCACTTTCCAGTGTCTCCGGCTTCCTGGGTTGGTGGAACAGTACGAACCGGGATATCCAGTGCAGGTAAGTCTGCTCGGTTCGCTGGTTCAGTCGCTGTTTGCGGATGGCGCTGTGTACCCGTTTGAACAGACCTGGTTCGCTCTGTTCAAGCGCTTCATTCAGAGACATGGGAGTTTTCCTGACAGTGTTTCGCGGGCTCTTCGGAGTGTCCGGGCCCCGGTTTTTGTTATGATGGCGGCATCATATGACAAACGTTTTAATACCGCAAAAAACCGATCAGGCGTTTCCATGGTTTCTTGAGTCACGTCAAATGGCGATCAGCGGAGTGTCAGTTGCGCAGTTCTTCCAGCCTGTCTACGTACCGCTGCATGGCCTCTTCCTGTGACAGCCCCCTGACTTTCTCCCAGGCGTCGAATTTGGCGCGTCCGACAAAATCCATCATACCGGGGCGTTTGCCGCTGACATCACCTTCCGTGGCCTGCTTGTACAGGGCATAAAACTCCAGCTTCTGCTCATTGGAGGGGCTGGCGTCACCGCGTCCATTCTGGATGAAGTCGACGGCTTCGTTAAAGCGGGTTTCGAGATCGCTCATGGCAGTTCCCTTGGTTGATGGGTTTCCGTCGCGGCTGGCCTGCGCAGGTCAGCGACCTGACAGAGTATAGCCGCAGCAATCCTCGCCCGGCCATACCCCGCTCGTGGTGAATGTGGGGGTTCCGTTTGGGTCAGGCCTCGATGAGCACAAGTAACTGCTCACGGGTTGCCCGCAGAATGCGATCGGACAGGGCCGGATCACTGACACTCCGGGCCAGCTGCAGGCCGCCCACCATGGCGGAGAGGATCATGATGCTGCGGTCATCGGGCTGGTCCTGGCCCAGCTCGTCTCCAATCAGTTTCAGCCGGTCGTTCACGATGCGGTCGGTGGTCCGGCTGGGCTTGCCCAACTGACCCAGCTCTGCCGAAACGGTGGGCAATGCACAGCCCTGGCCGGGCGTGTCACGATGGCCGCGTGACAGGTAGCGGCTGATCAGCGTGGCCAGAGGCGCGCCGGTATCGTGGACCTGGGCGGTTTCTTCGTCCATTTGCCGGGCGGCCTCCTGCAATGCCGATTCCACCAGGTCATCCTTGGATCGGAAGTGGGCATAGAAACCACCATGGGTCAGGCCCAGGGCCTTCATCAACGGTTGCAGACCGGTATTGCTGACGCCCTTTTCCCGGAACTGCCGGGCGGCTTCGTCGACAATTCTCTGGTGAGTCTTCTCCTTCTGGTCGGGAGAATAGCGCATGGAGGTGTCTCCTGGAGTTGGTGTGCCGCAGGCAGCATGACCCACGGCATCGTTATGACCGATATGCTACACCGAAAGCCAGGAATGGTCAGCGCCGGAAAACTGCCTATACGCGTTCCAGCAAGGTTGCCACGCCCTGGCCGCCGCCCACGCACTGGGTGGCAATGGCATAGCGCCCGCCGGTCCGTTGCAGCAGGGCTGCGGCCTTTCCGGTAATTCGTGCCCCGGTGGCTCCGAGCGGGTGGCCCAGGGCCAGTGCACCACCGTCCAGGTTGACCCGGTCATGGGGCATGCCGAGCTCGTTCAGGCAGGCAATGGCCTGGCTGGCGAATGCCTCGTTGATCTCCATGAGGTCGATGTGATCAATGCTCAGGCCACTACGCTCAAGCACCTTGCGGGTGGCGTACACCGGCCCCATTCCCATGATTTCCGGCGGACAGCCCGCCACGGCGACGGAGCGGATCCAGGCCAGTATTGGCAGGTTATGACGACCGGCAAACTCCTCACGACAAACCAGTACGGCGGCACTGCCATCGGTCAGGGGAGAAGCCGTGCCAGCGGTCACTGAACCCTCGAAGGCCGGTTGCAGGCCGGCCAGGGCTTCCAGAGTGGTGCCCGGGCGGATACAGCCATCCTGCCTGACCTCGCCGTCGGGTGTGATCAAAGGCACAATCTCCCCTTCCAGCCGGCCTTCCTCCCGAGCCGAGTTCGCCTTGGCGTGGGATGCCACGGCCATCTCTTCCTGTTGCCGGCGACTGACGCCATAGCGATTGGCCACTTCCTCAGCGGTGTAGCCCATTGGCATATAGGCCTGCGGGTAGTGCTCCAGCAATTCCGGGTTGGGGCTGTTGCTGAAGCCACCCATGGGAACCCGGGTCATGGATTCGACCCCGGCGCACAGAAAGGCGTCACCGGCGCCCAGCATTAACTGACCGGCAGCGTAGTGGATAGCGGCCATGGACGAACCACAGAAGCGGTTGATGGTGGCTGCCCCCGGCGTCTCCGGAAAACCGGCCCGGAAACTTGCGATACGGGCCAGGTTGTTGCCCTGTTCGCCTTCCGGGTAGGCGCAACCCATGATCACATCCTCCAGCAGGGCCGGGTCCAGATCCAGTCTGTGAACCAGACCTCCCATAACCTGGGCGGCCATATCATCCGGCCGCAAACTGGTCAGTTCGCCCTTGCGGGCAAAGTGGAAAGGGGAGCGGGCATAGCCGGCTATCACAATGTTGGTCATGGTCATTCTCCTCGCTGTGGTGCGGTGGCTTTTAAAATTACGATCATCATATTGCGATCTTTGTATGATGTCCATAATATTGTGGCTGCCCGGTACCACCGAAACACCAAACCTGATTGATTTGGGAGAAAGCCATGGAGAATTCAGCCAATACCGCAAAGACCCGCTGGGTGGATATTGACGGTGCAAACATCGCCTTCCGCGTGCTCGGTCAGACGGGGAATAAACCCCCATTGGTCCTGTGCCACCGGTTCCGTGCCACCATGGATGAATGGGATCCCGCGTTGCTGGATTTGCTGGCGGAGCATCGGCAGGTGATCGTTTTCGACAGTGCCGGCGTGGGAGCCTCTGGCGGGAAGACCCCGGCCAGCATCGCGGAAATGGCAGCGATCGCCAGCCGCTTTATACTTTCCCGGGCCGACGAGGTGGATGTGCTGGGCTGGTCGATGGGTGGAATGGTCGCTTTGTCACTGGCACTGGAGTATCCGGGGCTGGTGCGCCGGGTAATCGTGGCTGGCTCTACACCTGGCGGCATTGAAGGCTCCAGGCCCGCTCCGGCCAGGGTGTGGGAAGTGGCAGGCAAGCCGGTGAATACCGATGACGACTTTCTCTACCTGTTCTTCCCGGACACCGAAGACGGCAGGGCAGCGGGCAGGGCACACCTGGCAAGATTGGGCCAGAGAACCGAAGCACCGCTGCCTCCGGTAAATGTCGCCTCGGTAGGGGCCCAGTTTCAGGCCATACAGACCTTTGCGGCGAGCAGTGAGGTCAGGTCCCGTCTGGGCCATATCCGGCAACCCGTTTTCATGGCCAATGGCGTTCATGACATCATGGTGCATGCCTATGCTTCCTACGCTGCGGTGGAGGCGTTGCCCGATGGTCTGTGCACGATATACCCCGCATCCGGCCATGGCTTTCTGTTCCAGCATCACCAGCGCTTTGCCCGGGACGTGGACAGCTTCCTGTCATAGCCAGAATCCTGTTCTGTCGCCAAGGTCCACCCAACGACGTTGACCTGAGCTGGTATTCTTGTACCTTTCTTCGGGTGTTTCCGACCGGGCAGTGAACCGGTCGGATGCTCATCCAGGCACAGTAGGCTCAGGACCAAACAGACAGGTGGGGGAAGGGTATGCAGGGCAGAAAAACGCACGGAGCGGTGCCGGTGATCCTGGTGGCGCTGGCCTGGAGTGGCGGTGTTGCCGGGCAGCAGGATACACCAGCTGCGGCAGAAGCCCTGCCGGATATCATCGTTACGGCGCCGCGCCTGTCCCGGGATATCTATAATACGCCGGCTGCGGTGACCGTTGTCAGGCAGCGGGACATCCAGCAGGGGCAGCAGCGTATCCATCTGGACGAATCCCTGGAATTCGTGCCCGGCCTCTACCTGCAGAACCGGGAAAATTATGCCCAGGGCCAGCGCATCTCCAGCCGGGGCTTCGGGGCACGGGCACCTTTCGGTATTCGTGGGCTTCATATCCGGGTGGATGGCATTCCCTACACTCTGCCGGACGGGCAGGCCCAGATTGACGCGGTGGATCTGGCCAGTGCCGACCAGATCGAAGTGATTCGCGGGCCTTCGTCGGTACTTTATGGCAATGCCGCCGGTGGCGTCATCGACATCACCACGGCCGATGGTCGCCGCATGCGGCAATCCCCCATTATCGACCTCCAGGCCGGCAGCTACGGCCTGAGACAGCTGGGTGTTCGTGCTGGTGGTCAGCAGGGTGACTGGTTCTATGCGGCCAGCGCCTCAGCCCTGCATTCGGAGGGTTACCGGGAGCAGAGCGAGGTGGAAAAGTACCTGTTCAACGGCAAGCTGGGTTACCAGTTGGATGACCAGCGCTCCCTGACGGTACTTCTCAACCTGCTCGACACCCCGAAAGCCGAAGACCTCAGCGGCCTGACCCGCGAGGCCGCCGAGGACGACCCACGGCAGGCCCGTGACATAGCAAAGAGGCTGGATTCCGGCCAGACCGTGGACCAGCAGTTGGTGGGCACACACTACCGCGATCAGAGCTTCGGCGGAGGTGCGCTGGATGCCACGGTGTTCTATAGCTGGCGCGATTTCGAGCAGCAGTTGCCATTTCCCGGCTCCAGCCTGATCAATTACCAGCGGGACTACTATGGCGGCAGCCTGGAATACAGTCGCAGCTCCGTGCTGACAGGCCGGCCGCTTCACTGGGTGATCGGCATGGACCTTGGCTGGCAGGAAGATGACCGGGGCCGTCGTTCGGTCAGTGCCGACGGCCAGGTCACCGGCACCACTGGGGATGAATTCCAGCAGGCCCAGAGTACCGGGGTTTTCGCCCAGGGTGAGTGGTCACTGACCGACGAGCTCGCGTTAAGCGCCGGCCTGCGGCATGATCGGGTTACCATGGAAATTAACGACGACTTCCTGGCGGACGGCACCGACGACAGCGGCGACCGCACCTTCCGGGAATGGTCTGGCAGTCTGGGCCTCAGCTACCAGTACCGGCCTGCGCACCAGTGGTACGCTACCGTTGGTAATGCCTTCGAAACCCCCACCTTCACCGAATTTGCGCGCCCCGATGGCCGGGGCGGCTTCAACCCCGATATCGAACCCCAGCAGGCCTGGAATTATGAAGTGGGTGCACGGGGCCTGTTCGACATGGGCCTGGAATACGACCTGGCCCTGTTTTCTGTCAACGTGGACGACGAATTGATTCCCTTTGAAATCTCCGGCGGCGGTCGCACTTTCTACCGTAATGCCGGTCGCACCTCACGTGACGGACTGGAAGCCGCTGTCCGCTACCCCTTCCTGCCGGCCTGGGAAGCCCGTAGCAGCCTGACCCTGGCCCGCTACCGCTTCGACCGTTACACCACCGACGGCGGCGATGATTATGCCGGCAACGACCTGCCCGGCCTGCCACAAACCCTGTGGAACGGTGCTGTGGCCTGGCAGGGCCTGGGCGGACGCTTCGTGGAAGTGGGTACTCACTACGTAGGGGATTTCTATGCCGACGACGCCAATACCGAAGAGGTGGACAGCCACTGGCGGTTCGATCTGAAAGGCGGTGAAAGCTGGCGGGTGGGGCGTGACACCACCGTGGATCTCTACGGCGGCATCCGCAACCTGTTCGACGAGGATTACTACGAGAACGTACGCATTAACGCCAGCTATGATCGTTACTATGAACCGGCTCCGGGACGAACGTTTTATGCCGGCGTTAAAGTTGGATTCTAGTGTCCGGCGACAGGAAAGCGGCAACCAAGTCTGACGGTATCTGGGGTGGGGCGTGTTTTCGTAGCAGGGCCAGGGGTGAGACAAGCGTATACGAAGCGCAGCTTCGTGCGCAGGCGAACGCCGACCATCTATGATGGTTGGCCGGACCGGCCCGGAGCAAGGCGGGCGCCAGGGACGGCCCCTGAATTGCGGCGAAGAAAGACCCCACCATCCCTCAAGCCAGCCCGCCAAGTCTGACGTCTGAAACGCAGATCAATCAGCCAAAGTAAGCTGATTCCGCCCATTGGCCTTGGACTTGTAAAGTGCCGTATCCGCCCGCTTGACCAGCTTCTCCGGATCCGCATCAGCAGGCCCGGCGGTCGATAAGCCCATGCTGACGGTCACACTCAGTACCTCATCGTCCATCCGCACCTGATGCTTCGCAATCGCGATACGGATACGCTCTGCCACCACAGCGGCCTCATCCTGACCCGCTCCGGGCAGGATCACCACCATCTCCTCACCCCCATAGCGGGCGGCGGTATCGTTCTCGCGGGAGTTCTCCCGGATCAGATCCGATACTTCCCGCAGTACCTGGTCCCCGAGCTGGTGGCCCCAGGTGTCGTTGAAGTGCTTGAAGTGGTCGATATCAATCAGCAACAGCGACATCTCCCGACCATAACGCACCACGCCGGCCAGCTCCTGGCGCAGCATGTTCTGGAAATAGTCGTGGTTGAACAGATTGGTGAGGCCATCCACTGTGGCCTTACGGGACAGCTCCAACCGCCCCGCCGCTGCCACGGAAATGATCTCCAGCGCACCGATCCGGGCTTCGGTGAAACAGTTGCTGATATGATTGTTTTCCAGGTACAAAAGACCTGTCAGTGCCCGGTCGTTGCCCTTGCCGATAGCGATGGGCAGGCAAAGGATGGACCGCACCCGTTCCCGCAGAATGTACTCCTCGTGATCCAGCCCCGGTACCGAACTGTTGACCGCCAGGGCATCAGCCACGACCACGCTCTCCTGGGTGCGGCTGACGTAATTCACCGTCGTTTGGGAGACCGTCTCACACTGGTCCAGGGGCACCGACTGCAGGATCACCGTTTCATCCGCATCCACTGAAGCCTCCGCTTCAATACGCAGTTTTCCATCAGCATCCCGCAGGGCCAGGATGCCGCGCTGGGCACCGGCAAATTCAATGGCGATATTGATGATGGCTTCCACCATACGGCTGTGAATCTGCTCGTCCGCGATGGCCCGCAGGGCTTTCATCAGTGACGTCATGTCCACTTCCTGCATGACCATCGCGCGGGTGCCGGCCATCGTGGTCGATTGCTGCTCTCGGGCGAGGTCAGGATACAGCTGCTCCAGTTGGTCGACCTTGGCGTTGGCCCCCCAGCGACGATACAGGTCTCTGGCCCTGGCGAGGTAGGGCATGGCGATGGTGGTACGCCCGGACTGCATGTGCATGGTGCCGCACAGTTCACAGGCCAGGGCCTGTTCACCCGGGAAACCATGTTCACTGGCCAGCTCGATGGCCCTGTCGAACGCGTCGTGGGCGTCGAATTCTCTGCCCTGGACCCGAAGCAGTTCAGCCTTACACAGAAAGTACTTGTTGGGAACGTTATAGGTGTCTGTTTTTAGACGCTTCTCCAGGCGTCGTATGCCCTTTCGTGCCCGCGCCAGCATCTGCCTGCGCTCCGTTCTGGTCCGGGCCTTGCCGGAGGATCGTAGCGACACCAGAATATAGGTGACTTGTGTCGCCCTGCTGCCAAAGAAACCATCGGCGCCGGATTCGGCACTCAGTTCGTGTCTGCCGGCAGCCTGGATGCCATGCGGATTGCCATCGCCGTTAAACAGGTAGCTGAGTAATACCGCCCTGGCTGTCACGTGATCGACCAGGGACAGATCTCTGGCGGCTTGATGCTGTGGCAGCATTTTCTCGATATCGTAGTGCTCTCCCACCAGCCGTGCAGGATGTTTGCTTTGACCCCGCAGATTACAGATCATCTGCAGGCGGACCTCATGATGATGCAACAAAGCTCCCATATGCAGGGCGCGGAACTCGGCGAGGTGATGACGGCAGAGGTGCTCGACCTTTGATAGCTCCTCCCCGCCACTGAACATATTGTCTTCGAGAATATTGGAGGCATGGCCGGCGTATTCGAAATCGCCGTTTTCCATGCAGTAACGGGCTGCCAGGCGAAGATTGTCGTAAGTATTCTGCACAGGCTCCTTCCAGTGCTGTATGAGCGAACCGTAGAGATGGTGGGCGCGTCCCCGCCGGCTGTTGAAGCGTTCGCTCAGTTCCAGGCTCAGCCGACCCAGGGCAATGCCGGTGTCGGGTTCGTTCATTAACTGGGCAAACATCATCCCGAGGATCGAGAACGTGGTGGTGGTCTCAGGTGTGTGTCCATGACGAAGGGCGATCTCCGCCCCGTTGATGCACATCAGCGGCATTAGCAGAGGCTCGGCAAACATGCTCGCGCTGCCGATACTGGCGCCGATCCGCATCGCGGCCCGGTGCTCGGGTGACGTCATGTCCGGTATTTCCTTGATGGTGTCAAGGTTCATGGATTTGAGCTGGCTGCGCAGACGCAGGAAACGCATCGTGACATACCACTTGCGGGGGTGCCGCGGATAGGGGTGCCCCAGCTCCTTCAACAGTGGTAGCGCGGTATCGATGGCTTTTGGCAGTTCTCCCTGCGTAATCAGGTGTCCGATTTCAATCTCATGGAAGGCCACCCGGCTCAGCAGATCCCGGGCGTTGGTCAGGCCGGATGCCAGGAAAGTTTTCAGGGCCCGTTGGTCACCAACGAAGGCAGCGGCTTCCGCTGCGGCGGAGAAGGCGCTCAGGGCCAGCGCATAGTCGTTATCCCACGGCTGGTCACCCAGTAGCAGGATAGCTCGCTGGAAATGGCTGTAGGCAATCGGGTAGGAGGCCGCCTGGCGGGCCCGATGGCCGGCTTCCAGGTTCAGACGGCACAGCTCGCGCTTTTCCTGATCGTCGGTAATCAGATTGACGGCCAGGTTCAGGTGGGTAACGATGGCGAACAGACCCTCCTTGCGCTCCACCGCGTTCAGATTGCGCAGGAGTTGCCGGCCAATCTCCAGGTGTGCGGCCTGCCGGGTATCCTGGTCCACCAGGTTGTAGGCGGTTTCCTGGATACGGTCATGGTTGAACGCAAAGCGAACCGTCAGCCTGCCGGGGTCGGTGTCCTGTTGCAGTTCGGTCAGCTGGTAGGTATCGCTGATCGGGGTGATCAGCCCCTCCTCAACGGGTATGCGCAGGGCTTTCGCCACCTTGGCCGGTGACATTTCCGCAATCATTGACAGGACCGACAGGGAAAACTGGTTGCCGGCACATGAGGCGAGGCGCAACAACCTCAGGCTTTCTTCCGGCAGCCTGTCCAGCTTACGGGTCATCAGCCCCGCCACATTGTCGGTCATCTGCTGTTGGGTCAGTTGCGCGATGTCCCAGACCCACTTGCCGGTGTCGGGGTCGGCCTTGATATGGCCCCGGACGTGCTGATCCTTGAGGAACTCCTCCACAAAGAAAGGGTTGCCCTCGGTCTTCTGGTGGATGACCCTGGCCAGCGGCTCCACTTCCGAGCTGGTGCTCAGCAGGGTGTCGGCCAGCAACCGGCAGATATCGGGTATTTCCAGCGGTTTCAGGGTGATATGGGTCAGGAAAACGTCGGTGCCCTGCATCTGCTGCAGGGTCTGGATCAGCGGGTGGTCGGGCGTGATCTCATTGTCCCGGTAAGCGCCCACCACCATCAGCCGGTCACCCTCCACCTGGTCCACCAGCAGGTCGGCCAGGCGCATGGTGCTGCTGTCAGCCCACTGCAAATCGTCCAGCACCAGCACCAGGGGATGATCCGCACAGCTGAAAACCCGGATGAAGTTGAACAGCGTCAGCCGAAAACGTTGCTCGGACTCCATGGGGGCCACGGCGGCCACGCTTGGCTGCTCACCCATGATCAGCTTGAGTTCCGGCAGCATCTCGGTCATCAGGGCGCCGTTGGGCCCCAGGGCCTGCTCCAGCTTGAGCTTCCACTCGGCCAGCCGCTCGTTGCTCTCGGTAAGAATCTGCTGAACCAGGTCGCGCAGGGCCACCGCCAGGCCACTGTAGGGAATATCACGGTGAACCAGGTCGAACTTGCCGACGATAAAGTAGCCGCGACGGGCGGTCACGGGTTTGTGCAGTTCGTTGATCAGGCTACTCTTGCCAATGCCGGAACGCCCGGCTACCAGCGCCAGGGATACCTGGTCATAGGCGGCCTCAAAGGCCTGCAGCAACTGACCGACCTCCTTCTCCCGCCCATACAGCTTCTGTGGAATCCGGAAGTGGTCCGGCACGTCCCGGGTGCCCAGTTGGAAGTCCTGGATGGCGGCACTGGTATTGAGCTGGGCGTAACATTCCCGCAGGTCATGGAGCAGACCGGTGGCGCTCTGGTAGCGCTGTTCCGCAGTCTTGGCCAGAAGCTTCATGATCAGGTCGGACAACACCCGTGGAATGCTGCTGTTGACGTCGGCCGGCGCCGTCGGCGTCCGGGCAATGTGGCAGTGGAACCACTCGATGGGCTCTTTCGCCGAAAACAGGGGCCGCCCGGTCACCAGTTCATAGAGGGTGGCTCCCAGGGAGTAGAAATCAGAGCGGTAGTCCACCAGCCGATTCATTCGTCCCGTTTGTTCCGGCGACATATACCCCGGTGTGCCTGGCACGGTGCTGGGCGACATCATGGTCGCCTGTTCAGTGCTGTACTTCGAGGCAATGCCAAAGTCCACCAGGCGAATCGTGTTGGTCTTGGGGTTGACAACAATATTGGCCGGATTGACGTCCTTGTGGACGACCCCGCCGTTATGCACATCTTTCAGCGCCTTGGCCACGGCAATGCCGATGCCCACGCAGGCCTTCAGGGGAATACGGCGGTGGGTGGTCAGCTGATCCAGCGACTGGCCTCCGGTGTCTTCCAGCACCAGTGAGGGGAGGTCACGTATGCTGCTTTGCTCGATAAGACCAATGATGTTGTTGCCGGTAAGGCCCGACAGGATGTCTGCCTCATGCTGGAGCATGGCGATGTTTTCGCGGGTCGCCTGGTCGGCCCTGAGGGTCTTGATGACAACGCTTTGCTGGTCGCTCTCCCGGATGCCCCGGTAGATCAACGTAGCGCCGCCTTCGGCGATTTTTTCGAGCAGCCGATAACCTGCCGGCGCTTCGGCTGACTGAACAGGGGCGTTGCTGGTAGCCGCCATTGTGGAAAGACTCCTGTTAGGGCTTGATTATTATATGCTTATTCCGCACCCAAACATGTATACAAAGGTAACGTATTGTTATGCGCCTGTAATGTCTACCCCGACACAAAAATGGCCTCTTGGGTATCGGGGTTGAAGTCCTGTCAATTGGTGCAATAGTTAATAGAGATTTCTCCATACGATAATTTCCGGGCACACTCCCGAGAATAATAGTCAATTCTGAGGGTATCGGGGGTTTCCGGATACCTTAGCAAGCCTTCACGCATCTGAAGATTACCAATCAGGAGGCAGTCAATGTCGAACGACGGTATCAGCGACGACAGTTTCAACACCCTCTCCACCCTGGATGTGGACGGCAAGACCTACCACTACTACAGCCTACCCAAGGCCGGGAAAGCACTGGGTGACATCGACCGGATGCCCTTTTCCCTCAAGGTGCTGACCGAGAACCTGCTTCGGTTCGAAGACGGGGTCACCGTTGAGAAGAAGCATCTGGACGCCATGGCGCAATGGCTGAAAGACCGCCGCTCCGACACCGAGATCCAGTTCCGCCCCGCACGGGTGCTGATGCAGGACTTTACCGGTGTGCCCGGCGTGGTGGACCTGGCAGCGATGCGGGAGGCGGTCAAGAAGGCAGGCAAGGATCCCGCCCTGATCAACCCCCTGTCGCCGGTGGACCTGGTCATCGACCACTCGGTGATGGTGGACAACTTCGGCGACGCCTCGTCCTTCAAGGACAACGTCACCATCGAGATGGAGCGCAACCAGGAGCGCTATGAGTTCCTGCGCTGGGGCCAGCAGGCGTTCGATAATTTCCGCGTGGTGCCGCCGGGTACCGGTATCTGTCACCAGGTGAACCTGGAATACCTGGGCAAGACCGTGTGGCAGAAAGAGCAGGGCGGCAAGACCTTTGCCTATCCGGACACCCTGGTGGGCACCGACTCCCACACCACCATGATCAACGGCCTGGGCATCCTCGGCTGGGGTGTTGGTGGTATCGAGGCGGAAGCCGCCATGCTGGGGCAGCCAGTGTCGATGCTGATTCCGGAAGTGGTCGGCTTCAAGGTTACCGGCAAGCTGCGTGAAGGCATTACCGCCACCGATCTGGTGCTGACGGTTACTGAAATGCTGCGCAAGAAGGGCGTGGTGGGCAAGTTCGTCGAGTTCTACGGCGATGGCCTCAAGGACATGCCAGTGGCCGACCGGGCTACCATTGCCAACATGGCACCGGAATACGGCGCCACCTGCGGCTTCTTCCCGGTGGACGAGCAGACCCTGACCTACATGAAGCTCACCGGTCGCGACGATCACCAGCTGGAGCTGGTCAAGGCCTATGCCAAGGCCCAGGGGTTGTGGTGTGAGCCTGGCCACGAGCCGATCTACAGCGACACCCTGGAGCTGGACATGGGCGACGTGGTCGCCAGCCTGGCGGGCCCCAAGCGGCCCCAGGACCGGGTGCCCCTGACCGATATGAAGTCCGCTTTCGAGCTGGTCATGGAAACCGCCGAGGGCCCCAATCAGCTCCGTGAGGAAAAACTGGAATCGGAAGGCGGACAGACCGCCGTGGGTGTGGAAGACAGCTACGAGCACCACGCCAGCCAGCCCCTGACCCTGAACGGCGAAACGGCTCGTCTTGATCCGGGGGCCGTGGTTATTGCGGCCATTACCTCCTGTACCAATACCTCCAACCCCAGTGTGATGATGGCCGCTGGCCTGATCGCCCAGAAAGCGGTGGCAAAAGGGTTGAACACCAAACCCTGGGTGAAGACCTCCCTGGCACCGGGTTCCAAGGTGGTGACTGACTACCTCAAGGTGGGTGGTTTCCAGGAGGATCTGGACAAGCTGGGCTTCAACCTGGTGGGTTACGGTTGTACCACCTGTATCGGGAACTCCGGCCCTCTGCCGGAGGCCGTCGAAAAGGCCGTCAGCGATGGTGACCTGACCGTGGCGTCGGTACTCTCGGGCAACCGGAACTTCGAGGGCCGGGTACATCCACTGGTCAGGACCAACTGGCTGGCATCACCGCCGCTGGTGGTTGCCTATGCCCTGGCGGGCAACGTGCGGGTGGATCTCACCAAGGATCCTCTGGGCACCGATAAAGATGGCAACCCGGTTTATCTGAAGGACCTGTGGCCCAGCCAGCAGGAAATCGCCGAAGCCGTGGAAAAAGTGAAAACCGACATGTTCCGCAAGGAATACGCGGAAGTGTTCGACGGCGACGAAACCTGGCGGTCCATCAAAGTACCGGAGAGCAAGGTGTATGAGTGGTCAGACAAGTCCACCTACATCCAGCATCCGCCCTTCTTCGAAGGCCTTGGCCCGGAGCCTGATGCCATTGAGGACGTCCGTGACGCCAATATCCTCGCCCTGCTGGGGGATTCGGTAACCACCGACCATATCTCTCCCGCCGGGTCCTTCAAGGCTGACAGCCCTGCCGGCAAGTACCTGCAGGAACGCGGGGTGGATCCGAAAGACTTCAATTCCTACGGTTCCCGCCGGGGCAACCACGAAGTGATGATGCGCGGCACCTTCGCCAACGTCCGTATCCGCAACGAGATGCTGGACGGTGTGGAAGGCGGCTTCACCAAATTCGTGCCCACCGGTGAGCAGATGGCCATTTACGATGCGGCCATGAAGTACCAGGAAAAGGGCACGCCTCTGGTGGTCATCGCCGGCAAGGAATACGGTACCGGCTCGAGCCGTGACTGGGCCGCCAAGGGTACCCGCCTGCTGGGTGTAAGGGCCGTGGTGGCTGAGTCCTACGAGCGCATCCACCGCTCCAACCTGATCGGTATGGGCGTGATGCCCCTGCAGTTCGCGGAAGGGGTGGACCGCAAGAGCCTGAAGCTGACCGGTGAGGAAACCATCAGCATCGAGGGGCTGGCGGGCGATATCGAACCCGGCCAGACCCTGAAGATGACGGTCACCTACAAGGACGGCTCCACCGAAACCTGCGACCTCAAGTCCCGCATCGATACGGCCAACGAGGCGGTGTACTTCCGCCACGGCGGTATCCTGCACTATGTGGTGCGGGAAATGATCAGGCAGGCATCATAGGACTGGTGCCTGCTGTAATCCAGCAACCGCCGGCGGTGCACTTGCCGCCGGCGGGCTTTCATGCGACGCTCTTGGCTGAAACCGAATGTGTTCCCGAGGACGTGCATGTCATCCCCCCAATCCCGCGATGAAATCAAGGCCAGGCTCAACCTGGAAACCTCCCGTATTGCCTGGCGTGAACTGCAGACCTACTATGCCCGCGGCCATGTAGTACGTGTGTCACCGGATCTGGATCTGCTGGACGTAGCCGCTGAACTGACCGCCGACAACAAGGCCTCTTTCCAGGAGTGGATGAGTCAGGATCTGGTGGGTGATGTCAGTCCCGATGTTGCCCGTGCCTGGTATGACCGCGAGGCCGAGCTCTGGGCGGTGGTGGTGGCTCCCTGGGTGCTGGTCCAGGACCGCGACGACCAGAAACTGCACTGAGCCTGCCATGAAACTCCATTACTTCCATGGTCGCGCGCCCCTGCATACGCTGGTTCTCTGGCGGGCCGGACGTCGCGTGGAGTTGCATATCAAGAAAGTTGATAGCGGGGTGTGGTCGCTGGTCGCCCTGGCCGGGGAACTGGAAGGTCATCCGGACATCACCCGCTGTCAGGGTCCCTACCGGGACCAGGACCGTGCCGCCTCTGCCCTGCGGGTACTGACCGGCAATCTGCTGGAACGGGGTTATGAGCCCCACCGGGATGAGCCTGCCCAGTGGACGGTACGGGCCCAGCGGCTGGCCCGGGACCTTCGCCAGAGGGCGGAGGCCAATGAAGGCAAGTATGTGTTCGACCCGGAGCGGTTCGAACCGACGCTCTGATCCCTTTCCATTAGTTTCATTCCCTGAGAGGTAGTTGTGCTGGCTGATGCCCTGCTGATCCTGGTGCCATTGTTTCTGGGTTTTGCCATCACGCTGACTCACCGTTCCCTGCTGACCCTGGTCCATCACGGCGTTGACGCGCTGGTCTATTTTATTCTCGCCCTGCTGGGAGTGGGGCTGGGGCAGATGGAAGGGCTTGGGCAGCAACTGTCGGCCATGGCGATTCAGGTCGGGGTGCTGGTGGTGGGCCTGCTGATTCTGAATGCGGCCGGGCTCTGGCTCTGGCACCGTTGGCAACCCATGGTAATCGACACTGGGGGACAGGGGGGCGTCACCAGTTACCGCCGCCTGTTCCTGGCGGCGGTCAAGCCCCTGGCGTCGGTGCTGGTGGGCCTGCTGGCCGGCTGGTTTCTGCTGCCGGCAATGCCCTGGGTGGAGGATCTGGCCACCTGGTCGCTGATGCTGTTGCTGTTCCTGATTGGCCTGCAACTGCGAAACGCCGGCCTGTCGCTGCGCCGGTTGCTGCTGAACCGCCAGGGGTTGGGCGTTGCCGTTACCCTGGCGGCAAGCTCATTGTTGGCCGGCCTGCTGCTGGCGCCCCTGCTGCAGGTGCCGCTGTTCCAGTCGCTGGCGCTGAGCTCCGGATTCGGCTGGTACTCATTGTCCGGTATCGTGATCGGCGATGCCCTGGGGCCGGCCTGGGGCGGTGTGGCCTTCCTCAATGATGTGATTCGTGAAATTATCGCCCTGGCGCTGATACCGGTAGTCATACTCCGCCGTCCGGCCGTGGCCATCGGTTATGGTGGCGCCACGGCCATGGATTTCACTCTGCCGGTGATCCGCAGCAGCGGCGGACTGGATTGCGTGCCCGTCGCTATTGCATCCGGATTTATCCTGTCGTTTATATCCCCCGTCCTGATGGGCGTCTTTCTGTCACTCGGCGGTCACTGAGCCCGGTTGCCGAAGGTCGGCGAATCAGGCAACTGGTACTCTGGGAAAGGTCAGCCAGAAGCGGGCACCATGACCGGGGGTAGATTCGAAACCGACCTCGCCGCCCATCTGCAGCATGATCTCCCGGGTGATGGCCAGCCCCAGGCCGGTACCCCCCTGGCTCCGGTTCATTGACCCGTCGGCCTGGGCGAATTTCTGGAAGATCCGCGAACGGAATTCATCGGGGATGCCCGGCCCCTGATCGGACACGTCAACCGTGACCGCCGTCGAGGTGGCGGTGATGGTGACTGCCACCTCGCCCTCTGTCGGCGAGAATTTGATGGCGTTGGAGAACAGATTGCTCAGGGCCTGCTGTAAACGCTGGCCGTCAACCGTCGCCTCGATATCGGGATCAGACACCATCAGGGTAACCGCAACCTGCTTGTCCAGTGCATAGGTTTCCAGCTGCTCCAGGGTCTCCCTGGTGAGTGTTTCAATGCAGTGGGGCCGGGGCACAAACGTCATTTGCCCCGAGAGCAGCTTTTCCATATCCAGAAGGTCATCAATCAGGCGTCGCAACTGATCACTGTTGCGCGCAGCAATGCTCACCAGTTCCCGGACGCGGTCCGGAAGTTCCCCCAGGACCTCGTTGGCAACCAGGGACAGAGAGCCTGAGATCGACGTCAGCGGTGTGCGAAGTTCATGGCTCACGGTGGAAATGAATTCGCTCTTCATGCGGTCGACTTTCTTGCGCTCCGATATATCCTCCACCAGTGTCCAAACAAGGGGTCGATCAGAGGCGCTGGAAATCAACATGCCCTGGACAACCGCAGGGAAGTGGCTTCCTTTTGCCCCAGCGATTTCGCATTCGTAGGGACCAAAACGCCAGTTTGTTTTCAGTTCCTGAATCGAAGTTTTGCGTAATTGACGATGCCGATCAGGAAGCAGGTCTTCCGTGGAGAGGGCCATAAATTCCGAGCGGCTGAATCCTGTGGGTTGCAGAAGCGCGTCATTCACGTCCAGGATTCTCCCCGATTCGAAATCCGTCAATGCAATGCCGATGGGAGATAGCTCAAACAGTCTGCGCAGCTGCTCCTCGCTGTCCTGAATGAGCAGCTGCGCCCTTTTGCGGTCATCGATATCGGTGATGTAGCCATGCCACATGGTACTGCCATCCGCCAGCCTTTCCGGAGTGGCTCTTCCCTCTATCCAGCGCCAGCCATCGCCGCTTCTGACTCGGTACTGCTGAAACCATAGCGTCAACTGGTTGGCGGAGAGTTCTATGGACTCGCTGACTGGCTCCAGGTCTTGCGGGTGTATGGCATCGAAGGCTGCTGAAGCATCGCTTTCAACGTCTTGCGGGCTGACGCCAAAAATATTCGCTATCCCGGGACTGGCGTAGGGGAAAGCAGAGGTGCCGCCCTGCCAGCGACGATATTGATACAGGGTGCCAGGGATGTTCTCGACCAGCTTGCTCAGGGTCTGGGTGGTCAGCTGTTCGTCCAGTACACCGGCCACCCATTCGGCGAGCAGGGTTACAAAGGTGATCTCGGTTTCGGTGAACCCTTCGGCCCGCGGCGTGGTGGATGAAAAGTTGATGGTGCCGTACGGGCCGTTTCGGGTACGTATCGGTGCGGCGATATAGCTTTCCAGGCCGAAGGCTTGGTAGCAGGCGTGGTCACGATAGGAAGACCGGGCCATGTGCTCGATCGCCAGGTAGCCTCTTCCCTGAAGCATCAGGTTGCAGTAGGTTTCTTCAAACGGGAAGGTCTGGCCAACGAACAGCCCCGAGTTGTCGGGTGCGTGAAAGCCCTTGATGGTATAGGTTCCGCCCAGGATTTCGCTCAGGATCGCGGTTGGCATCCTGAGAAATCCTGCACCGAGTTTCAGTGCCTTGCCGAGTTTCTCTTCTGCCGGTGAGACCTGGTCCAGGGCCAGGTCGTTGAGTGTGGCAAGGGCCTGGTTCTGTTGCTCCATGCGATGAACGTTGTCCATTTCACGGGTTATGTCCGCATGGGTACCATACATCTTCCGAGGCAGGCCTTCAGTGGTCCATTCCAGTACCTTTCCACGATCGTGGACCCAGACCCAGTGGCCATCCTTGTGGCGCATTCTGCAGCGGTAGTCGTATTCCGCGGCTGCCCCCGCGAAGTGTGCATCCAGACGTTGTTCCGATTCGGCAAGATCATCAGGATGGGCCAGGTCGAGCCAGGTCTGAATGTCCACGGGCTGCAGCTCCGCCAGGGTGTAGCCGCAGATGTTGGCCCAGCGTTCATTGAAGACCGTTTCGCCGGTCTGAACGTCCCATTCCCAGGTGCCCACCTGCGTCCCCTCAATGATGGCCTGGGCGCGGCGCTCCCGTTTCACCAGATCATCAAAAACGTCCTGATTCCGGTGTAGCTGAATTTCGTGGGACACGCTATTGGCCAGATCCCGGAGAAATTCCTGTTGCATCGGGTCCAGTTGCCGGGGCCTGGAATCAATGAGGCATAGCGTGCCGAGCCGGTGGCCGTCCGAGGACAGCAGCGGCGCCCCGGCGTAGAACCGGATATAGGGGGCACCCGTGACCAGGGGGTTATCATTGAACCTGTCATCCAGAGTGGCATCTTCTATGATGAACAGCCCCGTCTTGAGAATGGCATGGCCGCAGAATGATATCTCCCTGGGGGTTTCACTCACGTCCAGGCCCTGACAGGATTTGAACCACTGTCGATTCGAGTCCACCAGTGTGACCAGGGCGATGGGGACATCGAAAAACCGGACTGCCATACGGGTCAGCCGGTCAAAGCGTTCCTCTGGCTCGGTGTCCAGTAATCCGGTTGCCTTCAGTGCGGTAAGCCGGGCCTGTTCGTGGACAGGGTTATCGGGCGCTTTCATCACCCTCTCCGTTTGCAGTGCTTGCGGTTGCTTCAGGCAACTCCACCCAGAATTGGGCGCCTTTGTCGTAATGGTAGCCGACTTTGCCCCTCATCAGGGTGGCCAGCTCCCGGCAGATGGCAAGCCCCAGGCCCGTGCCGGCATAGGCCCGTTCCGAATGATGCTCGGCCTGGGCAAAACGCTGAAACAGCCGTGGCAGGAACCATTCAGGCACACCTTCGCCCTGATCGGACACCGTGAGGCGAACGGTGTGATGGGGTGACCTTGTGGCGGTCACCCTGACCCGGGACATCTCCGGCGAGAACTTCAGGGCGTTGCTGATAAGGTTGTCCAGAATCTGTCGCAGCCGGTGGGGATCCGCCCGCAGTGCCAGCGAAGGCTTGGCCTCGACAAACAGATCGATGGAGCGGGTTTTGGCCGTCGTCCGGTTGGCCTGACACGCCTGCTCAAGGATGTTTTTCGCGTTAACGGTCTGAATGTTGAGTGCCATCTGGCCAGCAATGGCCTTGTTGAAGTCAAGCAGGTCGGAGATCAACTGCTGGAGCTGGTCGCTGTTACGCATGGCGACATCGATCAGGGAACGGGCCTTTGCAGGCAGTTCGCCGGTAACACCTCCCTGCAGGAGCTTCAGTGAACCGCTGATGGACGTCAAAGGCGTTCTCAGCTCATGGCTGACCGTGGATACGAACTGATCCTTCATATTATCAAGCGCTTCCCGCTCTTCAGTCAGGCGGTTGAACGCCAGCACAACATCACGGATTTCAGGAGCCCCGAATTCTGGCAGACGACCTTTGCTGGAAGGGGCTTCGGTCATCTCCCGCATGCGGGCGGCGATTTTCCTGAGGGGCTCGGTAGTGGCACGGGAGAGAGCCACGGCCAGAAAGGTGATCAGCAGCATGCTGGCCATGCTGATGGTGAGGAATTGAGTAAATGATGCCCTGGCCGGCTGGGTCACATCCTCGTAGGGCACGGCCCGAAGAAACTTCCAGCCCACGCGCTGGAGGTCCTCGGTGGCGTAAACCCAGCGTTTGCCGGAACGATCCTTGACCACGCCGGATTTTATGCCGGACAGGGCGGCATCGATCAGCGGGCTTTCTCCGGGGGGTGGCAACGGCGGCATTGGAGGGTCGGATTCCAGGGAATCCACCAGTATGAACGACTCGGTATCCAGTACATTGAAGATGACACCGGCATTGTCGATCGACGGCTGAGGCAGGATGCTGGAGTCCTGCAGGTTGACGATGCCGCCGACGTAGCCCACCACACGGTCGTCTTCACTCCAGATGGGCGACAGAAACGACAGCAGGGGCAGTCCTGTCGTTCTTCCGACAATCGGCCGGCTGATGACCGCTGTCTTCTGTTTCATTGCTTTGCGAAAGTGCTGTCGATCGGAGTAACCGGTGCCCAGACGACCGGGCACAAAACGGTTCTCAGCCACCGCAACCGCGTTCTCATCAAACACCAGCAGGCCGGCCCTGAAATAGGGAGCAAGCGATGACTGGCGCTCAAGAACTGCCTGCAGTTCCTCTTTGGGCAGCAGCCGCTTGCCGTCCGTCATCTGGAAAGCCAGTCCTTCCAGCGACTGCAGCCGCAGTTCAAGGGCCTGATTCACCTCAATAGCGTAACGTTCAGCTTCCACCCGCTGCCGTTCGGTCAGCACATCTTCAAAATCTGAAACCAGTTGTTGATAGGCGATGACCAGGATGATGGCAAGGGATAGCAGGCTGGTTCCCACGGTAATCAGGGCAATACGACCGCCCAGGGTCAGTTTTTTCAAAGGGCAACCTCTCGGCTGTGGCGAGTTACAACTAAACGTGGTTTCATGATAGCGGACGGAAACCGTCAGTGTTTGTTTGAAATTGTACAGTCGAGGGCATGAGATTGAGTGCCACTGATATACAGGCCAGTCTGGCTGCGTTAAGAGACAGGTTTCTGGTTCGGGCCAGGGAGGAGGTCCTTTATCTGTCGCAACAGGCGGAGAAGATGCGCCGGGTGGGGCTCACCGAAGCGGAGTTGTCGGAGGCCTACAGTCTGTTGCACCGTCTGGCGGGCTCCGCCGGTACCTTTGGTCTGGCGGATCTGGGTGAAGCGGCCAGGTCGCTCGAAAAGTCGTTGAAGCCTTACCTGGAAGATGATGAGCAAGGTGGTTGTGCCGGCTCTGTCAGAGAAGCCCTCGAACCGATGTTTGTGAGTGGCGTCATGGCGCTTTCGGAGCTTCTCAGGGATCAGCAGACTCCAGCTGCACCACTCGATCAACCGTCAGCGGACGCGGGAATCGTCTCGCAGGGCATGCAGGTGAGAGTCCTGGTGTGCCAGGAACAGGCCAGAGTCTCACGGGATCTGGTGGACGGACTGGCGTTGTATGGTTTCCAGTGCATTCAGGTATCGGTGGCATCCTCTTCGCTGGAAAGATGGATAAAGGAGTCGTCCCGGGTAGCCAGTGTGTGTGTCGTTGACGATGAACAATTGGAGCAGGTTGCCGCTGAATGCCGTCGTCTCGGTGTGACAGGTCGGCAACTGCCTCTGCTGTGCCTGTCGCGGGACGATTCCTTTGAAAAGCGTTACTGGGCGGCGGCGACGGGGGCCGAGGGTTTCTTTGCCGAGCCGCTGGATTTCCCACGCCTGGCGGACTCAGTGGAACGTCTTGTCTCGGAGCGCAAACAACCGGCGTCCGGCCGTGTACTTATGGTGGAAGATGATCCTGACCTGGCCGAGCACTATCGGCTGGTACTTGAGTCGGCGGGGGTCGTGGTACGCCTTGTTCAAAGCTTCCGGAACCTGATCGGGGAACTTGCGGACTTCCGGCCGGATATCGTCCTTATGGATGTCCAGCTTGAAGGGATGTCCGGTATCACCCTGGCAAGGCTGATTCGCTTCGAACCCCGGTGGCTGAGCCTGCCCATCGTTTACCTCTCGTCCGAGGACGATCCGGAAAACCAGCTGGCGGCCATGTCCGAGGGCGCCGACGAATTTCTGGTAAAGCCGGTGTCTGATGGTTACCTGGTGCGCTCTGTCCTGCTTCGATGCCGTCGTGCCCGCCAGCTGTCCGAGTTAATGAACCGTGACAGTCTGACCGGCTTGTTCAAGCACGCCCTGATTAAACAGCAGGCGCAGATGGAGCTGGCCAATTGCCGGCGGCTGGGGCACAGCTCCAGCGTCGCCATGATCGATCTTGATCATTTCAAACAGGTAAACGATACCTGGGGGCATGGCTGCGGCGACAAGGTGATTAAAGCCCTGTCGAACCTGCTGAAGAACCGCCTCCGGGAAACAGACGTCATAGGACGTTATGGTGGCGAGGAGTTCCTGGTGGTGCTCCCGGGATGCGATGCCGGACAGGCACGGCGTGTCATCGAGGATATTGGCCGCAGTTTTGCGGAACTCTCCTTCTTCGGTACTAACGATGAGTCCTTCAGTGTAACGCTGAGCGCGGGGGTGGCCAGTCTGAATGACTTCACCCACGGTGACGAGGCGCTGGAAGCGGCGGACCAGGCGCTGTACCAGCAGAAACGGGCAGGACGTAACGGTGTGACCGTTTTCTCACCTCAACAGGGTGCGGGCCAGGAGGAGCCGTGAGAGCGTTGGTGCTGGAAGACGATGAGCTTGTTGCTGAGCTGTTACAGACCATTGTTGTGGGCCTCTATCCGGGGGCCATGGTGTGTGTCGCCGGCCGGCTGGCTGATGCCGAGGACTATGCATATCGCTCCCGTTTTGACCTGTTCCTTGTGGACTGGAATCTTCCGGACGGCTCCGGCCTGACCCTGGTTCGCAAGGTCCGTCTGGCCGACAGCAAGGTACCCATCGTCATCGTATCCGCGCGGGCCGACCGTAACTCGGTTCTCAATGCCGCCCACCATGGCATCAGTGGATACATAACCAAACCCTTTGATGTTGAAACCGTCCATCAGCGTCTTAAGGGGCTTCTGAAACCGGGGGCTGATGAAGGTCCCCCTGCGATCGGTGACCTGCTGGCAACGTCCCTCAGCCAGGGCGGGCTGCAACTGGCCTCGGACGTTGATCCGGCGAAGATACTGGCCCTGATGAATAGCGAGGACGAGCTCTCGTCTGCCGAGCTGGCGGCTGAGTGGCGCAAGGAAACCGCGTTAACCATACGATTGACAGAAATCGCCAACAGCAGCGCATTCCGGCGTACGGGCAAGCCGATGGACACATTACAGGAGGCGATCAACCTGATGGGGGTACACCTGGCCCTCCAGCAGGCCCTCGCGCTTTCACTTGACGTGTCAGGCCAGACGTCGGATGCAGGGCTCAAGCAGTTGATGACACACTACCGGGACCAGTCGCTGGATGTGGCCGGGCACGCCGAGTCGTTTGCCAAACGGCTTGGAAAGTCTCCTGCGCAGTTCTATAAGGCGGGTCTTTTGAGTCGGATAGGCGAGTTGTCGGTACTGAGTGTGTTGAACCAGTTCCGTCTTCGTGGCGGCGAGCTGGGCGAGGGGGAGGCCGGGCGTGCACTGGCTGAATGGGCGCAGCGATATGGCAATGCGCTGAAGGTACAGTGGCGGTTGCCTCTGGGCTTGCGCGAAATGATTGGGGCGGTGCATATGTTGCCGCCGGGCACCGTGCGTGAGGATTTGCTGATCATGCGCGCTGCCACCCTCGTGCCAAAAGATATACCGGCGGAAGACGAAGAGTACCACCGGTTGCTGAGGCGAATCGGTCTGGATGTAAACGGGGAGTGACACGTTGGACAACAGCACGCTGTCAGGCTTGAAGGTTCTTTGCATCGAGGATGACCCGGACATTCGCGCCATCGCGGAACTAGCGCTGAGGGATGTCGGTGGCTTCGAGGTGGAGCTCTGCGCCGGTGGTTCCGATGCCCTGGCGATTGTGGGCGACCTCAGGCCGGAGCTGGTGTTGCTGGATGTCATGATGCCGGGCATGAACGGGCCGGAAACCTTCCAGGCACTGAAACAGCACCCGTGCATGGACGGTACTCCGGTGATTTTCATGACCGCCCGCCTGCAACCCGACGAGATAGAGGAATACCTGTCCCTGGGAGTTATCGGTGTGATCCCCAAGCCCTTCGACCCGATGACACTGGCCGGGCAGATACGGGACATTCTGGCCACGCAGCCGGGAGGCTGAATGGCTTCCCAGACACTTCTCGCAGCCCAGCCAATCTACGACCGTGACAGCCAGATGCAGGGGGTAGAGCTACTCTTCCGCAACGATGCCGGTGAGAGTGCGCTTGCCGTGGGCGAACACCGGGCCACCAGCGAGGTGCTGTTCAACTTCTGCGCCGGCATCACTGATCACGCCGCTCATTACAATGCCCTGGCGTACATCAACGTTTCTTCCGATCTGCTGCTGTCGGGGCTGGTCCTGCCGGTGGACCCGGACATGGTCATGATTGAGCTGGTCGAGCGCATCGACCCCACCCCGGACCTGGTGGCAGCGGTTGAGCACTGGTATGACCAGGGCTTCCGCTTTGCCCTGGACGATTTTGCCTTCCAGCCCAGCTGGGCACCGCTGTTGCCGATGGCTTCGGTTATCAAGGTGGATGTCACCCAGTTTACGCCGGAGGAGGTGGCCGGGCACCAGCAGTCGCTGGCTCACCTGAACGTGCTCTGGCTGGCGGAACGGGTGGAGGATCAGGTCACCCGTGACCGCTACATGGACATGGGCTTTGATCTGTTTCAGGGCTACTTCATGGCGCGACCCCGGCTCATATCGGGCCAGAAGCTGTCGCCCTCCGGCCTGCGTCTGACTCAGCTGCTGGCGGTGCTCTACCGGCCTGACCCGGAGGTGAGCGAGCTGACGGCCATCCTGTCGGCCGATCCGGAGTTGTCACTGAATCTGATCCGCATTGTGAACAGCCCCCTTTACCGTGGTCAGGGCAAGATCTCCTCGATTCGCGAGGTGGTTATCCGGCTGGGCATTACCAACCTCAGGCACTGGGCGACGCTGCTCAGCTCCCTGCAGATGGTTAATACCGAGCAGGCACGGGTGGTGCTGGTGCGCGCTCACGTGTGCGAAGGCCTGGCCGAGCGGGTCAGGGTCAATGGTCCGGCACCGGACAAGGCCTTTCTCACCGGGTTGCTGTCAGGCACGGAAGTCATGCTCGGGGTGCCGGTGCAGGAATTCATTACTCATCTGGATCTGGAGCATGACGTTCGCAAGGCTGTATTGCATCGCAAGGGAAGCCTGGGGCGACTGCTGAAACTGGCGGTGACCATGGAGCACGACGTGGCCATGGGGCGGGATCTGGATAGCTGGGATCCGCGCCTGCTGAAGTTATATCGGCAGGCTGCTAACCGGGTCCAGCGAATCATCCGGGAACTGGACCGGTTCTGACCCCGCCCGGCTTTCGACCGCTGTGGAATACGCCCGCCCTCCGACGTGGATCCACAAACCTTTCTTTTTCGTAATATGCCTACAGACCGCAAGGTCCAGCCCGTGTAAAACGTCCAGAAACAGGTTTGCCAGTCTGGCATGCCAAGTCGGAGTCGTCGCTTGATGCTGGAAAACAACTACACCCACCTGCAAACCCTCAAGACAGATCGTCAGATGCTGTGGATTCTGCTGGCCCATGTGCCGGTGGTGGGGTTGCTCATACCCCTGGGTTTCGATAGTCATGGCTTTGCATTGACCGCCAGCGTGCTGCTTGGTGCTCTGGTGCTGTTCGGCTACGCAGCACTGCGTGGCAGTCGTAGCTTTTCAGTAGTGGTTGCGGTGGCGCTGATGGCCTTCTCAGCGATCATGATCCAGGCCCGGCTGGGCCAGATCGAGATGCACTTCCATATCTTCGCGGCACTGGCGCTGGTCATAATCTACCGGGATTGGCTGCCGGTGTTGGTGGGGGCTGCGTTTATTGCCGTGCATCACATGGCGCTGACCGGCCTGCAGATGACTGATGCGGGTATTGGGGATATGCGGGTGATGGTCTTCAGTCACAATTGCAGTTGGGGCATTGCCTTCCTGCATGCGGCCTTTGTGGTGTTCGAAGCCTCGATCCTGACGTTCTTTGCACTGCGCCTGGGGCAGGAGAGAAAGGTGGCGGACGGCATGATGGATCTGGTGGCCAGCTTTAACGGTGAACAGGACCTGTCCGGCCGCCTGGACGATAACGGCGAGGCTTCTGCCGGCGCCTTCAACAGCCTGCTGGAGCAGTTTTCGGCGCTGGTGCGGCAGGCTGCCGGCCTGGCGGGTCAGCTTGAGAACAGTGCCAGCGCGCTGACCAGAAGCAGCGACCGCGCCAAGAGCATTATAGACCGCCAGAGCTCCGACCTGGACCAGGCTGCCTCGGCGACGGAACAGATGTCGGCAACGGTCCACGAAGTGGCACAGAGCGCCCAGCAGACGTCGGAAGCCTCCGAGTCTGCGGAGCGCTCCGCAGATCACGGCAAGGCCCGTGTCGCTGAGGCGATCAGCCTGACCGAGACCACGGATTCCGCCCTGGAGGTGTCCGCCGGCGCAGTCCGCTCGCTGGCCGATAACGTGGCCTCCATCAGCCAGGTGATCGGTTCCATTGATGATATCTCGGAGCAGACCAACCTGCTGGCACTGAATGCAGCTATCGAGGCGGCCCGTGCCGGAGACCATGGTCGTGGGTTCGCCGTGGTGGCCGATGAGGTGAGAAATCTCTCCCGCCGCACCCAGGCCTTCACCAGCGAGATCCGCGAGACCATCGACACCTTGTCCCGTGGTGCCACGGCCGCCCTGCAATCGATTGACGGTGGGCAGGCCCGGTCCCGGGAAACCACCACTGCTATCCGGCAAGCGGGCGAGGCCATGGACAACGTAGGTCGCCAACTGGGCGAAGTGTCCAATCGCAACTACCAGATTGCTTCCGCAGCGGAGCAACAGGCCACTGCGTCCGCCCAGATGAACGCCAGTGTCCAGGGTGTCGCGGGCCGGAACCGGGAAGTGCTGGAGCAGGCCGATGAGGTCCGTCAGCTTGCGGTCGGGCTGGAAACGGTGGTCAGTCAGATGAATGGGCTGGTGAGCGGTTATCGGGTGTCATAGGTGCCTGCCTGTTGGATTGCGCGCGTATACCAAAGCGGGGAAGGGCGCGTCTCCCAGCAGGCCTGAGCATGAACGCAGAACGCACCAGGTCCCCGGTCTGAGGTCTTCGGGCCGGGCCCGGTGTGTTATTGAAGAAACTTGCGCACGTCCAGCTTGTAGTCGTCCGGCTCGACCGCCCGCAGGATATGGTCCTGCACGCCTGGCCGGGCCAGGTCCAGTACCTCCAGCGGAATCGGCATGCGGAACCGGGTGTGATACATCAGCCGAACCACCGGCTGGCGCTGGTCGTCCTCGTTGCCTTCAATCACCACGCCCAGGCGGCCACTTTCCAGCAGCACCATGGATCCCACGGGGTAGAGGCCCAGGCAACGGATAAAGTGGCGGACCAGGGTCGGGTCCAGGTGGTCACCGCTCCATTCAAGCAGCTTCTTCAGACCCTGGGTTGGCGTCATGCCCTTGTGGTAGACCCGGTCACTGGTAATGGCGTCGTACACATCGGCAATGGCGGCCATTCGCCCGTAGACGGAAATCTCGTCGTCACGCAGTCCTTTCGGGTAACCGCTGCCATCCAGGCGCTCGTGGTGCTCGGCGGCGGTCAGCACAGACAGTTCGCCGATACCCTCGGTCCCGGCCAGGATCTGGTGGGAATGGGCGGCATGCTCCTTCATGATTTCGAACTCCTCAGGCGTCAGGCGCCCGGGCTTGTGAAGGATCTCGTCCGGCGTGAGAATCTTGCCAATATCATGGAGCAGGGCGCCAACAATGGTCTGGTGCAGCACATCGCTGCTATGCCCGACCGACTTGCCGAAGATGGACATCAGCACACTCAGGTTCACTGAGTGTTCCAGCAGGTAGTTGTCTTTCTCGCGGATGCGGCCCAGGCAGGCCAGGGCGTTATGGTTACGGAAGACAGAGCCCTGCAGGTTTTCCGCCAGTTCGTGGACTGGCGACAGGTCGATGGCCTTGCCCAGCTTCACATTCTGCATCAGGTTTCCCACCAGGCCCTGTGCCTGCTGGTGAATGGCCAGGGCCGAGACCATCTCATCGGCGATGTCGGCCCGGCGGAAGGCCACCGGTGGTTCTTCCGCTACCCGGTCAAGTGTGGCCTGATTGGCCTGGTCCACCTCATGGGCTGGCTCGCCATCGGGGGAGTCCAGGCCCCGTCCGGTATCGATATAGATGTACTTGACGCCCAGCCTCCCGATCTTTTCGATGGTGGCCTCGTTGCGGATAAACCCCTTCCGCCGCTGGTTGTTGTGGGGTACCCAGTCGTTGTTGAGGTCGGTCAGGTACATCCCCACGCGCAGGGCGGACAGCGGAATGCGTTTTATCATGTTGGCAGTCGCCTGAATCAGCCGGCCGGGAAGAAGGTACGCAGGCTGTTCCGGTAAGTCTGGGCCAGCACCTCGCTGAGATCCAGCTCTTTGACCTCAGCGATCTTCTCGGCAACGAACGGCAGGTAGAACGGGGCGTTCTCGCGACCGCGATACGGGACCGGAGTCAGGAACGGGGAATCGGTTTCCAGCAGGATCTGCTCGATGGGAGCCATGCGCACAATGTCCCTGACGTTTTCCGCCTTGTTGAAGGTGGTGATACCGTTGAAGCCGAGGCACCAGCCCTGGTCCAGGGCATAGCGGGCCAGCCCGGGGCCGGAGGTGAAGCTGTGGATCACGCCCCGGCGCTTCAGTGTATCCTCGAATTCGGACAGGATACGGATAGTATCTTCGTCCGCTTCCCGGCTATGGATCACCACCGGCTGGTCCAGTTCGGCGGCAATCTGCAACTGACGGCGGAAGACCTGTTTCTGGACCTCGCGGTCGGCGTTGTCGTAGAAATAGTCGAGACCGATTTCACCGATGGCGACGATCTTGTCGTCCTTGCCATGACGGCGGATTTCCTCCTCGCAGGCATCGGAGTAGGATTCCGCGTCGTGGGGGTGGATGCCCTGGGTGCCGTACAGCCACGGCTGGCGGCCACTGAGTTCACGGACCCTGGCCAGGTTGTCCGGAGACACGGCAATGGTGATAACCCGCTCAATGTTCACGCCCCGGGTTTTCTCGAGTGTCTCCTCCAGGGGCCGGTCCTTGAGGTAGTCAAGGTGGCAATGGGTCTCGATCAGGGGCTGGTCGAAAACAGGGATGTCTCGTCTCTTGCGGCTCATAGCTGCTAACCTGATGGTAAAAGGTGAGCAGTTTATCACCCCGGCGGTCGTTACCGAACCATCGTCGCCATAGCCTGAATCTATCAAGTTGCCATTTCCGGAGTCCTGCCATCCCCATGATAACGACACGGTTCAACGAACCCTGGCTCTACGATCCCCGCCAGCCCCGGTTGAGTGATTATGCCTCGGATATAGACGACGATCTGGTGCCCGACCTTGAGCCCGAGCTGGAGCAGATCGGAGAGCACCAGCGGCGATTGTGGGCGAATGGTCGCAACGCCTGCCTGCTGGTATTCCACGGCCTGGACGCCAGCGGCAAGGACAGCCTGATTCGCACACTGGCAACCTACATGGATCCCGCCGGCTTTCATGCCTGGTCCTTCAGCCGGCCAAATGAGTTGGAGCGGGCCCATGATTTTCTATGGCGCGTGGTCTCCTACCTGCCCGCGCTGGGGGAGCTGACGGCCTTCAATCGTAGTCATCACGAAGCCGTCATGGCCGAACGCCTGTGGCCGGTCCGCGACGAGGACCACTACAACTGGCAGGCACGCTACGCCGCCATCCGGGCCTTTGAGCAGCACCTGGTGCAGGAGGGTACCACCGTGATCAAGGTGTGGCTGGAACTCTCCCCCGGGGAGCATCGCCGGCGCCTGCTCAAGCGGCTGGACAAGCCACGCAAGCGCTGGAAATTCGACCGTTCCGACATTGAAGCCTGGCGTCGCCGCGAAGAGTACCTGGCGGCTGTGGAAGAGGGTATTGCCGCAACCCATACGCCAGAGGCTCCATGGCTGATTATTCCGGGCGACCGCAAACCGGTGGCCCGGGCGCTGGTCGCCCGCATTGTCGCCGAGCAACTGATGCATCTGGCGCCGGACTATCCGGAATACGATGAGGGTGTGCTCGAACAGTACCGCGCCTTGCTGAAAGACGAGGAAGGCGGGAAAGGCAAATAGGGCGATGACATCCTTTGACCAGCGCTGGCAGCAGCTCAATGACTGGCTGCGTCGACATCTTGGGCTCTGGCAACCGGTGCCGTTCGCGGAGCCGGCCCCGTCATGGACGCACCAGTGGCCGGCACTGGCGGCGTGGCTCGAGCAACTTGATGACGCCCGGTGCGAACGCTACGAGGAACAACCGGAACGACTGGTCGAGGACATTAAGCATTGGCTACCCGGGCTGACGGATTATCCGGCGTTGATATCGCTGCCGGACCTGAACCCCGGCCCCTCGGAAGTGGAGGCGGCCACCCTGGCGGAACGGGATGCCGTGGATATGCCCGGCCGCAAGCGGCAACAGGCCGGGGCCTTCACCGCCGCCCTGTTGCCGTTGGGCCAGTCGCCACTGGACTGGTGTTGTGGCAAGGGACACCTGTCCCGCACGCTCGCCCGGCGTGGCAAGGTGCCGGTTACCGGCTACGAGTGGAGTGCTGATCTGGTGGAGGACGGCAACCGCCTGGCGGCCCGCTATGGCGACCCGGTGACTCTGCTCTGCCATGATGTGATGGCTGAAGATCTGCCCTGGCCGCCACAGGCCCATGGTGTGGCATTGCATGCCTGTGGAGACCTGCACCGCAAGCTGATCCGCGATGGCGTTGAGAGACGCCAGCCCCGGCTCAGTTTTTCCCCCTGTTGCTATCATCTCACCGGCACCCACCAGTACAGCCCCCTGTCTTCCCGGGCCCGTGCAAACAATGCGAGCCTGGCATTGAGTCGGGACGAACTGCGGCTGGCCGTACGGGAGACGGTCACAGCACCCACCCGGGTTAGGCTACAGACCGCCCGCGCCAGCCAGTGGCGGTTGGGGTTTGATGGGCTGCAGCGTTGGCTGAGAGGTGTGGATGAGTACCTGCCCCTGCCGCCGCATCCGAAGCGATTGGAGAAGGAGGGTTTTGAGGCCTTCTGCCACTGGGCCACCGTTCAGAAGGGGCTCGCCCTGCCTGACGGCGTGGATTTCGACCATTGGCTGGACCATGGTGAGACAAGAACCGCCACAGTGCGTCGATTCGAGCTGCTACGCCATCTGTTCCGCCGCCCCCTGGAGCTATGGGTGGTGCTGGACTATACGCTGTTTCTGGAGGAGTCCGGTTACGAGGTGCGACTGGGGACCTTCTGCGATCGGGTGCTGACACCCCGTAACCTGTTGGTGGACGCGGTTCTCAAACGAGCATGAAAAAAGGCGCCCGGAGGCGCCTTTAAGCGGTTGTGAAGAACCGTCGTCGGATCAGCGACGAACCTGAATGCGGGCTTCAACCCGGCGATTCTGGGCACGGCCTTCATCGGTCTCGTTGGTGGCTACCGGGTCAGACTCGCCGTAGCCCACCGGTGTTACCCGGTCGCTGTCGATGTCATAGAGCTGAATCAGACGATCGGCCACTGCTTCGGCACGACGCTGGGACAGGTCCTGGTTGTACTCGGCGGCGCCAGTGCTGTCGGTATGACCGGCGATTTCCGTGGTCACATCCGGGTCGGCTTTCAGGGCATCGGCAATCTCACGGATGTCATCGTCATACTGGTTACCGATCTCTGCACTGTTCAGCGGGAAGGTGATGTACAGAGTGATGGTCTCCAGGGTGACCAGCTCACACCCGCGTTCGCCCACTTCGGCGCCCGCCCGGGTTCCGGGGCAATCGTCCAGGCGATCAACCACGCCGTCACCGTCGCTGTCCAGCTCACAACCATTCCGGTCAACGGAGGCTCCGGCTACCGTGCCCGGGCATTGGTCACGGTTGTTGGGTACGCCGTCGCCGTCGCTATCCGGTTCCGGCGCAGGAGCCGGTGCGGGAGCGGGGGGCTCGGGCTCACTGGTGTTGCGGCTGAAGGCGAGGCTCAGACCCAGCGACGCCTGGGCATCGAAGGTGCTTTCGTCAATGCCGTGCAGTGCACGCAGGTCAGCACGCAGTGACACAAGGTCGGTCACGTTGTAGCGGACACCGCCACCAAGGTTGACCCGGGTTTCGTCATGCTCGGTGCCCGGTGTGGTTGTGGTGCCGCCATCAAAGTCGGCATGGCCCACACCGGCGGCCAGGTAAGGGTTGACCTTTTCGCTCTGGCTTCCGAAATAGTACAGGCCGTCGACACGAACCTCATCGAAATCCACGTCGCCACTGCTGCCCTTGATATCCGGGTTGGCGGTGGAGTAGACCGCCTCGACAGCCCACTGGGGCAGGAACCGGTATTCCAGGCCAAAGCCGTAGGTGGCTTCTTCGTCCAGGTCACGTTTGTCGTCAAAATACTGATAACCGGCAAACGGGTTGATATAGATCGTCTCGATATCGTCGTTTGCCAGGGTCGGGGTAGTGACTGCAGCGGCAAGTATGGCCGCGGACAGGGGGCGTAGTGTGTTCATGTCGATTCCTTTTTCCTTGCGAGTTTAAGACATCTTGTTCCGGGCGCTTTGCACTAAGTTAAGTTTTGTAACCCTCTGTATACAAGTGACAATTAACGAAGGTTCGGTATCTACGCAGAGGTCAGTGGGATAGATGACCAGAAGGCAATTTGTGGACGGGTTCTCAATTTATTGAAATGAATCGGAAAACTGGCTCAGGGTTTGCTGTACTCCACGCGTTCCACGCAGCCGTTTCTGAAATAAACGTAAGTTAGCTCGTAAAGGGCACCGTAGTATCGGGTCTGGTAAACCCAGGTTTCCTGGGGGGTTGTGTAGACTTCCGAGGTAGGACCGAACGCCCTTTTCACGTGCTCGCGGGTCATACCACGCACCACCTGTTCCCGGGCCAGGTAGGTGCGCAGGTCGGTGGAACTGATAAAGCGGCAGGTGTCATCTTCCGCTACCCCGGGCTCGTCGTCGGCGCTGTCATCCGGGTAGCTGTCAAAGTCAGGCAGGTTGTCACCGACGCTGCCGCCAACCCGGTTGTCCCGTAGGATGACGGTTTCGGGATCCGGGCCACAGGGCTGGTCGGAGAACTGGACCCCGTCCGGCCCCTCGCACCGGTACACTGACTCACCGGCTGCTGATGCGGTCACGCTAAACAGCAGTGTGATCAGCCCCAGCCATAGCCAGAGGCCTGATTGCTGAGCGGTTTTCCTGAACCTGAACATTGGCAAGCCTCATTGGGTGATGGCCCGGAAATACAGGTGCGCGCTTTTCTTGCTGAAGGTGAGTAGTCGCCCCTCATCGAAACGCACATCAAACGACGATTCCTCCTCGGCAAGCACAGTCCCTGGCCCGAAAATGGCGTGGTTCAGTCGCTGACAGGCCCACAGGGGCTGGTTGTCGGTCACCGGGCTGGGGGCCTCGCCCTTCAGGCTGACAGTCTCACGGCTGGCATAGCGCTGGCCTACCGGGGTCAGCGGCAGGTCTACCTCGAACTGGTCGCTGTCTTCATGGCCCTGTTTACGTTGGTCCAGCCAGCGGCCAAATCGTTCGCTCAGGTCATGGCAGAGTTCACCCACAAATCGGCTGGGGGCCTGGTCCGCATCCACCGCGGGACGTGTGCCCCCGGGGCGGGTGATCAGGTGCAATTCATTCCGGGTACGGGTTATGGCGACGTACAGCAGGCGACGCTCGCTTTCCATGAAAGCCTGCAGGTCATCCTGCTGACGCGGGCTGTAGGGCAGGTATTTTTCCTGCAGCCCGGGGATGATTACCCGTGACCACTCCAGCCCCTTGGTGCGGTGGATGGTGGACAGCAGTACACCACGGTTGTCCTCGCTGTTGTGGTCCTGCCGCTCCAGGGCCTGACGTCTCAGCGTCTGCAGGTGCTGGAGGGCCTCGGCCGGCGGCACGTCCAGTGACGCCAGATAGGCCCGGAAGCCCTGCACGGTATCAATACGTTCATTGGCGGTTTCATGGGTAAGGGCGAGGCCGCGAATGCCCTCGAACAGTTCGGTCTGTTCCGCGTACCGGCCCAGCAGGGTGGCCACGGAGCCGGAGAAGCCGCTGAGCGACACCAGCGCCTCGCCCAGGCGCCGTAACTTGCGGGCCGGCATGGGGCCGAGGGCGGACTCGTCCAGGCTGAGCAGGCAGTTACCCCAGTCGGATTCGAAACCCGCGAGCATCTGTGCCATATGGCCCAGCTCCTGCTCCTTCAGGCCTACGTGGGGGAAGCGCAGCAGGTTGCGGGCTGTGTCCAGCCGGTCCTGGGCGGTCAGGTGGGGAAGTTGTCCGGTGACCACCTTCAACAGGCTCGTGATGGCCTCCACCTCACGGCTGAACAGGGCCCCCTTGCCGGCATCAATGCGATAGGGGATCTGCCGCGCCAGCAGTCGCAGTTCAATGGGAACACTCTGGCTCCAGACCCGGAACAGGATGGCGGTCTGCTGTTGTTCGGCTTCGGGCAGCCCTTCCAGCAGCTTGACCACCACGCCCCCATCCTGCTCGCTCTCATGGAGCTGGATGCGGCTGGCCGGCGTGGAAGGGTGGGCGTGGCACAGCACGTCGTGACGGCCCTGGTTGTGGGTGATCAGGTGATTGGCCAGCAGCGCCACCCGATGGCCGTAGCGGAAGCTGTAGCTCAGGGTGTGCTGCAGTGGCTCGTCGAATTCCTCCCGGAAGCGTCGCAGGATGAATTCCGGCCTGGCGCCACGGAACTCGTAGATGGTCTGGTCCGGGTCGCCCACCACCGTGACCCGGGCCCGGTCACCGGCCACGTAGCGCAGCAGCAGGTGCTGGATCTCGTTGGTGTCCTGGTACTCGTCCACCAGCACCAGGTCCATCTTGTTACCCACCAGCCGCTGCAGGGCCGTGTTCTGGTGAATGGCCATCACCGGCTCGTAGAGCATATCGGCGAAGGTGATCTGGCTGCGCTCCTTGCGCCATTGCTCGAAGGCATGGAACAGGTCGATCAGGTAACGGTGGCGGTCGCTGTAGCCCAGCTCCTCGAACACCACTTCCACCGGCGTGAGGGTGGTCTTCACCAGGTCGATGAAGTTGGTGGCGGTCTCCACATAATCCTTCTTGTTGCGGCGTATCTCGTCCGCCAGATCTTCCGGGGCCAGCTGCCGGGTCAGCAGCCAGGCCTGGTAGCTGATCTCCTGCTCGGTGAGAATCCTGTCGGAGAAGGCGGGCAGGTAGCCCTCCTGCACAAAACGCTTGTACAGCCGCAGGCCCATGGCGTGGTAGGTACGCACCTCCGGCAGCGTCAGCCCCAGGTCACGGGTGACATCCCGCAGCTTGCGTTCAAAGTCGACGCGGGCGCTGCGGTTGAACATCAGCACCAGCATGCGCCGCGGGTCGTGGCCCTGTTGCAGCAGCCAGCGCAGGCGCCAGGCCAGGGTGGTGGTCTTGCCACTGCCGGCCACGGCGGTAATCAGCGCATGCTCGTGGCCGGCGGTGATAATGTCGCGCTGTTCGGAGGTAAGAAAGTCGGGGAGTTGGCTGGTCATGGCACCATTGTAAAGGGCCCCTGACACCCGGTCATCCTTCCCCCATAATGGCGGCTCATTTCAGACAAGGAGCGACAGCATGGCAATGGTACTGGAAGAGTCGGTCAACGTACTGGGCGAGACCCTGGAGGCCTGCGGCAACGATCCGCTCACCGGCTTCTATCGGGATGGCTGTTGCAATACCGGCCCGGACGATCTCGGCAGCCATACCGTCTGCACCGTGGTCACCGACGAGTTCCTGGCCTTTTCCCGCAGCAAGGGCAATGACCTGAGCACACCACGGCCGGAATTCGATTTTCCCGGTCTGCGGGCCGGCGACGGCTGGTGCCTGTGTGCGGCCCGCTGGAACGAAGCCCTGGAGGCAGGTTGTGCCCCCCGGGTCCGGTTACGGGCCACCCACAAAGCGGCACTGGAGGTCTGTGACCTGGCGGACCTGAAACGCCATGGGGTGGATCTGAGCTAGTGGCGGGCAACGAGTGGCAGGCCCTGACGGAGCAACTGGCGGTGCGGGGTGAGCGGCGACTGGTGCTGATCGAGGGCGAGCGTGATCAGGTGCTTTCCTGTGCGCGTGGTGTTCTCGAGAAGCTGGCGCCGGAGCATGGTTTTTGGGTGGGGGAGAGCCAATGTAACCCCCACTCCGCACTCCAGCCACTCGCGACCGCCAAGGCCCGGCAACGGCTTGGCACGGAAACCCCGTTGGTGGTCTGGGATGGCTGGCAGGGTAACCCGCCAGATGCCCTGGCGGCCATGGCCGGCACCATCCAGGCCGGAGGACTGTGGCTCTGGCTGGTGCCGCCGCTGGCGGACTGGTCGGCTTTTCCGGATCCGGATTATGCCCGGATGGGGCTGCCGGCTGGCGGTCACCACCCCTTCCTGGCGCGAATGGCCCGCACCATCTCGGACGATGGGGCCGTTATCCGGTTATCCGCAGACAATCCCGATTCGCTGCCAGTTTTGTCCCACTCAGATTCCGGACAGCCGCCATTCCAGGTGGCGGGCACCCCGGATCAGGAACAGGCCATCAATGCCATCGTTCGCGCTGGTCAGGGCCGACGCCGGCGCCCACTGGTGATGACCGCCGACCGGGGCCGGGGCAAGTCGGCGGCGCTGGGTATCGCCGCAGTCCGGTTACTGCAGGGCGGGCGAAACCGCATCGTGGTGGTGTCGCCGCGCAAGGACAATGTTGCGAGTCTGTTTCGACACGCGGCGGATCAGATGGGCATCGACTATCACGGCCAGACAAGGTTGCAGCTTGAGGCCGGCGCCAGACTGGAGTGGCTCCCGGCGGACGAGCTGCTGGCCACTCGCCCGGAGGCGGAACTGGTCCTGGTGGATGAGGCCGCCGCCCTCCCGTCGCCCCTGCTGAAGCAGATCCTGCTTGGCTGGCCCAGGGTCGTCTTTGCGTCGACAGTGCACGGCTATGAGGGCTCCGGGCGGGGGTTTAACCTTCGTTTCCGGTCAGTCCTGGACCGGGAGACGCCCCACTGGCAATCGTTGACTCTGGATCAGCCGGTACGCTGGTCCCCACAGGACCCCCTGGAGCCGCTGGTCAACCGGCTTTTCCTGTTGGATGCGGATGCGAAGGGCGCGGAGCTAACCGGCAACATCACTATTGAAGACTGGCAACCGGGCCAGGCCAGTGAGGCTGAACTTTCCCGGGCCTTTGGCCTGCTGGTGGATGCTCACTATCGCACCACCCCCGGCGACCTGCGCCAGTGGATGGACGACCCCGAAGCGGTCACCGTCGTGGCAAGGCAGGGGGCGGACATCGTCGGTGTGCTATGGGCAACGGTCGAAGGTGGCCTGGAGCCGGCCCTCGCGCATAGCGTCCTGCGGGGCGAGCGCAGGCTGAAAGGCCACCTGCTGCCCCAGTCCCTGGCCAATCACGGCGGTGATGTGGAGGCGGCCACGTTGCGGATGTTGCGCGTGGTGCGGGTGGCGGTCCACCACCAGTGCCGTCGCCAGGGCATTGGCCGAACACTGCTGGGTCACACCATCCAGAGGGCCTCGGAGATGGGGCTGGATGCCATCGGCACCAGCTATGGCGCTGCGGAAGAGCTATTGCCGTTCTGGCAATCCTCCGGCTTTGCCACGGTTCGCCTTGGCATCAGCCGCGAGGCCAGTTCCGGCGAATACGCGGTACAGATGTTGAAGGGGTTAAGTCACCGGGGTGTCGCGGCTCAACAACGCCTGTCCGCACGATTCGCCGAGCAATGGCCGGTGTTGCTGCCGGTGGTCTGGCCCGCCCTGGCGCCGTCGCTGGTTCTCGCAATCACGGCTGATCTTCCGGCTGCGGTGCCCCTCACGGAGCAGGAGCTTATTGAGTTGGACGCTTTTGCTCACGGGCATCGGGGTTTTGAGTTGACCTTGCCGGCGTTGAAGCGGCTCACTGTTCAGGCTTGTGTCGCCAGCAGATTACAGCCTTCCAGGGAGGCTGATCTGTGGGTCAAATGCGTGGTTCAGAACCAGAGCTGGGACGCCGTCCGGTCGACAAGCCTCTGCACCGGGCGTCGTGATGGCGAGGCTCGATTGAGGCGGCTGGTCGTCGGGTTGCTCGCATCCGATTGAGGTGGTGGTCGAGGTCTCCTGCGACACCCAGCGGGTTTCGTGACCCTCAAGGCGTCCTCATCAACTCCCTCGCCCGTGACAGCAGCGGCTGGGCCTGCCGGGTCCGGTTGCGGGCCAGCATGCTGTCGGCCATGGCCAGGTAAGCGTCTGACAGTTGCTGGCGGACGTTGGCCAGGGGCTCGAAATTGGACGGCAGTCGGTTCAGTACAGAGATCATCTCCTCGTAGACCTTGTCCAACTGGTCGCGGCTGCCGGCATTGGCGATTTCATTGCGCCAGCGTTCGAAGCGGTCGGCGTAGAAGTCCTCGGCCGCCTCGGCCGGGAACACGGCCTGATCATTGCCGTTGGCGATTTCGGCGTAGTATTCCCCAAGCTCCTTGATGGAGGTTTCCATGGTGGCTGCCCGGGCCAGTTTCTCGGACACGCCAGGCTGGTCGGCGAACAGCCGTTCACCAAGGATCAGCAGGCGGGCCAGGGCCGCGTCGTTGTCGGAGTCCAGGGCTTCAGACAGTTGCTGGTCGAATTGCTGGACCGCTTCTTCGGAGGGCGTGAATGTCCTGGCGCCAATCAACTGGAGGTCACGGGTGAGTTCCGTTACGTCTTCCCAGGCTTGCTGGCTGCGATAGTCACCCTCGACCAGTCGTGCCGCCAGCTCATCACCGAGTGCGGCCTCCAGGGACTGGCGACGGCGAATGATCTGATCCTCCAGTTCGGCCAGCTGGCGATCCCGCGGGTAGATGGTGCCGGCCTCCGCCAGCAGGTCGAGGGCGGCGGGAATGTCCGGTAGCTCCTGGTCACTGCGACCACCGACCAGGATGCCCTCAATCCGTGTCAGGTACCAGTCCAGCAGCTGATCGGACTGCTGGCGCAGGATGCCGTTTCGTTCCAGTGACGGTAACGCGTCCACTTCCGTCAATAGCTGTTCCGGGGGCAGCGCCATCACCCGGCTGATCTCCGCCTCGTGTTGTTCCTTTTCCGCGAGGGTCTGTTCGGCGGCCATGGCCCGTGTGTATTGCTGATACCAGAGGAAGCTTCCTGCCGCTGCTGCCACAACCACTACCGCCGAGGCGGCCCATGGCTGCCAGCGCAACGGCGTCATGCGCCGCTGGATCAGTTCCAGGGAGCTGTAGCGGGGGTCGTAGCGGAGGTTGCGCTTGACCACCCGCCAGAAGCGGCGGGGCATGCTTTTGGGCTTTTTCAGCTTGTAGGTGCCCAGCTCTTCCAGGGTCAGCTTCTGGCGATCGAAGGGGTGCCGGGAAGACAGCAGTTCATAGCTGATACAGGCCAGGGCATACAGGTCATCCTGGGGCGATGGGTCCTTGCCCTCGATCAGTTCCGGCGACGCGTAGGCCGGGGTATAGCCGTAGATGGAGGTTTCATCCTCGCCACGGGGGTTCAGGTAGTCTTCCGGCTGTTGGGCCTGGAGCGCCCGGGACACACCAAAATCCAGTAGTTTGATGCGGCCTTCCCGGGTAAAGAAGATATTGGACGGCTTCAGGTCGGCGTGAACAATGCCCTGGCTGTGGGAATACTCCAGGGCGCTGGCCACCTGCCGCAGAACCGCGACGCAGCCTTTCCACTTCAGGCCGTTGGGTTTGGCCCGCTGGATAATCCGTGACAGCGGCTCGCCTTCCAGCAGTTCCATGACCAGAAACCAGGTATCGCCGTCGTGGTTCAGGTCGTGGATACGGATGATGTTGGGGTGGGACAGGCGCTTGGACTTGGCGGCTTCCCGGGCCAGCAGGCTGCGGGCGCCCGGGTCGCGGGTCAGGCTGGTGCGCAGGATTTTCAGGGCCACCATGCAGTCCCGGGAACCGGCCTTCTCCAGGTTCTGGTCCACGGCCTTGTAGACATCGCTCATGCCGCCTGAGGCGATCAGGGAAACAATCCGGTAGCGGCCATTCAGCAACATGCCCAGGCGCTTGTGGCGGGGGCCTTCAGGCGCGTCATGCCCTCTGTCCGCAGGCGCCTGCAAACCCGGTGTGTGGGTTTGGGTGCTGTCGTCAAGAATGGTGTCGTTGGCGTCCATCCGGAATATCCTTACCGCTGTTCGTCCATGGGTGCGCATGCGCCTGTCCGGGCCGGAATTCAGGGGCTCGGTATGGCCGTCAGGCGTTTCACTGTCAGGGTCAGGGAGAGTGCGTAAGGGGTAATGGCCGGTGCCATGAGTCAGACCGGTCCGGCAGAGCCGACGGTGTTGGTCGGTTGCCCGTTCCTCTTGCTCCCTGAGGATTAACGGCTGGCTGACATCGTTCTGGTTCGGAACGGAGTCAGGGCGCGTCAGAATTCCTGAGACTGGAATGCTAGTCAGGTAGGATGCATCAAGTCAAGCGGCCTGTTTTCCTTAAAGGTCGGTAATGTGACGCGTCTCCGGTTATGTATGGTCAGGCGATCGCAGGCCGGGATAACCGTGATTGACATTACCTGGCACTGTGCATAATCTCTGTCCGGTCGGTAATCGGGCGTCCACCGTAATAGAGGCGGCGCCGCTTGCCTCCAACCCAGGATGTACCTGCCCCGGCAGGTCGGGAATGCGCGTCAGCCGCCAGGCTGCCGGGCCAGGACAGATGTCAAAGGAAGGATTGGCTCATGGAAATCGAGCTCGCCATCACCAGCTATCAGCGGTTATCGCCCGCCGTCACCTCCACCAGACGATTCGCGCCCGGTCAGACTTGGGTGGTCGGTCGTTCGGAAGCCTGTGACTGGCACCTGCCTGACCCCGGCAAGGTGGTCTCTTCCCGCCACGCGGAGATCCGTTGCGACGGCAACGGCCGTTTTCTGATCCGTGATATCTCAACCAACGGTGTGTTTATCAACGATAGTCCGGACCCGCTGGGTTCTGATGCCGAGTCGCCCCTCAACAATGGCGACCGCCTGCGTTTCGGCGATTATGAGCTGTCTGTGAGTCTGGTGGGGGCGGAAACAGCTGCCAATGCCGGTCACAAGGCAGCGGCCATGGCTGCCCCGGAGCAGCCTGCTGCTTCATCTTCTGCCCTCGCCAGCGCCATGCCCACGCCTGATCCGGAGCCTGTGCCCCGGGGGCAGGGCAGCAGTGACATGAATTCAGTGCTGGCATCCGGGCTCAATGAACGCTTCCTGGGTGACAGCCACGTTGAGATGCCGAAATCGGGCATTCCCGATCAATGGGACTGGGGGTCGGTGTCCGGGCCGGAGGAAGAAACCGAACGGGCAACGAAGCAGCAGGCTGATCAGCTCCAGGCACTGCTGGAGGGGCTCGGTCTGCGGGGGATGGACCCGGCGTCGCTCACCGCCGGCCAGTGTCGCGCCCTGGGCGACCTGACCAGAACCCTGCTGGACCGGCTGCTGGACCTGCTGCATATGCGAGCCCGACAGAAGCAGCAGCTGCGGGTAAAGCAGACCCTCTTCCAGCGCAGTGAAAACAATCCGCTGAAATTCTCCGCCACCTCCAGCGATGCCCTGGAAAGTCTGCTGTTCCGCCGGCACCCCTCCTTCCTGGGGCCGGAGGAAGCGGTTTCCCAGGCGTTCAGTGATGTGGTCAGCCATGAGCGCGCGCTGTTACAGGGTGTGGAGGAGGTTATCCGGGATATCCTGCAGCCCCCGTCCGGTGAGGCCGGCGGCGGGTTGCTCCGGACGCGTAAAGCGCTGGCAGCAATGCATGAGCAGCGCCAGCAGCATCTGCAGGAGTACGGCGATGTCGACCGTATGCTGCGCAGCGATACTTTTGTGGACGCCTATGAAGTGGCGGTCAGTCGTAGTGAAAGGGAGTAGTCAGACAATGCGATGGTTTCAGTGTTTGTTCCTGGTAAGTGTAGTGCTGCTGAACGGCTGCGCCGTGGCCAATTACGTGGTGGACCCTTATACCAACCTCAGTTTCGAGGCCAGTGACGACATCAACCCCGATGCGTCCGGACGGGCCTCGCCGCTGGTGATCCGGGTGTATGAGCTGCGGTCCGTGGACACTTTCCGCAGCGCCGGGTTCTTCGACCTGTACGACGAGCCAGACAGTGTGCTGAACGAGGATCTGCTGTCGATGCAGGAAGTGTTGCTGCGTCCGGAGCTGGTGGAAAAGCTGCCCACCATGACCTTGCACGAAAACACTCGCTACCTGGGGATTGTGGCGGCTTTCCAGAATATTGATGAGGCCGAGTGGAAAATGATCCTGGATGCCAAGCCGAAGGGCTATCAGGACATCAGGATCGCCGTGGACGGCCTCGGGCTAGAGCGGATTCGCGACTAACCGGGCTTGCTGACCAGAGCCCGGAACGCAACAGATTAAAAAGGACAGCACATCATGGAACGATTGGCCAAAGTCGCCTGGTCTGAGGGCATGTTGCTCAGACCTCAGCATTTCCAGCAACAGGACCGCTTCCTGTACCACTCCGCCTGCCAGCGCCACAACCTGATGAACCCGCATGGTTACGGTGTGCGGGAGCTGGTCATGGACCAGCAGGCTCCGGCCCTCGGTCAGATCAGCCTGGTCAGGGTGACCGGTATTTTCCCGGATGGCATGCCGTTCTCCTTCGACCAGAGCGATGGCCTGGAGCTTGACGTGCCTGGCGATGCCCGGGATGAGCTGATCTGGCTGGCGGTGCCTACCGAGCGCCAGGCCGGTATCAATATTGCGGTGCCGGACCAGGGGCAGGTGGCCCGGTACCTGTTCCAGGAGAGCAGTGTCCAGGATGATTCCGACGAAAGCGGCGAGGAAGAAACCCTTGGCCTGGCCCGACTGAACCCGTCCCTGCGTATGGGGCGCGAGGATTTGGCCGGCTACGCGGCCATCCCCGTAGCCCGGGTGGTGGAAGTGATTGCCGACAAGGAAGTACGCCTCGACCGTAATTTCATGCCGCCCTGCCTGGATATTGACCGTATTGCGCCACTGTCCTCACTGGTGCGCGAATCCCTGGCCATGGTCAAGCAGCGGGGCAAGGCCTTGGCCGGGCGCATGCAGAAAGGCGCCGAGCAGTCCACAACGCTGTTTGATGTGCTCATGCTGCAAACCCTGAACCGCTGGCAGCCGACCCTGGAGCATCTCAAGGACAGCCCGCTGGTGCATCCGGAACGCTTCTATGAGCTGGTGGTCACCCTGATCGGTGAACTAGCCACCTTTACCCGCGCCGAGAAAGTACCACCGAAGTTGCCGGAATATCGCCATGACCGGCTCACGGAAACCTTCGGTGACCTGGCTGCGGCCCTCAGCCAGTCGCTGAGCACGGTGCTGGAGCAGACTGCGGTCGCGCTGAAGCTGGAAGAGGCCCAGTTCGGCATCAAGGTGGCCCCGCTGACCGACAAGTCCATGCTGGAAACCGCCCAGTTTGTGCTGGCGGTGCAGGCAGACCTCACCACCGAGGACATCCGCCGTCGCCTGCCGGCCCAGATCAAGCTGGGACCGGTGGAGCACATTCGCGATCTGGTCAACAACCACCTGCCGGGTATCGGTATCAGTGCCCTGCCGGTGGCGCCACGGCAGATTCCGTTCCACGCCGGCTATCACTACTTCCTGCTGGACAACAAGAGTGACCGCTGGGAGCAGCTCAAGCAGAGCGGTGGCCTCGCCCTGCATGTGTCCGGTAACTACCCCGGTCTCAAGCTGGAACTCTGGGCCATCAGGCAGTAATCCAGACTCAGGGACGTTGAGGATCAGACAGGGACGACGACATGAACGACAGTACCGTAATCAAGCCCAGGCCGGGTGCCCGGCAGGTAGATCCGAGGCCCGATCGGCCATCACCTGACGATGACCGCACCCTGCTGTCATCCCCGGGTGGGGGTAGCACCGACGGTGGTTTTCCAACTGACTCCACAGGCCGTTTCCGCCTGCCATCCACCCAGCTGGGGCCGGTTTGTGATGAGGCCTCACGGCTACTGTCCGTGGCCAACCGCCTGTCCCGGGCGGAAAGCGTGGAAGACATGACCCACCTGCGGCGCCAGTGCATGGACCTGGTGCGTGAATACCGGGCGGCGCTGAAGGCGGCGGACCAGAGCCCGGAAACCGTTGATGTAGCCTCCTACTGTGTCTGTGCCCTGCTGGACGAGATCGTACTCAACAGTAGCTGGGGGCAGAGCGGCCAGTGGGCGGCGGCCTCCCTGCTGTCGGAGTTCCACTCCCAGACCTGGTCCGGCACCCATTTCTTCGAACTGGTGGACAAGGCACGGCGCACCTCCAATGTGCCGGTGATGATGCTGCAGTACCTGTGCCTGTCGCTGGGTTTCAAGGGGCGTTACCGGGTCGAGGAGCGCGGTGAGGAGCAGCTGGATATCCTGCGGGACTGCCTGTACCACGAGATCTGCGCTGATCAGGGGCGTTTTTCCACACCCTTTGATCGCAGCTGGGAAGACCGGGTTACCCCGGGTGCCGGGCTGACCCATGGCATCCCCCTGTGGGTGGGAGCTGCTGTCTGTGCGGTGGCGCTTTTGCTGGGTTACCTGTGGTCGACCCATCTGCTCGATTCGTTTGCGGAGCCGGTACTGGCGGACCTCAACAGTGTCGGCGTGCCCGAGCGCCCGGCCCAGGAAGGTCCAGGCAACCCGGACGACCTGCGCTACCTGAAGCAGATGCTGCAGACCGAGATCGACATGGGGCTGGTGGAGCTGGACGGGGAAGGCGCCGGCACCCGGCTGCGTATCGGCAATGAGGCGCTGTTCGTCTCCGGCGGTGTCGACGTCAGCGAGGACATGGTCCCGGTGATCAGCAAGATTGCCCGGGCCCTGGAATCCACCAGTGGTTCCATACTGGTGACCGGCCATACGGATAACCGGCCGATTGCCACCACGCGGTACCCCTCCAACTGGCACCTGTCGCTGGCGCGGGCCACCTCGGTGTCCGATATGCTGGGGCGCAACGGCAACCTCAAGGGGCGGTTATGGCCGGAGGGCAGGGGCGAAGCCGAGCCCCTGTTCAAGAACGATACCGCTGAGAACCGCGCCCGCAATCGTCGCGTGGAAATCCTCCTGGTACCGGAAACTTAAGGAAGAGGTCTGAGTTATGGCATGGATTCGCCGGATAACCGGTTTTTTTACCTGGCGCAGGGTATTCCTGTTTCTTGGCCTGCTGGCCCTGGTGCTGCTGATCTGGTTCGGCGGCCCGCTACTGGCCATCGCTGACTACAAGCCGCTGGCCTCGGTCGCTGCGCGGCTGGTGTTCCTGTTGAGCCTGGTGATTGTCTTCCTGGCAGTAAGCCTGTGGCGGGCCCGTCGTCAGCGCAAGGACAACGAAAAGGTTGTCACCGAGATGATGGCTGGCAACGACCAGGACGAGCTGCTCAAGGAGGAAATGGAAACCCAGCGCAACAACCTGCGCAAGGCCCTGGCCCTGATGAAGCAGTGGAAGCCGGGCCGTTTCCGTTCCGTCTACGAGCTGCCCTGGTACATGATTATCGGCGCGCCCGGCTCTGGCAAGTCCACAGCGCTGCTCAACTCCGGCCTGGAATTCCCCCTGAAAAGCGAAATGGGGCTGGATTCGGTGAAGGGTGTTGGTGGCACCCGGTACTGTGACTGGTGGTTCACCAACCGCGCCGTGATCATCGACACCGCCGGTCGCTACACCACCCAGGAATCCGGTGACAAGCGCGACGCCAAGGGCTGGAAGTCCTTCCTGGGGCTGCTGCGCAAGTATCGGTCCCGCCAGCCCATCAACGGGGTGATCCTGTCGGTCAGTGTAGCCGACTTGCTGGAGCAGACGCCCACCGAGCGCCAGCTTCATGCCCGGGCCCTGAAGCAGCGGGTGCAGGAACTTCGTAACCGTCTGGGGGTGGTGTTCCCGGTCTATGTGCTGCTTACCAAGTTCGATCTGCTGGAAGGCTTTTCGGATACCTTCGCCATGCTCTCGGAGCAGGAGCGGGAGGAGGTTTTCGGCATTACCTTCGACCTGCATTCGGTGCGGGATGCCGAGCAGCTTCCGGCCATATTCGAGCAGGAGTTTGACGGCCTGCTGGAGCGCCTGAGTCACTTCCTGCTGCACCGTTTGCAGCAGGAACGCACGCCGGAAACCCGCCGTCGTATCTACCAGTTCCCCAAGCAGGTGGCATTGCTGAAAGCACCGTTATGGAACCTGATGAAGGAAGTGTTTTTCCCGTCGGCCTACGAAGAGGTGCCCCTGCTGAGGGGTATCTACCTGGTATCCTCGGAACAGGACGGTCGCACCAGCGACAAGGTGTCCTCACTGGTGGACCGGCAGCTGAGGCTGAACGTGCCCGGCAATGCCCGACCCGGCAGTGGGCTGCCCAGCGACGGGTTCTTCCTGCATCGTCTGTTCGACAGCATCATCTTCTCGGAATACGGCCTGGCCATGGCAGACGGTGCCAAGGACCGGCGCTACCGTCGCCTGCGCCAGGTGGCCGTGGCTGCCATGGTGCTGGTTACCGCCGGTATCGGCGCGTCCTGGTACATGGAGTACCAGTGGAACCGGGACCTGATCGCCAGTTACCGGGATGACATGAGTCAGCTTCAGGATGACATGGGCCGCCTCAGGACCAGTGACGGCAACTGGCTGGTACTCAACGATACCCTGAATACCGCCGCCGGCATGCCCGGGGTGATGGGGACACCATTGCCGGAGGGCGGCAACTATCCGCTGGGCTTCTTCCAGAACGGCTCCCTGGCACAGGCGGCAGAAGGGGCCTACGGGCGCCTGCTTCAGTATCGCTTTGCCGAGATCTTCCGGGAGTCCATGGAAAGCGAGATTTCCGGCAACCTGGGCAATCTGGAATACCTGTACGAAAGCCTGAAAACCTATCTCATGGTCAGTAATCGTGAACATTTCGAGCAGGAGCAGGTGGCGGCCTGGTTTGATTTCATGCTTGCGCGGCAGATTCCCGGCGAGGTCAACCGGCCGTCCCGGGAGGCTCTGGATAAACACCTGGGGCAGTACCTGGCCCTGAACCACAACATTCCGGCAGACCGTGAACTGGTATCCCGGGCCCGGGGTGAGCTGACCGCCATGCCCTTGGATGAGCGGGCTTACCAGCGTATCCGTGCGGATGCCCTGAGTGCCGGCCTGCCCGAATTCACGGTGAACAAGGTGCTCGGTACGGTCGCCGAGGAAGTCTTCGAACGCCGCTCCGGCGCCCCCATGCGCGATGGCGTGCCGGGCCTGTACACCACCAATGGCTACCGCGGTGTGTTCGAGCCGGAGCGTGACCAGATCGTCGGCCACCTGCTGGAGGACTCCTGGGTATACGGCGAGGAAACGGAGGATTTCCGGAACCTCAATGAAGGTCGTATCAAGCAGCTGGTTGAGGACCGTTATTTTCGCGACTACATCCATGTCTGGGAGCAACTGCTGTCAGACCTGCAGGTACGGCGTTTTGATAGTACCCGTGAGGGACGTTACCTGATGAGCCTGCTGGCCGGGCCGGAAGATCCAGTGGGCCGTCTGGTGGAAGCCATCCGCTTCAATACGCGGCTGTCTGTGGAAGATTCGCAGGATCCAGCCGCCGGCGAAGCGTTGGATAACGCCAGTGAGATGGCACAGGAGGGGATGCGCCGTCGTAGCCGGGCGTTCGATCGCATGAGCCGGATCATGCCGGAAAGCATGATGGCCGAGCATGAACTGACGCCGGTGGATCGCGCCTTCCGACCGCTTCACGAGGTTAGCGAGGAAACCCTGGGCACGATCAAGGATCGCGCTAGAACCATGGCACGCTACCTGGCCGAACAGGACCAGGGCATGTCGGATGCCTTTGCTACCGTGTCCCGTTCCGATTTCGAAAATGCGGTCAAAACCCTCCACGCCGCTGTGGGCAATAGCCAGTCACCTCAGCTGCAGACCTGGCTGGGTGAGGTTCCCGGCGATGCTCGCCGCCTGGTGAAGGTGTCATCCACCCGCCGGGTCAACGATGTCTGGCGCAGCAATGTGTATCGGGAATACCAGCAGGCGATTGCCGGCCAGTATCCGTTGGCCCGGGAGGCCGACTCGGAAGTGGCCCTGGCCGACTTTGCGGCCTTCTTTGGCTATGGTGGCGTGCTGGACTCCTACTTCCAGGAACACGTGGCGGAACATGTGGATACCAGTACCTCGCCATGGACCCTGTCGCCGGCGGCGGGTATCCGTCAGTCCAGTCTTCAGGTGTTCCTGCAGGCCCGTCGCATCCGGGAGGCTTTCTTCATCAGCGGTACCCAGGAGCTGAAAGCGTCCTTCACCCTGAAGCCCGCCTACCTGGACGGCCGGGTGGCCTCCCTGCAGCTGCGAATCGGCGACCGCACCCTCAACTACCGGCACGGGCCACCCCGCACCATGGCCTTTGACTGGCCTTTGTCCTCGGGGGCCGGCGTCAGGGTCACCATGACCCGGGGCACGGGCACGGATACCGCCATCCAGGCGAACTTCGACGGTGATTGGGCGCTGTTCCGTTTCCTGGGGGCCTATGGCGGGCTATCGGGTTCCGGCCGTACCCGTAATGTCGATATCCTGTCCGATGGTTATCTGGCCACGCTGGAAATGACGCCGGATTCGGTCAAGCATCCGTTCGACCTGTCGGTGCTGCACGACTTCCGTCTGCCGTCGCGGCTCTGAACCAGAAGAGGAAAGCCATCATGAGTTGGGGATATATGGGAAAGGTGCCGGGGCGGGGAGACTTCCTCACCCATAACGTGCACCCGGAAATCCGCGACCTGTTTTTCGAGTGGTGTCAGGCCAGTCTGGCTGTCAGCCGCGATCAGTTGGGGGATGACTGGATGGATGCCTATCTGACCGCGCCGATCTGGCATTTCTGTGCCGGCCCCGGAGGCATGGCGGAAACCGGCGTGGTGGGCACCATGATCCCCTCCGTGGATCGGGTGGGTCGCCATTTTCCCTTTATTGCCGTGGCGGACTATAGCGGCATAGCCATGGATGCCTGGCGCCACCCGGACTGGGCTGCGGCCATGGAAGACAGTATTCTGGCGGTACTGGATGACAACTGGGAAGAAGACCCCTGGCGTCAGAAGCTGGCCGATGTGCCCCTGCCCACGTCCGACAGTACCCGTCTGGCCTGGCCCATGACAGAGGGCAACGTGATGATTCCAGGGGCGGCACGGGAATCCGAATGGCTGGACGCCCTGCTGCGGCGCCAGAACGGGCAGGCCGTCTGGTGGACTCAGGGGTCGGCGTTTGTAGAGCCGGCGACGCTACTGACCGACGGGTTGCCCAAAGTGGGCCAGTTTGCAGCGATGATGGTGGGAAAATGGCAGAATCATGGTTGGCAACAGGCAGAACTTGAGGAGTAGCGACAGCATGCAGACGGAATCCGTGGCGTTTACCCATCGGGGAGCGGTCCGTGAACATAACGAAGATGCCTTCGTTGAGTTCACCGACAGCGGTCTCTGGCTGGTGGCAGACGGCATGGGTGGCTATCGCGCCGGTGACGTGGCCAGTCAGCTAATCTGTGACACGGTTACCAGTGCCCGGCGGCGACATGACGGTATGCTGGGCAAAGTTGAGCTGGAGCAGGCAATCCAGCAGGCCAACCAGCGTATCCGGCAATTCGGTCGCGAAGAGCTGGCAGGCCAGACCCTGGGGTCCACGGTAGTGGCCCTGTTGATCGAAGGGGATATGTACCACCTGTTCTGGGCCGGAGACAGTCGTTGTTACCGGTCTAGGGGTAATGAAGTAACCCAGCTTTCACGAGACCACAGTCAGGTGGCGGATATGGTGGAGCAGGGTGTGCTGGACGAGCATGAAGCGGAACGACACCCGCTGGCCCATGTCATTACCCGGGCCCTGGGGGTCGATGACGCCCTGACCCTGGATTACCGTTGCGGCCAGGTGGAGCCGGGCGACCAATTCATGCTCTGCAGTGATGGTGTCAGCAAGGAGCTGGGAAGCGCTGAAATCAGGGAGTTCCTGAACGGCGGCCCGATCCATGATGTCAGCCTGGCGATGATGCATTCACTGCTGATAAAGAAATGCAATGACAACATCACCTGTATTATTGTTAAAGTGCCTGAACGTTGCTATAGTCCAAGCGACGTGACCGGAGGGGACGATGAGACGATCCCGATGAGACTCCGGTTACTGTAACGTGATGGAATACGATTGATGGACCAACAGTACGACGGCAGGAAGCCTCATGACGGATCAGACCGCCCATCTCCTGGACATACCCGCATTGCTGGCAGACATCTCCCAGGACCTTCCCTGTGGCGATGACACCCGCGAGGATGCGTCTCCCACATCGCCCTATTTCGCCCTGAAGGACCTTCGCAGTCAGGCCCGCGCGCTCGAGCGTCAGGTACTGGCGGATGATGAAGTCGTTCAGGTCCCCCAATGGCGAGAGATGGCGCGGGAAATCCCGGTTCTGCTGACCGAGCGCACCAAGGATCTGGAGTACGTGGCCTGGCTGACCGAGGCTCTGTGCCGTGAGCACGGATTTGTGGGTCTGGCCGATGGCTTCATGCTGGCCCGGGAGCTGCTGCTGAATCACTGGGACAACCTCTATCCGACCCCGGACGAGGAAGGCCCGGACACCCGGATTGCGCCACTTGTGGGGCTGAACGGCCTGGAAGCCGAGGGCACCCTGATCCAGCCTATTCTGTCGGTTCCCCTGTTTCAGTCCGATAATGGCGGTTCCTACGCCGCCTGGCACGCCGAGCAGGCCGCCGAAGTCGGTCGTCTGGACGAGGATCGTGCCCGCAACCGTATCAAAGGTGGTGCCGCTTCGCCGGAGGATCTGCAGGCAGCGGTCGCCAGCACGCCGGTCGACGAGCTGGCCTCCACCCGGGAAGCCATCCATCGGGCCCAGCAGGCGTTCAGCGAGTTGTCGGACGTTATGGACGAGGTCATGGGCGAGCCCCAGCCCACCACCAATATCCGCCAGGCCCTGGACCGCTGCCTTGCGGTGCTCTCCCATCACGCCGGCGCGCGCATTGATGAATGGACCCGGAAGCATGCCCCCGAGGCCATCGTGGAACCTGGCCCGATCGATGATGCCGAAACCGGTGAGGAAGCAGGTGCCGATACAGCACCACGTCAGAAGGTGGATCCGGTGCAGGTGGCTATCGACAGTCGGGCCGAGGCCCTGGCTGACCTTCGCCGGCTGTCGGACTTTTTTCTCAAGACGGAACCCCATTCCCCGGTGTCTTATGCCATTCGCCAGGCCGTGCGCTGGAGCGAACTGTCGTTGCCGGAACTGATGCAGGAATTGATTGACGATGGTGGTGCCCGTAGTGGCTTCTACCGTCTAACCGGTGTGCCGGCCCCCGAGCCGCGGGAGTAAAAGCGGCACCTCAGGAGCCTCTGAATAGATCCTGACAGGCTCTGGGATCAGAAACAGGCAGGATCTATTCAGACGCTCCCCAACCAGTGAAGCGCTACAGGAGACAGAGACATGGACAGCATTCACGACAAACTATCCAGGGTCCGGAAGCCCCGGGTACACATTACCTATGATGTTGAAACCGAAGGGGCAATGGTCAAGAAAGAGCTGCCCTTTGTCGTTGGCGTCATGGGGGATTTCTCGGGCAACAACAGTGACAGTCCCAAGCCGCTGAAAGACCGTCGGTTTATCCAGATTGACCGTGATAACTTCGATGATGTCATGCGCCGGATGAGCCCCAAGCTGAGGCTGAAGGTGGACAACAAGCTGTCAGACGACGACTCCCAGATGGCCGTAGAGCTGGCGTTCAACTCCATGGATGACTTCCAGCCTGCGGCGGTAGTCAACCAGGTGGAGCCGCTGCGGGAGCTGATGGAAACCCGTAACAAGCTGCGGGACCTGATGACCAAGGTAGATCGCTCCGAAGAGCTGGAAGAGCTGCTGGAGCGCGTTCTGAACAACTCCGATGATCTGCAGAAGCTGAATGCCGATCTTGGTGAGACAGAAGGGGACAGGGAATGAGTGCCGAAACCCAGGCGGCGGAAAACGAAGCCGCGTTAGCCGAAGAAGCGTCACTGAGCCTGCTTGACCAGGCCATTGGCGCCACCAAACAGACCGAAAGCGACCGTGCCCGTGAGCTGATCCGTACCCTGGCTGACGAAGCCATGAAAGGCACGGTGACCTGGAACAAGAACCTGACCATCACCTTCCGTCAGGCCATTGCCCAGATTGACCGGCTGATTTCCACGCAGCTGTCCGAGATCATGCACCAGGAGGAGTTCCAGCAACTGGAAGGTTCCTGGCGTGGCCTGCACCATCTGGTGTCCAACTCCGAAACCAGCGCCACCCTGAAGATCCGCATGCTCAACATGAGCAAGAAAGAGCTGCATAAGGATCTGTCCAAGGCGGTGGAATTCGACCAGAGTCAGGTCTTCAAGAAAATCTACGAATCCGAGTTTGGTACCGCTGGTGGCGAGCCATACGGCGCCATGATCGGTGACTACCAGTTCACCAACCATCCCAACGACATCGAGACCCTGAGCCTGATGTCCAACGTGGCGGCAGCCGGCTTCTGTCCGTTCGTGTCCGCCGGCGGCTCTGGCCTGTTCGGCTTCGACGACTGGACCGAACTGTCCAAGCCCCGGGACCTGGAAAAGGTCTTCGAGTCCCTGGAATACACCAAGTGGCGCTCCTTCCGCGAGAGCGAGGATTCCCGCTTCGTGACCCTGACCATGCCCCGCGTGCTGGCGCGCCTGCCATACGGTGAGGCCACCCGTCCGGTCGAAGAATTCGGTTATGAGGAGTTCGAGCTGGATCCGGAAAGCGGCATGGCGGTCACACCGGATCATGAAGATTACTGCTGGATGAATGCGGCCTATGTCATGGGCAGTCGCATGACCAATGCCTTCGCCAAGTACGGCTTCTGCACGGCGATCCGTGGTGCCGAGGGTGGTGGCAAGGTGGAAGGCCTGCCGGCCCACATCTTCCAGAGTGACGATGGCGACCCGGACCTGAAGTGCCCCACCGAGATCGGCATTACCGATCGTCGTGAGGCGGAACTGAGCAAGATGGGCTTCCTGCCCTTGTGTCACTACAAGAACACGGACTATGCGGTGTTCTTCGGTGCCCAGTCCTGCCAGCGTCCGAAAATCTATGACAACCCGGATGCCACCGCCAACGCGGCTATCTCCGCGCGTCTGCCGTACATGATGGCCACGTCCCGTTTTGCGCATTACCTGAAGGTTATGGCCCGGGACAAGATCGGCTCCTTCATGGAGGCGGAAGACGTGGAGAACTGGCTGAACCGCTGGATCCTGAACTACGTGAATGCCTCCGAAGGCGGTGGCCAGGAAATCCGTGCCAAGTTCCCGCTGGCGGATGCCCGGGTGCAGGTACGGGAGATCCCGGGTCGTCCCGGTGCCTACAATGCCATTGCCTGGCTGCGGCCCTGGCTGCAGATGGAAGAGCTGACCACGTCGCTTCGCCTCGTGGCCAAGATTCCGGAAATGGGCAGCTGATCCCACGCGGGATGAAACCCGTCCAGAGGATCAGGAATGAACGATAAGCAGGGATGCTTTATGGGCGCAGCGCTGAGCTTCGTTGACAAGGACTACCTCGATCGCCAGCCCCCGGCGAAGGCCACGGTCATACCCGACCGCGGCTTTGCCGAGCGGCTGGTGGCCGAGGCTGACGACCTGCAGGCGCTGTTGCTGTTGCTGGGCCGCACAGACCCGGAAAAGCAGTGGGGGCGGTCGGATATCACCGCACTGCTGGCCGGCATGCTGGTTCGTCTGGACCGGCTGCTCAACGAACAGCTCAACGCCATCCTGCACCACCCGGAGTTTCAGGCCCTGGAGGCCAACTGGCGCGGTTTGCTGCTGCTGACCGACCAGGCACTGGAAAGCGATAACGAAGGCCTGGTGAAGGTCCGCTTTCTGGACCTGAGCTGGAAACTGCTGCGCAAGGACCTGACCCGGTCCATCGAATTTGATCATTCCCGGCTGTTTGCCAAGATCTATTCCGAGGAATTCGGCAATCCCGGTGGCGAGCCCTTCGGGCTCTTGCTGGGTGCCTACACCATCAGCCACCGTACCGAAGGTGGCCAGTCCAACATGGATATCCTCAAGGAGCTGTCACGGGTGGGGGCTGCTGCTTTTGCCCCGGTGATCGTCAATGCCGACCCCAGCTTCTTCGGTGTCGATCACTTCGCCGATCTGACCGCCGTCAGCGAGCTGGAAAGTCATTTCAGCCAGCCGGAACTGGTGAAGTGGCGGGCGCTCCGGCAGGAGGAAGACGCCCGTTTCCTGGGGATCACCATGCCACGGATGATGATGCGGCCACCGCATCTGGGTCCGGGGCAGGGCATCGAGGGTTTCCGTTTCCGGGAATCCGGCAGCAACGTGGCCCGGGACTACCTCTGGGGGCCGGCCTGTTTCGGCTTTGGCACCGTGGCTATCCGTGCGTTCTGTGAATCCGGGTGGTTTGCCCATATTCGTGGCTACCGCCCGGAACGGGTGGCCCACGGCGTGGTGGACAATCTGCCGTCGATACAGAAAAGCACGGAAACCGGGGCGCTTTTCCCCAGCCGTAACGCGGTGGACTGGCAGATCACTGACCGGATGGAGCGGGCCCTGGCGGACGAGGGTTTCGTGCCCCTGGCGCCATTGGCCAACACCGAGATGCTGACGTTCCACTCGGTGCCTTCGGTGCAGGAGCCGGCCACCTATGGCAAGCCAGCAGCGGATATGAGCGCACGGCTTTCCGCAATGTTGCACTACACCTTGTGCGTGTCCCGTTTTGCCCATTACCTGAAGGTGATGGGGCGTGATCGGGTCGGCGGATACCGATCGCCGGAGGATTGCGAAGAGCAGCTGCGCAAGTGGCTGCGTTCCTACACCATGGCCAGCGAAGGGGCTTCGGATGAGATGCGGGCACGCTTCCCGTTGCGGGATGCCCAGGTCTCGGTCAAGGCCCGTGTGGGCGATCCGGGCAAGTTCTATTCGGTGATTCGCCTGCAGCCTCATTTCCAGATTGATCAGCTGGTCACAGGTATGAAACTGATCACCGAGTTAACACCTGTTAATCGAATATAATGCGTTGGCTTGCTCCGGCAAGCCATGCAGCCAGGACGCTGGATGAAAGGACAACCTACTGGCCGGCAACCGGCCACGGAAGAAGGAAACAGAGAATGGATGCGATCAGGGAACTGCTGTCTTCAGGCCAACTGGAAGAGGCCATTACCCACGCCCAGAACACACTCCGCAAAGATCCTTCAGCCACTGACGTGCGTGCCTGCCTGATCGAACTGCTGTGCCTGGATGGCCAGCTCGAGCGCGCCGACGACATGCTGATGTCACTAGCCAAACACCAGCCCGACTGGCTTGCCGGTGCCGCCAACATGCGCCAGCTGATGCGGGCTCAGCACGCCCGTCTGGCCCTGGCCGAAGGCAAGCTGGCTGACGACGTGGTGGCCACCGAGGGTGAACAACTGGAAGCCCTGCTGGCGGTCAACCTGAACCTGTTGGAGGGCAACCCCCAGGCGGCGTCCGAGGCAGCCAGTACGCTCGAGGCAGGCCGCACCGATACCCGCTACCGCGTTGGTGAGCAGGAAGGGGACTTCCGCGATTGTGATGACAGCCTCGCCGGTTTCTTCGAGGGGCTGGGTACCGACGGTCACTACTATCTGTGGTTGTGGAGCGATATCCAGGAAGTGGAATTCCACGCCGCCTCCTCCCCCGTTGAGCTGATCTGGCGTCGCGCCAGCGTCACACTCAAGGATGGCCGCCAGGGCGAAGTCTTCGTACCCCTGACCTACCTGCGCAGTCAGACGTCGGGCCAGAAACTGGGTCGGGAAACCGACTGGGAGGAACACGAGGGCGGCCTGGTTACCGGCCTTGGTCTGAAGATGTTCCTGCTGGGTGATGACGCCGTCACCCTGGAAAGTGTCAGGCGGCTGGAATGCTGCGACGAGCCGGCAGCCACTGAAACCGCCGACGCAGAGGCCAACGGATGAACACCAAACTCCAGATGAGTCTGCTTGACCGGCTGGCGGAAGGGGACGACAGCCGTCCGACCCTTGCCCGTATCCGTCAGGCCGTGCGGCGGGATCTGGAGTGCCTGCTCAATGCCCGCCGCTCCTGGCTGCCGCTGGAGCAGGGGGGCAGGGAATTGCAGACCTCGGTGCTGGGCTATGGCCTGCCGGATTTCACAGTGATGGATCTGGGCACGGACGACGGGCGCCAGTGGCTCTGCGACGAGGTTCGCGACACCATCAGCCGGTTCGAGCCACGGCTGACCCGGATACAGGTCACCATGCCGGACGCGGATGCCCCGCTGGACCGACAGTTACGGCTGCGTATCGATGCCGTGCTGCTGGTGGACCCGGTGCCCGAGCCGGTGTCATTTGATTCGGAAGTGGAGCCGGTCACCCTGGCGGTGACCCTTCAGGAGTGTGCCTGATGAGTGAAGAGCTTCTTCAGTATTACAACCGCGAACTGGCCTACCTGCGCCGTCAGGGAGCCGAGTTTGCCCGTGCCTACCCGAAAGTGGCAGGCCGGTTGCGGGTGAGTGATGAAGCCGTTGAAGATCCCCATGTGTCACGACTGCTTGAGGGCGTGGCTTTCCTGACGTCCCAGATTCGCCAGCGTCTGGACGGACACTTTCCGGAACTGACCGATATCCTGATGGGCAGCCTGTACCCGGATTACCAGGCGCCTATCCCGTCGATGACGGTATTGCAGCTGACGGCCTCCCGGGCCCAGACCCACTGTTCGCCGCTCACCGAAGGCCAGGCGTTCGAAACCCGGGTGGAAAAGATGCCGGACTGCGAGTTCCGTGCCCCCGGCGAGCACTACATTGCGCCTGTTACGGTAGAAAGTGCCGACTTCCAGAACGCGCCCTTTGATGCGCCCCGACCGTTGGGCACGGAAGGCGCCCAGAGCGTGATCACTCTGCGCCTGTCGGCCCCGACGCCGTTCAGCGAAATCGACCTGCCGTGGCTGAGGTTCTTCCTCCACGGTCAGGCCCACCTGAGCAATGAACTCTACGACCTGATCCATCGCACCGGGCTGGGCGTTGCCGTTTCGCCGGTGAGCGATCGGCGGCAGCTGACCTTCCTGCCGGCCAACCGCATTCGCCCGGTGGGCTTTGACGAGTGCGAAGCCCTGGTGCCCTACAGCAAGCGCAGCATGGAAGGTTACCGGCTGCTGACGGAATTCTTCCTGTTCCCGGAAAAGTTCCTGTTCACCCAGCTTGACCAGATGACCGGTTGCTGGCCGGAGTCGAAGGAAATCGACGTTACCTTCTACCTGTCGGAAACCTCCTCCGAGCTGGAGAAGAGCTTCCAGGCCGAGCACATGCGGCTGTGGTGTGTGCCGGTGGTCAACCTGTTCGAGGAAACCCTGGAACCCTCGCCACTGGACGATACCCGCCACGAGCACCGACTGGTCTCCCGCTACCGCAAGGCGGATGCCTTTGAAGTAGTCAACGTGGCCTCCGTGTCCCTGGTGAACAGCGGCAAGATACGCGAAATGGCCCCCTACTATGGCCTGGGGCATCCCCGCTGGCAGACGGACCTGGACCTGTTCTGGCATCTGCAGCGGCGCCCGGCGGACTGGGTTGGCGGCCAGATGGAACCAGGCACGGAAACCATCCTCAGCCTGGTGGACAACCGTTACGAGAACCGCGACCTGGACGCGATTCCCGATGACGAGGCCCTGGTTATCAAGGCCCAGTGCTGCAACCGCAACGTGCCGGACCGTCTGCCCTTCGGTGGTGGCGACCCGACCTTCAAGGCGGTGTCCGAACCCCTGATCGACAAGGCGGTAGCCCTGCTGGCCCCCACCTCCACCGTGCGACCGGAACTGGAGGGCGCGAGCCGGTGGCAGTTTATCCGTCACCTGAACCTGGAGTACTTCACCGGTGACGATGCCTGCGAGCGCCTGAAGGCCGTACTGCAGCTGTACGACTTCCGCCAGACCCCGGAATCCCGGGCCATGGTGGAAGGCATCGAAAAGGTCGAGGTACGCCGGGTGGCTGCAAGGGTAGGCAAGGGCGTGCGCAGCGGGCTGACCCAGGGCACCGAGTTCCGGGTTACCTTCTCCCGGCCCCGTTACGCTGGCACCAGCATCTATCTGTTCTCCGCGGTACTGGACCGGTTCCTGGCCCAGTTCGCCCAGCTCAACAGCTTTACCCGGCTGCGCATCCGCCTCAGCGGCCACAGCCGTGACTACCACACCTGGCCGGCACGGGCCGGCGAAAGGGAGCTGGTATGAAGCGGCCCCTGGGAACCTTCTTTCGCGAGGTCTGGCGTACTGAGCGCCAGTTGCCGGGTGAGAAGGCCAGCTACCATCGTGTGGGCCACGACGGCTGGCCAGAGCGGGAGCTGGTACGGTTCCGGTCAAGCCAGCACATGGGCTTTGCCGGCCAGGACGTGGTGGAGCGCAAGGTGAACCGCCTGTCCAATGGCCTGCAGCAGGCGGAGTTGACCGTAGACACCATGGGGTTGACCGGTGCCCGTGGTGCCATGCCCGCCCATTACTCGGAAATGGTGCTGGCACAACTGAAGCAGAAGTCACCGGCGATGCGGGACTTTTTTGACCTGTTCAACCACCGGTTGCTGTCGCTGTACTACCGCAGTTGGGAAAAGACCCAGCCGGCGGTCCATCAGGAGCGCCAGGGTGAGGATGACTTCACCAACATTCTCAAGGCCCTGACCGGCAGTGAACAGCAGTGGGAAATCTGGTACGGAGGTGCCATGTCGCGGGGGGCCCGTTCCGCGGCCACCCTGCGGTCGGTGCTGTCGGACGTATCGGGCATGCCGGTAGCGGTTCGTACGCTGCAGGGCGGCTGGGTACGGGTGGCATCGGAAGACCAGAGCCGGTTGCCAACGCGGCGGGATCCGGAAGGGCAGTACGCCCGGCTCGGGGATGCCATGCTGGGCAGCCGCGCCTGGATGGCGGACCGGGGCGCCGACGTGGTGTTCTACCCCGGCAACCGTCAGCAGGTAAAGGATGTATTACCCAAAGGGCGTTGCAGTGCCGCGATCGCCCGCATGGCTCACCGTCTGGTGGGTGGCCAGACCCGGGTGCGCTACCTGCTGGTAGCCAGGGCCCGGGACCTGACCGGCGCCTGCCTCGGCCAGCATGGCCGCCTGGGGGCCGACAGTTTCATAGCCGCAGGGCCGACCTCTGACCAGCAGGTGGAAGTCAGCTTCAAGCCAAGCCAAGGAAAGGAATAAGCGCGATGTCCTCAATGACTCTGAAGTCACTGGTAGAGAAAATGAATGACAGCACCCGTCAGGCCCTGGAAGGCGCTGTCGGGCAATGTTTCCAGCGGACCCACCACACCGTGGAAACCGAACACCTGCTGAAGGCCCTGCTGAAGTCGCGGGATCAGGACCTGGTGGTGGTTCTGGAGCATTTCGGCCTGAGCCTGGATCGCCTGGAAGACGAATTGAACGAGGGCCTGGAGAGCTTCCGCACGGGCAGTGGCGCCACCCCGAGTCTGTCGCCACGACTGGTGGACCTGCTGCGCCAGTGCTGGCTGGATACCTCCATCGAATTTGGTGAACCCGCGATGCGCGGCGCCACCCTGCTATACACCCTGCTGAACGACCCGGCCATGGCCGCCCTGGCAACCCGCCACGCCCGCGAACTGGAGCGCCTGGACCCACAGCAACTGCTGTCCAGCTGGGCCCAGCTGCGGGAGCAACTCGGTGGCAGTGAGGCGCCCGAACCCCGCCGTCCGGCAGGCCGGGGCAAGGAAGAGCATCTGTCCCAGTTTACCATCGATCTCACTGCCCAGGCCCGTGAGGGCAAGCTGGATCCGGTGCTGGGTCGTGACGATGAAATCCGGCAGATGATCGACATCCTCACCCGTCGCCGCCAGAACAATCCGATCCTCACCGGTGAAGCCGGTGTCGGCAAGACCGCGGTGGTCGAGGGCCTGGCCCAGCGCATCGCCGATGGTTCCGTGCCCGAGGCCCTGAAGAAGGCCCGGCTGCTGACCCTCGACCTGGCCCTGCTGCAAGCCGGCGCAGGCGTGAAAGGTGAGTTTGAGAACCGGCTCAAGGGCGTGATCGAAGAAGTAAAGAACTCCATTGATCCGGTTATCCTGTTTATCGACGAGGCCCACAACATGGTCGGCGCCGGCGGCCAGGCCGGACAGAACGATGCCGCCAACCTGCTCAAGCCGGCCCTGGCCCGTGGTGAGTTGCGCACTATTGCCGCCACCACCTGGGCCGAGTACAAGAAGTTCTTCGAAAAGGACGCTGCCCTGACCCGTCGCTTCCAGGTCGTCAAGGTGGACGAGCCCTCCGAGGACATTGCCATCCAGATCCTGCGGGGCCTGGCCCCCACCCTGGAGAAGCACCACGGTGTCATTATCACCGACGAGGCGGTGGGCACCGCGGTACGCATGTCCATGCGCTTCCTGGCTGGTCGCCAGCTACCGGACAAGGCCGTGGCCTTGCTGGATACCTGTTGTGCCCGCGTGGCCATGAGTCAGGCCAGCATGCCGACACTGCTGGAGAAGGCCCGTGCCGAACTGGCGGCCCTGGAGCTGGAGGACGAGATCCTCGCCCGGGAAAGCCGCACCGGTGCCGACCACAGCCGCCGCCTGGAAGAACTGGCCAACCGCCGCCAGCAGGCCGAGGAAAAGGTCGAGCGCCTGGAGAAAATCTGGCAGACCGAACAGACCCTGGTGGCCTCGGCCTCCGAGCTGGGGGAAAGGCTCAGCGAGGAAGCGAACGACGAGCTGTGTGCCGAACTGAACGAACTGCGCTCCCAGCTGGCCGAGCGCGAGCAGCCCATGGTGCATTGGCAGGTGGACAGCCAGCTGGTGTCCGAGGTGCTGTCCGACTGGACCGGTATCCCGATGGGGCGCATGCAGGCGGATGAAGTGGCCGGCATCCTGCAGCTCGACCAGAACCTGAAAACCCGGGTGAAGGGCCAGGACCATGCCCTGGACGATATCGCTGAAACCATTCGCGTGGCCCGGGCCGACCTGGCCGACGAGAAGAAGCCCCTGGGCGTGTTCCTGCTGGTGGGCCCCAGTGGCGTAGGCAAGACCGAGACCGCCCTGGCCCTGGCCGAGCAGGTCTATGGCAGTGAGTCCAACCTCACGGTCATCAACATGTCCGAGTTCAAGGAGGAGCACAAGGTCTCCCAACTGGTGGGCTCGCCCCCCGGTTATGTCGGTTACGGCGAGGGCGGTGTGCTCACCGAGGCGGTCCGCCGCAAGCCGTACAGCGTGATCCTGCTGGACGAGATGGAAAAGGCCCACCCGGGCGTGCAGGACATCTTCTACCAGGTGTTCGACAAGGGGTCCCTGCGGGACGGCGAGGGCCAGGACGTGGACTTCCGCAACACCGTGATCCTGATGACCTCCAACGCTGGGTCCGAGCAGATTGCCGACCTGTACGCCGACGAAATGACCGCGCCGGAAGATCCCAAGACCCTGAAAGTGGCCATCTGGGACCAGCTGCTGGACATCTTCAAGCCGGCCTTCCTGGGGCGCACCACTGTGTTGCCTTACCGGCCCCTGGGGCGTGGACAGCTGGCGGAGATTACCCGCCTGCAGCTGGAGCGCATCAATCAGCGCCTGCTGCGTCATCACGATGTCGCACTGGGCTACGACGATGGCGTGGTGGATGCCGTGGTGGAACGCTGCACCGAGGCCAGTTCCGGCGCCCGCAATATCCAGCAGATCCTGCACCGGGATGTGCTGCCCGCCGCGTCCAGGAAAATCCTGGAATGCCTGGCGGATGAAACACCGATTTCGGCGGTGGATATCACTGTGACCGATGGCGACCTTCAGGTTGTTGTCAGTACACAGGCGGAATCCGAACGCCAGACAGAATCCATGGACGGCGCTTGAGCGACGGCCAGGATGACCATGTCCTTGTTACAGGACGTACAAAAAACCTAAGGAGATACACATGCAAGCGAATACCTATCTGGATTATGACGGCGTTAAAGGCGAAGCCACTGCTAGCCAGTACAAAGACATGATCACCGTGCTTTCCATGGACTTTAACGTTCATCGTGAAATCACGGCCTACACTGGTACCGCGATGGACCGCGAAGCCTCTGCAACCCGCCTGGGCGATATCACTATCACCAAGCTGCAGGACAACGCGTCTCCTGACCTGTTCCGTGAAGCCACCATCGGTAAGGGCCGTAAGGCAGTTTTCTACATCACCAAGCAGGGTGATGAGATTGAAGAGATCATGAAGATCGAACTGACCGATGCCATGATTTCCAACTACAGCCTGTCTGTACAGGGTGATCGCCCCACCGAGTGCATCACCATTTCCTACACCGAGCTGACCATGACGGCCAACCCGGCCAACGACAAGAACGACGTTACTCAGCCGAAGGTATACGGCTACAGTGGTGTCAAGGGTCAGAAGCTCTGATCACAGGGTTTACTGTCTCCGGGAGGGCACCTTCGGGTGCCCTCCTTCCCCCGATTCATTCAGGATGGCGTGGACGTTCATGAGCAAGGAAACTCAGCATCATTTTCTCAAGATTCACAGTTCGCTGGGCGAGGATGAGCTGATCCTCGAGAGGCTAACGGTCAGCGAGGGCATGTCACGACTGTTCCAGATAGAGGTTGGTTTCACCGCCAATCAGCGGATCAGAAACATGAAGCAACACATCGGCGAAGAAGTGGTTATCAGTCTCGCCATGACCGACAAGCTGGGATCCCGGGAACGCTATTTCCACGGCCATTTTCTCGACATCAGCGAGCTTGGCAAGCCCATGCACAACAAGGACGGACAGCGCTACAAAGCGCGGATTGTCCCCCGTGCCTGGTCCGCCACCAGCCGCACCAACTGCCGCATATTCCAGGACAAGACTGCCCTGGACATTGTCGAAATCCTGCTGGGTGAACACGACGTTGCCCACCGCAAGGTACTCAACGGCGCACTCTATACGCACCGTTACTACGTTCAGTACAACGAGACTGACTGGGAATTTATCAGTCGTGTGCTTGCCAACGAAGGCCTGACCTTCTTTTTCGAGCACACCGACAGCGCTCACACCATGGTCATTACCGACAGTGACACGGCGTTCCAGCCGACACTGGAGAACCAGGTGGTGTTTACCTCGCGCAATATCGGTGCCGCCCGTATCTCCCGCTGGGAGCGGGGGTACCGCGCCATGTCCGACCAGATGATGGAGCATGGCTTTGACTTTACCCGCCCCGATGACCGGATTACGACCACCAGCCAGGAGAAGGTACCCGGGGATCTCTTCGGTCAGCGGGAGCTGTTTGAATACCACGGCGAAGACCGCCCCCTGAAGGACAAGGCCAACTTCACCAAGAAACATCTGCAGGCCCTGGCCATGGAGGCGGAAACCCTGGACGCCATCTCAACCTACCGGTCCTTCGGTGCCGGCCTGACCTTCGGCTTCCAGTCCCACGAGGATGGTCCCCAGGACCCCAATGAGTTCCTGATTACCGACATCCTCATCAAGGCGGAAGTGCCCCTGAATGCCGACAACCAGCCGGCGATGGACTCGGTGGCCTACCACAACGAATTCCTGTGCCGCCCCGCCAACCAGCCCTATGTACCGGCGCGCATAGCCAAGCCGGTCATGCCTGGCCTGCAGACCGCCACCGTTACCTGTGCCGCGGGTGAAGAGATCCATGTGGACGAACACGGCCGGGTCAAGGTGCAGTTCCACTGGGATCGGGAAGGTAAGAGAGACCAGAAGAGCTCCTGCTGGATCCGCGTGGCCCAGTCCTGGGCGGGTGAGCGCTGGGGCGCCCAGTTTATCCCCCGGGAAGGGCAGGAAGTGCTGGTGGAGTTCGTCAACGGCGACCCGGACCAGCCGCTGATTACCGGCTCGGTCTATAACGGCAAGAACCAGATGCCCTACGACCCGGAGTCGCAGAAGAACATCTCTGGCATCAAGTCCCGCTCGACCACCAAGGGCAGCGGCGCCAACTATAACGAGATCAGCTTTGACGACACCCTCGGCAGCGAGTGGCTGAGAATCCATGCCGAGAAAGACCACGAACTGACTGTTGAGAACAACCAGACTGACGATGTGGGCGTTGATCGCACCACCACTATCGGCAACGACGACACGGAGACCGTGGGCAACGATCAGACCGTGACCGTTGGCAAGAACCACGTACTCGATGCTGGTGACAGCATCACTATCAAGACTGGCTCTGCCTCAATCACCATGTACAGCTCCGGGTTGATCAACATCGAAGGCAGCATCATCAATATCAACGGCTCGTCGGCGATCAACCTCAAGTCCGCCAAGATCAACCTGAACTGATGGCATTGGCATGATGCAACAGACGCTCGATGAACTCATCGCGACCCGGCGAGCCCTGCTGGCCAGCGACGACGCCTCCCTGGAGCAGCTGCGCCAGGTCGACCGGCGCCTGTTGACCCGGGCCGAGCGGGGCGATCCGGCGTCGCCCCTGCCGGAGAACCTGGCGGAAGGCAGCCTGCTGCCCCTCGTATCCTTGCCCGTGGACGAAGCCACGTTGTGGCTGGAGATTGCCCTGTCCATCGGTGGCGTGCGGGTACGCCCGGCACTGGATGCCCTGGCAAATGAGCCCGACGCCGCAGCGCTGAGCTGGTGGCTGGCAGCCAACTATCCCCACCTGTCGGTAGCGCGGGAATTCCCGGAGTCGCCGGAGCTGCAGATGCTGGCCGCCCGGGCCTACTGGCGCCGGGGGCAGATCGACAAGTTGCCCGAGCCCTGGAAGGAATGGGCCAAGGTACTGGACGGGCGTAACGAGCTCTCCAAGTCACTGGTGGAAGCCCTGTGGGAATTACTGCCCGCCGATGCCAACACCAGCGGATTCGCCAGCTGGAAGGACTGGTTCTATCCACTGATGGTCGGCGCCCACGACGAATGGCAACTGTGGCTGGTTAACTGGCTGCTGGCCGAGGTGGATACCACCACCACGGTCGAGGCCATGGGCGTGAGCTGTGCCCGTCGTTTCCTGTCCTGGCTGGAGGCAATTGGTGCCGGCACCGGGCTGGACGGCAACGAGGAAGTGGCCGATGCCGCCGAGCGGGAGCTGCGCTGGCTGAGGGGTGACCACAGTGGTCGCCAGCCGGAGCCATCCCCCTTCGGTTACCAGTGCTGGGGCGAGATCCTGAAAGACGGCCACGGCCTGGCCCCCGCCAGTTGGCAGAAACGGTTCAGCGCCCTGCCCATGGGCTTTCGCGAGCGCTGCTGGTACTGGAGCGGCCGGCAGATTAACGGGTCCCCCTGGTCGTTGTTCGGAGGCCAATGGTGCGTTGGCGGCTGACCCGGGCCGAGGGCATCCTTGCTGGCACTTCCCTGGACGACATTCTGGACAACGGTGGGGTGCTGACAGGCGCCCCGGCTGCAGTCCCCCGGCACGACGACCATGCCCAGGCACAGGCCTGGCTGGAGCAACAGTTCCGGGGTTACCTGGGCGGTGAGCGCCCGACCTGGATCATCCTGCCGGACCGGGAAAGAGGCGAACGCCATCTCTGGCAGGATCTGGCGGCCGGACAGGTGGAAGTGGGCTTCGGGCGCTCCGGCGTCACCCTGGCCCTGAGCCAGATCAACCGCCTGCAAGCACCGGCCACCCTGGTGGCGATCGACCGCATGCCTGGCTTGCAGCCGCTAACGGAAGTGGAAAGCCGGATGCGAGTTGACCTGGACCCGGACGAGGCCGGGCTCGGCCTGATGCTCAGCCTGGTGGATGGCCGCACGGACGGAAGCACCGACCTGACCGGCCTGCTGGAACAGGCGCGGGCCGTGGTGGCCGAGCCGGAAGTGCTGTTCCTGCCGGGCACCGGCAGCGACGGCAGCCTGGACCGGCTGCTACCCGCCCTGTCGGCGCTGGGTAACTGGGGCGGCAAGGACGTGCGCTGGGAGTTCGCCGAGGCGCGCATCGGGCCACTTGGCACCGTGGGTAGCCTGTTTAACTGGTACTGGATGCACGAAGGGTTCCGGCTGGGCGACTGGCAGGGGCCAGTGGTCATGATGGATATGGATACGAGCCCGCTGGTGGGGGTGTCGGTGGCCGACTACAACGGATAGGGAAACAGGGACAGTATGCAGAAGTTCACCGCAAACGATGGATCGGTTTATATCATCGCCGCCGATATCGCTGAAGGTGTCGGGGGCCAGCCATTAGAGTGGGACGGCGCCAGTGACTACGCCTCGTGGATACAGAACACTTTCCAACGTAGTCTGGACGAAGACCGGCAACGTTGGGCCAGCCTCAGTGGCCAGAAGTCTGCGTCAGCCGACCAGGTAGGCGAAGCCGGTGAGTACCTGCCGCAGATTGGCCAACGGCTTGAGGCTGGCGAATTGAAGGTCCGCAAGTTGCCCAGCGAAGCACCTCCCTCAAACGGTACATGGTTGGACAAGGTCGGCGCGGTCTTTGCCCGTCTTCAGGAATACCAGTCTCCATCAATCGCAGATGCTGATGCTGCCTCAGAACCTGGCGGGGTCAGCGGTGGCTTGATAGGGGCCGATGTGGCTGATGCGGACCTGCAGGGCGATCCCGTAGCGCCAGCCACCGGCGAAGAGGTGTTGGATATCGCCGATTTCACGGTGCCTGCCCCCATGCCCCTGACCTGGCAACGTCGCTATCGCTCCGGCAACTGCGACCGGGACTTGGGCTTCGGCGCCGGCTGGAGTGTGGACTGTCTGCGCTACATCTGGGTGGAAGAGGAAGGTATCCGGGTCCTGGACCACGAGGGCCGGGTCGTGCCTTTTCAGTCCCTGTCACCCGGGCAGATCGGCTGGCAGGTCAGCGCCGGCATGCGCCTGGAATACAAGCACGACAGCCGCATGGTCCTCACCGAAAAGGATGGCACTGCCTGGCGCTTTTCCACCACCGACAACCACCTGTGGCACCCGGTCTCCGTCCAGAACCTGCGAGGCCAGCAATGGCGCTTCCAGTACGACCGGGACCACCGCCTGGACCGCATTGAAATCGCCCCGGAGCGCCACCTCCAGCTCCAATGGACAAGGCCCGGTCCAGATGCAAGGGTTCTACTCAGCAAGATTCTGCTGTGCCAGGACGACCACCGCTCGGTGCTCGCCACCTATGACTACAGCGACGAAGGCGACCTGATCGCCAGTAACAGCCACCATGGCCGCGAGACCTACCATTACCAGGGCCACCTGCTGGCACGCCGCGAACTGCCCACCGGCTACGGCTTCCGCTTCCGCTGGCAGGGACATGGTCCGGGCGCCCGGTGCCTGCACAGCCGGGGTGACGACGGCCACCACGAGTTCCATTTCGACTACCAGCCGGACAAATATCAGACCGCCGTCACCGACGCTTTCGGCAACACCCAGATATTCCACTACGACGAGCAGGGCCGCATCATCGCCCGCCAGGAGCCTGATGGGGCCACCTACCAGTGGGCCTACGACGACAGCAGTGGCCTGCTGGAGGCCTACCGTCTGCCGGATGGTCGCACCACCCGGTATGGCTACGATGCCTGGGGCCGAAAGGTGGTGGAAGAACAGCCGGACGGCCGCCAGCACCGCTGGCACTACAGCGCCATGGGCTTCTGCACCGGCGAACAGACCCCGGATGGCCTGATTACCCGCCGCCAGTTCGACAGTATCGGCCGCCTGCTCAGTGAAGAGCGCCCCGACGGCAGCCAGTGGCGCTACCAGTACGATGCCAATGGCTGGATGACGAAGGCCACCAGCGATACCGGCGAAATCCGCCGAATCGGCTACAGCCCCAACGGTGAAGTGGTGGCCGATGAACGCCAGGGCAACCTCCACCGCTACGCCTTTGATCCACAGGGCCGGGTCGCAGGCACCCTGCAACAGGACCTGGTTACCGAGTACGACTACGAGGGCGCTAAACTCCTCGCTGTCCACCAGTACCCGGAACAGGCCCCGGAGCAACGCCGCAGCCGGCAGTTCGGCTATAACGACTCCGGCCTGCTCACCACCTACACCAACGCAGTGGGCAACACCCACCGCTACGACTACGCTCAACTGGCCCGCCCCTTTGCTTACCGACGGCCAGACGGCCACAGCGTGGGGTACGACTACGACCTGGAGGAACGCCTGACCCGGGTCACGCGGGCCGACGGCAACCAGTGGCAACTGGGCTGGAACGCCCGGGGCAAAGTGGAACGGTGCCAGGCCCCGGACGGCCGCGATATCCGTTTCCATTACAATGAAGCAGGCGAGATCATCCGTCGGGAACACCCGGACGTGTGGGTACAGACCGTGGAGCGAGACGAGGGCGGCCGGGTCACCACCCAAACCAGCCAGGGCAAGGACCGGGCGCCAGTCACCCGGCACTACCAGTACGACAAGTATGGTCGCCGCACCCACGCCAGCTGCGCCGACCGAAAGGTCCGCTGGACCTGGAATAACAAGGGCCAGGTCACCGAACACCACCAGGACCAGCACACCACAAGCTACACCTACACCACCGGCGGCCACCTGGAAACCATTAGCTTTCCGGATGGCACCAATGTCCAGTACCGCTACGACAAGCACGGTAACTGGACCCACCTGGACATCAACGGCCAACCCGCCATCCGCCGCACCCTGGACACCCAGGGCAGGGAAACGGAACGCCAGGCAGGCAACAACAAACAGACCCAGATCCACGACCGCTACGGCTGCCTGATCAAACGGCGCTGGCAGGGCACAACCCCTGCCACAAGGCGTTACCGCTGGGACGCGGAATCCCGGGTGGAAGCCGTCATCGACAGCCAGAACGGCGAAACCTATTACGAGCGGGATCCCCAGGGCCAGCTGATCAGAGAAAACGACATCACTTATCGCTACGACCTGGGTGGCAACCGCATCCCGGAAGGCGGCAAGGTCGAGAATGATCGTTTGATCGAAACCAACAACGACAAGCGGGAATACGACGCTCTGGGTGCGGAAATCCGCGTCATCGGCAAGACTACCGAACACCGCAAGTTCGACGCTGAAGGCCAACTCATTGAAGTCAAAAAGCCCGGTATTCATGTGGTCTACGGGTATGACGGTCTCGGCAGGCGGGCGTGGCGCAAAAGCGAAGCGGGTACTACCAGTTACCTTTGGCACAACAATGTTTTGATGGGGGAGCAGGCTCCGGAAGGGCAGTGGCAGTGGTACATCCGCGATCCTAAGACCGACGAGCCCTTGCTCACTCTGATCGATGGTCAGCCTCATTTCTATGAGTTGGATTGGCGGATGATGCCGATTCGGCTTTGGAGCAGTGAAGGTGAGCTGGTTTGGCAGGCCAATGCTGATGCCTGGGGGTACTGCCGGCCTGAAATGCCGAAGGGTTATGTTCATCAGCCTATTCGGTTGCCGGGGCAGTTTGAGGATGAGTTTACTGGGATCGTTCAGAACCGTTTCAGGGAATACCAGCCAACGCTGGGGCGATACCTTACCCCTGATCCCATAGTTTTAGATGGTGGGGCGAATAGCTTCCGGTATACCAAAAATCCCGCAGACTACATTGATGATCTAGGGTTGGAGCAAAGTTCGATTTCACCAAACGATATTGCGATTTCAGAGCGCCGCGGTAGCGAAGATCTAGTGGGTGTTGAGAAAATAGATGTTGGGATGGAATCGGGGGAGCAGGGAGTTAAGACTGTTTCGCCGGCAACCCAGCCAAGTGCTTCCGGATATCGGTCAGTCTCTCCTGATCCCGGTTTGCCTCAGCATGCCAGTGAAGGGTCGAGCTTGAACTTATTCAAGCCAGGATCTCTTGAGGACCTCGCGATCGGAAGGGAAAATGCCGATAGTCCTAATGAGTATGAAGTGTTTGCACACGGTGATCAGGCCACAGTATTCGATGACATTGAGGGAGAGCGAGTTCCGCTAAGCGCTCAAGAGTTGGCGGATCGTATTCGTGCAGACAGTGCTTACGACCAGGGCATGCCCGTGCGTTTAGGTTCCTGTAATACAGGAAAGGGGCAAGAGAATATTGCTCAAGAGTTGGCAAATGAGCTTGATGCCAAAGTGATTGCTCCGAACCGATATTATCACCCTGCTAATTACAGTCTGGATAATCAGGTTCGCGGAAGGTGGGGTTTCCCGAAGGGTGAATGGGTTGTTTTTGAACCGAAATAAAGGGGCTGGGAAAGGGATATGTTTCAAAATGTTTTGTTTTTTTTTAAAGTTGTTGGTGCTTCTATTTTGCTCTGGCTTTTGGGTGAGGTGTTAACCCCTGGTATGATGCTGTTTCCTGAGGGGGGGAGGTTGGACCTATTGTTTGATTTGGTTTTTTTTTCTAATGCACTGAAATTACTTTCGATACTCTATCTATGCTTGGAGTTGCTCGGTATTTTCTGGTGGAAGAATGTAATTAATCTCATTTTAGGCTTCGTTCTATTAGCCTTCGCTATCTATATTGTGAGCAATTTTTTTGTGATCTAATAAGTAATTGTGTGTCCGGAAATTCGTTTTTAAGTGTAGCGGTAAATTGTTTTCCAGCAAGGAGGACATAGTGAAAATGTTGTATGCCGTTCTCGGCGCGGTTGTCGTCCGTATGTTCTATCTGTTGGTCCGGCAGGTCAGAAAGGGTTTTGCTTGGGAAAAAGGAAAAAAGGAAAGGGACAGGCAGTAGAAAAAACAGCCCCAACGGCGAGGTGCTGGCCGACGAACGCCAGGGCAACCTCCACCGCTACGCCTTTGACCACCAGGGCCGGGTAGCAGGCATCCTGCAACAGGATCTGGTCACCGAATACGACTACGAGGGCGCGAAACTCCTCGCAGTGCACCAGTACCCGGAACAGGCTCCGGAACAGCGCCGCAGCCGCCAGTTTGGCTACAACGACTCCGGCCTGCTCACGACCTACACCAATGCCGTGGGTGACACCCATCGCTACGACTACGCCCAGCTGGCCCGTCCCGTTGCCTACCGGCGGCCGGACGGTCACAGCGTGGGCTACGACTACGACCTGGAAGAACACCTGACCCGTGTAAAAAAGGAAAGGGACAGGCAGTAGAAAAAATGCTCTGGGTGCCGAAATCCGGGTTATCGGCAAGACCACCGAACACCGGAAGTTCGACGCCGAAGGCCAACTCATCGAAGTGAAAAAACCCGGTATCCATGTGACCTACGGCTATGATGCGCTGGGCAGACGGGCCTGGCGCAAGAGCGAGGCTGGTACGACCACTTATCTTTGGCACAACGATGTGCTGATGGGTGAACAGAATCCGGAAGGGCAATGGCAGTGGTACATCCGCGACCCGAAAACTGAGGAGCCGCTGCTTACCCTGATCGATGGTGAACCTCATTACTACGAGCTGGACTGGCGGACGATGCCGATTCGGTTGTGGGACGAGGGCGGAAACCTTTTGTGGCAGGGTAATGCTAATGCCTGGGGCCACTGCCGGCCTGAAACTCCGGCGGGGCCGATTCATCAACCCTTGAGGCTGCCGGGGCAGTTCGAAGATGAACTGACTGGCTTTCATCACAACCGTTACCGGGAGTACGATCGGCAAGAGGGGCGTTACCTGACGCCGGATCCGTTGGGCGTGCAAGGTGGGTTAAATCCTTACCGATATACCCGAAACCCCGCAGACTACATCGATCCCTTGGGCTTGTCCTATAATAAGGCGATCACACCCGATAATGCGGTAGAGGCAGAGGAGGCAGTTACCCAGTCCGTTGCAGCACCTACTGGCATTATTGCTCCGCCAGAGCCTAATCATTATAGGGATACGGCGATGGGCCCTATGTGTCAGCGTAGTTGTCGCCTGATGATTTCAGAGGACAACCATGCCCTATTACTCGCCGGAACGTAAGGAAGCCATTCTCCAGAAGATGGCGCCACCTC